>CAZCTO010000008.1:0-85459 GCA_964501725.1 uncultured Oscillospiraceae bacterium | reverse complement strand
GTCGACAATACTTGGCTGGTAACGGCCCGGGAAGATAGATACTGCCGGATTATATGAAGGTCTTCCGCGACAAACGCGGAAGACCTTCTTTCATTTTTTTCATTGCTTTTCAAAGATAAATGGTATAATTACTCTAGTTATATTATAACTTGGTCTTAAATGTCATTGTCGCAGCGGCCGGATATATCTTTTTGCAGAATGGGGAGAATAATATGTGTGCTAAGATCCTGATAGTCGATGATGAGCCGAATATTGTTGATATTTTGAAGGCGAATCTTGAGCGTGAGGGGTATACGACAATTACGGCAGGTGATGGAGCTACCGGCCTCGAGATGGGACTTTCCATGAAGCCCGATTTGATTCTCCTTGATTGTATGCTGCCTAAGATGGATGGGTTTGATGTGTGCAGAAAGCTTCGCCTGCAATCCAGTGTTCCGATATTGATGCTGACAGCCAAGAGCGAAGAGATTGATAAAGTATTGGGTCTTGAACTGGGTGCAGATGACTATATAACCAAGCCATTCAGTGTTCGTGAAGTTCTGGCAAGAGTGAAGGCGCAACTAAGGCGGGTTTCGCTTGCAGAGAGCGAAGCGAGCGACAGCAGCAAGGTGATGTCTTTCGGTGAGCTTGAGATTGATACCGACGCATATCAGGTCCGCAGGGCCGGTAAGGTTCTGGAACTCACGTTGCGCGAATTTGAACTGGTGCGATTCTTAGCCCAGAATGCCGGGCAGGTTTTTTCCAGAGAGACACTCCTTGAGAAGGTGTGGGGTTACGAGTATTACGGTGATGTCCGGACTGTCGATGTTACCGTTCGACGCACAAGGGAGAAACTTGAGCCGGATCAGAACAACTATCGCTATATTTTGACGAAGCGCGGCGTGGGGTATTATTTCGAAAAAAGTCAGACATGAGTGAAGGATGCCGATCAAGATGACTGTATTTCCAATTCAAGCAGCATCGACAGGCGCTGCGGGTTTTTTTCAGCCGTTGGCGGAGAATCCACTTCTCGGAATATTGATTTTGCTGATCGGCGTCTTGATCGGATCGATATGGGCGCTTGTTTATTCGCGGCTGAAAGCCAAGTATTTTTCGAGTGAAGCAGACCAGAAAATTAAGAGCATCGTTGCCGATTTCAAGAAGGAAAAAGACACATCCGAAACCATATTGCGCGAGCTTCAGGTAGGCGTTCTGGCGTATGGCGCGGATGGCCGTTTGATTACCGGAAACCCGTCGGCAAACGCACTTCTCGGAATCAGTGAAATTCCGCAGACAATTCAGAGTTTTTTGAACCAGTATGGAAAAGATAACGGCATTTCGCTGGCGCTGATGCTCCAGACAACAAATGTGACGGGAAACGTGAATGTTCAGGATCGGATTGTTCGCTTGCGGTTGACCCGTGCGCAATTATCCATGTTCAGAAATCCGAGTTGGATCATTATTATTCAAGATATCACAGAGCAGGAGCGCGAGGAAAAGCAACGAAAAGAGTTTGTAGCGAATGTATCGCATGAGTTGAAAACACCGCTGACAACCATCTCTGCTTATTCAGAGACGCTGCTTGACTGGGGGCTTGAGGGAAAGCCTCTTCAGGAGATTCGCGGAGACGTTGCTCGTATTCATGACGATTGCGAGAGAATGGATAATCTGGTTCAGAATCTGTTATTGCTTTCTTCGATCGACAGTCGTGGAATTCGCCCGAAAATGGTCCAGTACGATGTCGTCTCCATTATGCGTCAGGTGGTGGGTCGGATGCAGGTGCAAGCGATCGAAAAAGAGATTGACTTGCAATCGTCTGTCTTATCCATTATCCCGCCCGTCTACGGAGACGCAAATGCCATTGACCGGATTATCACCAATCTGGTTTCCAACGCGATTAAATACACAGACAGAAAAGGCCATGTAAATGTATCGGTTCAACTGACCAATAATTATATTTCTTTGAAAATCAGTGATGACGGAATGGGCGTCTCCAAGGAAAATCTTCCGCGGCTTTTCAATCGATTTTTTCGAGTGGATTCGACCGGTTCAAGAAAATACGGCGGAACAGGCCTGGGGCTTTCCATAGCCAAAGAGTTAACGGAATTACAAGGCGGTACTATTTCGGTATCCAGCATTCTGGCAAAGGGTACAGAATTTGTCGTAACGATTCCGAAGGCGGAGACTACGTACCGTGAAACGATCGCAGCTATTCAGTCGGATTCTCCGAGGTCGGAGATTCTGTTTGAAAATGCGCGACAATTTTTACAGAATGCGGCTGAGGAGATTGACCTCCCGGTATACTCGCTTGAAGAAATTACTGAGGCGCAAATTGAAGAACTGCTGTCCTACTTGCTTATGGAAACCGAAGACGATGTAAAAATTCAAAACATTCCGTCAAGACCGGTATACGAGCGACCGGAAGCAAGGGAGCAAGCCGTCAGGGCACCGATCAATGCCCTTGAGGAGCGCTTCCCCGGGACACCCAAGGAAATTCCTCCGGAAAAGCCTCCACTCAAGCCACGGGAGCAAATTGCTGAGAGATCCGCACCAAAGCCCCCTTCACAGCCTACGAGTCCGATTGCTCGCGGATCGGGAGATACCGGCCGGCCGGACCGTCTGATTTCCCAGCCGATGGCAACACCGGTACGGCAGTCGGCTCAGAAATCCTTACAGGCCAAACCGGATCATTCAGATCCGGTATACCCGGCTATACCGATTAAGCGGAATGCAGATGTTGTTTCACCCGTTTCTTCACAACTGAAGAATGTGATGAATCCAAAAGAGCCATCGGACAGGTTGACAAAATCGAAGATTCACCCGGATAATAGACTTCGCACTGACTTTTTGGACAAAAGTGCCGCGGAGCCGCCTAAAGAGCGGACGATTGTAACGATAGACGAACTGCAAAAAGAAACGCTAAGGGGGAAATAGCATGACCAGTTACCGGATTGAAGGAGGGGCCGTTCTCCACGGAGAGGTCTCAATCAGCGGAAGTAAAAACGCGGTGCTGGGAATTTTAGCAGCGGCTATGCTTCTGGATGGGCCATGTATTCTGGAAAATGTTCCGCAAATCGTTGACGTTCAGGCGATGCTCGAAATATGCGAGACACTTGGCGCAGTGATTACACCCCTGGGAACGGGTATGTTTAAAATTGATCCGACCAATATCACTACCTATGAAGCAACACATACCAAAGTTAAAAATATCCGCGCCTCTTATTATTTGTTGGGCGCGCTTCTGTCCCGTTTCAAAAAAGCAACGATGCATATGCCGGGCGGCTGTAATTTCGGCACAAGACCGATTGATCTCCATCTGAAAGGTTTTGCAAAGCTCGGCGCACGCGGAACGGACGCATCGGACATTCGCGACGGTATTATTCGAATCGTGGCCGATGAATTGCGCGGTGCACATATCTTTTTGGATGTAATCAGTGTTGGAGCGACAATCAACATTATGCTTGCGGCAACGCGGGCTGAGGGCTGGACGACCATCGAAAATGCGGCCAAGGAACCGCATATCGTCGATGTTGCCAACTTTTTGAACGCTATGGGCGCGAACATTAAAGGTGCAGGAACGGATACCATCCGAATCAAGGGCGTTCCGGTTCTTCCCGGCGGCTTTTCATATTCTATTATTCCGGACCAGATTGAGGCGGGAACGTATATGATTGCCGCGGCCATGACTCGCGGAGATGTTACCGTGCGTAATTTGATTCCCAAACACATGGAGCCGCTATCGGCGAAGCTTCTTGAGATGGGATATGATATTGATGAGGGTGATGACAGTATCCGGGTCAGTATCAGGGAAGACGTAACCATACATCCCGCCAACTTTAAAACGATGCCGTATCCCGGTTTCCCGACCGATCTGCAACCTCAGGCAACAGCCATGCTTTGCCTTGCGAATGGTCTGAGCCGTATGCACGAAAATGTCTGGGATAACCGGTTTCAATATGTCAGCGAACTTCAATCAATGGGTGCGGACATCTCTGTGATCGGACGCGTAGCATTGATTTCAGGCCCGACCCGTTTACACGGATCGAATGTTGTGGCCATGGATTTGCGCGCGGGGGCGGCGCTCGTTCTGGCAGGATTGGTTGCAAACGGAACGACAACTATTTTTTCAGCATCGAAAATCGAACGTGGTTACGAGCGGATTGTCGATAAATTAGTAAGCCTCGGAGCTAAGATAGAGCGGACAGAAGATAGTACCGACGAGTCACCGAGGCCTTTGGTTGAAATCTGACCGGAACAGAAAGGGAATCATGTCATCTGAGTTAGTCAAAATTACTCCCCTATACAGCGGAAGCAGCGGAAATTCAATATTCATTCAATTCGGGAAGACAAGACTGCTCGTGGATATCGGTCGCTCGAGCAAGCAAATCGTTGAAGCGCTTGAGGGTATCGGAGAGCAGCCGGACTGGATCGACGCAATATTAATTACGCATGATCATGTGGATCATTTAAGCGGTCTGGACGTTTTTGTAAGAAAGTTCGGCATTCATACGTATGCGACAAAAGAAACATGGCGCGGAATCCGGGCGAACCAGACAAAACCGCATGCCGAAATGCTGGATCATGTGATTGAGCCCCTGGAGCGTTTTTCGATCGGAGATATCGAGGTTCTTCCGTTTCCGACGCCGCACGATGCCGCCGGATCGGTCGGGTACAGTTTTTACGGCTTCGGTAAAAAAGTATCGGTCGCCACCGATCTCGGGTATTTCAGCGACGACGTCAGAGACGCTTTGACCGGCAGTGAGGTCGTATTGATCGAGGCCAATTACAACTATGAAATGTTGATCAACGGTTCATACCCCTGGCCGCTGAAAAAGCGCGTCGGCGGCACCCGAGGTCATCTGTGCAACAGTGATTGTGCCGAAGCGATCCGATGCCTTTTCGAGAGCGGGACGCGTCATTTCATTCTCGGTCACCTGAGCCAGGAGAATAATTCTCCCAGTGTTGCCCGCAGAGAAATTGAAACGTACCTGAGTGAATACAGCCTTGTTGCCGGCGAGCATTTTTCACTGACGGTTGCCAATCGATATTGCCCGACCGGCCCGATCGTGCTGATGGTTGCGGAAAATGAGGCGATCGGCGAGGGCGTCGGTGTTATGACCGGGGATTCATGTGTTGATATATGCGGTGATTTGATATGAAACTGATCGTTGTTTGTGCCGGAAAAATCCGGGAGCAATGGCTCAAAGACGGCATGAATGAATATATTAAGCGCCTGTCGCGCTTTTGTACGACCGAAATTCGAGAAGTCCCCGACGCACCCGACACGCTTCCCGTTGAGCAGGCGCTCGAGCGGGAAGGTGCCGCCATGATGGCACAGATCAAACCGTCGTCTTTGGTTTGGCTCATGGACCTCGGAGGAGAGTCGATGACCTCGGAAGTTTTTTCGGCCGAAATGATTCGTGCCTTCGAAAAAGGAGGCGCCGAGCTGGTCTTTGTAATCGGCGGCTCCAACGGACTGTCTCCGGAACTGCTCGCCCGCGCGGATCGCAGAGTCAATTTCTCGAAAATGACCTTCACGCATATGATGTCCCGATTAATTCTGCTCGAGCAATGTTATCGGGCATTTAAGATTAATAGGGGAGAGATATATCACAAATAGATTACAGGCGACGCGTTACGATCCTCCGCAGGCGAAGCCTAAGATAAGGGATTTATTCCGCGCGGATGAAGTCTGCAAACTAAAGTAAAAAAGCGACACTTCTATTTTCATCCGCCAAGTTGAAGACATGGGTCTCGCTTTGAGCGACTTCCGCAGACGAAGTAACGGGTACTCCCGTTCTTTATAGTCTGATTTCTTCGTCGAGGACCTGGAGCTCAAACGAGACCCATGTCTTCGCCTGTAATCCAGTGGGGGAGGGCTGACGTTCCGGAGCCTTTATTTCCCCAGAAAGTTTTTCATAATCGTATCGCCGCAATCCGTGAGGATGGATTCGGGGTGAAATTGGATACCGTAGGTGGGGGCTGTTTTGTGCATGACGCCCATGATGGTGCCATCGGGGGCAAGGGCGGTAATTACGAGATCAGAGGGGATCAGTTGCGGGTCACCGGCGAGGGAGTGGTATCGGGCCACTTCGACGGCGGGGGGAAGTCCTTTAAAAAGGGGACAGACGGGCTCGGAACTGTTTTCACGCGGAAGGATATTGACTTGGCGTTTTTTGCCGTGGACAAGTTCGGGGGCATGGATGATGGTGCCGCCGAAGGCTTCAATGATGGCCTGGTGGCCGAGGCAGATGCCGAGGAGGGGGATTTTGCCGGTGAAGCGGAGGATGGTGTCGATGGATATGCCGGCGGAGCAGGGGTAACCGGGGCCGGGGGAAATGATGATGTGCGAGGGCGACAGGGCTTCGATTTCCTGGAGCGTGACGGCGTCGTTCCGGACGACTTTGATGTCGGGATTGATTTGACCGACCAGTTGATAAACATTATAGACAAATGAATCATAGTTATCGATTAAAAGGATCATCGCATGCCTCCGGATTTCTCGAGCGCGGTGAAAAGCGCGCGCGCTTTGTTCATCGATTCTTCGTATTCTTTTTCGGGATCGGAGTCGGCGACGATGCCGGCGCCGGCCTGGACGTGGATTTTGCGGTCACCGAGGATGGCGGTTCGGATTGCGATACAGGTATCCATGTTGCCGTCGAAGCCGAGATAGCCCACCGCGCCGCCGTAGAGGCCTCTGCGCAAGGGCTCGAGCTCGTCGATGATTTCCATGGCGCGAATTTTGGGGGCGCCCGACAGGGTGCCGGCCGGAAGGATGGAAGACAGCACATCGACACCGGAAAGGCCGCTGCGAAGGATGCCCTCGACATTGGTGACGATGTGCATGACGTGGGAGTATTTTTCGACATGACCGATGTTTTTGGCTTCGACGGTGCCGATTTCCGACACTTTTCCGACATCGTTGCGCGCGAGATCAACGAGCATGTAATGCTCGGAGATTTCTTTCTCATCCCGGAGGAGTTCTGCTTCGAGAAGGTCGTCTTCAGCGGCTGTTTTGCCGCGGGGACGGGTGCCGGCGATCGGGCAGTTTTCTATAAGGCCGTCGGTGACGCGGACGAGCATTTCCGGGGAAGAGCCGATGACGGCGGTGTTTTCAAGCTGGATGCAAAACATATAGGGCGACGGATTGACGGTGCGAAGGGCACGATAGACGGGGAGCGGATCGCCGTAGTATTCGGACGAGAAGCGTTGAGACAGGACGACTTGAAAAACATCTCCGTCACGGATATATGCTTTGGCTTTTTCGACCGACGCGCAGAAGTCAGCGTGTCGGGTGTGAGAAACGAAGCGCAGGTCGTCCGGGTGGACCGCGGCGGGGGGCGCGGAATAGGGCGTTTCGATCTCTGAAATTATTTCTCCTATTCGGGTAACGGCGCGGGTATAGGCATCCGCACCTCCTTCGGTAAAGACATTGACGATGACGGCGGCCTCGTTTTTCAAGTGATCAAAAACGATTACTTCTCCGGGTGCCATCAGTGAACAGTCGTCCATGCCGAGCGGATCGGGATTGTTGTCCGGAAGATCTTCGGCATAACGGACAAAATCGTAACCGAAGTAGCCGAGGAGTCCGCAATAGAAGTGATCAATATAAGAAAATTTGCCGGACAGGCAACGGTCGAGCAGTGCGCGAAGTTGACGGATCGGATCAGACCCGAGCAGGTCTGTCGGATAATTCCGGCCGCTGATCGTGCAGGACGTATTGCCGCGGACGGCGGCGTATTCGATCAGGGGGGATCTTCCCATGATGGAATAGCGGGCCCAGCGCTGCCCGTTGACGACGCTTTCGAGAAGGAAGCTTTTCGGGCGGCAGCCGAATTTGCGAAAAACGGAGATCGGCGTATAGAGATCCGCCTGAATTCGTTGGACGACCGGGATAATCCGCACTTGTCGGGTGAGAAGATTAAATTCGTCAAATGAGGGATATATCATTGTCTTTCCTCCGTAAATTCCCGGACGGTTTGACCCAGGCGCGCGGCAATGTCTTCGTCGCTTTGCTTCTGAGCGATGCCATCTTCGATTTGGCGAACGAGTGCCGAGCCGACGATGATACCGTCGCAATACTGTTCCAGGGTTCGCTTCTGTTCCGGTGTTGAGATGCCGAAGCCGAGACATTTGGGCAGGTCTGAAGCGGCGTTCAGTGTATCGAAGTATTCACGAAATTGTGTCTCAAAGGTCTCACGCTCGCCGGTTACACCCAGGGACGCGACGCAATAGAGAAAACCTTGCGCGGCGCCGGCGATTCTCTTGATGCGGTCATGGGAGGCCGGAGTGACCATGGAGATGAGATAGATCCCGTGGGCATCGGCCGCCGGCTGTGCTTCGTGTCTTTCCTCGAGCGGCAGGTCGGGGATGATGAGACCCGAAATTCCGGCTTTCTCGCAAGCGGAGAAGAATTTTTCAATGCCGTAGACATAGATCGAGTTGAAGTAAAGAAGCAATACGACCGGGACGTCCGGATGTTCCCCGGAAATTCGGGTGGAGAGGTCAAAAACGTCCCGGAGTCTCGTTCCGGCACGGAGCGCGCGTTCGTCCGCGCGCATGATGACCGGGCCGTCGGCGGACGGATCCGAGTAGGGAACGCCGAATTCGATAAGGGATGCGCCGTTACGGATCATCTCTTTGGCGATCAGGTAGGTGGCGTTGATGTTCGGGTCGCCGGCGGTAACAAACGGAATGAAGGCTTTTTTGCCGTCCGCGCGAAGTTTTTCGAAAAGGGTATCGATTTTGTTTTTGCTTTGCATCTCTTTATCCTCCGTCACTTGATTTTGCCGCGGATACGGCCGATGGCTTCGACGTCTTTGTCACCGCGACCGGAAATCGTCACGACAACGATGTCGTCCGGCTTAAAAGTGCTTCGCATCTTAAGAAGGAGCGCAACGGCATGGGAACTCTCGATCGCCGGGATAATTCCCTCCGTAAGACTCAGGTATTCAAAAGCATTGATCGCCTCTTCATCGGTGATCGCGTAGTATTCGCCGCGTCCGGTTGTATGAAGGTGTGCGTGTTCCGGGCCGATGCCCGGATAGTCCATGCCGGCGGAAACGGAATAAACCGGTGTGATTTGACCCTCGTCGTCCTGCAGGAAAAGCGATTTCATGCCATGAAAAACGCCGGTCGACCCGCCGGTCACCGTTGCCGCATGTCGGCCGGTCTCGATGCCTTCGCCGCCGGCCTCCGCTGAGAGGAAGCGCACGGAAGAGTCATTGATAAAGGGATAGAAAGTACCCATTGCGTTACTCCCGCCGCCGACGCACGCGAAGAGCGCGGTGGGGAGGCGACCGTGTTTTTCGAGCATTTCGGCGCGAATCTCGTCACCGATGACGCGCTGAAAGTCACGGACGATTTCCGGGTACGGATGCGGGCCGACGACGGAACCGATCACGTAAAAGGTGTCCTCGACACGGCGGGACCATTCGCGAAGTGCTTCGCTGGTTGCGTCTTTGAGTGTTGCCGTGCCGTCATTGACTTCGTGCACCGTTGCACCGAGAAGCTCCATCCGGTAGACATTGAGCGCCTGACGCTCCATGTCTTCGCGTCCCATGTATATGTCGCACGCAAGTCCGAAGTAGGCGGCGGCTGTCGCTGTTGCGACGCCGTGCTGTCCGGCGCCGGTCTCGGCAATCAGCCTTTTCTTGCCCATACGGACTGCCAGAAGGGTTTGCCCGAGGACGTTGTTGATCTTGTGCGCACCGGTGTGATTCAGGTCCTCCCGCTTGAGAAGGACAGTGAAGCCGACATCGGCAGAGAGTCGTTTGGCATGATAAAGGAGGGACGGCCTGCCGGCGTACTCGCGAAGCAGACGTTTATACTCCGCATCAAATGACGGATCCGCCTGCGCGTCGCGATAAGCCAGTTCGAGCTCACTGAGTGCGTTCATCAGCGTTTCCGCCGCATACTGTCCTCCAAAATCGCCGTATCTTCCGTTACTCATATCGATCACCTTTCCTTTTTCTAATCTTTGGCAGGGATTTCCGAGAGTAAATCCCGCATTTTTGCTTCGACGCTTTCGGGGGAAGCGGACTCGCGCATTAAGCTTTCGCCGACCAACACGGCCCGTACACCGCACCGGTAACAACGTGACACATCTTTTGCCATAAAAATACCGCTTTCGGATACGACGATCCGACCGGCGGGAATCATCGGGGCAAGGCGCTCCGTCGCGGAGATATCGACATGAAAAGTGTGAAGGTCGCGATTATTGATGCCGATGATTTTGGCGTCGAGTTCCAGCGCCCGCATCAGTTCATCCATGGTGTGAACCTCGAAAAGGACGGATAAACCAAGAGATGATGCCACATCCATGAAGCGACGCAGAACTTCATCCGGCAGAATTGCCGCGATCAGAAGGATCGCCGAAGCGCCCATGATGCGGGCTTCGTATATCTGGCTTTCATCAATGATGAAATCTTTCCGAAGAATCGGAACGGATGTCGCGGACACCACATCGGTCAGATGATGATCGCTACCGAGGAAAAAGTCCTGCTCAGTCAGTACCGAAATTGCCGCGGCCCCGCTTTTTTCATAGGCCTGTGCCTGTCTGACCGGTTGAAAATCCTCGACGATCAGACCTTTTGAGGGAGAGGCCCGCTTGATTTCCGTGATCAGTGACATGGTTTGTGCGCGCAGTGCGGATTCGAAATCCCGACGAACCGGTTGGGACGCAGCGGCGGTTTCACGCAATTGAATCAGGGAGCGGTGCTCCAGTCGCGCATCAATCCGCTCTGCTTTTTTGGTGACAATCCGATCAAGGATGGTTCCGGTGGAAAGCGTGTTAATCGAAGTAGAGGTTCTTATGGGTTCCATATTCATCGGTACTCCTGTCTTCTATTTAAGGGGCATCAGCTACATGTTTACGATGGCGTCGCTATTGGTAAACGCCTTGATTTCTTCGAGCTTGCGAAGTGCTTTACCGGATTCGATCGTTTCGTCGGCAAGACGGATTGCGTCCGCAAATGTTTCAGCCAGACCGGCTACATAGAGCGTCGCCGCGGCGTTGAGCGCGACGATATCGCGGTGCGGACCTTTCTTTCCGCGGAAAATGTCCATTGAGATTTCAACATTCTCTTCCGGAGATCCGCCAACAATGTCTTCGAGCTTATAGGTGGTCATACCGAACTGTTCCGGCGAAATCGTATATTCTTCGACACGGTCCGGGAATACTTCGCTGATGTAGGTGACACCGGTATTAGTGATTTCGTCGGATCCGTCCGATCCGTGGACAACCAGCGAGTGTTGTTCGCCGAGTCGCTGGAGTGTCTGTGCGATAAAGGGCATCATTTTTCGGTCATAAACGCCGAGCACCTGTGCTTTGGCACCGGCGGGATTGGAAAGAGGTCCGAGAACATTGAAAATGTTGCGAATGGCAAGTTGTCTGCGAACGGGACCGGCAAAGCGCATCGCCGGGTGAAAGTTCGGCGCGAACATGAATCCGAATCCGACTTCTTCAATACAACGTTCCACAGCTTTCGGCGTGAGCGCGATGTTGATACCGACTGCCTCATAAAAATCTGCGCTGCCGCATTTGCTGGAAATGCTGCGGTTACCGTGCTTCGCGACGAAGGCGCCGCCCGCCGCGGCGACGATCGCGGCTGTCGATGAAATATTGAAGGTGTTCGTCCCGTCGCCGCCGGTGCCAACCGGATCGACGCAGATCGGGACTTTGGGATTGATCCGGTTGGCGCGCTCGGTCAGTGCGCGGGCGGCGCCCGTGATCTCCGCGACGGTTTCGCCTTTGACGCGGAGCGCGATCAGCAGGCCCGCGATCTGAGCGTCGGAAGCCTCGCCGGACATGACTTCATAAATCGCGTCATAGCTTTCATCTTCTGTCAGATTTTTTCCGTCGATGATGTTTTGGATTGCCTGTTTAATGTGCATTTTTTAATCCTGCCTTTCTACATTTGCGTCTTCTTTTTGAACGCAAAAAAGCTCTTGCCTCTGCTTCTGCAGGGACAAGAGCTAAAACTCCTGCGGTACCACCTTGCTTGAACCGCCCCGATTCGGGACAGATCCGCTCATCTGCTCGTACAATCATACGAGTCCGCCGGATAACGGGTCGGTTCCCCGTCGGTGCCTACTCGGAAGAATCCTTTCGGGCCGCCCTCGTAAGTCCATTCACTACGTTCCGCCATATCGCAATTTCACCGTCTGCGACTCTCTGAGATCTTGGAAGCGTAGTTACTACTCTTACTCATCGGTTTGCTATAAATTATCGCCATAATATCGCGTCAGAAATAAGGTGTCAATAGAAAAATCAAAAAATTTCGGGTGCAAGTTATCGTGCCCCGATCTATCCGCGCACAAATTCCAGCGTATTTCCGAACCATTCGCGCACCCAGCAAGTCGGGAGCAGCCAGGAAACCGTATCGGAAGATAAGCCTTCCGGAGTAAGGCCGGCGCGCTTGGCAAGTGTTTGTGCGCGCAACATATGATAGCCTTCGGTCACGATGATGACGTCAGCGGACAGGCCTTTTTCGAGCAGTAATTTTTTGGAAAACGAAAGGTTCTCAGAGGTTGAAGTGGACTTGTCTTCGAGGATGATGCGCGTTGAATCAATCCCTTTTTCAAGAAGACCGCGTTTCATCGCTTCGGCTTCACTGATCCACTCATCCGGTCCCTGTCCGCCGGAGACGACAACTTGAACGGATGGATTCCGCAACAGATATTCGGCAGCGGCGTCAATCCGTTTCTGGAGTGACAGACTGGGGATATCGCCGTTCACTTTGCATCCGAGCACGATTAATGTGGTCGGACGGGAGGGCTTTGCGGAAGATGCCGAAGCCATGAGGAAGGAGAGAATAATGACCCATATAATGCCCAGAAGCAGAAAGCCGGCGCCCGCAATGACTGCTGCTTTTCCGCCCTTCGTATGGAGACACCGCTGAAGAACCCGGTGAAGCGGAGAAGCGAAAATCGCCGCCGCGGCGATTACGGCGCACGCCAATAGACCGGATGCATTTCCGATGTTGAGAATACCGATCGTCACCGGACGGGCAAAAATGATAATACCGAAGACGGCAAGAAGGATAAATAGTAAGCGAATCAAATTCTGAAAAATCCCCATGAATAATTATTCTCCTTGTTCCGTTTCAGATTCTTTCATCTTCATCGTCAAGATACAGATCAATAGAAGCAACGAACAGATCCAGGCGCTTTTACCGGCGAGAAGATTGGTCATGACGGTCCCGAGAGCCGCTCCCGCACAAAAAGCAAGCAGTATTGCCCCGTAGCGAAGGAAAACGTCAAATTCCTCGGAATCGTATTCATGTATTGAGTTTGAAAGCGCTTCGGTCGCACTACGAAGATTCCCGGTACACATCGTTGTGGCATAGGTCCGATCGTGAAGTTTCCGGAAACTGTTCACCTGCATGGCGCAGACAAAAGATACCGTGACATTGACGATATTATCAGGAAATGCCGCGGGCAGAAAGCCGATGACAAAAAGAAGAAGTGCTTCAATAAATAGGACAAGATGACGCCAGCGAAGTATCCAGAGCGATGCCGAGCGAATCCGCATTCGCTCCGTAATCAGCACACCCGATACGAAGGCGAGCACCGGAAGAATATACGAGAAAGCAAGGGAGAATTCACCACGCGATATCGATATACCCAGTAAAACCAGGTTTCCGGTCTGCGCGTTGGCAAATACGCCTCCGTGAAAAAGATACGTGTAGGCATCGAGGTATCCGCCGACGACCGCAAGCGGAACGCCGATCAGCAGCCTGTCCGAAATCGGTATTATCGGGGACCGGATCGCTTTGGTCACAGTTTTGTCCTTTCCGGGGGCGTTTGTTCCAATGATTATACAGGCAAGCCCGATAATCGTCTATTTGTTTTGACCGGCCGCCGATTTTTTCGGTATCGCAACGGGCGCGGGTGTTTTTTTCTCGGGGAGACGAATATTTTGAAGGGAGAGTCTGACCAATTCAAAAAATGTCTTCTTCACAAACTTGAGCGTCTCGGGATTGATTTCTTTTGTGGCGGACAAGATCTTCGCGGCGACTTTTCGCCAATCGTCTGTGAGTTCGTAAATACTTGTTGCCCGGGTGGACTCGACCAATTGATACAAGGTTTCGATAAAAAGCTTCCGCTGTTCCTGAGATAGTGAAAATAGCAATTGATTGATGGTCTTATGTCGATTGATAGAACCATCGGTCAGTTTTTCAGTGTAGCAGAAGTCGTCTCCTTCGACGCACCAACTGAACGGATCGTGTTGCATGATGGTGCCGCCGGCGCTTTCGACAATGCGGACATTCTCCTGATGATGCAGCAAAATACCGAAAACCGATGACCGGGGCATGCTTTTCTGTGTCCTGTCGCGAATGGCTTCAAACTCCGGGCTCATGACGACATCTTTTGCAAAACCGGGTCCGTCGTGATTGTAGATCTCAACAATTCGCTTCTGAAAAGATTTTTTGCACTTCATAGATGAGTAAACAGCGATATTACCGCCTTTGGAATGACCGCCGACCAGGATATTCATCTTTGGGGGAAGTAATCCGGACACGGTGTTCAAATATAGAAGCCCGGCCTCCTGGGAAGGGAGCGGATAAATATATGCCATATTAAAGTCTTCTTTCCATCCGACCAGTGTGCCGTCAGTCCCGCGGTACGCGACATAGGCAGTTCTGTCGTCCCAAAGGAACGTCATCGCCGCGAACTGCATTTGCAATTCCACGTCAGCCTGATCGGCAAAATAATTCATTCCGATATCGCGAAATCGCGGACTAATGCCCAGCGCGATCAGAAAATCACGATACATCTCC
Organism: uncultured Oscillospiraceae bacterium; assembly: GCA_964501725.1. Taxonomy (GTDB): domain Bacteria; phylum Bacillota; class Clostridia; order Saccharofermentanales; family Saccharofermentanaceae; genus CAZCTO01. Next base: position 70,697 of record CAZCTO010000008.1, on the reverse strand, counting down.
GAGCTGTGTAACTTGGAAAAAAGAAGCTCAAAATACTCGGCTTTCAGAAGATCACAAATTCGTATCGAGGGCTTATCGTCAAAAACGCCCGGAACCAGACCGTCAAAATTGAGATACATAAACTGCGAAAGCACCAGGCTGTCCACAGCGCTGAATGGCTTTTCGCGCAGTGTCCGTAGCTCGTTTCTGACATAGTCGATAATGTTTCCCATTCACGCCCTCGCTTTGCCCGCTTCCGGCAGGTTTCCCGTGCAAACGATTCTCGGAGCGACATTAATACGCTCAATTCAATTATATCGCAAAAAGCCGGACTCCGGATTCGTGAATGAATCCGATTGGCGAAAACCGGCCGGATTATTTATTGGTTGCTTATCTTTTATGGGCTTGACAACAATCAAAGGAGTATCATATAATACAGGAAAGCTTTACCGCTTTATCAAAGTAAAGTGGTAAAGCAAGAAGGAACGGCGAAGAGGAGGATCTCATGAGCAACTACCGATTTCACACACCGGACGGCCTTTCAGATATGCTGCCGGAGGACTGCGCAGCAAAGCGAGGCGTAGAGAGTAAGCTCCGTTCCCTTTTCGTAACGGGTGGCTATCAGGAGATAGAGACACCGGGCATCGAGTTTTTTGATGTCTATGCGGGCGGGAACTTTGTGGCACAGGAGAATATGTATAAACTCGCCGATCAGGAGGGACGTATTCTGTCACTTCGATATGACGGAACGATCCCGGCGGCAAGGCTTGCCGCCACCCTTCTCAAAGACGAGAAACCGCCGCTTAGGTTTTCATATATCGGGAACATGTACCGCTTCCGTGAGTCCGGAGGCGGCAGGCAGCGGGAGTTTTCACAAGCCGGAGTTGAACTCATGGGCGTTTCCGGTGCGCAGGCGGACGCGGAAGTGATTGCGCTCTCGATCGCGTCGGCACTTGAGATCGGACTTACGGATCTTCAGATATCCGTCGGGCAGGTTCGTTTTTTCAGCGGACTGATGGAAGAATGGGGCATCGGCGAGGAAGATGCGGAAATGCTGTCAAAGCTTGTCGATCAGAAAGATACGGTCATGCTCGACAAAATGGCGGATCGTCTCAACCTTTCCGCCGAAGACAAGCAGACACTCAGCATGATCCCGACGCTTTTCGGGACGTTTGATACCATCGAATTGCTCGAAAAACGCGTCAGGAACCGGACATCGCTCGATGCACTGGTCAATCTGAAAGAAATTCTTGAGATCCTCGGTGATTATGGCTTTATGAAGTACGTCTCGCTGGATTTGGGCATGCTCAGGAGCCTCGATTATTATACCGGTATGATTTTCAAGGGCTTCACGCACGCGGTCGGTTTCCCGATCATCTCAGGCGGACGTTATGACAAAGTGGTGTCGGTTTTCGGAAGAGATCTTGCCGCAGTCGGTTTTTCAATCGGGATCACGTTGTGCATTGCCGCACTTCACCGACAGGGCAAGGAATTTGCCCGGAAAACCGTGGATACGATCATCGGATATGATAATGAGCCGGGACTTCGCCGTAAAGCCATCGAGGCGGCGCGGGCACTGCGAAAAAAGAAATTAATCGTGATCCTGGATTGTTTCGGAATGAACGAAGACGAACTGGATCAGTACGCAAAGGACAGAAGAATCGAGCAGGTCATTTACCTTAAAGCGGTGGACTGCTGTGAACCGGAAGGAGAATCAAACTGACATGATCACGATTGCTCTATCGAAAGGACGTTTGGCGGATCAGGCGCTGACACTTCTTGAAGCTGCCGGCTATGATTGCTCCGCGGCCAGAGAAGATACAAGGAAACTAATATTGGAGGACCCGAAGACGGGACTTCGCTTCATTATGGCGAAGCCGGCGGATGTCCCGACCTATGTGGAATATGGCGCGGCGGACATCGGTGTGGTCGGCAAGGACACACTGATGGAAGAGAACCGTCAGCTTTACGAAGTGATTGATTTGCGGTTCGGCGCCTGCCGGATGTGCGTATGCGGTCCCGAAAAACTCAAAGGCCGGCTTGACCGGATTCCCAACAAGCGCGTGGCGTCCAAATACCCGAATATCACGCGGACATATTTCGAAAAAACGAAAAGGGAGAGCGTCGAGATCATAAAGCTTAACGGCTCCGTGGAACTCGCGCCGCTGATCGGACTGGCCGAAGTAATCGTGGACATCGTCGAGTCCGGAAGAACACTTCGCGAAAACGGCCTGGACGTCCTTGAGGTGATCGCGGATATTTCCGCGCGGGTCGTCGTGAACCGGGTCTCCATGAAGATGAAATCCGCCGAAATTATCCCGATGCTCGACGCGATTCGCGAGCAACTCGAAAAAAATACACCGAAAGCGGAGGACAAACCATGAAATGCAAGTTGATTCGCGCGTCATCGATCGATCTGAAAAAGACCTGTGAAGACCTTGGCTTGCGCGGAAAAATGGACCTCGGCCCGGTCTTGAAAGTTGTGGGAGAGATCCTTTCGGACATTCGTGAAAAGGGCGATGCGGCGGTGCGGGAATATACCCTCCGATTCGATCGCGCGGATCTTCCGGCGGATGCGCTTCGCGTCACCGAGAAAGAAATTGACGATGCGATGGCCGGGACTGATCCGAAACTGATTCAGATCATGGAGGAAGCCGCGGCGAACATTCGCGCTTTTCACGGGAAGCAACTGGAAAACGGATACATGAGCGATCTTCGGAACGGGGCGCAGATCGGAATGATCGTAAGACCTCTTGGCATCGCCGGAATTTATATACCGGGCGGAACCGCTCCGCTTCCTTCAACCGTTCTCATGGATGTGATTCCCGCCAAGACCGCGGGTGTCGGGCGCATCGTACTCTGTACACCTCCGGGCACGGACGGATCCGTGAATCCGGTCATCCTGGCAGCCGCCCGGATTGCGGGAGCCGACGAAATATATAAGGTCGGAGGAGCGCAGGCGATCGGCGCGATGGCGTACGGAACGCAAACGATCCCGCGGGTCGACAAGGTATGCGGACCCGGTAACATTTACGTGAATACCGCAAAGCGATTGGTTTTCGGGCAGGTGGACATCGACATGTTTGCCGGGCCCAGTGAAATACTGATTATTGCCGACGATACCGCCAATCCGGAATTTGTCGCGGCGGACATGCTTTCACAGGCGGAACACGATAAGCTGGCCTCGGCCATTCTGGTGACTGCGAGCGAAAAACTGGCTGAAGCGGTGATCGAAGCGGTGGATCGCCGTTCCGAGCAATCGAGCCGGAAGGAATTCCTCGCCGCTTCTCTTGCGGATTACTGTGCTGTTTTAGTGGTGGATGACCTGGCGGCCGCAGTCGCTTTTTCCGAAGAACTGGCTCCCGAACACCTGGAGTTGTGCGTGGAAAACCCGGACGATCTGCTCCGAAACATCAAAAACGCCGGTGCGATCTTTGTCGGAAACTATACGCCGGAGCCTTTGGGAGACTATTTTGCCGGACCGAATCACACACTCCCGACGTCCGGTACCGCGAGGTTTTTCTCGCCGCTAAATGCGGGGGATTTCCTGAAGAAAACCAGTATTCTGCGCTACAACGAGGAGTCCCTGCGCGAGTGTTACGAAAAGGTCGCCTATTTTGCCGAAGCAGAAGGATTGCAGGCACACGCGGACGCGGTGCGGGCACGATTTGAATAAGCATTTTGCCTGATAAGGAGTCAATATGAGCCGTTTTTGGAACGAAAAAACCCGGAATATCAGCCCTTACGTCGCCGGAGAGCAACCGCGTGAAGGTCAGAAAGTCATTAAACTCAACACCAATGAGAACCCGTATCCGCCATCTCCGGCGATCGAAAAGTTCTTGAAGACCTTTGATCCGGATTTGCTGCGCTTATATCCCGATACGTCCTGCACGAAGCTTCGTTTTGCGTTCGCGGAATTTTTCGGCGTTCGGGCGGAGCAAATTTTCTGCGGAAACGGTTCGGACGAAGTGCTTGCGTTCGCGTTTCAGGCGTTTTTCGAAAGCGGAGAGGACGCGGCGCCCCTGCGGGTTCCGGACATATCCTACAGCTTTTATCCGGTCTATGCCGATTTGTACAACATCCCGCTCCGGAAAGTCCCGCTCAACACGGATTTCACGGTGCCGCTTGATCCTTTCTGTGAAGAGGGGGGCGGGGTCGCCATCGCCAATCCGAACGCGCCGACCGCTGTTTCAATGTCGCTTGCGTCGGTTGAGGCAATCCTTCAAGCCAACCCGGACCGTGTCGTATTGATCGATGAGGCCTACGTTTGTTTCGGCGGCGAGTCGGCGGTCGGCCTGCTCGAAAAATACCCGAATCTGCTGATCATCGGAACCCTTTCCAAATCGCACTCGCTGGCCGGATTGCGCCTAGGGTACGCGATTGCATCGGAAGAACTAATAGAGGGGATTTCCAGAATCCGGGACTCATTCAATTCGTATCCGGTCGACACCTTGGCTCAGAAAGTTGCCGAACTGGCGGTTCTTGACCGTGGATGGTTTGAGAGAAACACCGCTAAAATCATAGCGACTCGTGAGCGGGTCCGTACCGAACTGTTGGCTTTGGGCTTTGACGTACCGGTGTCGGCGGCCAATTTCCTTTTTGTGCGGCCGGGACAAATCGGAGCCGCGGAACTATACAACAAATTGCGGAATCAAGGTATACTGGTGAGGTATTTTAACAAGCCGCGTATCAGTGAGTCTCTGCGAATATCGATCGGAACGGACGACCAAATGGATGAACTGATCCGGGCGATCCGTGCGATATTGAACGAAGGAAAAGGGGAGAACGGATGAATATGGAGGAATCAGCATCAAAAAGAGTTGCGTCGTGCAGCCGCACCACCCGTGAAACCAGTATTGAAGTTGAACTTGCGATAGATGGCACCGGAACATGCGATGCGGAGACGAAGATCGGTTTTTTGGATCACATGCTGGATCTTCTTGCCCGGCACGGCGGACTGGACCTCGTGGTCAAGGCTAACGGAGATCTTCGCGTGGACGGACATCACACCGTTGAAGATATCGGGATTGTGCTCGGCAAAGCAATAGCCGAGGCGCTCGGGGATAAGAAAGGAATCAAACGCTACGGATTTGCTTCGATTCCGATGGATGAGACGCTGGCGGTGTGTTCGCTGGATATTTCGGGCAGACCGTTTCTGGTTTTTGATGCACGGTTCTCGTCCGACCGGATCGGTGAATTTGATACGGAGCTGACCGAAGAGTTTTTTCGGGCGCTGGCTTTTCAGGCGGGAATCACACTCCACCTGAAATGCGAATACGGCGGTAATGACCACCACAAGGTAGAGGCCATGTTTAAGGCATTTGCCCGGGCGTTGCGTGAGGCAGCATCCGGGGACCCCCGCTTTTCGAACCAAATCCCTTCCACCAAGGGACTTCTGTAGACAGCGACATAATACCGTTACACCAAATCGATACTTCTGTAGGAGGGCACTCTATGAGTCTGCAAAGAAACACCGATTACATCGATCTTCCGCTGCTCATCCGGGGCAAGGTCCGGGATGTTTATGATCTTGGCGATACCATGCTGATGATCGTTACGGATCGCATTTCCGCATTCGACGTCGTTTTCGACGATCTGATTCCGGATAAGGGAAAGGTGTTGAACAGTATTTCCGCTTTCTGGTTTGAAATGACCCGGGATATCGTCCCGAACCACGTCATTTCGACCGATCCCCGCGAATACCCGCTCGGGCTCTCAAAGCATTACGACGAACTCAAGGGGCGGTCAATGTGGGTCAAGAAAGTCAAAATGCTTCCGGCGGAGTGCATTGTTCGCGGATATCTCGAAGGATCCGCCCTCAAGGAATACCGGAAGAGCGGGACCGTCAGCGGAATCAAGTTGCCTGAAGGTCTCGGACAGTGCGATAAACTTCCGGAGCCGATTTTCTCGCCTTCCACCAAGGCGGAAGAAGGTCACGACATCAATATCTCCATGGAAGAACTGGAGAATCTGATCGGTATGGAAGACGCACGTTTGTTGAAAGAGAGCAGTCTCGCACTCTATACTGCCGGTGCCGATTATGCCCTCACCAAGGGATTGATTCTTGCCGACACCAAGTTCGAATTCGGTAAAATCGACGGCCGACTGGTCATTGCGGACGAGATGCTGACCCCGGATTCTTCGCGCTTCTGGGAAGCGTCCGGGTATGTTCCCGGCCGCGCACAGAAAAGCTTCGATAAGCAGTATCTGCGCGAGTGGCTGGAGACTCTCGACTGGGATAAAACCTATCCGGCACCCAAACTCCCTTCGGAAGTGATCGAAAAAACCGCGGAAAAGTACCGCGAAGCATACAAGCGCATCACGGGAAAGGAACTTGAATGATCGCGATTATTGACTATGGTGTCGGAAATCTCGGTTCGGTGCAAAAAGCGCTGGAATATATCGGTTACTCGAGCATAATCACCAGTAAGCCCGAAGACGTCCTTTCCGCATCCGGTGTCATTCTGCCGGGCGTCGGGGCATTTCAACCGGCGATCGACGCACTCCGGTCCAGAGGTCTTGACCAAACCGTTAGGGCTTACGTGGCTTCGGGGCGTCCTTTTCTCGGGGTGTGTCTCGGGATGCAACTCCTTTTTGAAAAATCCGAAGAAGGCGGAGACGACATCGGACTCGGCATTCTGCCGGGTACGGTTCGCCGATTCCCGAAGAAACCGGGGCTCAAAATTCCCCAGATCGGATGGAACGATTTCCATGATGTGTCGGATCCGATGTTCCGGAAGGGAGACTACGTATATTTTGTCCACTCATACTATTGCGATCCTTCGGATTCATCCGACATCGCGGCAACTGCTTTCTATGGGTTGGAATATGCCTGTGCCGTCTCCCGCAAAAATGTATTAGCCATGCAGTTTCATCCCGAAAAAAGCGGTGAGGTCGGTCTTTCGATCCTGAATCGCTGGGCAAGGAGAACCAGGTAGTTGCTTTTTAGTCCGATAATCTTAATAGTTGACGACAAACAGATCTTAAAAGAATGGAGAACAAGATGATCATATATCCGGCCATTGACTTGCTTGGGGGCAAAGTGGTTCGCCTCCGTCAGGGTAAATACGATCAGGTCACTGTATATTCGGACAATCCGATTGCGGTGGCGCAGGGTTTTCGTGAACAGGGCGCATCCTGGATTCACATTGTGGATCTCGACGCGGCCCGGTCCGGCATCCCCGCAAACCATGAAATAATTGGACGTATAGCATCTGAGACGGGTCTGAAAGTGCAGACGGGCGGAGGCATCCGTAACCTGGAAACCCTCGAAAAACTCCTTCAAGTATACGGCGTCAGCCGGTGCGTCATCGGAACGTCCGCGATACGCGACCGTGAATTCACACGCATGGCGCTAAAACTGTATCCCCAAAACATCGCCATTGGCATGGATGCGCATGACGGTGAAATTGCCGTTGACGGATGGACTTCGGGATCGGGCGTGCGCGCGACGGAATTTGCCTCGGAGATGGAGGCTCTCGGCGCGGAGACAGTGATCTATACCGACATCAGTCGCGACGGAATGATGACCGGACCGGCGACCGCCCAGACAGCTTCAATCGTCTCGGCGACGCATCTTTCGGTCATCGCATCCGGAGGGATCGGTTCCGAAGAAGATCTTTGGGAAATAAGGAAAAGCGGCTGCGCCGGAATCATTGTCGGCAAAGCCATTTACGAAGGAAAAGTGAGGTTAAAAGAATGCTTGCAAAAAGAATCATCCCTTGCCTTGACGTAAAGGACGGACGGGTAGTCAAAGGAGTCAATTTCATCTCCTTGCGTGATGCCGGCGACCCGGTGGAAATTGCCAAGGGATACAATGTGTCCGGTGCCGATGAACTGGTTTTCCTCGATATCTCGGCAACGCTCGAAAACCGCGGAACCATGATCGATATGGTGACACGGGTGGCACAGGAAGTATTTATTCCCTTTACCGTCGGCGGCGGTATCCGCACCCTCGACGACATTCGTGAGCTCCTGACGGCCGGTGCGGATAAAATATCACTGAATTCGGCCGCTGTACTTCATCCGGAACTGATTACGTCCGCGTCCGCCCGATTTGGCTCGCAGTGCATCGTCACCGCGATTGATGTAAGATACGTTCCCGACTCGGATCAATTCCCGAGCGGGTACGAGGTTGTCATTGCAGGAGGCACGAAAACCACCGGTCTGGATGCCGTCGAATGGGCAAAGAAAGCCGAAGCGCTCGGATCGGGTGAAATTCTTCTGACCAGTATGGACCGCGACGGAACCAAGAGCGGCTATGACAATAAAATCACCCGAATGGTTGCCGAAGCGGTATCCGTTCCCGTGATCGCGTCCGGCGGTGCAGGCAGCCTTTCGGACTTTTACGACGGAATCGTCGACGGCAAAGCGGATGCCGTTCTCGCGGCGAGTCTTTTTCACTTCGGTGAAATATCGATTGCGGACCTGAAGAAATATTTGGACGAAAGAGGAATTCCGGTGCGTAAAATCGGACGGGCGACAGCTCTCTGGCAGCGTCTCAAAAAAGATACGCTCGGGCTGGTTCCCGCCATCGCTGTGGAAGAGAAGACAGGGGAAGTATTGATGCTTGCCTATATGGATTATGAAGCCTTTGATATGACGTTGTCGACCGGCCAGATGCACTACTATTCAAGAAGCAGGGATACACTCTGGCGAAAAGGCGAGACATCCGGAAACATACAGACCGTTCGCTCGATCCGGATCGATTGCGACCGTGATACATTGCTTTTCTACATCGATCAGGTTGGTGCCGCCTGTCATACCGGAAATCACAGCTGTTTTTTTGACGGTCTTGATGATATTCTGGAATCAGGTGAGGAACAATAATCCAAATCGGAGGTGTTTATATGTCGGAGACGAAAGAATCCATTATTAAAGAACTGTATGAAGTGATTATCGATCGTAAGATGAATCCGGTTGAAGGTTCCTATACCAACTACCTTTTTTCCAAAGGCATCGATAAAATCTGCAAGAAACTCGGCGAAGAAGCCGTTGAGGTGGTTATTTCGACCATCAACGGAGAGAAGAAAGACATTATTTATGAAGTCGCCGATCTTCAGTATCATTTGCTGGTTTTGCTGGCGGAAAAAGGCATTACGCCGGATGATATTTACGATGAACTCCGAAGCAGAAGGTAATATTCAGGCAACCTTTGACGCGATCTTATTGCAATATGTCTTTGACGGGCAAAATATGCTGTTTATTTGCGTCTGATTGACGCGAATTTAGTTTGACACTACAGGATATCTGTGATAAAATTTCGTTTGCTATCGCCGTTTCGGTCTATTTTTTATGCGCAACAAAGCATCGCAAAGATGCTGATTTTGGAGGTGTTCTACATGGCAAGCAAGGCAGGTGCACGCGACAAGCTGACATTAGCTTGTGAAGACTGCAAACAGAGGAATTATCAGACCTACAAGAACAAGAAGAATGACCCGGACAGGTTGGAACTGAAGAAGTACTGCCGTTTTTGCCGCAAGCACACCAATCACAAGGAAACCAAGTGATTTCTGCGTTTTTACGCAGGAGTTCAGAGAGGGTTGATACCGATGGCCGAGAAAAAAAAGAGCACTAATATTTTCGTTCGTATCGGAAGGGGTTTTGTTAACTTCTTCAAGAAGATCGGCAAGCGATTTTCGGATGTCCGTCTGGAACTCAAGCGGGTAATCTGGCCGACGAAGCAGAAACTGATTCAGACATCCGTCGTCGTTTTGGTGGTGATCGGCGTCGCGGCAGTGTTGCTTACCGGTATCAGCAAGGGGAGCCAGTTTATTCTCGACAGGATCGGATTCTACAAGCAGGTTACCGAGACAACTGCTTCTACAGTGCTTCCGAGCGATACGACCGCCTCCACATCTTCGAGCGAGACCAGCGCATCAGCTTCGTCCAGCGATACAGAACCGGCCGCGTAAGAACAGTAATGCGACCGAGCCGTATTCAGAAAGAGAATAGGAGTGCCACAGTATGACAGACGAAGCACAGGCCAAAGAAGCGAAGTGGTATGTTATCCACACGTATTCCGGCTATGAAAACAAAGTGAAGACGACTCTGGAGACGGTTATTGAGAACCGCGGACTTCAGGAAATGATACAGGAAGTATCGGTTCCCATGGAGGAACAGATCGAGGTCAAGGACGGCAAGAAGAAAGTCGCCATGAAGAAGATCTATCCCGGTTACGTTCTGGTGAAGATGGTCTACACGGAAGAAATCTGGTACATCGTCCGCAATACAAGAGGCGTTACCGGTTTTGTAGGCCCGAGCTCCAATAAGCCTGTACCGCTTTCAGAAGAAGAACTGATGATGATGGGACTTGAGTCCAATTGGGTGCCCACTGTCGATTACTCCGTCGGAGATTCGGTACGCCTGATTTCCGGTCCGTTCTCGGAATGCATTGGCGTCGTCGAGGCAATGAATCTCGAGAAGCACTCTGTGCGTGTACGGATATCTATGTTCGGTCGCGAAACGCCGATCGAATTGGATTTCGCACAAGTCATCCGGACATAACAATTGCTTATCCCGCCGTAAGCTCGGCGTGATTATATGGCAGCAGGGATAAGATGCTGTCGAATTTATTGGGAGGTGGCCATATGGCAAAGAAAGTCACAGGGTATATCAAATTACAGATACCCGCAGGCAAAGCAACGCCAGCGCCGCCGGTAGGACCAGCCCTTGGACAACACAGCGTCAATATTGCGCAGTTTGTCAAGGAATTTAATGAGAGAACCGCAAAAGACATGGGAATGATTACTCCGGTTGTCATCACAGTCTATGCAGACAGAACGTATTCTTTCATTACGAAAACTCCGCCGGTGCCGGTTTTGTTGAAGAAAGCATGCAGCGTTGAAAGTGGATCGAGCAAGCCGAATCGGGATAAGGTAGCTAAAATTCCTTTTTCCGAGTGCAAGAAAATTGCTCAGATCAAGTTGGCTGACACCAACGCGTCCGACATCGATTCATGTGCTCGCATGGTTGCAGGAACCGCACGCAGCATGGGCATCGTCGTTGTTGACGACTAAGCATCGAGGAGAGTGGAGTAATGAAAAGAGGCAAAAGATACAATGAGCTGGTTAAGCTTGTAGACAAGTCCGTCTCCTATGATCCTGCGGATGCAATCCGGTTGGTTCAGGAAACGGCAAAAGCGAAGTTTGATGAAATGGTTGAACTTCACGTCAGACTTGGTGTTGACTCACGTCATGCGGATCAGCAGGTTCGCGGCGCTGTTGTTTTACCGCACGGAACCGGTCGCACGAAGCGCGTGTTGGTTTTCGCGAAGGGCCCGAAGGCGGATGAAGCCAGAGACGCCGGAGCCGAATTTGTCGGAGCTGAAGATCTCGTTGACAAGATCGTCAAGGAGAATTGGTTTGATTTTGACGTCGTCGTCGCAACCCCCGACATGATGGGTGTTGTCGGCCGTCTGGGTAAGGTGCTCGGTCCTAAGGGACTCATGCCGAACCCAAAATCCGGAACCGTCTCCATGGACGTCGCCAAAGCAATCGCTGACATCAAGGCCGGTAAGATCGAGTATCGTCTCGATAAGACCAATATCATTCACTGCCCGATCGGAAAGGCTTCCTTCGGACAGGAGAAACTTGAGCAGAACTTCAAAGTGATCATGGACGCGATCATCAAGTCCAAGCCCTCGGTCGCCAAGGGTCAGTACCTGAAGAACGTATCTCTGTCATCCACGATGGGCCCGGGAATCCGGATTAACTCCGGAAAGCTCTAGGCCACAGAAAGGCGCACGTTCCGCCCCGAAGCTGATTCGGAAAGAACGCGACAATTGAATAAGTAGCCACGCCAAAGACAGCAGGGAGCCTACGGGCTGTAATCGATTCGGTCGTCCTGCCGAGGTGGGTTTTCGCAATACATCTCTCACTTGAGAAACATGCGATCCCGTACCCCTCGTGTCTTTATGCGCGAGGGGTATTTATATAGACTGATTAAGGAGGTGCACACACATGCCTAGCAAAAAGATCCTTGAGGCAAAAAAGAAAGTTGTTGCAGGTCTGGTTTCGGATTATCGCAGCGCCAAGACTTTTATTTTTGCCGACGCACGTGGTCTGACTGTTCTTGAAGACACTCAGATGCGCGCAGACCTTCGGAAGAACAACATTACCTACAAAGTCCTTAAAAACACAACGGCAACCCTGGTTTTCAAAGAACTCGAAATCAGCGGAGTCGAAGATATTTTCAAGGGACCTACGGCAATCGCGTACTCAACCGAAGATATGATTGCTCCGGCGAAAGTCATGAAGCAATATGCGGACAAGTACGCAAAACTATCGCTCAAAGGCGGAGTGATTGAAGGAAAGGCTGCTTCTGTTAAGGAAGTCAACGATCTTGCTTCGATTCCTTCCAAAGAAGTCCTTTGCGGCCAGATTGCCTACGGACTCCTTTTCCCGTTTACAAAGCTCGCAATGTTGGTCAAGGCTGTTGCCGAAAAGCTGGATGATTCCGCTTCGAAGCCCGCAGCAGAAAAGGCCGAAGCAGTAACAGAAGCCGTTGAAGCGGTTGTCGATGCAGCCGCAACAGTAACCGAACAAGCGGCTGAGTAATTCGGCGCTTACAAAAATGTGCCGGATTTACGGCAATTAAATGGAGGAAAAAATCATGGCCAGTGAGAAAATTGCAAAGTTGTTGGAAGAAGTAAAGTCCCTTTCCGTTATGGAGCTCTTGGATTTTGAGAAAGCAATCGAAGAAGAGTTCGGTGTATCTGCTGCTGCTCTGGCGGTTGCATCACCTGCTGCCGGCGGTGCCGCTGTTGCGGAAGCTGCTGAGCAGACTGAATTCACCGTTGTTCTGAAGAGCGCCGGTGCAGCGAAAATCGCCGTTATCAAGGCTGTTCGCGAAATCACAGGCCTTGGCCTTACAGAGTCCAAGAACCTGGTTGACGGAGCACCGAAGCCGGTCAAAGAGAACGTATCCAAGGAAGAGGCTGACGCTACCGCACAGAAACTGAAGGATGCCGGAGCAGAAGTCGAGGTTAAGTAAGATTTCGCCAAATGGTTCAGGTTCACAAGACGGCTTCCGGAGATAGTATTCTCCGGAAGCCGTTTGTTTGTGCGTCTTGCAGACACTTCCCCAGCCATCGACCGGATCCGATCGGGCGCAACAGACATAACATCGCGCACTGCGACTCACGAAAGCAATCGGTAATCATATCTCCGCCATCCATGACAATATTATCTGTTGAGTCTTGCCAGAGCGGGGGGAGAAGAAGAGTGAATTGGATATATGATTTGTCGGGCGCCGGTTCTGAGGACAGGATTCGAAGCGCAAACGAACGATTCAATTCAGAAAAGCGGACAGGTTTGGACCGATTCAGACGGTCGGAGAATACTTGACCCAGAACGCCGGAATACCATTTCATATAAGGCTCGCTGTAAAAGAGAGACGCAGGACATTCCTCAAAAAGGATGCGGTTGAACTGAAAAATTCTTGCTTCATCCGAGATCGTTCGAAGGACGCGCGGTGCTTCCGGATCACCAAAGCAAACTTCCGAGAAGTGATCGGTATCGGGCAGAAATACGCTGCAGGTTCCGCGAGCGGACTTCTTGATTATTTCCGTCCCGGATAACTTCCGGTGCTGAGCGGTAAGTATTTGCATAGCTTCTCCTTTGATTAGGTTCATCATACCCGGTTGTCTCCGGAGATGCGGAAAAACAATACGACGATGAGCCTTTTTTCCGACAATCAAGCTAATTCTAAAAGAATTGCTAATTGACAAAAGAACGTTTTGTGAGTAGTGTAATGATGTTATAAGAAATCAACGCGGCATTGCCGCGTTTGCGTTTTAGGGAGGATATATGAAGAAGTTATTCAAAATAACAGCACTGGTAGTAAGCCTTATGATGGTTTTTTCACTGATCGGTTGCGCGGGAGAAGTAAAAGAGTCAACGACCGCATCGAGTGCTTCCGTCACAACAACAGCGGCCACAACGGCCGCTCCGACAGAGGCGGAGATAGGAACCAAAGATCCTAAAGTGCTGGTAATGGGCACTAATGCCGCTTTCCCTCCTTTTGAATATCCGGAGGGCGACGGTATTGTCGGCGTGGATGCCGAGATGATGGAGTTGATCGCACAGGAACTCGGAGTTGAACTCGAAATCGTAGACATGGAATTTGATGCATTGCCGACAGCGCTGGCCAATGGGCAGATTGATATTATAGCCGCCGGATTCACTGTGACACCGGACCGCGAAGAGGCAATGGATTTTACAACTCCCTACTATACTGCGGCACAGACTGTCATCGTTCTGAAAGATTCGGGGTATACCGGAATCGCGGATTTGGAAGGGAAAATTATCGGTGTTCAAACCGGAACAACGGGAAGTTTTTGTGCGGAAGACATCGTGGATGATCCTGATAATGACATCAAGGGATTCGCAAGCGGCATGCTTGCTGTAGAAGCACTTAAGAACGGACAGGTTGATGCCGTTATTATTGACAATAACCCCGCAAAGGAATACGCGGAAAGCAACGCAGACTTGGTTCTGATCGAGGGCGAATTCGCGGATGAGAAGTATGCAATGGCTGTAGCCAAAGGCAACGACGTGCTTCTGGGTAATGTCAACGCAGCGCTTGCCGCAATAAAGGAGAACGGCGAGTTCGACAAGATCGTAGATAAGTATATTAAGTAATTTCTGAACCCGGAAGGACCCCTTTTTAATAAAAGAAGGGGTCCTTGTCTTTTTGAGATTGTTCTGCGTGGCGGAGGGCTGTCATAAAGTGTTTTTCGATTCATTCGTGAACGATTTTTCGAATATGATTTATCAGGCACTGATCAAAGAAGACAGGTATCGTTTTCTGGTCAGCGGTTTTTCGAGATCGGTTCAGTTGACGCTGTACGCCGCCGTGATCGGAGTGGTACTCGGACTTTTGGTTGCGGTGTTCAAGATTCGCAACAAAGGCATCTCCGCGGCTTTTGCCAATGTCTATATCTCGGTCATCCGAGGGACTCCTGCGGTTGTCCAACTGACGGTTATCTATTTTGTTATTCTTGCCAAATCCGGACTTCCGGCGATGGTGATTGCCTCTATTGCTTTCGGCATCAACAGCGGAGCATATGTTGCTGAAATTGTTCGTGCGGGAATTCTTGCAGTGGACAAGGGGCAGACGGAGGCCGGAAGGTCCTTGGGTCTTTCCGGCGGACAGACACTCCGCTACATCGTTATTCCTCAGGCAATCAAAAATGTCCTTCCGGCGCTGGGAAATGAGTTCATCGTGTTGCTGAAAGAAACTGCGATTGCGGGATACATCAGCATCGTTGACCTTAATAAAGGCGGTCAGCAGATATCCAGTCTGACCTATAACGGCATGGTTGCGCCTCTGTGTGTCGCCTATATTTATCTGATGCTTACAATGACCATGGCGGCCGGTTTAAACCGGCTTGAAAGGAGGTTCCGCGAAAGTGATTAGCGTAACGGGCCTCCACAAAAAATTCGGTACTTTAGAGGTACTTAAGGGGATCAATGTCGAGATTAAGCGCGGCGAGGTCGTGTGTGTCATCGGACCGTCCGGCTCCGGGAAAAGCACTTTCCTCAGGTGCCTGAACCTTCTTGAGGAACCGACCCGGGGCGACATTATCCTCGATAATGTTTCCATACTTGAACACCGCAAGGATATCGACAGTCTTCGCCGGAAGGCCGGAATGGTTTTCCAGCAGTTTAATCTTTTTCCGAACCTAAGCGTAATCGGAAATATCACTCTTGCGCCCGAAAAAGTCCTTCGCACACCGCCTGAAAAGGCCCGGGAGGACGCCATGGTGCTCCTTAAACGCGTCGGACTCGAAGACAAAGAGAGTGAGTATCCGAACCGTCTTTCCGGCGGCCAGAAGCAGCGTGTTGCCATCGCGCGGGCGTTAGCCATGAACCCGGAAATCATGCTTTTTGACGAACCCACCTCGGCCCTGGATCCGGAAATGGTCGGCGAGGTTCTGGATGTCATGAAGGAACTTGCGAAAAGCGGCATGACTATGGTCGTCGTTACCCATGAGATGGGTTTCGCGCGTGAAGTTGCCGACCGGATCCTCTACATGGATGAAGGAATTATTTACGAAGAAGGTACACCGGTTCAAATATTCGATCATCCGCAGAAACCGAGAACCAAGGCTTTCCTCAGTAAAGTACTATAGGAGAATAAATGCAGACCGCAAAGCTGATCTACCTTTCCATCCTGGCACTTGTGGTGATCCCTCTGATCGCCTTTAATATGAAGCGCATAATCATACGTAAACCGGGTGAAAAAGCGCGCTTTCAATGGCTTCCTGCCGCGCTGATTTCCGGACTGATTGTGATGGTATCCGTCTTTTTACTCTTATCCTATCGGGCAACGATCAGTAACCGTTACGAGATCGCGGCCGAACGATACGGGAGGCTTGAGGCGCAATATCTTTCCGGTACGATGGACGTCGATACATATATGGAAGACAGCCGGTCGCTTCGCGTGCCTTCTTATGAAGAGAACGGTTTGCGCGAAAGGCTCCGGACCGAGCTTTTACCGGGAACAGTCCATGCGCGTTTTCAGATCAGTGATTGGATCATTCCCAAATATTACGCCGAGGAGACTGCTTTCCCCGCGACCCTCGTAATCGCTGACAACAATCCGGTTTACATCCTGCTGCGCTTTGATCTGGGAGGCGAAGAATACACTTACGAATTGATCCGAATGGTCGCGGACGCAAATCAGGCCAACTGGAAAATTGATTATCACGGACCGGCAACCGCAGAGCAAGTGAAGATCGCCGGATACGCGCTCCCGAGCCATAAGAACGGTCAGTGGTTTGAAATCTCCTGATGACGGTCCCCGGAAGATCATTTTTATGCCCTATAAGCCTGCTGCATATACTTGTGACGGGAAAAGCCGGAACCGCAAGAATAATTTCTTGACAAGGCAATACTCTACTGCTAGAATCGAATAGCGTTGCGAAAAAAGCGCAAAACTGTGGTTATGGCGGCATAGCTCAGTTGGCCAGAGCGTCCGGTTCATACCCGGCAGGTCGTAGGTTCGAATCCCACTGCCGCTACCAGATGTGGCCCGTTGGTCAAGAGGTTAAGACATCGCCCTTTCACGGCGAAGTCAGGAGTTCGATTCTCCTACGGGTCACCAATAAAACAGGGAACTGTCTCTAATGACTTGTTACAAGTCGGATGAGGCAGTTTTTTTATGTCGAAAAGATTTTATTGATTGGACCATTTCACGGAGGCACGCTGCCGTAATCAGTAATAGACCATCACAATGCGCAACGTTGCGCAACATATCAAACGAATTGATCAAATAAACTAAACGTTTCGCCTAAAGATAACCCGAAAAAGGCGGATTGACAAGGGCTGTATCATTGTGTAAGATGATGATGTGAGCAAACGGTTGCGCATGCGGGTGCTTTTCGAGCCGGTCTTCGATAAGAAACGAAGAAACAGTCTCTAAGCTGTCAGGTATTTCAATATGAAGAGCAAAGCTTTCTCAATCTTACTCGCTTTTCTGATCGCGGCGTCAGGATTTACTGCGGCCTCGTGTAATTTTAACAAATCTCCCGCACTCTCTCCCATAGATATATATATTTCACCCAATGACGGACTGAATGACAGTTTTGCCAAGGGGGTGGATATTTCCAGTGTGATTTCGCTTGAAAACAGCGGCGTTGTATTTAAGGACAAAAGCGGCAAGGCGCAGGACATTTTCGTCACACTGAAGGATGCCGGCGTGAATTATGTACGGATTCGAATTTGGAATGATCCCTTTGACAGCAACGGTAACGGCTACGGCGGGGGAACATGTGATATTGAAAAGGCCGTCGAGATCGGTAAACGGGCAAGCGCTCAGGGCATGAAGGTGTTCGTTGATTTTCACTACTCCGACTTTTGGGCCGACCCGGGCAAGCAAATGGAGCCCAAGGCGTGGGAGGGCATGAGTGTTTCCGAAAAAGAAGACAGTCTTTTTGAATTTACCCGGGCTTGTCTGAAGCAACTGCTGGATAACGGCGTAGACGTCGGGATG
The DNA here is from genome assembly GCA_964501725.1 of uncultured Oscillospiraceae bacterium. Taxonomy (GTDB): domain Bacteria; phylum Bacillota; class Clostridia; order Saccharofermentanales; family Saccharofermentanaceae; genus CAZCTO01. Next base: position 52,721 of record CAZCTO010000008.1, on the reverse strand, counting down.
GTACAGATCGGCAATGAAATCAATAACGGAGTTGCCGGTGTGACGGTATGGTCGAACATGGCGCTGCTGTTGAATGCCGGAAGCCGGGCTGTCCGGGAGGCCGCCGCGACATACGATAAAGAAATCCTGGTCGTGATTCATTTTACCAATCCCGAGACGAAAAACGCTTACGCGGCATACGCGAATTATCTGATGCGCTACGAAGTTGACTATGATGTATTTGCTTCTTCTTTTTATCCCTACTGGCACGGCAGCCTGGATAACCTTACGGATCTTCTGGGTCAAATCGCCGATAAGTACGGAAAAAAAGTCATGGTGGCTGAAACCGCCTACGCCTATTCTCTTGAGGACATGGACGGCCATGACAATACAATATCGAGGGAGTCCGATTTGGCGGAGTATCCCGCGACTGTTCAGGGACAGGCAAACATGTTAAGCGATGTGATCAAAGCGATCTCCGGTCTCGGCGACGCGGGCGTCGGCGTTTTTTACTGGGAACCGGCGTGGATTGGGGTAGGCCCCGCGTCGGCGGAAGAAAGCAATAAGCTCTTATGGGAAAAATACGGCTCGGGCTGGGCCTCCAGTTACGCGGGCGCATATGACGCGGCGGATGCCGGTGTCTGGTATGGCGGATGTGCGGTCGAAAATCAGGCACTTTTCGATGCGAACGGTGTACCGCTTGATTCTTTGTATGTGTTTAAGTATGCACAGCCGGGTCATTTGTCCGATCGGGAAATCGACGCGGTGAAGGGGCTGACAATTGCCGTAACGATGGGGGATCAATTCATTTTACCGCAGGAGGTAACAGCAATTTATAACGACGGGGTTTCCGAACTTCTGCCGGTGACCTGGAATGCGGAGGAGCAGGCGAAGATCGCGCAAATTGTGACTTTAGGAGATAATGCCGCCGCCGGAACCTATCAGGTGACGGGAGATCTGGTCGGATGGCCGCAGAAGGTCATTTGTAAGGTAAATGTTCAGCCGAGGAATTTCGTTCAGAACTTCAGCTTTGAAGAGGAAGACATGAGTGCCTGGGTAGTTATGTATCCCGAGGGCACCAAGGAATGCACGGACCGTCAGGAGAAAAAAGATGACGCGTATACAGGAGATTACTCATTCCACTATTGGGCGGTCGGAGACGTATCGTTTACATTGACCCAAACGTTTACCGGCCTTCCCGAGGGGACGTATGCCCTGAGCGCGTCTCTTCAGGGAAATCAGTCAAAAGACGGCGATCGGATTATTCTTTTCGCAAATGTTTCGGGGTTGAAATCACAAACAGAGGTTTCACTTGAAGGTTGGCAGGAATGGCAAATACCGTTAATTGAGAATATTGAAGTGAAAGACGGAAGTCTTACCATCGGTGTTGATTTGGAATGCGCACCGGGGTCCTGGGGCACACTGGATGACTTTTTTCTCTATCAAACCGGCTGAAGATGTTCTGCGTTAAGAAGTAATTTTGCGGAAGAAAGGGAAAAACATGACAGAAGAAAAAGAAAAGACAGAAGAAAAAAAGAGGGTGTCGCTCGATGACATTTCGAGGGAATTGAAGCTTTCTAAATCGACGGTCTCCAGAGCGCTGTCCGGAAAAGGCCGAATCAGCGAGGAAACGCGAACCCGGATCAATCGTTTTGTCAAAGAAATTGATTACAGGCCGAACCTGATCGCCAGAAGTCTGGCCCAGTCCAAGACATATAATCTTGGCGTTATTTTCCCTGCGGACTCGGATCTGGCCGAGATGCCCTTTTTCCAAACCTTTCTTCTGGGCGTATGTGAGGTTGCCGCAGCTCATGACTACGATGTTGTTGTCACCGTCATTGTCGAGAAAAACATTTCGGCACTCAAGCGATTGGTCCGTAACCGGAAGGTGGACGGGATTATCCTGACGCGTCTTCTGGTGCATGATCTGGCGGCAGCCTACCTTAAGAAAACGGGTGTCCCGTTTGTCGTCGTCGGTACCAGTGACGACGAGGATCTGATTCAAATTGACACGGATCATACGGCAGCGTGTTTTAAACTGACCTCTGTACTGCTGGCCATGGGAAACAAGAAAATTGCGCTGATTATCGGCAGTGAAGAGCATGCCGTTAACGGAAGCCGTTTTCAAGGCTATTCCAAGGCATTTGAGAATCGCGGCGAAAGCATAGATAAGAGTTTGATTTTTCAAAATGTCGACAGCCACGCGGCTGTCGAGAAGGGGGTGGAAGATGCGATAAGAGGATCAGCCGAATGCATTCTTTGCGGAGATGACACCATTTGCGGACAGGTTCTGTCCAAGATTCAAATGATGGGACTCACGATCCCGGATGATGTCAGGGTGGCTTCGTTTTATAACAGTGCATTTCTACGGTGTTACAATCCGCCCATAACAGCCCTGGAAATTAATGTGAAAGAATTGGGGGTGGTGACCGGCCAGAGCTTAATGGATTTAATTTCGAAAAAAGAAGTATCCAGAAGAAGAACGTTGAATTACGAAATTGTCCTGAAAAAATCAACTCAGTAGAGGCGTTTTAAGATGGTATTGTTCGGTGAATAATCGAGCAATCCGGTTTGTTATTGGAAAGAAAGGTGCATATTATGAAAAGGAAATTATTAGCAATACTTCTGGCCCTTGCTCTGCTAGGCTCCGCTGTTGCCGGATGCAAATCCGACGGAGATACAGCAGATACAACCGCAAAGCCTTCCGATAGTGCAACGACCACGACAAAGGCTCCGGATACTACCAAGGCCGTAGAACTGGTCGTTTGGGAATCCACATTAGGCCCTGATGAATGGGTAATGAAGGCCGGAGAGGCTTTCACAAAAATTAATCCGAATATTACGATCAAGTATGTAAACGTGGAACTCGGTGACTCCACATCGGCAATCGCTCTCGACGGTCCTGCAGGAGTCGGACCGGATCTGTTTGCCGCTCCGCATGATAAACTCGGTGAACTGGTCGTCGGCGGACATGTGCTCCCGACCGCGGATCCGACTGCTGTTGCGGATGCCGTCCTTGGCTCTTGCGCCAGTGCTATTACGTATGACGGTGTCATGTACGGTTATCCGACTTCTGCGGAAACGTATGCGCTCTATTACAACAAAGACCTGATATCCGAAGATGAGCTTCCGAAAACATGGGCAGAAATGTACGACTGGACCAAGACCTTCAATGCGGCTAATCCGGACAAGTATGGTTTTATTATGGATGTGTCGAACATTTATTACTCCATTCTCTTCACCACAAAGGGTGGCAACCGTCTTTTCGGTGAGGGAGGAACGGATGTATCGTCTTCTTATCTCGCTACCGCGAATTCAGTCGCAGGTATGAAAGAATTCCAGAAAATGAGAGATGTTCTTCCGCTGGCTTCAGCAGATTGTAATACCGGTACTGCTGACGGTGCTTTTGCGGCCGGAACAGCAGCAATGCATATTTCAGGACCTTGGAACATTGCAAATTTTGAGAAAGCGGGAATCAACTTCGGCATCGCTCCCTTGCCGGCACTATCAGGGGAGTCAATCCCTGCGGCTTCCTTCTCGGGAACCAGAGTCATGTTCGTATCCGCTTATTCGGAGCACCCCGCAGAAGCCGAGCTTTTTGCAAAATTTCTGATCAGCGAAGAAATGCAACAGCTCCGTTTTGAGATTACCGGAGGGCTTCCGTCCATTCCGATTGCTGTAGACAGCGAATACGCGCTAGGCTTCATTGCTCAGTTGGATTATGCCTTCCCGATGCCTTCCGTTCCGCAGATGAGCGCATTCTGGGCCTCCGGAAACAGCGCAAGCAGTAATATCTGGGACGGCGCGGACGTTCAGTCGGAGTTGAATGCGTTTGATGCCTCAATTGTTTCCTACGTTGCTGAATAGCAACACAGTACCCTCCTTTGTGCTTCGGGGTGCGTGATGTGATGCGCGCACCCCGGACACTCCCTAAATCCGCCCGATTACTTGCATGGAAGGAGGCAATCAATGTTCAAGCTCAACAGAGATGGTTCTTCAAAAAATAAAGTTTTCATTTTCTCCCTTCTGTTTATGGGACTGTCACACCTCATCTTCTTGAAACAATATGTCAAAGGTATTTTTTTTGCATTGATTGAGATTCTTGTCATATTGAATTCACCCCAAATCGTCCGGTCAATTATTCACTTGATTACCTTAGGAGATCCGAAGCCCGGGGTGCCAATCAAACTGAAAGACAATTCGACGTTTATGATGATCGACGGCTTTGTTGTTCTGGCGATTTTATTTATTTTTTTCGTTCTGTACTTCATCTCGACAAAAAGTGCTCAATCGACCTATAAAGATTTTTGCAGTTCCGGAGTCTTGCTTAAAAACAATCAGGCATTAGCCGGTCTCGGTGCCAAAGCCTTCCCGATTTTCGGGCTTTCACCCCTGTTATTGCTTGTGCTTTTTTTCGTGATTGTGCCGCTCGTGTTTTCGGCCGGAGTCGCTTTTACAAATTATGCTGCCCCCGGACATATAACGCCCAACAATACCGTTGACTGGGTGGGTATGGATAACTTCAAGGCTGTTTTCGGCGGCGATGCCAAATGGTCCGGAGCTTTCGGCCGGGTCGCGGCATGGACTTTAATCTGGGCAACCGCGGCGACGACAACCTGCTACGCCGGAGGACTGTTGATGGCGGTTATTATGCAGGAATCCAAAATCAAAATTGCTCCGTTTTTTCGGGCGATTTTTATCTTGCCGTATGCTGTGCCCGCCGTTGTGACCATGCTTGTTTGGCAAAACCTTTTAAACGGCAGTTTTGGGGTAATCAACCGAACGCTCATCGAACTCGGACTCATTACCAAAGAAACCATTATCCCATGGCTCAGCGATGCGACGCTGGCAAAATTCACTTGTGTATTGATTAACTTATGGGCGGGATTCCCGTATTTTATGATGCTTACCATGGGAACCATGACATCCATTCCCAAAGAAATTTTCGAGGCATCCAAGATTGACGGAGCAACACGGTTCCAGACCTTCAAATCTATCACGTTGCCGTCTGTGCTATATCAAACGATGCCATTGATTATTATGTCCTTCACATTTAACATTAATAATTTCGGAGCGATATTCTTCCTGACCGGCGGAAAACCGGAGATGGCTGACTCGGTAACGACGAGTGCAAAAGGAACGGATATTCTGGTCACATGGATATATAACCTGACCATCAATCTCCTGAAGTACAATTTTGCCGCAGTCCTTGCAGTCTGCATATTTGTAGCGCTTGCGCCTTTTGCAATATTCAATTTCAGAAGGACAAAGTCGTTTAAGGATGGTGAGTTTTAATGACTGAGAATAAAGAGAAACAGACCGGAAATCCGGAAGCCAATAAGGCAACGCAGGACGCCGGGGCTGACATCCGGGAAGTCAAAGCCCGCCAGGCAAAAGAGAGAGCTGAACTGCTTGAGGAAGCCGGCAAGCCGAAGGAGCCGAGGGTAGTCTCCAAAACGTATTACAACAGTATTCAGAAATTCAGACAAAGAATCTATCTGACGTTTGTAATCGTTTTTCTTTGCATCGTTTGTCTTTTGGTCTTGTATCCTCTGATATATGCAGTAAGCGCTGCGTTCTCGCCCGGAAAATCGATATCCAATATCGCCATCACTCCTTTTAAAAAAGGGATTACCACCGAGCATTTCGTGCGTCTCTTTAAAGACACAAATTACATGCGCTGGTTCCGGAACACCCTGATTATCGCAACCGGAACGTCGGTCTCAACGGTTTTTGTCTGCGCACTGGCCGCGTATGTTTTTTCGAGGTTTCGCTTTGTTCTCAAGAAAACGATGATGCTCATGCTTCTTGTACTGCAGATTTTTCCATCTTTTATAGGCATGATTGCCATTTATGTGATCCTGCTCCGGATCAAGGGCATCGATACCCTGTGGGGAATGGTTCTCATCTATCTGGCAGGCAATATCCCATACAATACATGGTTGGTAAAAAGCTACATGGATACCATACCAAGAGCGCTCGATGAAGCGGCAAGAATCGACGGGGCCAACAGCGCCAGAATTTTCTTCAAAATCATCCTTCCCCAGGCGAAGCCGATCATCACTTTCCTGAGCGTTGCCAGTTTCACCGGCCCATGGATGGAGTTCATTTTTGCTAAGTTGATTCTCAGGTCGAACGAGAACCAGACCTTGGCGCTGGGCCTATTCAGTTTTGTCACGGACAAGAAAAATGAATTTACCATGTTCTGTGCCGGCGCGCTGATTGTTGCGATTCCTTTTGTTATCTTTTTCGTAATTACGCAGAAAATGCTGGTAACATCTCTGGCCGGTGCCGGGGTGAAGGAATAGCGTATGAGTCAGTTTTCGTATAACGAGAAGCATCTGATCCGTGACGGGAAACCGTGGTTCCCCGTGATGGGGGAAATTCACTATTCACGGCTTTCCCCGTCCGTGTGGAAAGACCGCCTGCTCAAGATGAAAGCCGGCGGCATTGACATCGTGTCTTCATATGCGATTTGGATTCATCATGAAGAAATCGAAGATCAATATAACTTCAGCAATCAGCTGGATCTTCGGGCGTTTGCGCTTCTATGTGAAGAGTGCGGGCTGTACTTTTTCCTGCGTATCGGGCCGTGGTCTCACGGCGAAGTCAGAAACGGCGGATTTCCGGATTGGCTATTTACAAAAGGTTTCGTGCCGAGAACCAACAGTGAAGACTATTTTGAGTTCGTAAAGAAGTACTACACGGCGCTTTTCGGGCAGGTGCGCGGGCTTTTTGTCGGAGAAGGAGGTCCGGTGATCGGCATTCAGATCGAAAACGAGTTCGGTCACTGCGGTGGCCTTCAGGGCGATGAAGGCGTTTTTCACATGAAGCGCCTTTCGCAGATGGCCCGGGAAATCGGATTTGATGTGCCGTACTATACGGCAACCGGGTGGGGAGGAGCTATTACCGCGGGGTTACTGCCGGTGATGGGCGGATACTGCGAGGCGCCGTGGGACGAAAGAATCACGGAAATCGAGCCGAGCGGAAACTACATTTTTACTCATGAACGGAACGATCACGCCATCGGATCGGACTTCGGAGCCGGAAGCAGTGTCACATTTGATCCGGCACGATATCCGTATCTCACCGCGGAGCTGGGCGGCGGCCTTCAAGTGACGCACAAGAGACGGCCGGTCGTAACAGGACCCGACATCGGCGCAATTTCGATGGTTAAACTGGGAAGCGGCGCCAATCTTCTCGGTTATTATATGTACTGCGGAGGCACCAATCCAAAGGGAGTACTTACGCCGCTTCACGAATCCAAAAAAGCCGGAGACGCCAACGATCTTCCGGAACTTTCCTATGATTTCATGGCGCCGATTCGGGAGTACGGACAACTGGGAGAAGCCTATAAGGAAATTAAACTCCTTGCTATGTTTGTAAAAGACTTCGGCGCGGGCTTGTGTGAAATGCCGGCACATATCCCGGACAGCAATCCGCAAGATCCGGAAAACAACACGGATCTCCGGACGTCTTCCCGTCATAACGGAACTTCAGGGTACATTTTTGTGAATAACTATCAGAGACGAAGGAAGATGGCGGAGCACGCGGCGACGGTATTATCGGTCACGCTCGATAATGAAGTTATCCGGTTCCCCGAAAAAAACATTTACGACGGTGAATATTTCTTTTACCCGTTCAATATGCCGGTCGGAAAGGCAATCTTAAAAAACGCACTTTGCACCCCGCTTTGCATTCTGAACGGAAACACATATGTTTTTTATACGGATCGGGATCCGGGATATGAGCTTGAAGGCGACATAGGAGACGCACAGATTTTTACCATCCGCAGGGATCAGGCGAGAAATGCGTATAAAATTTCCCGCGACCGGGATTATCTCCTGGTAACGGAAGGGACGGTCATCGAAACCGCTGACGGTGTCGTGATTGAAAGCGCCAATACCCTGGATCTGGAAGTTTATCCGGATCTCCCGTCGGCGCCGGAAGGGCTCCGGAAGGTCGGCAAAGACGGAGAATTCTATTTGTATAAGAAAGTGTTGCCGATGGCGCACTCGTATGCCTTTTCCCGCGAAACCGAAAAAAACGACGCGCACGCGGTATACGAGATCGAGCTGGAATACTGTAAGGACATATCGGATTGCTTTTTACAGGTCATGTATTACGGAGACGGTGCCAGGGTTTATGTCAATGACATATGTGTCGGTGATCATTTTTACACCGGTGAGCCCTGGGAAATCGGGCTCTCGCAACTTGGCATGCCGGAGGAGATCCGCGTTGAGATTCTGCCCCTTCGCGAACACAGCGAAATCTACCTGCAAGAGTGGCCGAAGTTCAAAAGTGGCATCGCCTGCATGATCCACTCGGTAAAAACAAGGGATTCATTTCAGTATCACCTGCCTTTTTAGTTAATATCCGGATCTTTCTTCTTCGCATACGGCTTCGCGAAACGGTCCGCAAAAGCACCGTTTTTCTTGAGGTCATTATTCCAAAAAGAATCGATAAAACCCAGTTTGATCACCAGCTTCATGATCGGAATCATAAACTTCGGAAGTTTTTCAAAACCGGAGGCTTTGGGCAGAAGGACCGGGTCGAAAACCAGATTCCCCGGAAAGCGGCGACCGAGTTCCCGAAGGATCTGCTGTCGCTGGGTACTCATTCCCATACTGCCCGCGGCGACGACGGTGCCGGCATATTTTGCGCCCAGGAGCGTGGTCAGCCTCACGAGATACTTCTCCACAGCCCTGGATTGGATTCCCTCCGGAAAACCGGAGTGAACCACAAAACCAAGACTTAATTGTGAGAGACGCGATTTGTAGGGCTCGAGTTTTTCGATGAAGTCCATGACGATCCCCGGCACTGAATCGGTGTAAAGGGGAAAGACCAGAATTGCGCAGTCGGCTGAGGCGATTTTCTGTGCGCCTTCCTCGCGTGAGGAGGGACGGTTAAGCCCGATTACTTCGGTCGAGACATCCGGGGACTCAGAGAGGCCTTCGATTAACTTCGTGATAATGAGCTCCGTGTTGCCTTTTTTCCCGCGAGGGGAACCGTTATAAAGAAGATACTGCATTTGAAACCTCCTCAACTGTTCCATCGATCATCATTGAGAGCGGGAGTGTTGTCTTCAGGTTAATGGACAGGCGCGCGAAAATGTTCCGGATTACTTCAAATCGAGCTGAATCCTTTTCGGGATCGATCAGGAGCAGTCCGAGCTCCGGGTAGCTTTTGTAACGACTTTTGTGGTGAAACTCCCCGTGGTATATCTCAATATATGGATGAACCAGAGGAATCATGCGGTCGCAGGTCTTCTTGATCTGCGAGGTGACAAAGTCCATCGAGACCGGTGACAGGAAAACCGTTCGGTCGGATGCCGCTACACTTTTTAAAATGGTCGCCATATCATCTTTTATGGCACAAAGACCGGGCGTCTTGACCCAGCAGTCCCAGCAACCGGTGCAAAAAGCGATCTTCATATCCCGAAGCGTAAAAACCTCAACGGATAGGGTGTCCCGGTGCTTTTCGATTTGAGCGGCAAACAAATTTTCCACATCGGAACAGGTTCCTTCAGGGCAGCCGTTAAGAATCGTAATCTTTCTCATCATTTTCTCCTCTGCTTTGAGCAGTCGGGGTGCACCCGTAGATACTCATCCAATAATTCCATTTTCCCTGCGCGAAAAGCAGCGTACCCCATGATCGCCGATCCGGCGTCATCCAGTAGCGCAATCAGATTTCCGGTGCTCTTGTCCTCGAGCATATTTGCGCATATCAGCGCCGCCAGGCCATGGGTGTAAACGGTTAGTTTTCGAAGAATTTCCTCAAGCTGTGCTTCGCCGAAAGCAGAAATATTAGGTTCTCTGCGCATCTGCGTCAGATTTTTGACCCTGAACTGCTCGAAAATCTCCCGGTTTCCGTCCTCTTCCAGAAACATTGTCCGGTATACGCGGGGATAGTCTTTGGCAAATTCCAGTAATCCGACACCGATATTAAGGAACAAATCCGGCGTGTATTCTTTTTCGGTGTATTCGATAATTTTGCGAAGAGAGATCTGAAGAAGTTCGCTGCGTATTTCAGAAATACTCGTGAAGCAGGAATAGACCGGAGCGGTGGACGCGCCTATTTTCGATGCAATTCCGCGAGTAGATAGTGAACTCAGGCCTTCTTGCGCGAAAATCTCAAAGGCGGCATTCAGAATGTTTTCTCTTGTATAAGTTACCGGTTTGGGCATCCGGGCACCTCCGTACAGATTAAAATAACAAATGTTATATTACATCTGTAATATTAAAATGCCGGACCTGCTTTGTCAAGAGTCTGCCGCTTTTTTTATTTATTCGGGCGGAGTGAAAGAATCAGCATTTGCAATGATTATAAGTGTATAACAGAAACAAATTTGTGCAGATGACAATAAGCGAACCGTCACGCGGACATGAACTTTTTGCTATACTATTGATAAAGAATGTTGACATCCATCGCGGAAGTTTTTTCGCTCGTCATATAAACTAAAGATTTTCACAATAAATACGTATACATAGAGGAGGACATCATTATGAAAAGAATCGTAAGTTTATTCCTGGCGGCGGTCATGTCGCTTGTGCTTTTGGCCGGGTGTACGGCTGAAAAAAAAGAGGATGTCAACATCCGGATTGCCGGACTCAAGGGACCGACATCAATGGGGCTGGTTCAGTTGATGGACCTTTCCGCTGCTGGAAAGTCAGCGAATAAGTATACGTTTTCGATCAGCGGAACTGCTGACGAAGTGACCCCGAAGCTGATCAGCGGCGACTTGGACATGGCGGCAATACCCGCTAACCTGGCGTCGGTTCTTTACAACAACACGGAAGGAAAGATTCAAATACTTGCCGTGAATACACTGGGAGTTCTTTACATCACAGAGTTTGGCGACACGGTGCATTCATTTGCCGATCTCAAGGGACAGACGATTTATGCGACCGGCAAAGGCTCCTCGCCCGAATACGCGCTTCGGTATCTCCTGACGGAGAATGGTCTGGATCCGGATAAGGATGTCACGATTGAATGGAAGTCCGAGGCGACGGAAGTAGTTGCACTGCTTTCGGAAAAAGGAAGCGGTATCGCGATGCTTCCCCAGCCCTATGTTTTTGTTGCCAAGGCAAAATTGCCGGACTTGCGCGTTGCACTTGATCTGAATCAAGCCTGGCAGGATCTGGATAACGGCAGCCTGATGATTACGGGTGTCCTGGTGGTTCGCACCGAGTTTGCCAAAAAAAATCCTGCGGCAGTGAAAGCTTTCCTAAAGGAATATAAGGCATCTACGGAATTCGTCAACGCAAATCCGAAAGACGCATCGCTTTTAATCGAGAAATTTGATATTTTTAAGGCAGCAGTTGCAGAGAAGGCAATTCCGCAGTGTAATATAACCTATATTGACGGAACGGAAATGAAAACCGCAATGGAGGGCTACCTGAATGTCCTTTTCGAGCAGAATCCCAAGTCCGTCGGCGGGAAACTCCCCGGCGCCGACTTCTACTACTCGAAGTAAGAGCCTCCTCACAAAGCTCGCGGCGATAGCCGCAGCGCTTGTGGTATGGCAAATCGCGGCGATGCTGATTTCTCAGTCGCTGTTGCTGGTATCGCCCGCGACTGTCTTCGTCCGCCTGACAAAGCTTGTTGTCACCGCTGATTTCCGGAGCGCGGTAGCTTTCTCGGTTCTTCGGATTGCATTTGGTTTTATCATCGCGCTGATTATCGGAACCGTCCTTGCTGTTATCGCAGGGCGGTTTCGTCTTGTTGAAATTATCTTATGGCCGTATATGGCGGCAGTCAAAGCAACGCCGGTGGCGTCATTCATTATTCTGTGTCTGATTTGGCTCGGTTCGCGCGGATTATCGGTTTTTATTTCCTTTCTGATGGTACTTCCGATCATATACGCAAGTGTCCTTGCGGGAATAAAAAGCACGGATACGAAGCTCATCGAGATGGCGGATGTGTTTGATGTCAGCTGGCGCAGAAGACTTTTCTACATATATATTCCCCACCTCAAGACGTATCTCATATCGGCAAGCAGCGTCGCGATCGGACTCTCGTGGAAAGCCGGTGTCGCCGCCGAGGTCATCGGGATTCCGTCGGGATCCATCGGTGAAAGACTCTATGAGGCGAAGGTTTATCTCAATTCCGCGGATTTGTTTGCATGGACTGCGGTGATTATTCTGGCCAGTGTGCTTTTCGAAAAACTGTTCACAACCGCACTCAAGCTTTGCTACGCAAAAATGGAGAGGCAATAATGGATATTTTAGCTGACCGGGTTTCAAAACGCTTCGGCGGGAATCAGGTTCTCAAGGATTTCTCGGCGGTCATCGCCGGGAAACAGACAACCTGTATTATGGGGCCGTCCGGTTGCGGTAAGACGACGCTGATGTACATTCTGATGGGGCTGATGATGCCGGATTCCGGCACAATCGAAGGCGTCCCGGATCGGAAAAGCGCCGTTTTTCAAGAAGATCGCCTGTGCGAAGAATTCAGCGCCGTTGCCAACATCAGGATGGTCTGCGATAAAAAAACAGAAGCGTCCGTCATTACGGAGCATCTGTCGGAAATCGGACTCGGAGATTCCTTATCCGTTCCGGTCAGTAAACTCAGCGGAGGCATGCGCCGAAGAGTCGCGCTGGTCCGGGCAATCCTCGCGCCCGGGGATACCCTTTTCCTCGACGAGCCGTTTAAGGGACTGGATGACAAATTGAAAGAGTCAGTTATTTCTTACGTTAAAACTCGTGCAACCGGCAAGACCATCGTCCTGGTTACTCACGACGAAGACGAAGCTCTGGTTATGGGCGGCAATATGATCCGTATGGAGCGACTCTTTTCTTCCGCAGATCCGGATGTCGGTTTATAGGATTTCCGGAGGCTCCGGCTCCGTCTGCTCGAACAGCGTGAGTATATTTCGATCGAGTCCGTCCGGCCATTGATAGAGTCCGAGTAAATCGATTCGATCGACTAGATCCTCCGGCAATTCTTCGCGGGGGACACGGTTCAGGATCATCCGCGTTTCCTCTTCGCTAAAATCATAAAGGCTCACCGGAGTCTGAATGAACGCCCTGTTCATCGGACAAATGATCTGGCATTGCAGGCAGTCATAGAGACACTGATGAGCTGTCTTGGGTACCCAAGCCGGAAATTCGCCGCGGTTCTCGTTCAGATAAGAAAGGCAACGCTCATTATCGATGAGGAAGCGATCACTGCGTATTGCTCCGGTAGGGCAGTTTCTCAAACAGGCAGTGCAACTCTTGCAGGAGGGCGCAACACGAATGCCTCTCCACGGATCATTTTCGGCGATTATGTCGGAATAGTATGCTGCATACGAAAATTGACTGCCCATGCCCTCGATATAAGTGATGTTATTCCGTCCGTAAATGCTCATCCCGGAGCGGACGGCAAGACGTTTGAGCGGAAGATCCGGTGCGGGAATGATATGATAGCCTCGATAGGCCAGCGTCCCGGCAAGATAATCTTCGGTTCCCCGAAAATCGGACATAACCAGACTCTTACATCGTATGGTTTTTCCGTGAAGAGACAGCAATACTTCTGCGTACATAGGATGAGGGATCGCCAAAAGCAGTACGGAGCGAATCGGGAAATCTGCCGGAGGTATTTCATAGTTAAACTTCTCGTTAAGCAGGTAAGTCTGAAAGTTATTGAGCTCTTCGCCAGCCCGGTACTCTTCTATGTCTGCCTTCAGATCAAAAATGCGACGGATCGGAATAATCTCTAAGCGGTCCCCGTGACGGGAAACTTCTTGCATTAACTCGCTGATGATTTCCACCGGACATTCTCCCTTCGTAAACTAACAACTGAACCTTCCGCCCGGTACTTCAAAATTACCCGCGCTGCAAGGATACTGATACGATCTATGTATATTATACAACGCTCCGGACGCAAGGCGGTGGTTTAATTGAAGCAAACCGCTTTTCGGGTTATAATGCATTTTATAAGCCACCGGTGCCTCGTAATTGAGGATAATAGGGAATGCGGTGAGAAACCGCAGCAGCCCCCGCTACTGTAAGTGGGACGAAAGCCAGAAGAACTGTCATTGGAATGCGGTACGCAAAGGATATATCCTTACGGGTTTCCGCAATTTGAGAAGACATTGGCGATTAGGATGACCACCAGTCAGGAAACCTGCCGTGTGAGTATGTTTTTGCGGATCTCCGGAGGGGGGACCCTGTCAAAAGGAGTTACCATGAAATCCACCCGAATCCTTTCCTTCATTTGCGCGGCTGCGTTGTTGCTGTCGCTTGCGTCCTGTACCCCGAAGAAAAACTTGGAAACCACTGTGACGCCCCCCGTTAGTTCTCAAAGTACGACAGCCGGGACAACGGCAGCACAGGATACTGCGGCACAAGATGCTTTTGCTACTTCATATCCGCTCAACGTTGTGGATTCATATGATAATGAAGCGGTTATTGAAGCCGAACCGATGCGAATCATCTCGTGTGCTCCGGCGATCACGGAGATGCTTTTCGAGCTCGGCGCGGGAGAGAAAGTCGTCGGAAGAACCGACTTCTGTAATTATCCGGCGGAAGCGGCAAATATTGAATCGGTCGGCATGATCGATGTCCCGAGCATCGAAACGATTGTCGCACTTGAGCCGGATCTGGTCATTGCCTCATCGATTTTCACGGAAGATTCGTATCATACGCTAACTGATCTCGGAATAACAGTTGTCATCTTTCATGATGAATATGATGTGGACGGCGTGAAGAGCATGATTTCTTCCGTCGGCGAAATCATTAACCGGCAGGAAAACGGACGGAATTTGATTGCCGGGATGACAGAAACGATTGCAGGGGTAGAGGATTCGGTCGAAGGACTTGAGAAGCCGACTGTCTATTACGCAATGAGCTTCGGAGAATACGGTGACTATACAGCCGGTGGAGACACTTTTGTCCACCAGATGATTACGGTCGCGGGAGGGGACAACATTGCTTCGGATCTGGCAGGGTGGTCCTATTCTGTTGAAAAACTGGTCGAGGAGGATCCTGAAGTGATCATCGTAAATCAATTCATGTTGGATGACTTTCTTTCGACACCGCCGTACAGCGAATTGTCGGCAGTGAAGAACGGCCGTGTATATGGAATTGATGCCGATTTGATCGAGCGTCAGGGATACCGGAACGCCGAAGGGATTGCCCTTTTAGCGGAATTATTTTATCCCGAATTAACCGCCTGAGTCGCGGGGAGTGAGTCAAATGAAAAAGCGAATTCCGGCTGCCGGGCTTTTTGTCTTCCTTGCATTGGCGTTGCTTGTCATTATGGTGATTTCCGCTTCAACGGGAGCCGCTGAAATCAGCTTTCTGAACTCGCTGCGGATTTTGCTTTCCCAAATTCCGCTTGTCGGAAGATTCATAGATACATCCGATATTTTACCGAAGTACATGACGATTGTACTGAATATCCGCCTTCCGCGCGTTCTTCTTGCAGGCCTTGCCGGATGCGGTCTTGCGGTATCGGGAGCGGTTCTGCAAGGACTTCTTCGAAATCCGCTCGCGGATCCGCAGGTGCTCGGTATATCATCGGGCGCGGCATTCGGCGCCGCGATAGCCATAACACTCGGACTCACTTATTCGGCGGGCGGAATCGGCGGGATTGCGCTGATGGCATTCACAGGAGCGCTGGCGACGATTTTTGTTGTATGGAAGATCTCGTTTGCGGGAGGCAGATCGTCAACGATCGGGATCCTTCTTGCGGGAATTTCGGTCAGCTCGCTTTTAACGGCGGCGATTACCCTGATGATGGTGATGAGCCGGAATCAACTCGAAAAGGTATATTTATGGATGCTCGGCAGCTTCTCATCGGCTACGGGCACGGAGGTCATTTTCCTTCTGTTGATTATCGCGGCCGGACTTCTTTATATTATTCCGTCATCTTCGTCCCTGGATATTATGATGACCGGGGATGAATCGGCGGAAAGCCTAGGTATTGATGTTGAGAAATATCGCCGGTTGCTTCTGATTATTTCGTCGCTTATGGTGGCGGCATGCGTCTCCGTCAGCGGAATTATCGGATTTGTCGGTCTGATTATCCCGCACATAATCCGTCTTCTCACCGGCCCCAAAAACGCACGCCTGATCCCGCTCTCCTGTCTGGGCGGAGCGATTTTTATGATTCTCTGCGACACGATCGCGCGTACGATTGCCGCGCCGTCGGAAATCCCGGTCGGCGCGATTACCGCGGTGTTGGGGGCTCCGTTTTTTCTCTTTCTTTTACAGCGGTCGCGCAGAAAGGGAGGGATTTGATGGAAGGAAGAGAATCATTTTATATAACCCCGGAAACCATTTCGGTGAAGGATCTTTCATGGCAACCGGATACGCTTCGATCGCCCGTGCTCGATCATGTGAGCTGTACCTTTGAAAAAGGCCACTTTTACGGAATTATCGGACCGAACGGGTCCGGAAAAACCAGTTTGATACGGCATCTTCTCCGGTTGCTCAAAGCGCAGGCGGGATCGGTCTGTCTGGGTGACCTTCCGATTAACAGGTACAGACGCAACGAAATCGCCCGTCTTTTCTCTTATGTCCCTCAAAATATTGCCACTGAAATTCCGTTCTCGGCAATGGAGATCGTGATGATGGGAAGAAACCCGTACGGTTCGGTTTTCTCACCGGTAAAGCCGGAGGATCATCGCCTGGCTGAAGAGGCAATGCGTCTTGCGGGAACAGTGGAACTCGCGGATACAACATTCTCGGTCCTGAGCGGCGGGGAAACACAACGGGTGCTTTTGGCACGCGCGCTGGCACAGAATACCCCATGGCTGATCCTGGATGAGCCTGTATCCAATTTGGATATATATCACCAGTTCGCCGTCCTTGAACTGTTGCGGAAGCAGAATATGGAAAACGGCAAGTCGGTGATTTGTGTGCTTCATGATATTAATTTAGCATCGCGGTATTGTGACCGCTTTCTGCTGCTAAAGAACGGCCGGCTGATCGGTGAGGGCGGACGCGAGGATGTCCTGCGGCCGGATATCCTCGAAAAAGTCTACGGCATCCCTTTCGAATCGCAAAATCACCCCTCCGGAGAGGGAAAAGTATATATACCGATGCCGAATTACAAACAAACGGGATCATTTGGAGCGTAATTTCCTTTGACACGCGACTTCTGTGGTAAAATACAGGTGAGTTATTTCATCCGGAGCATATGATACGGGGGAACAAGTGAACAGGGAAGATAATGCGGTCGGGCTCTTTTCGGAAGGTTTTAATTGTGCTCAGGCCGTTCTGGAGACTTATTCAGACAGGACCGGCTTACATCGTGATCAGGCAATGCGGATTGCCTCCTGTTTCGGCGGCGGAATGCGCCGGGGCGAGGTTTGCGGAGCTGTGACCGGTGCACTGATGGTTCTCGGAATGACGGGCGGCTATACGTCCGGGACAGATACCGATGCCAAGAAAAGATCCAACGAACGCGCCGCGGATTTTCTGGATCGATTTACAAAATCGCAGGGATCGGTCATTTGCAAGGTGCTTCTCGGTGAGGATTTATCCGACATCGCCGGCATGGAGAAATTAGTTCGCAGCGGTGCCTTTTCAACCGAATGTCCTAAGTATGTTGCGGAAGCGGTCAGGATTCTTGAAGAAATGCAATCTGAAGAACCATAAACACGGAGGGTCATATGAACATCAAAATTGCGTATCTGAGCAAAACCGGTCATTCCAAAAAAATTGCGCAGGCGATTGGTCGGGAGTTAGAGATTGAACCCCTGAACATCGAGGATAATCCGACGATCTTCGGCAGCGATTTACTAATCATTGTCGGCGGCGTCTATTATGGCGACTGCGATCCCGCTATGGCCGAATTCGGAGCAAAAATAAAGCCCGTAAATGCCCAGAAAGTAATTCTCATAACGTCATGCTCTTCGAAAAAAGATACGATGTCCAAGCTTATCGCTACGTTAAAGAACAACTATATTGAGATCCTTGGAGATTATATTGTTCCGGGGGCATTTCTTCTTGTGAATTTCGGACACCCCAATAAAGACGATATTAATAAAGCTGTTTCATATGCGAGAAAAACCGTGGATCGGCTTGAAGGAAAAGCAGTTGATCTGACATAATCATACGATCGGGATCCTCTTCTGTGGATGTGCATACATCGTCGGAGAAGATATTCCTTATCCGATAGGAGGCTGATTTCATGGAGATAATGGAACCCGAATCATATTTCAAGATCCGTGCATTCAAGGATTTGCGGGAGATGTTTCTGCAGAGCGTGGCGCTCTACGGAAACCTTCCCGCTTTTCGTTTCCGCGAAGACCCGAAGGGCGAAATCATCCGCAGAACCTATCGTGAGGTGGGTTCGGATGTGGATGCATTGGGGACCGCAATGATGTCCATGGGACTTGCTGACAGCAAAATAGCCATCATCGGAGAGAACAGCTATCGATGGTGTGTTGCCCATCTGGCTGTAGTCAATGGCGTCGGCGTATCCGTTCCGCTGGATAGACTTCTCAAATCGGATGAGATATTGTCGCTTCTGGAAAGAGGTAAAGTCTCGGCGGTTTTCTTTGACGGGGTGTTTCTGGATACCATGAAAGAAGCCGCTGTTCAATTTCCTTTCATCAAGTCATTTGTCTGCATGAAATGCCCGGTCGGAAAAGACGGCGAGGCACTTGCCGTTCTGGACGACTGGTTTATGTATGATGACTTGCTTGCGAAGGGCCGTGCTCTGCTGGACGCCGGAAATAAAGCTTTTGCCGAAAGATCCATCGATCCGGAGCAGATTGCGTCGTTGCTTTTCACATCCGGAACGACCAGCACATCCAAGGGCGTTCTGCTCCGCAACCGGAATATCACTTCGGACATCATCGCTCTTGCGGGGGTCGTGAAGTTCCCGGTCGGCACAAGACTTCTGTCGGTGCTGCCTCTTCATCATACATTCGAAAACACGTGCGGTTTATTCTACGGCTTATATATGGGCGGTTGCCTTTGCATATGCGACGGACTTCGCTATATACAGAAGAACATGGAAGAGTACAAGATCAATATGCTGATCGGCGTTCCGGCGCTCTTCGAGAGCTTCTACAAAAAAGTCATGGATACCATACGAAAACAAAACAAAGAGGCATTGATCAATAAAATGATCAAGCTGACACGATCGCTTCGCAAGGTCAATATTGATTTGCGAAGGGTGATCTTTAAGCGAATTCACAAAGCATTCGGCGGCCAATTCCGGATCGGGATATGCGGCGCGGCCCCGATTGATCCGGACATCATCCGGTTTTTCGATGACATCGGAGTACATATTCTTCAGGGCTACGGACTCACCGAAACTTCGCCGGTCGTCGCCGGATGCAACTCACGCATATTTGTTCCCGGCACCGTCGGTCACCCGCTTTCGACAATCACCATCGCCATTGATAATGCCGAAGACGGCGGAGAAGGCGAAATATTGGTCAAAGGTCCCGTCGTTATGGCCGGCTATTATGAGGATGAAATCGCGACGTCGGCGGTCATCGATCAGGACAACTGGTTTCATACCGGTGATGTCGGAAGAGTCGATGAAAATGGTTGCCTGGTCATCACCGGCCGGCTCAAATCGATGATCGTCTTAAAGAGCGGCAAGAAAGTTTTTCCGGAGGAAATCGAGCAGCTCATCAGCCGATATCCGTTCATTAAAGAATCGATGGTTTTCGGAGATATTGAGCAGGACGGCGATGTCATCATTAACGCCAAATTTGTTCTGGACCCGCAAATCCTTTCCAAGGAAGGCATAACGGAGGAAGAGCTGGTCATGCGCCTGGATCAGGTCGTCAAGGAAATCAATCTCCAGGTTCCGGGCTACAAGGGTATCCGCAGCTACGTCTACAGCTTCAAGGACCTGATCAAGACGACAACCCTCAAGGTCAAGCGTCCGCACGAGATTCGTTTACTTCAGGAGACACTGGATCGCGCCAAGGTTCGGTTCCGTCAGCTCACCGGTAAAAACATCGATCTTTTAGACTCCATGATGCCAATTGTTCCGCTTGAGGACGTTTCCTCCGAAAAAGATGGGAGGACCCCGACGCCGGGCAAAGAGGAATAATCCAATATCAAAAGTCCGGTTGACGCATCTATTACTTTGGTGTTATTATTCTCCCGTTGACTCCGTTTTCGGCGCCATAGCCAAGTGGTAAGGCAGAGGTCTGCAAAACCTCTATTCCCCAGTTCAAATCTGGGTGGCGCCTCCAAATCGTCACTTCTTTTGAAGTGACCAATCAGAAAAGTCCGGTAACCCCGGGCTTTTTTTGATTTCTTTTACGCTTGAGCCGCCCCCGTCCTTTGTGTATAGTAGGAGTATAAAAAACCTAAGGAGCTTCGATGATGGATATTCGGTCGCAGGCAACACTGCTTTTCGAAAAATATAATGAAACCATGGAACTTTGCAGTGAAGATATTTTGACGCGGGAGTCCTTGAAGAGGGATATCTTCGGGACCGATTTCGAAAAAGATTTCGTGGAGATGGTGGAGGAGAAGGCGGAGGCTTTCCTGGATCAGCCGCTGGGCGGATTGGAAGCGGGTTCGCCGAAGGCGTTTTTCGGAAGTCTTATGAACGCCGATGATGCGATCGAGGTATTCAAGATTGCTTCCGCGGTGTCTGATGTCAAACCGCCGAGGGCACTTGCGGACCGGGTTTTTTCATTTGGCGATGAGGCGGTTGCGAAGATGATTCGCCTTGCCGAATCAGGCGAATGGGAGATCCGGGGAGAAGATGAATCGCCGGATACGCAGGACATGTTGCTGCCGAGTATCTCGGCGGTTCGGGCGCTGGGAGAGCAGAAAAGCAAGGCGTCCCTCGCTCCGATTCTCGACCGCTTCTGCAAAATCGCGGCTCCGGACGAGTATATTTCGGATGTGATCACGGAGTATCTGGTGAACATGGGCGCGGAAGCGACGGATGAACTGATCGCAAGGATCGGTTCCGCGGAAAAGATTCCCGGAGGCGGTCCGGAGGAGGATCTCTTGGTCGCGCTTGCCAAGATAGGGGCCGGACATCGGTCTGAGGCCTTTTTCCAGAGCCTCCGCGGCGCTTTTCGCAAAATGGAGCGAAAGGTTATCGGCGCGCTGTGTCTCGGCGATTACGGGGATGGCAGGGCGATTCCGTTGCTCAAGGGATATCTGGATCGGAACCTGCATACCCTAAGCCGCGAGATGTTCTACGAGACGCTGACCGTTATCCGCAAACTGGGCGGTGACATCAATGATATTCAGGATCCGTTCAAGGATTTTTCGAAAAAATAAATCCGCAAAGGGCGTTGGTTAACTAAATACAACCGCCGGGAAAAACTTCTTTCCCGGCGGTTGCGGTGCGGAGTAATCCGCGATACAGAGGATGTGTGTAGAAGTCCGAAAGCGATGCCGGATGTCGTTCCTCCTTGATGTCAGTAGCTTCGCGGACCCCTTCTTCGCCAAACTTGCATTTCCCTTGTAACCCACATCAAGAGGATCCAAAGATGCTAAGAAGAAACAAGCGTTACGTCAATATCCATCATAGTCAACCTAGGCAGTAGCCGTAAGAGAGAACTTGAGCTATGTCGGGCGTAAGTCTTGGCGAAGAGATCGATCGGTCTTTTACCGGTCAGAGCGTCTTGTCTTGCTCTGCCTTTATTATATCAAATCAATTGCGACAAAAGATTGTCCGAAATGTATCTGAACTATATCAATGCTGTAAACTGAAAGAATCTTTCATCTTTCCGCAAAATAATGCCGCAAAATGATTCGGAAATCAGCGGAAAGCGATCGGATATCGCCACGCGGTGTAAATCGCAAAAAAAACACTTATACGTTGACATTCAGTTTTTCTGTCGATATAATACATCGTGCATGCGGGAATAACTCAGTGGTAGAGTGTCACCTTGCCAAGGTGAAAGTCGCGAGTTCGAATCTCGTTTCCCGCTCCATTGAAACCCCGATGGTTCTAAGCCGTCGGGGTTTTTGCCTGTTTAAGCTTATTCCCCGAGAAGCCGTTTGGCTGTCTCGTCGCACCAGGCGATCATGCCCTCCGCATGGATGATACCGCTTCGCAGCACCGACAGAAGAAAAGGTGCGCGGGACGGCAGTATTTCCGGGATTCCCTCCGTAAGATCTTTTTCGATCGCCCGGTATTTCAGAAGGCTTTTTGAAAAAGTATCCCGGTAGTCATGAATCATTAAAGCCAGTTCATTTTCCGGCAGCCGGTCGGCGAAAAGCAACTTGAGCATAAACTCGGACCGGGCCGGTTGGGGCTCCGTATCGGATCGGAGCCAGGCGAGGAGCTCCGCCTGACCGGTACCTGTAATCGCGTAGCTGATCTTTTTGGAGTTCGGCTCCGGCGGAAGAGCCCGGATCAATCCGTCGTCGGAGAGAATACGAAGCGTGGGATAGATGTGCCCGTAGTTTTCGTGCCAGATACCGGGCATGACGGTATCGAAGTATTTTTTAATATCGTATCCTGTGGCGGAGGCAATGTTCAGAATGCCCAGGATGGCGTACATTGATTTGTTTTTAAGCGCCATGGTTACCCTCCTTGGATTGGCACAGCGATGCGATCTTCGTGACCGCCTGTGATTTTGGGGAATCGACCATCGTATTTGAAAAAGCGCGGCAGTTCTCCCGAATAATTTCGTCCGTAAGCAATTGATCCACCTGGTCGGCAAGGAGCGATGCGGTGAGCGTCGCGCGGTCGGCGGAAAGCCCGAGACCGAGCGCGGTGATTCGCCTGGCGACCATGTGCTGATCATTGACGCGCGGAATCGCGAGCATGGGCACGCCGAAAAAGAGCGACTCATTGACGCTGTTGAAACCGGCGTGCGTTACGAACACGGAGGTTTTCTTTAAGATCTGAAGCTGGGGCACGTAAGGATATGCCCGCACATTTTCCGGAAGCATCCCCAGTTCTTCCGGCGAAAACTTATTTCCGACGGACATGATCACCGCGTATTTCGAATCGGAAAAAGCCTCCGCGCACATCCGGTAGAAAGGCGCGTCATCCGTATTGATGCTTCCTGAAGAGATATACACAATCGGTCTCTTCTCCGTATCCGGAATGAACGGAGTCTCAATTTCCTCGTGGCGCCTGACAGACGGCCCGATAAATAAGTAATCGTCCCCGAGCTCCGGATCGCCGTTAAAAACTCTTGTCGTATAGACTATGTTTAAGTTACCGCGACTGACAAATACTTCCGTCAGTGTCGGTGCTTCGATCCCGTAAGACGCAGCAATCCGGTCCAGAATCGCGTAACAGGTATCGAGTTGCGGATGAAATCCTTTTTCGAGCATCCGGTCGGGAACCGGCGTGCGGCTCATCGCAAATGACGAGTGGGAGCATATGACGGGGACGTCAAGGATTCTTTCGAGAAAAGCGGTGCCTCCGAAAATCGAATCGCAGATCAAGGCGTCATATTTTTCCTTTCGGAATTCTTTGAGCACGCTCGGGAGCATTTCCTCATCCCATCTTAAGATATATTCCATCAGTAAAAAGAAAGGATGGCGGTCGGAGGGGCGATATTCAGCAAGAAATTTTTCTAAATCCTCCGTGAAATCCAGAAACCCGGCGCCGGCGCGCGTGACGGATTCTTCAAATTTCGAGGAACAGAAGTATGTCACATCGACACCATGCGCAACTAAGTCCTCTACCAATTGAAGGGTCGGATGAATGTGCCCGGATAGGTTGGAATTGATGAATAAAACTTTCATATATGCCTCCTGACGGTCAAGTCTTTTGCATGAAAAAGACCCGCGGACTATATCACTCTGATATAGTCCGCGAGCTAATTGTAGACCCGAATTATCACTATGTAAAGAGGGTATATGGAGATCAGACGCCGGTTAAGTCAAACCCCGGAATGTAAGCGACCGAGTCGGCCCCGGGCTCCTGTATGAAGGCGTTTTCCTGACCCTGCTCGATCAGAAGGTTCACCATTGCTTCATAGTGGTCCTCACGAAGAGACGAGGGAGGCACGCCCGGGATCGGATCTGCGGGCGGCGTATATTGATTCATCAGGCTGATGAAGATGCGATTTCCGTATGTCCGGGTCAGGTACAGGAGTACTTTACGGGTGTCAAACAGATTCCCCGGAAGCATTAAGTGCCGCACAATGATGCCGTGAATCATGATCCCGCCGTCCGATAACCGGGGCTCTCCGACCTGCCGTACCATCTCGGCGATCGCATCCGAGCAGACACGGAAATAATCCGGGGCGTCGCACATTCTTCCGGCGAGCACCGGCGAAAAAAACTTCATATCCGGAAGGTAAATGTCGATCAATCCTTCGAGCCTGCGAAGGGATGAGACTTTCTCGTAGCCTCCGGTGTTCCAGACGACCGGAATTTGAAGGCCGCCTTTTTTCGCAAGAGTCAGTGCGTTCACAATATCGGGAAGAAAATGCTGCGCGGTAACCAGATTGATGTTATGTGCGCCCATAGCCTCAAGTTCCAGAAAAATATCGCAAAGTCTCCCGGCGGATACGGAGGCACCGATTTTCTGCATGCTGATTTCACGATTCTGACAGAATTTGCACTTCAGAGAGCAGCCCGAAAAGAAAACCGTGCCCGAGCCTTTTGCTCCCGAAATGCAGGGCTCTTCCCATTCGTGAAGCGCCGCGCGCGCGATTACGGGTTCTGCGCCCATACCGCAGTAACCCGGTATACCGCTTGTACGATCCGCATGGCAGGCGCGCGGACACAGCACACAGTTTGTGTATGCGGACGGGGCAGATAGATGCTTGGATAGGTCGTTTGTCTGATTCATCGGACACCCATTCTTTTAATGTTGTCACATGTTACAAATATATCGTACGTATATCCGAATACACAAAGTTCTTCTATGTTTCAGGCAGGTTACATTTTTTAGCATGTAAGTAACTATACATGCAAAAGCATTGACCAGCAAGGACTCTCTCATGTACGATATACTTTAAAGTGGGGGGAGCAGAGGCATCGTTCTCCAGTAATTGCAGGGACATAAATTATGAGAAGATCCAGTTTCTTCATGACAGCGGTTGTCGTTACCTCGCTGTTTGTTGGTTCACTAATCCTTTTTTCGGCGCTCGAAGACGGGAAGGCCGAACGTGACCGTCTTGAATCAGAAACGTCAGTTACACAGACGGAAAGCATAACCGCTGATAAAGTCGAGGCAACGCCGACATCAACACCGTCGCCGACACCGACACCGACGCCGATTCCCGTATATGTTCCCGGTTCGGATGAGATTCTTCCGATGCCGGATTTATCTACGCTGGCTCCTTTGACCGAAGGACTTATCGTGCAGGCGACCGATTTAGGGTATGACCTTTCGTGGACGGAGGTACCGGACGCGAGTTACTATATTTTATACATATCGACCGACGGAACTCAGTATGTTCCGACTCAGATTCTTGCCAGTGGGATCACGCAGTGGAAGCATATGGAATTTGGAGTGACCGGTTTTCTGCTTCTGGCGTATCAGGATCATGCTGTCGAGGGGATGACGGAAGATACCCTGCTGGCGTCATTTGTGAATATATTGATTCAACCGACACCGACGCCGACACCCAAACCGACACCGACCAAGGATCCGAATGTAACCAAGACACCTGCCACACCGACACCGGTTCCGACACCGAAGCCTCTCAATAAGTATAAGATTATCGTCGATAAGGCGGATTCCGCTTTTGCCGTCTTTACTTACGATGAGAGCGGAGAATATACTGTTCGGGTAGCTACATACCCTGCCGCACTCGGTGGTAGGAATACTCCAACCGGATCCTTCACGATCGGCGCAAAGATTGAATGGCGGTATTGGACTCTTGGTCACAACTATTCCCCGTTCTCTTCGACATATAAAAGCGGACGGTACTTCCATGGGCCGATCTATTCTTCCAAAGATCGCTCGACCTTAGAGGCCAACTCTTATAATCAAATCGGCAACAATACCGCGAGCGGCGGTTGTGTCCGGACAACGGTCAGGGGAGCTATGTTCGTCTACTATAATTGTGCTGCGGGCACGGTTGTTGAGATCGTACAAAGCAGTGACCTGGTCTCCTACCCCGGCAAGGCGGCCATCGATCCGAATTTCCCGACATGGGATCCGACCGACCCGGATAAACCCACCCCGACCCCGTCACCGGTGCCAACGGCAACATCAGCCCCGACGCCGACACCTACTCCTACACCGACGCCGGTGCCGACAGTCACGCCGACACCGACCCCTATCCCTGAACCGACCACGGATCCGTCAGCTCCGTAAAATCTGCGTCGAACCGACATTCCATGGAGGAATTGCATGTGAAAAAAATATTGATAGCCATTCTTACGATTGCGACAGTCCTTGCAGGTACCGCCTGCTCAGAGAAAAGCACTGGGAAAGAGTCGACAACCGTTTCATCTTCGAGTTCTTCTGCCACAGCGACTACGACGGCTGAGCCTACATTCCTGAGCGGGACGTTTTCCGACAAAGACTTGGTTTTTCCGTACGAAGGTCAAGAGTTTGGACTTCTTTCCGATGTGACGGTGCTCCTTACTGCGGTAGGGGAAGGGTATGTGGAGACGGCGGCGCCGAGCTGCACTTTTGAAGGCGAAGATAAGAATTTTAAATATACCGGTCTGGAGATCATGACCAATCCGATCGACGGCAAAGATCTGATTAATGAAATCGTCGTAACCTCATCCGACTTTGTGTCCCCCAGAGGCATCAAGGTCGGCGACCCGGAAGACGCGGTAATTGCCGCCTACGGCGAGGGATACGATGATCAGGGGGTTCGAACCTATGTTGTCTCCGGCGATTTCGAAGACTATGAGAGTGACCGCATGTTCATTTCCATCAAGGACGGCAAAGTCGAATACATCAGCTACTTTTCCGGGGTCAGTTTCAGATAAAATAACGGCAAGGAGAACATAAATGGTTTTCAGCTCACCTGTTTTCCTTTTCGCATTTCTGCCGTTTGTATTTCTGGTCAATAAAGCCCTTCCCAAGAAGCTTCGCAACATATTCCTGCTCATCATGAGCCTGATTTTCTATGCGTGGGGAGAACCGGTATACGTTCTGCTGATGATCCTCTCGGTATTTGTTAATTATATGCTTGCTCTAGCGATGGGCGACCGGGAGACGCGAAAAGGAAGTGCCCGATTGTGGCTGGTGCTTTGCGTTATTTTCAACATCGGCATGCTGATGGTCTTTAAATACGCCAATTTTATGGTCGACAACGTGAACGGACTTCTTGGAACTTCGCTTCTGATTCCGGTCATCCGGCTTCCCATCGGAATCTCCTTTTTCACATTCCAGGCAATGTCCTATACACTGGATGTATTTATGGGTGGTACGAAGCCGCAGAAGAATCCGGGGCATGTGCTCCTTTATGTTTCGCTATTCCCCCAGCTGATCGCCGGCCCGATCGTTCTTTATTCCGATGTCGAAAAGCAGTTGGACTACCGTGTCGAAAACATGGAGAAAACGGTTGCCGGGCTCAAGCGATTCTCGGTCGGGCTTGGGAAAAAGGTTCTCATCGCGAACGCGATGGGCAGTGTCGCAGACAAGGTGTTTGCGCTGCAGGGATCCGAAGTCAATAGTGCGATTGCCTGGCTTGGCGCGATCGCGTATTCACTCCAGATCTATTTTGATTTTTCCGGCTACTCGGATATGGCCATCGGCCTCGGTAAAATGATCGGATTCGATTTCAAAGAGAACTTCAACTATCCCTACATATCCCGAAGCATTAAGGAGTTCTGGAACCGGTGGCATATTTCATTGTCGACCTGGTTCAAGCAATACCTCTATATTCCCCTCGGCGGAAATCGAAAAGGTAGTGTTCGGACGCTTATTAATCTTTTGATTGTGTTTTTCTGCACGGGTCTCTGGCACGGTGCGCAGTGGACCTTTGTCGTATGGGGCCTGTATCACGGATTTTTCATCATCATGGAGCGTATCGGAGTCATCAACCCCGAGAAGTGGAAGTGGAAATTTCTGGGGCAGATCTATACGGTTCTGGTCGCGGTGACGGCTTTCGTGATTTTTCGTGCCACGACTTTTCAACAGGGCTTTTCAATGCTCGGCAGTATGTTCGCCGGATGGAAAATGACACCGGCGATGCTGTCGTTTCTTTGTGCGACGCTGACTCCATCCGTGATTTTGTTCCTTGTTGTCGGCATACTGGGCGCGACCGATTTGCCCAAAAAACTCGCCGGAAAAGTTGCCGGGAAACTTAAGTCCCACGAAGCGCTGATTGAAACCGTCTCGATGGTCGCGGCTTTTGCGGTCTTTGCGCTATGCGCGCTGTCCCTTTCGAGCACGGCGTACAATCCGTTTATTTATTTCAGATTTTAAGGAAGGAGAGAAGTCATGAAAAAAGTCCGGCATTTCCTGTTTATCCTGCTTTATATCGGCGCATGTACTGTCCCTCTTTTCGGCATGCTTCTCGGATACAAGAACATCAACACCGAAAAGCGCCCGCTTGCGAAACCACCGGTTCTCTTTAACGCAGAGGGCTTTAACAATTCCTTCCCGGAAGATGCCGAGGCATATCTGTCGGATCATTTCGCATTCAAGCCGCAACTGGTGACCGCCGACGCGGTGATGAAGCAAACGATCTTCGGTGAATCGGTCAACACACAGGTCATCGTCGGTAAGGACGGGTGGCTGTTTTTCGAGCCGACGCTCAAGGATTATTTGAAGGTTTCCGTCTTAAGCGACAACGAGATATACCGGATTGCAAAAACACTCGAGCTGCAGAAAGAGTACCTGGCCCGTCGCGATGTGGATTTTATTTTTACGGTTGCGCCGAACAAGGCATCCGTTTATCCGGAGCAAATGCCGGACCGGTATCTTTCCGTAGGAGAACTGAGCAACTGCGAAAAGCTTTATCGTCAGCTTGACGCTGTTTCCTTCCCCTACCTTAACTTACACTCAGTCTTGAGATCCGGTGAGGGGCAGCTCTACCACAAGCTCGACTCGCATTGGAATAATCTGGGCGCTCTTGCCGCTTATCGGGCGATCATCGCTGAAGTCCAAAATAACAGCCCGGAATTCAGTTTTGAAGATTATGCGGGCGCGACCTATACCTCCCAAAAGATCTGGGAAGGTGATCTGAGTCAGATGCTTTATCCGGCTCTTTCCGTAAAAGATGACCAGATGGTATATGACATCGGGAAAAACTACTCGAGTGCACGACCGATCCGGTCGCCCGAAGAACTTCTGATCAATACCACATCGGAAGCCGGAACGGCGGATTTACTCATGTTCAGAGACTCATTTGCAAATGCGCTGCTTCCTTTTATCTCGAACTCGTTTGCCTCCGTGATCTATTCGCGGGCAATCCCATACCAGTACACGCTCCTCACCGAAGACACCGACGTGGTGCTTTTCGAGATCGTGGAGCGAAACATTGTCAATGTCATACAAACGGCACCGATTCTTCCGTCTTATACTGTTGATGCGATTCCGAAGGCAACTGAATCTCCGATCGATTTGACGATCATCATCGAAAACACAGATAACGGCACGCGGGTTGTCGGGACGGCTATACCGGAACATTACGATGCCGGTCAAAATTATGACATCTATCTGAAACTCACGGGTGACGCCGGTGATTTCACGCTGGTTACATTCCCCATCTATGAAACAGATTATTTGAGCGGCACCGAAGACAAGGCGAACGCAGCCTTCTCGGCACGTCTGGATGAATCATCCGTACCGGCCGGCACATATGCTGTTGAAGTAATTGTTTGCGGAGAGGGCGAACCGGTTTCATGCAAAAGCCCGGAATCGACCGTAGTCATTTCGGGCTTTTTGGCTTCCTGATTTCCGAAATCCAATGAAACGTTTACTCGTAAATAATCTTGATCTGAGCGGGAAGATCATGGTCAGTGAGCATATAATCGTCGCTTAATGTGTCGGTAAAATGCCACCACTCGCTTGCGATGGTTCCGAACCCGCATTTTTTCATGATCCCCGCCATATAATTCATATTCTTTTTTGCTTCAGCCGTCATATTGGGGTTACTCCGATTCGAGGAGGAATCCAGTGTGTGAATCGGCGACGGCATCTCCAGCGGAATTCCCGTGCTGTTATCCACAATAGACATATCAATCGCGGCACCCTTGTTGTGAATGGAGCCGAAGCGCTTCCCGGCGACGTATGTGCCGTCCTTATGGATGTCAAACATGATGCAGGTTACACTGTACGGCCGGTATGCGTCATAAATGATTATGGAATAACCGTCCGCCGCAAAAAGCTCCTGCGCTTTAAGAAGCTTGTCTAACGTGCCCTTCTGCAACAGGCAAATTTCCTGTCCGTAAACGTTGCCGCCGGCGATGCTTCCTTCTTTTGCCAACAGCATGTCAATTAAAATATCGTCGGAATAAAGAGAAACATCGACGAGATTGTCCTTCAGCATTTTGGGTACGGAATAGTATCCGTTTTCTAAAACAATCTCGCCATCCGGTGTATCAAGACTTCCGAGCGTTACGATAACCTCTGCTTCTTCAAAAAACATGCCGTTAAAAGAGATTACGTCTCCGTTAACCGTTACAACCTGCCCTTTGTCCTTATGGAGCTCAAAATCCAACTCCTCCAATGTGATACCCTTACAGGAAGTGATCTTGCCGTTTTTGATAACAATCTCAACAGATACGGGCGTCGGTGTCGGCGTCGGCGTCGCCGTGGCCGGCTCCTTCTTGACCGTAGGCTCGTATGTCTGAGACGCGCCCAACACAGAAGATTCGGCTGTGGTCTCAGTCGGCTCAGTGACAGGCGTGGGGCTTGGCGTAGCGGTTGGTGTCGCCGTAGCCACGGGTGTCGGAGACGCGGTCGGAGACGGTGTCGGTGTCGGTGTCTCCGTGCCGGGGATCGGCGTCGGCGAAGGGATCGGTGTCGTCCGGATCGTTCCATCCTTGATGTAGAGGGTGGTGTCCTTGGACAGTAAAACATTCGATGT
This sequence comes from uncultured Oscillospiraceae bacterium, assembly GCA_964501725.1. GTDB lineage: Bacteria > Bacillota > Clostridia > Saccharofermentanales > Saccharofermentanaceae > CAZCTO01. The sequence continues at coordinate 21,892 of CAZCTO010000008.1, read as the reverse complement.
CGTGAATACATCGATCTTGGTTTTGGTGACTTCCTTCTCGACGAGCTTGGCTCCCGGAGCACTGCTTTCCGGTACTTTCTCAATCACGGTATATGTTGACGGGACGACCTTAAGCCGGTTGTTGTATTTGGTCGGAAGGAGGCCCATTTCTTCCCTGGCCTTCATATAAAAGTGAGCTTCATGTATTTCCGGCAGGGTATTCGTAATGGCAAAAGAAAGATATTTTGTCTCGATATATCCTTCTTCTTCTTCTCCGAAAAGAATTTTGCACCAATACTCGCCTTGCTCCAAAACCAGAAAATCAATTCCGCCGACCGTAGCACCGATTGCTTTTGCGGTTGTATTCTTTTCTTGCCGAACATATAAAAGGTCATCATCTACGGCGACAACCGTTGCGACGGTATATTCGGGGATCGGCGTCGGGGTAAGCGTTACATCCGGATCCATGACGGATCCGGACACATCGGTGATTGTGGTTTGTCCCTGGTATGTGGAGGTGGTGACGGTTGCTGCTGCGGTCTTTTTTTTGCATGAGGCCATCGATACTGGCAGGAGTGACAGTATAAGAACGATGCTGAGCAGCTTACGATGTCTGTATATGTATGTCATGATCTTCCTCTTTAACGACAAGTTGTACTCTTAAGATATTAGCATGAGCGACTCAAAATGACAACGCGAACAAGGAAAGTGTAATATCACAGAAATTTCTGCGTATTATATACAATTGACAGAGAGAGGGCTAGTGATAGAATTATCTTGTAGATGGTGAGCGGCTCTTTTCGAAGGGCTGACTCTCTTTTTGATTGGTTGTATTTTAATGAATGAGGTTTCCCGTGATTGATTCATTACACGAAGAGTGCGGTATATTCGGTATTTTTGACAAAGAGAGCCTGCCATTATCCGCACTTATGTATTACGGACTCTTTGCGCTCCAGCACCGGGGGCAGGAGAGCTGCGGAATCGCTGTTCACAGTAACGGCTCCATTTCCTGTCATAAGGGAATGGGTCTCGTCGGAGAGGTATTTTCCGCAAAAACACTATCTGAGATGAACGGAACGAGTGCAATCGGACATGTTAGGTATTCCACAAGCGGCGGCAGTTTTATTGAGAATGCGCAGCCCTTGGTTACGGAGTATGCGGGGGGGACCTTCGTAATCGCTCACAATGGAAACCTGACAAACGCCACCGGTCTTCGTAAGAATCTCGAAGAGACCGGCGCAATCTTCCGGACAAGTGTGGATTCCGAAGTCATTTCCTATCTGTTGGCACGTAACCGCGTGCACGATAAAACACTTGAAGAAGCAACCGAAGAAGCAATGAAGACGATAGAGGGCGCTTGCTCGCTTCTTGTGTTGAGTTCCGACAAGTTAATTGCGGCTCGCGATCGTTTCGGATTTAAGCCCTTATGTATCGGGAGAATTCGAAGTTCATACGTGTTTTCATCCGAGACCTGTGCACTGGATGCCGTCGGTGCTGAATTTGTAAGGGATGTGCTTCCCGGTGAAATTGTGGTCTGTGATGGTGACGGACTTCACTCAATACGTATGCCGATGCCCGAGCGATGCAGCAAGTGTATTTTTGAGTATATTTATTTTGCGCGGCCGGACAGCGAAATCGATGGAATCAGCGTATATGAGTCTCGTATTAGGGCAGGCAGACTCCTTGCAAAGCAGCATCCTGTGGATGCCGATGTTGTGATCGGTATCCCCGAATCCGGACTGGATGCCGCAGCCGGATACTCCTTGGAGTCCGGAATACCCGTAGTCAGAGGTTTTGTAAAAAACAACTATATCGGAAGAACTTTTATTAAGCACGAGCAGGCGCTTCGCCGCGAGGCTGTGGGTATCAAGCTTAATCCGGTTCGTTCCGCTGTCTGCGGAAAAAGAGTCGTCATGATTGATGATTCGATTGTTCGCGGAACCACCATTGCGAATATTGTCCGTATGCTAAAGAACTGCGGTGCGTTGGAAGTCCATGTGCGCGTAAGTGCCCCGCCTTTTCTGCATGCCTGTTATTACGGAACGGACGTGCCGTCCGGAAGTGCCTTAATCGCGAAGAACCACACAATCGATGAGATCAACAATATAATCGGTTCTGATTCGCTCGGTTATCTGAAAGTCGGAAGCCTCGGAGAGATGATCGATGAGCCCGGACATCTGTTTTGCGACGCGTGCTTTACCGGAGAATACCCCGGCGGAACCATGTTGGATTGACATAAAGAGGAGATTTTCACGATGATTCAAGCAGTGATTTTTGATATGGACGGGGTGTTGCTGGATAGCGAACCTCTTCATGATGAGACGAATTTGGAGATATTAAGAAGTTTCGGTGTTGAAGCTGACAAATCCGTAACGAATCCCTATGTCGGCAGAACCAGTCAAGCGTTATGGAGTGCCATGATCGAGAAATATGACTTGCCGGCAGATATCGAAGAGCTGATTGATGAACAGTGGCGGTTGACCGTCCGTGCGCTTCCGGGCTCCGGTATTCGTGCATCCGAAGGCTTGGGCGAACTTCTGGAATATATCCGCAACAAGAATATTCTTGCGTCGGTGGCTTCGTCGTCCCGTAATGATTTTGTCGAAGCGGTTTTCGACCATCTCGGACTTTGGCCGCATATGGAAGCCTATACAGGCGGCAGAGAAATCCGGAACGGCAAGCCTGATCCGGAAATCTATCTTCTTGCGGCGAAGAAAATCGGTATTGATCCGGGGAACTGCCTCGCCGTCGAGGACTCTACTGCCGGTGTCATGTCTTCTAAGGCGGCAGGTATGTTTACGGTCGGATACAAGAACCCGACATCCGAAGGACAGGATGTGTCGGCAGCCGATCGAGTCGTTACGAATCTTTCCGAGATATGCGCATTGCTCGACGAATTAAATGCGTCTGCCTGAACAATGACAAACATTTTTACGTTCGACTGGCAGAAATAGCTCGAAAAACGTCGAAAAACGAAGAAATCGCGAAATATTTTCAGATATTTACAATCGACTATTGACATAGCAATGGACCGCCTTTATTATGGTGAAGCGGTTCTCAGAACCGTTTGTTGTCTTAACTGCCAAGGAGGAGAATTGAACATTATGAAGACATATGTTGCGAATACCGATCAGATCGAGAGAAAATGGTATGTCGTCGATGCGAAGGGAATTCCGCTGGGTCGTCTTTCGACCGAGATTGCGACAATTCTCCGCGGAAAACACAAGCCCACATTTACACCTTTTCTGGATTGCGGAGATTTTGTTATCGTTATCAATGCTGCGAAGGTTGTTCTGACGGGCAATAAGTTGGACCAGAAGATGTATCGCTACCACACCGGTTATCCGGGTGGACTCAAGGAGACCACCTATCGCAAGTTGATGAGCACGAAGCCTGAGAAGGCAATCGAGCTGGCTGTAAAGGGAATGCTCCCGAAGAATGCTTTGGGTCGTCAGATGTATAAGAAGCTCAAGGTTTATGCCGGCGAGACACATGAGCAAGCCGCACAGAAGCCCGAGCCGATTTCATTTGAAGCATAAGAAAGGGAGGAATAAACAGCATGGTTAAGAAAGCTACCAAAGTGAATTTTTATGGAACCGGCCGCCGCAAGAATGCAGTCGCTTGCGTACGTGTTCTTCCCGGCACCGGAGTGATTACAATCAACGATAAAGATATTGATGATTATTTCGGACTTGAGACACTGAAGTTGATTGTTCGTCAACCGCTCGTTGCCACCGCTACGATCGGAAAGTTTGATATCGTTTGCAAGGCAATCGGCGGCGGAATTTCCGGACAGGCCGGAGCTATCCGTCAGGGAATTTCCAGAGCACTGGTCAAGGCAGACGAAGAAGCCTACAAGGCAATTCTGAAGAAGGCCGGATTCCTTACACGTGACTCACGCATGAAGGAAAGAAAGAAGCCGGGTCTCAAGAAAGCAAGAAAGGCTTCCCAGTTCTCCAAGCGTTAATGCGCTGCTGGAGCGTTTTACGAAGGCTTTTCACAGCCGGGTAAGACAACATCGAATTGAAATAATTCACGCGGCGCATTCGGCATAACCTGTCGGGTGCGTCGCGTCCTTTATCCTGAAAGCAGAGGTAGAATATGCTGATCATCAAGAATGCCAGAGTTGTGTCGATGGACCGGACCGGAATCATCGAAAACGGTTATCTCACCTCAGATAAAGGTGTAATCCTGCAAATCGGCGAGATGAAGGATTATGACACGATCCGGATATCCGGGAATTTCACAGAGATCGACGGCAAGGGCGGATGGCTGCTGCCGGCATTTATTGATGCACATTCGCATCTGGGTCTTTTTAATGACAGTCTGGATTCGGAAGGAAGCGACGGAAACGAAATGACAGATCCGATTACGCCCCAGTTGCGTGCCATTGACGGCATCCATAATGCGGATGTTTGTTTTCGGGAGGCATATGAAGGCGGTGTCGGAATTGTCATGACCGGGCCCGGCAGCGGAAACGTTCTCGGCGGACAGTTCGCCATTGTTAAAACCTATGAGAGAACGGTTGAAAAAGCACTCATCAGAGCACCGGGAGCGCAAAAAGCGGCGTTCGGAGAGAATCCCAAGCGGGTATACGGGAAGGACAACAAGACACCTCAGACCCGTATGGGCACGGCGTCCCTGCTGAGAGAAGCGCTTCTGAATACGATTGACTACAGAGAGAAACTTGAACGTTTCAGTGAGAAATTGGATGAGTACGAAACCGCTCAACTTTCTCCGGATAAAGATAAACCGGATTATCCGGATAAGCCGGAACCCGACGTCCAGGCTGAGTCTTTGCTTCCCGTAGTCGAAGGGAAACTTCCGCTTAAGATCCATGCGCATCGTCAGGATGACCTGCTGACAGCGGTTCGGATTTGTAACGAATTCGGACTGACTTACACTCTTGAACATTGTACGGAAGGACATCTGATCGCCGATATTCTTTTCGAGGAATATGAAGCCGGTAAAGCACCGGGGCGCGGAACAGGCATAAAAGGCACGGGAGGAAAACTTCTCGGGGTAGTGGTCGGACCGATTATCGGAGACCGCAGCAAGCCGGAACTGTCCAATCTATCCCTCAGAACGGCATCGGTTCTTCGTGCCGCCGGACTTCCGGTCGCGATCATGACCGATCACCCCTGCGTTCCGCAACAATACCTATCGCTTTCGGCGGCGCTTTCGGTCAGAGGCGGAATGAGCGAATCAGATGCGCTTGAGGCAATCACCATACTTCCTGCGCAAATTCTCGGAATCTCGGACTCCTACGGGAGCCTGACAGAAGGAAAATCAGCTGATTTCTCGCTTTTTGACGGAAATCCGTTTGATTACCGGAGCAAACTTTTGGTCTTTGCCGGCGGCGGTGTCATACGGTTTGATCCGGAAGGCATCGCACAGGCCGGAACGAAGATATGATTACCCGCAGTATTGTTTCCTTCTCGACGGCGGCGACCGAAGAAATCGGACGTGCGATTGCCGCAATGCTTGAACCCGGGATCGTGGTTATCCTCGAAGGTGACCTCGGCGCGGGGAAAACCGCTCTGACTCGTGGTATCGCCGCGGGTATGGGACTTACGTCGATGGTCACCAGTCCGACCTACACCATTGTTTCCGAACATATTTCGACCCGAACCGGGAAGAGCTTGTTCCATTTTGATGTTTACCGTCTCCATGACCCGGAGGACTTTGTTGCCGCCGGCCTTGATGAATATTTCGATCGCGGCGGTGTCTGCGTGATCGAATGGGGAGATAAAGTCACGGATATTCTGCCGGAAAACCGGATCCGGATCGAACTGCGCGGAAACGGTTCCCAAAGAGATATTTCTATTACCATTCCGGATGTCATGGAGAAGCCGTTGACCGCAATTCTGAATAGTCTTTCCGCTAATCAAGAGATAGCGATATAATTGAAGGCGGACCGCAAATCGTTTTTGCGACGCCGCTCGTGTGAGGAAGGATCAATCCATGAGAATACTTGCCTGTGATACATCAAGTGCGTCTTGTTCCTGCTGTCTCGGAAGTTATGAAATGCCGCCGGACACTTACGGGATTCCGGAGGTTTCTGTTCCGATGAATACCGTTTTTCGCGAAAAGCGGATTGCCTCGTCTTTTCTTTCAGTGGGTCTTACACATTCCCATACCTTTATGCCGCTGGTGCATGAGCTGATGCAGAATGCCGCCGCGGATTACAGTTCGCTGGATGCGATCGCCTGTACCGTCGGCCCGGGCTCATTCACCGGGATTCGGATCGGCGTCAGTGCGGTTAAGGCAATGGCATTTGCATCCGGCAAAGCGGCAATTCCTGTTTCATCGCTCCGCGCTCTCGCATATCCGCTTTTTGCGCACCGGGATGCTGTTGTTGCGTCGATGATCGACGCCCGCAATCGACGTGTTTTTTGCGCGGCATATTACCGGGGTCTTGAAGTGGTATCCGAGGCGGCAAGAACAGTTGATGAGTTTGTTCTTGCCTGTGATCGGTGGAGGGATGAGAATGCCCCGGGGGCCTGTATACTGACATGCGGGAACGCCTGCGATATTTACGGAGTCGGGGAATGCGGAGAGCCAAGAGCGGATGTGAGACCGGTTTTTGCCTGCGCGGAAATTGATCCGTGGTCGGTGGCCGGAATAGCGTCAGAGATGATTTTTGCGGGAAGCGATTCCGAGGATATGAACCTTGTGAAGCGTTTCCCGACAGAAGCAATGGAACCGGTTTATCTTGCGAAAACCGCCGCGGAGCGCAATCTCATCAGTAAGGAAGGAAAGTCAAATGACTGAAATCCGGGTTGCGGATACCGGCGACATTTCGCTTCTCGGAGAGCTTGAAAAGCTTTGTTTTACGATTCCGTGGAGCGAAGAATCACTTCGGACTTTTGTGACGGACACAAAGATCAGGAGATGTTTTGTTTGCGAGGATCTTACATACATTCCCCGCACCATCGGCTATATCGGAATCCAGTTTGTGTGTGATGAGGCGGAAATAGCGAACCTTGCCGTTCATCCGGATCGAAGAAACGAAGGGATCGGAAAAGCCTTGCTCGAGGAAGCAAAGCGGTTCTGCATCCATAACGGAATCAAAGTTCTTCATTTGGAAGTCAGAAGCGGAAACGATACAGCCATTGGTCTTTATGAGCGATTTGGTTTCTTGAGATCCGGACGTCGAAAGGGTTATTATGAAGACAGCGGAGAAGATGCTTTTATATACTCTCTTACAATATCAGAAGAGACTATTCCCGGCATGACGCCTGAAGAGCAGTTAAGAAAATGATGTCATAATAACCAGAAAACAAACCTGTCTTCCGTCCTTGCTAAGTGAAATCGCTAAAAATTGAGTGAAACGATTTGTTCCGGTTGACATTAAGAAACGCTGTCCATATACTTTAGATTAAGAATATGTGATGACTTACTTCATTTCCCAGGAGGAAGAAAAATGGTATCCAAAACAGTCGTTTTTTGTTGCGAGGATGCACTTCAAATGAAGGCTGTCGCTGTTTTGATCCAGAAGGCTTCCGCATTCCGCAGCAGTATTTACCTTACACGCAACGGAAGAAGAGCGAATGCAAAAAGTCTTCTCGGGCTGATGTCTCTCGGAATTGAAAGCAATTCTGAAATTGAAATTGCCGCAGAAGGCGCGGATCAAGAGGAAGCGCTGGATGCTCTTGTGACCTATCTGGAGAATCCGAAGGTGTGATTGATCTGGAGAAACCGGCATTTGATGCCCGCTTAGATACAGTACCTACGAATCCGGGTGTGTACCTCATGAAGGACGCCTCGGGTTCTGTTATATATGTCGGCAAAGCCAAGAATCTGAAAGCTCGTCTCCGCAGTTATTTCGCGAAAAATCCGGTCGGAAACGAAAAAGTCCTGGCGATGATTTCGCATATAGACAATTTCGAATATGTTGTGGTCGAAAGTGAACTGGAAGCGTTACTGCTTGAAGCCAATTTCATTAAGCGATATATGCCGCACTACAACATTCTCCTGCGGGATGACAAAGGTTTTCCATATGTTTGCATTACCATGCAGGAGCAATACCCGAGGATTATGAAGGTTTTCCGCATCGGAAATGATCGGGAAAAGGGAGCGAAGTATTACGGACCCTTTCTCGGCGGCGATGTTTATCGCGCGCTGGAGGTGCTAAAGAGTATTTTCCCCACCAAGACCTGCCGTCGCGTTCTGCCGCGGGATATAGGCAAAGAGCGTGCATGCCTTAATTACCATATCGGTCAGTGTGTTGCTCCATGCAGGGGAGATGTTCCCGCAGAGGAATACAGGGCGGTGATGGAGAACGTCTGCCGCTTTTTCGAGGGAAAATACGACGGAATCCAGAAGGATTTGATTGCCCGGATGAAGAGTGCTTCCGAAGATATGGAATATGAGAAAGCGGCGATTTACCGGGATCGACTGATGGCGCTTGAAAAGATTATGGAATCGCAGAAGATTTCGTTCCGCATGGAAAAAGATATGGACGCGATCGGCATTTTTCGCGATGCCGGCGAGATTTGCTTGCGTAAACTGGAGCTTCGGAGCGGCCGAATTGTCGGTTCATCAACGTTTTTCCTGCCGGATGACGGAGAAGAAGATGCCGGCGTATTAATGGCATTTATGATGCAGTACTACCCGGAAGCGGCGCAGATCCCCCCGGAAATACTGCTGCCGGTACTGCCGGAAGACCATGAAACCGTGTCCCGGTACCTAAGCGGGCTGGCCGGTCGGAAAGTTGTTTTCCGTGTTCCGCAGCGCGGTGATGCCGCGAACCTTCTGGGACTTTCGGTGAAGAATGCATCGGAAGCCCTGCACAGCAGAATCCTTCGCGTCGGCGACTCGGAAAGATCCATACGGGAGGCGCTTGAAGGCCTGAAAGAAGCACTTTCTATGGACCGTCTGCCGGAACGCATCGAAGCGTTCGACATTTCCAACCTCGGACAGGACGATCGTTGCGGCGGAATGGTGGTCTTCAAAAACGGCCGCCCCGACCGTCAGGGTTACCGGCTTTTCAAAGTGAAAACCGTCGAAGGTCAGGATGATTACGCCTCAATGCGCGAAGTGCTGAAAAGACGTTTTTCGCACGGCGACGAGAACGAATTTGCCAAAATTCCGGATCTTTTATTGATGGACGGCGGTCGGGCTCACGTGTTTCTGGCACGTGCCGTAATTGATGAATTCGGCTTGGGTGAGCGTATTCGCGTCGCGGGAATGGTGAAAGATTCGAGGCACCGTACGGCCGGCTTGGTCCGGACGGACGGATCCACGCTGGATCTCTCCCAAGGAAAAGATTTGAGCGATGAGAAGCTGGTTCTGCTTCGTCTATTAACGGCAATCCAGAACGAGGTCCACCGGTTTGCGATTTCCTATCAGCGAAAGCTCAGCCGGAAACGCAATCTTTCGTTCAAACTGGAGACGATAGCCGGTATCGGGCCGGCGAAGCGAAAAGCGCTGCTTAAGCACTTTGGCACCATCGGCAAAATCATGAAATCCGAAATTGATGAGCTCGCCGCGGCGCCGCAAATATCGGAGGCGAACGCAAAAGCAATCTACGAACATTTTCATCGGAGGGAGGATTGATTTTATGGCACTATTTGCAATCGCAGACATTCATCTTTCCCTCGGAACCGATAAGCCTATGGACGTTTTCGGCGAGCGCTGGCACGACTATGTTAACCGCCTGGAAGCAAACTGGACGGAGATGGTTTCAGAAGAAGACACCGTCTTAATCCCGGGGGATATCTCCTGGGCAATGACCATGGAAGAGGCATTACCGGACCTTCGCTTTCTGGACCGGCTCCCCGGACAGAAGATTATGATTAAGGGAAACCACGATTTTTGGTGGGGAACCAATGGTAAGGTCGAAAAGTTTATGGACGACAACGAAATCCATTCGATTACCCTGATTAAGAACAGTGCGATTCGGGTGGGCACAGACACCGTATGCGGCTCCCGCGGCTGGCTACTCCCGGAGCATTCGGAGTTCTCCGAGTCGGATCGCGTAATCTATGATCGTGAAGCCGGAAGGCTGGAGAGATCTCTTATTGCGGGGCAGAATCTCTGCGCACACACGTCCGGACGCATGGTGGCGATGCTTCATTTCCCTCCGGTCGGCGAGCATGGTGACCGTACGGCGTTTTCCGATCTGCTCGAAAAATACGGCGTCGAAATTTGCCTGTACGGACACCTTCACGGGCGAGGTCATGGTAAAGCCTTCGAAGGAACGAAAAACGGAGTCAGATACCTCCTCGCATCGGGGGATTTTATTGCCTTCAAACCTTTACGGCTCTAAGGCTGAAGGTATATTTCAGCAGTTGCGCATTTTCAGGGCTTGAGATATAATGACTCTCGCACCGAAAACGTCCGGATTAAGGGCTTTTCGGGGTGCTGAAAGTAGTCACCGGACGGGAGAAACATTCATATGGCTGAAAGCATGACCGGATACGGCCGCTCGGAGAGCACCGTCGAGTCCAGAAGATTTCTCATTGAGATCAAGACTGTCAATAATCGTTTTTGTGATGTTCAGATCCGTATGCCCAGAGTCCTTTTTCCACTCGAACCCGTCTTCAAAGAAACCATTACCAACCGGCTTGTCCGAGGCAAGGCGGATGTATTTATCACCATGAACGACGCAGCTTCCGCGGGAACCGTCGTCATGCCGAATATCGACCTTGCACGGGCTTATTCCGCGGCGATCTCCGATATTGCCGCGGCAACGGGAAGACCGGACGAAGCGGATGCCGGGATGATTGCCAGACTGCCGGATGTGCTTTCTGTCGATACGGCGGAATGCGACCCGGAAATGCTGAAGGAAGGGCTCATGGCGATTTTATCGGATGCCTTGGATTCGATCATCCGGATGCGCAAGACTGAAGGCGAGAGACTTGCCGCGGATGTTCTTAATAAAACAGACAATTTGTCCCGCATGACAGACGAAGTCAGAGAGCGTGCGGCGCTCGTGCCCGCCGAATATCGGCAGAAACTGATGGCCAGAATGGAAAGCCTTCTGGAGGACACCGCAGGTCTTTATTACGACGAGGGAAGGGCAGAGGCGGAAATCGCAATTTTTGCCGACAGATGTTCGATCGATGAAGAGTTGACCCGTCTTTCGAGCCATTTGGAGCAATTCAGGGAGGCGATAAAGTCCGACGGAAGCATCGGTAAACGCCTTGATTTTATTGTTCAGGAAATCAACCGTGAAATAAACACCATCGGCTCGAAGGCCAATGACCTTACCATTACGAACCGTGTTCTCGAAATGAAAACAGAACTGGAAAAAATACGCGAGCAGATTCAGAATCTTGCGTAATTGCTTATAATCGGGAGGAAATTGTGACTTTTATTCAAATCGGATTCGGGAACATCATATCGGCAGAAAGACTGATCAGCGTCATCGGTCCGGATTCGGCACCGGTTCGAAGACTCGTGCAGGACGCGCGCGACCGTGGCTCTCTGATCGATGCTTCCTCCGGTAAGAAGTGCAAGGCCGTGTTAATCATGGACAGCGACCACGTCGTTCTTTCCGCCCTTCCTGTCGAGGAGATCGATATTCTCCTTCAAGATATACAGCACGATAATGTTCGTGCGGATAAGGAGCAGGCGTGAGGCTTTGTGATGAAAACGGAGCGATAGATCGAAAAGGACTTCTCATCGCAGTGTCGGGACCTTCCGGCGTCGGCAAAGGAACCGTTATTGATCGGGTTCGTGAAGTACTTCCCAACATTACTCACTCTGTGTCCGTGACATCACGGCAGAAGAGAGAAAACGAAATCGAAGGTGTGTCCTATTATTTCAAGACCGATGAAGAATTTACGGAAATGATGCGTAACGGAGAGATTCTGGAACACGATATTTATTTGAACCATTACTACGGTACGCCGATTAAACCGCTTCTCCGGATGGTTCAGGAAGGGAAAGACGTGCTTTTCGATCTGACCGTAACCGGAAGCCTCGCGCTCAAAGAGTATTGCCCTGACGCGGTGACGATTTTTCTTCTGCCGCCGTCAATGTCAGAACTGAAGAACCGGCTTTCCCGACGGGGGACGGAATCTGAAGAAGTCATTGCCAAGCGGCTATTGAAAGCCAGCGTAGAAATACCCAAGGCGGATTTATTCGACTATTTGGTCATCAATGACGAGGTCGAGCTTGCCACGGAACGAATCATTTCGATTATTAAGGCTGAACGGTACCGGTATTGCAGACAAGCCGGACTAGAGAACAAAATTCTGGAAGAATGACTTTTTCGCTTGGGCCGGTAACGACCGTCAGGCGCAGAGGATAAAGAACTAACGCAAACACGGATATACAAGGAGGATCAAAATGCTTGTAAAACCCCCGATCGAAGACTTACTCCCGAAGGCTGACTCACGTTACACGCTTGCGATGCTGGTCGCAAAGCGTACCCGTCAACTGGTTGACGGTGCGAAGCCCATGGTTACGGAGGACACCCCCAGCCTGGTCACGCTCGCCTGCGAAGAAATCATGGCGGATCAAGTGGTCGGTATTCCGGGATCCCATTCGCCGTTCGTCCCGCTACGTCCCGAAATCGAGGAAGCAAGACGTCTGGCAAAGGAACTTGCCGAAAGTCAGGCATCGATGGATGTTTTTCCGGATCTCATCGACTTGAGTATTGCGAAAGCAAAGACGGATTCCGAAGAAGAAACCGAAATAGTTGCTGCCGATGAGACAAACGAAGATCTGGTTGAAGAAGAATTGGAAGGTATTACCGAAGAGGACATCGCGGACTTGGAAGCGCTCGATTCGCCTGAAACGGAGGACGACAATTAAATGATTCAAGACAAGTCCATGGAAAAAATCGTTGCCCTTTGCAAGACGCGCGGATTTGTATTTCCGGGCTCTGATATTTACGGCGGGCTTGCCAATTCGTGGGATTACGGTCCGCTCGGTGTTCAACTCAAGAACAACGTGAAAGCTGCCTGGTGGAAGAAATTCGTTCAGGAGAATCCCTATAATGTCGGTCTGGACTGCGCGATTCTGATGAATCCTCAGGTTTGGGTGGCATCGGGGCATGTCGGCGGCTTTTCTGATCCTCTGATCGATTGCCGTCAGTGCAAATCACGCCATCGCGCCGATAAGCTGATCGAAGAATTTGCGGCCGCAAACAACCTTTCCGTCGCGTGCGAAAGTTTTAGTGATGAGCAGATCGTCGAATTCATCCGCGAAAAGCAAATTCCCTGCCCGCAGTGCGGCAGCCATAATTTCACGGACATCCGCAAATTCAACCTGATGTTTAAAACGTTCATGGGAGTCCTTGAAGACAGCAAGAATGAAGTGTATCTGCGACCGGAAACCGCGCAGGGCATTTTTGTCAATTTCAAAAATGTACAGCGGTCATCGCGCAGGAAAGTTCCTTTCGGAATCTGCCAGATCGGCAAGGCATTCCGTAATGAAATTACGCCGGGGAATTTCATCTTCCGCGTTCGTGAATTCGAGCAGATGGAACTGGAGTTTTTCTGCGAGCCGGGAACCGATCTGGAGTGGTTTGATTACTGGAAAAAGTACTGCTACAGTTTCCTCACCGGACTCGGACTCGGCGAGAAAGAACTGCGGGCGCGTGACCATGCGAAAGAGGAACTGGCGTTCTACTCGAACGCGACGACTGATTTTGAGTTCCTTTTCCCGTTTGGATGGGGCGAACTCTGGGGCATCGCGGATCGCACCGACTACGACCTCAAAAAGCACATGGAGTTTTCCAAAGAAGACCTGATGTACTTTGATCCTGCAAAAAATGAGAAGTATGTTCCCTATGTAATCGAACCTTCACTCGGCGTCGATCGCGTTACTCTGGCGTTTATGTGTTCCGCATATGACGAAGAGGACCTGGGCGAAGGAGATGTAAGAACCGTCATGCATTTTCATCCCGCACTGGCACCGATCAAAATCGGTATCCTGCCGCTCTCGTCCAAACTGAGCGAAAAGGCTATGCCGATCTACGAGGCACTTACCAAAGATTATATTTGCGAATTCGATGACAAACAGTCCATCGGTAAACGCTATCGTCGTCAGGACGAAATCGGGACGCCTTATTGTGTCGTCTATGATTTTGAATCGGACAATGACAACTGCGTCGAAATTCGCCTGCGCGACACGATGGCAAAGGTGGAATTTGCCCCCGGTAACGTACGGTACCCGATCGCTGAACTCAAGAACTTTTTCGCCGACAAATTTCAGTTTTAGCTTTCATAATGCCCCCCATAACCAGCGTTTCTGATCCTGGAGAGAGCATTGAGAAATACAATCAAACGATAGAAAACGGAGGATGAAAGATGACAAAGTATGTTTATTTGTTCACGGAAGGAAATGCCGGAATGAAAAACCTCCTCGGCGGCAAAGGCGCAAACCTTGCCGAAATGACCGGGTTGGGTCTTCCCGTACCGCGCGGTTTCACAATCTCGACCGAAGCGTGTACCCGTTACTATGACGACGGAGAAAAAATCGCGGCGGAAATCGAAGCCGAGATTTTCGAGTCCCTTACCAAAACCGAAGATATCGTCGGAAAGAAACTGGGCGATGCGTCCAATCCTTTCCTGGTATCCGTCCGTTCGGGCGCCAGAGCCTCCATGCCCGGCATGATGGACACCATCCTCAACCTCGGACTCAATGACGAAGTCGTACTGGGGCTTGCCGCTCTTACCGGCAACGAGCGTTTTGCTTATGACAGTTACCGTCGTTTCATCACCATGTTCGGTGATGTCGTTATGGAAATTGACAAGGCCAAATTTGAAAAAGAGTTCGACGCCATCAAAGAAGAAAAAGGCGCGAAGCTCGACACCGATCTCGACGCCGCCGCAATGAAGGAAGTCGTCGCCCGCTATCTTAAGGTATATGAGAGCAATAAGGGCGAGCCCTTTCCGCAGGATCCGAAGGTTCAGATGTTCGAAGCCATCAAGGCTGTTTTCCGCTCCTGGAATAATGACAGAGCGATTCTCTATCGCCGTATGAATGATATTCCGGGAAGCTGGGGCACCGCCGTTAACGTACAGGAAATGGTTTACGGAAACATGGGAGATACCTCCGGTACCGGCGTTGCGTTCACCCGCAATCCCGCAACCGGTGAGAAGAAACTCTATGGCGAGTTCCTGATGAACGCGCAGGGCGAAGATGTTGTGGCCGGTATCCGTACCCCTCAGACCATCGATCAGCTCCGCGACGTCATGCCCGAAGTATACGAGCAGTTCGCTAAGACCGCCGACATTCTCGAAAACCACTACAGAGACATGCAGGACATGGAATTCACCATCGAGCGCGGCAAGCTTTTCATGCTTCAGACCCGTAACGGCAAAAGAACCGCCGCCGCGGCCATGCGCCTTGCCGTTGAAATGGTTAAGGAAGGCCTCAATACCAAGGAAGAGGCGATCATGAAGCTTGATCCCAAGCAGCTCGACGCCTTGCTTCACCCGACATTCGATCCGAAAGCAATCAGCAATGCAACGCCGATTGCTCACGGTCTGCCGGCTTCTCCGGGAGCCGCAACCGGTGAGATTTACTTCACCGCTCAGGATGCCGCCAAGGCAGCCGAAGCGGGCAAGATGGTTATTCTGGTCCGTCTGGAAACGTCTCCGGAAGACCTTGCCGGTATGGACGCATCCAAGGGCATTTTGACCGGCCGCGGCGGAATGACCTCCCACGCTGCCGTTGTGGCGCGCGGAATGGGCAAGTGCTGCATCTCCGGTTGCTCGGAACTGATCATCAAAGAAGAAGAGAAGTATTTCCAGACCAAAGACGGCAAAAAGTATTGCGAAGGCGAATGGATTTCGCTTGATGGAACGTCCGGTAACATTTATTCCGGCAAAATCACAACGCAGGAAGCCACCCTTTCCGGCGACTTCAAAACAATCATGGACTGGTCCGATGAATACCGCACCATGAAGATCCGCACGAACGCCGATACTATTCGCGACGCCAATGTCGCATTCGAACTGGGCGCTCAGGGAATCGGCCTTTGCCGTACCGAGCACATGTTCTTCGAAGCGGAGCGTATCTTTGCTTTCCGTCAGATGATCGTCGCGAAGGACGAGGCTGCCAGAAGAACCGCGCTTGCGAAGATTCTTCCTTATCAGCAGGGCGACTTCGAAGGCATTTTCCGTGCCATGAAGGGTTATCCGGTAACCATCCGCCTCCTGGATCCGCCGCTTCATGAATTCCTCCCGCAGAACGAAGAAGATATCGTCAGCCTCGCCAAAGAGCTCTCGATGTCCGTATGCGAACTGAAAGACCTCATTGAAAGCCTGCACGAACTGAACCCGATGCTCGGACATCGCGGTTGCCGTCTCGCGGTTACCTATCCCGAGATTGCCGAAATGCAGACCCGCGCGATCATCGCAGCGGCTATTGAAGTCAACCGTGACGGTGGTCCTCAGGTGATCCCAGAGATCATGATTCCGCTCGTTTGCGAAGTCAAGGAACTCAAGTTCGTGAAAAACATCATCGTGAAGACCGCGGACGCCATGATCGCCGAATCCGGTGTGGCCATGCCTTATTCTGTCGGAACCATGATCGAGATTCCGCGTGCCGCGCTGACCGCGGACGAGATCGCGGCGGAAGCCGAGTTCTTCTCCTTTGGTACGAATGACCTGACACAGATGACATACGGTCTGTCCCGTGACGACGCCGGCAAAATTCTCGACGCTTATTACCAGAAGAAGATTTTCGAGAGTGACCCGACCGCCCGTCTGGATACCGTCGGAGTCGGCAAGCTGATGAAGATTGCGTCCGAAGCCGGTCGCGCAACCCGTCCGAACATCAAGCTCGGAATCTGCGGTGAGCATGGCGGAGATCCTTCCTCAATCCACTTCTGCAACTCGCTGAATTTCTCCTATGTATCCTGCTCGCCTTTCCGTGTACCGATCGCAAGACTTGCGGCGGCACAGGCAGCAATCGCACAGAGAAAGTAAGTTGAGTCACTTCTGATTAATCTCTGAGATCCAGTCTCAGAAGACAAGCCATTATTAACTAAAGAGACGTTTCGTTATGAAACGTCTCTTTTTATGTTGCCGCATCACTTGCTGAGTTGTCCTCGATTAATTCTGCTACCTTTTCTGTGGTCGGACAACCCAATGTCTTAAAGAAAAGATCGGATTTCTTTTGTAAATCAGTGGCCCCTGAACCGCCGGCAAAAGATATTACAACGTTACCGCAGCGGTAAAATCCTTGTGTTGTATCGTCTTTTCTTATCATAAAACAATGTTGGGAATCATTGTTCCAACTCAGCCAATCGTCAAAGTAGTCCAGGGACATCTCATATTCCCAGTATTCAGTCGTCTCCCACGAACTCGGAAACTCAAGATATATAAGAGTAATATCATCCTCATAAACAACGCAATGTCGGTTAGCACCGGGAACAGAAATGCTGTCTGTGAAATCACTATCAGTCAATTTAGTTCCGAACAGTTTTTTTGCGGCAAGGCTGTACTCATTCGGATCGATCTCAATACTGAGGTACATATTAAGTAGAGCATTCGCTTTCCATTCTTTCAATTGCATTAAAAAATCGCCGACATCATCCGAATCGTCTTCAAAACGGCTTTTGTCGGTTTGACGGGCATCGCTTTTCTTACCTCCTATATTGCAGCCGGTGACCCCGCAGCAAATCATACCTGCAACCAATATTATCGGTAAGCATTTGCTGAGTATGCTTTTAATTCCGGAATTGTGCATATTTCACCCTCTTATTATTAATATTAATTATTGTATCACATCCATTTCGTGCGCGAAAACGATCCGAAAGCTATCTAAATTCCGGCATAGGCCGGCAGTGTGACCCACCCGGACATCAAGTCCGCAATCTTTGGCGAACATGGACGGAGCTCCTTTTATATGACTCCGAAACCATTTTCTTAGCAATTGAATAAATTGTTTCGACCTACTTGACAATACAAAGCAAGAGGGCGCATGGAGGATACTCAGTTACTTAAAGGCTGCGTACTATCGATCATCGCAAGAGGAAAACCTATGGATATGAGATTATCCAGGTGCTCGGAGATGCGGGATTCAGTGATCATCAGGAAAGAACCCTTTACCCGATTCTCACACGGCTTGAGCAGAAGAAATATATCGCCTGTAAAAAGTGAAATCACCTCAAGGGCCTATACGGAAAAACTTTTCGATTACTAAGACCGGGGAAGAGTGGCTTCGTTCATTTAAGGAGAGCTTCATGAATCTAACAGGAATAGCACAGAAATATAACGCAATAAAATATCAAAAAAAGAGGTTGATAAAAAATGTTGACGATGCCGATTATGTTTGATATTCTAATCAGCAAGTCTGCTGTAGAATAAAATAAGGAGGAAATGTAATGAAAACAAAAAAGAGAATTATCGCAGTCTTAATGGCAACACTAATCGTTCTTTCCCTATCACTTCCTGTTTTAGCCTTACCCTACGAAACACATTCGTTTTCCAGAGGTGAGTATCGATATTATGGCTCTACCAAACAGGAGCGTTGCAGTCAGACTTTAACAGCAATTTCAGGGAACTGGAGGTTTCGTTGTGGATGGATGCGTCCGGATGGTACGACCACTGGTTATGGCTCATATAAGTTTGCCTATGCAGGTTGTTCTGCAGTGACAGCATATTCAGGATACGTGGATTGTCCTCACCCATACTACCCGACATATTAGTTTTTGAAACGAAGACATAATTAAGCTAAAGGATAATAATATGAGAGCGCTTCATTTCTACAGCAGGTTTTCCTCCTTTATTCTGTTTTTTTTCATAAGTTTCATCTCGTTTTTTTTTCTTGGGATTGACGCAGAATATAATCTTAACCAACAAATTGACCGAGGTTATATTTCAAGGAATTCAATCTTTTTTGCGTTCGATTGTGATAACACGGCTGATATGACGCTTTTACAAAATGGAGCATCCGAGTCTTCCGGTCAAATCAAATTGTCGGAATCGGGAAATGGCGAGATTGAATCTCCCGTAAATGAGATTGCCGGTAATAATTTGTCATTCATCGAAAACATCCTTTCATCCGGTGGCACTGATTATTTTGCGGCAGTTCATACCGGAAAAGGAAGATACGTATATTATCATGGATCGGTTCAACTACCGCCTGTACTGTCTGGCAGATTCTTTACTTCTGACGAGTGTTTGTCCCGATCTCCATTAGCAGTAATCGGAAAGGCACTGGAGAGCCAGACATTTATTGAAGATGAAAACACATATATCATGTTGGACGGGATCAAGTGTGAGGTCATCGGTGTTGTCGGAATGGCGCATGATTCAACAATAGATCACCTGTATTTCATCAATATCGGCGCTGTACCTGTTCAAATGCAGATTGGCAGATTCTATATTGATGGTCTGCAAAACATGGAAAAAGTCTTCGAAAAAATAAATACAGCTTCGATGGAGTGGATGCATGCACCGGTTCGGAAACTAGACGTTCCGATGACTTTTACAGACGCAGTATCCGGAAACGTATACCTGAAACAACAAATCAAGGTTGTTGTTTTGTTACTTCTTGGCTTTATATATCTGAGCATACTTTATCAGGCAATTACCGCAGAAAGGCGAAAGATCGGAATCATGAAGATAATTGGTTTGACTCCGATGCATGTGATCAGAAAGGTTCAATTGCCTCTGTTTATCAGCGGAGCCACAGGTATATTATTCACAGTAGCTGCCGGAGCTCTTTTTGTTGGATTGGAATATTTCGCTTTGCCGAATTCTGAAGTGACAGGATTACTGATTAAGTGCTGTGCTGCCAGCGCGTTAATGCTTGTTGTGTGGTTCATGGTGTTTCTCGTGCATGACAAATATGAAAATCTGCGGGAGGTAACACAACAATTATGATTTTTTTCGCTAAGAACATAAAGCGTTCAATGATACTACATTGGAAAAGTAACATGCTTATTTTAGCAGACCTTGTGTTGTGCGCGCTGATGATATTTATTATGTTGCAGAACTATTTTTTTATGAAATATGATTATAATTTCTATTATGGCGACGAGAAGCTCGCTGACAGGTATCGCTTGAATGTGGTATCCGGAGAATCAGATAATCCCTTTGAGCAAAGTTCGCCGATGTATAAAGCAGCATTACAGGTTAAGCAGGATCTCTGGAGCAGTCCTCTGTGGAAGACGAATTACATAGCACTTTCCACGATACCCATGGAGTGGTTGGATCCGGATCTCCCTCAGATTTTTGACGTCCAGAATGACCCGACGATCCAAAGAGGTCCGGAAGAAACCGGGATTAGTGTTTATGTTTTCTCGGATGCCGTAATTCAGATGCAAAATATAAAACTTCAGGAAGGCCGCGGATTCGTTTCTGATGATTATCAGAACACAAGGTCAGAAATGCCGGTGATAATGGGTTATGAATTCAAGCAATATTTTGCTCTTGGTGAGATTATCAAACAAGGCGATTTATCCTATTGTGTAATCGGCTTTTTTGAAGAAAATTCCTTCTGCTTTCCCAGTAGTGAAGAAATTTGCAATTTGGACAGGAGTGTTGTTTTCCCGAGACCTCTGTATTCAGATCAATTTGGTGAAGATGTACAGCTCGTGCTTTCCTTGAACTGTGATTTGTATCCATTGGATCCCCAAACTGATGTTCAGAATGAAATCAACAGAATAACCTCGCAATATGGCTTTTACGGTATGACCGGTGAACCCATCAATGGCTCGGCATACCGGAATTCAGAATTAATATCCGGAAAAAATATAGCGCTTATTTTTTCCCTCACAGTCTTATCGGCAATTCTATGCCTTGTCGCGCTAAGTAATATCCTATCCAAGAGAACTCTTAGAGATCAGGCAACGCATTGCACTTATCTCCTTTCCGGGATTCCCCTTTGGAAAATTAATTTTTCAATCATTATTGAACTTGCATTATGGACCGCAATATCGGTCAGCCCTCCGATCGCATTATCCTATTTTGAATACGGTCAGTTATTTGTATCACCGTGGTACATTCTGGGATTTCTTTCTGTTATCGTGGCAATTTCAGTGATTCCGTCTTTTCTGATTGCAGGAAAGGGTAACATTGATCTGTTTATCCGAAATCAGAGTGAATAAACGAAGATTACATTTCTACATTAAAGGAGAAAAAATGGCACTTCTGGCATTAAGTCAAATTACTAAAAGCTATGGTAAACAAGATAAGAAATTACTTGTGCTCGATAACCTGAGTATTTCGGTTTCTGAAGGCGAAATGATTGCTGTGATGGGTAAAAGCGGATCCGGGAAGACCACGTTGCTCAACATCATCGCCGGCATAGATTATCGGGATGGCGGAGAGTATTGGTTTAACGGCAAACTGGTACGAATTAAACAAACATCAGACGGTGTCCGTTTCAGGAGAAACAAAATCGGTATAATAGTGCAACATTTTGCGCTGATCAATGACTATACCGTTTTCGAGAACGTCGAAATAGGTTTGTGGGAAACAAAAATGTCCCGTCAGGACAGAAGAAAGCGTACGACGGAAGTTCTTGAAAAGCTTGACATTTTAAGGCTTGCAAACCAGTACCCTCCCGAATTATCCGGCGGTGAGAAGCAGAGGACTGCCATTGGCCGGGCAATTGTAGCAAAACCGCTGCTGATTTTGGCGGATGAGCCAACCGGCGCGTTGGATAAGCAGACTGAAGATAGTATTATGGATGTATTCAAAGACCTTAATAATAGCGGATCAACAATGATAATCATCACACATGATGAAGATGTTGCAAACCGATGTACAAGAGTAATCAAGCTGGAAAAAAGGTAAGAAGAATCAGAACTGAAACTATCACGAAAACTTTTCTTGTAAAGACAGAGTCAGCAAGGTGAGCTGAAATATGCAGATAAACCGGCTTTTCGAAATTGTCTATATTCTGCTGGTGCGACCGGTAGTAACCGCAAAGGAACTCGCCGGACGCTTTGAGGTGTCGCAAAGAACGATCTACCGCGATGTTGAGACGCTGT
>CAZCTO010000007.1:88320-93305 GCA_964501725.1 uncultured Oscillospiraceae bacterium | reverse complement strand
TGAGCCCAACGCTGAGCCGCACAGTCTGATCAATACGAGCATTACCAATGAGACAGCCTTTCCGCGCCTGTGAAAATAAAGAAAATTCAAGAATACCTCCCGAATAAGCCAAACTCCCAATTTAGGAGGTATTTCAGACTTAGTGGAGACGAAATAACTGAAAATACACCTCCCGAATAAGCCAAGCTCCCATTTTAGGAGGTATTTCCGACTTAGCAGAGACGAAATAGCTGAAAATATACCTCCCAAATAAGCCAAACTCCCAATTTAGGAGGCATTTCCGACTTAGTGGAGACGAAATAGCTGAAAAAATACCTCCCGAATAAGCCAAACTCCCAATTTCGGAGGTATTTCCGAATCGGTGCGCGGTGCACTTGCCAACCCCAATACATTCGTGCTAATCAGGCTCTTTTTGTCGTTCCGGCCGCCCAATATTCATTACTTTCTGAGCATAAATGAATTCTGATCAGATTCTTTGCAATAATCAATACTTCTATTGCACATTGCTTCGTTTCCCGATGCCTTGAGTCAAAAAGACTGCCTCATCCGACTTTGTTACAAGTCTTTTGAGACAGCCCCTTTGCGTTCACATATCCTCCCGTTGATCAGCCGATTATTTAACTTCTTCAATCCGGACATTCCGGATGCTGATTTGCGCGACAGAGCCCGCTTTGCCCATATTAAACTCGAGTCTTCCGTTGTTATCGTCTTTTTCGGTCATATCGAATTCAAACGTGTACGTCTCCCAATCGGTCGACAGGGAAAACTGGGTATCCTGGAAGTAGCGAATCCAACCATTCGTCGGCGCGGACACACATACGATAATGTCACGTGTTTCAGCAGCCATCGCGTCAAAGGTGATCTTATACTTCTTTCCTTTGATCATGGGCAGTTCCGGTTGTACCAACTGAACCGAATACTCCTCGGTGCCTTCCGCCCGGGACGAAATGACAATCATGCCGTCCTTGATCTCCGCGGACCCCTCGCCGCCGTTAAACAAGAGGAATTTCCAGTTGACGTCATCCGTCAAATCCTCGACTTCGGCAAAGTCGCCGTTATAGATCAGGTTGCCGTCGGGAAGAGGTTCCCGGAAATTTTTCTCGGGCTTTTTTACGTTGGTATCATATGACGGTTTCTGATAAACGCGCACATAGTCAATCTCAAACTCGGCCTTGGAAAAGTCCGTCGTCTCGTCCGGATTTCCGGGCCATGTTCCGCCCACAGCCAGATTCATCTGCACGAAAAAGGTTTGGTTAAACGGCGCGGGATATGGTTTATCATCCTCTCCCTCCACGGCCGTGAACCAATCATTAACCGTGTTGATCAGTACACCGTCAATATAGAACCGCATTTCGCCCGGTTCCCACTCGACAGAATACTCATGAAAACTATCCGAAAAAGAACCTTGGTTGAGTGTAAGCACGCCCTGTTGCTGAGCATGAGGTTCTCCGTAATGAATCGTCGCATATGCAGTCGTTGTGTCGCTTCCGAGCACCTCCATGATGTCAATCTCACCGCACTTCGGCCACTGACCGTAAAAGCTCTCATTCGTCGGCATCATCCAAATTGCCGGCCACAAACCCTGTCCCTCCGGCACTTTGGCACTGACAACCACCTTTCCGTACATGAAGTCTTCTTTATTTTGCGAGGTCACCTTGCCGGAAGTGTAGGTCTTCTCCCCGCTTTTGGACTCTTTTGCGATCGCTTTGATTACAAGGACACCATCGCGAACAAAGACATTTTTAGTGGATGTGGTATACTCCTGCAGTTCACTATTCACCCAGCCCGGCTCGTGCGGTTCATAATTCCAAATCGACTTGTTCATTTTCGAACCGTTAAATTCGTCGTGCCAGAGCAGCGTATAGCCGTCATATTGTTGAACTGCGCTTTTCTTCGTCTGATTTTTTTGCATAAACGGTAAATTGTCGCATCCGACGAGCCCGGAGCAGACAATGGCAAACACGCATATCATCCCGATCATTCTGAGTAGCTTCTTCATTCCTTTTCCTCCCTCTTGGCTATGACCGCACTTCTTCTGAAAACGTCGGGACGAAATCATACCAGCGAATTGGTCAGCGCTGAAATCAGTCTTTCCCGGATCGGCTCATAATGGCTTCCGATGAGTCCGAAATCCTTCTCCTTATAGGTCCACATCGCGTGTGCGATTTTATTTTCGCTAAAAACCGTCATCACGTCTTCAAACCAACGGAGGGTGTCCTCGACGGGTGCCTGATCAATGACTCCGAATTCGCCGCAGTATAACGGCACGCCAGCCTTTTCCGCTGCTTTTGTAGCTTCAGAAACCATTTCTCGAATAAACTCCGGCCCCATGGTTTTGGCTTTGGACATCATGACGGCGTCGCCTTTAATTCCGAGTATTTCGGAACGCGCCCTGAAGTTCTCCATCGTATCGGGATAAGGGACATCATCCATGGGAATGTATTCGACCCACGGTGCTTTCTGGTGCGTAAATAGAAGCGGTTCATAGAAATGGAACGTATAAATGATGTCATTTGTCGACGGAGGATCAAGGAGCTTAAGCGTGCCCGCGCTGTTCCATACGATTCCGCCGTAAATGATCGGCGTACGAGGCGCAATCGGCCGAATCTCTGCGATCGCTCTTTGGATCAAGCGATTCCATGCATCCGCATTTTCCGTCTCAACCACTTCGTTCAGAAGCTCGAAAATCACGTGCTTATATGTTCCGAATTCGCTCGCGATCATTTTCCATAAGAGAAGAAATTTCTGTACCAACGCCTCGCTCGAAAAGAGATTATTCTTTGAAGCATCACCTGCGAAATTGAAGTCATACCCGCTGGCTTTGTGCAAATCCAGAATGACGTTCAGCCCGTATTTTTGACCTAATAGTACATTTTTCCGGAGTAATTCAATGCCCTCGGGAATCGACTCGCCGTTCTCGTCCTGAACGACGGAATAGTCAAACGGTAAGCGTATATGATCAAATCCGAAGTCACGGATTTGCCGGACATCCTCTTCGACGAAAAAGCTTTCGTAATGTTCTTTTTCATGATTGCATTGCGATAAGTACCCACCGATGTTTATGCCGCGCTTTAGTTCCATATGATCCTCCTATCTCGATTACGCCGTTACCTTTATACGTGCATAATCGCACAGAAGAGAAATCAATGATATCTTTTTTATGTCTTTTTAGTCGTATTTATGACATACTGGGCATAGTGTAAATGAACGCCTTTACGCGTATCGTAAAGGTAACCGATATCCGGGATGAATAAAAGGAGAATTGAATCATGCTTACGGACCGGGAGCTCTTTTATAAGGAATACGTGCGGCGGGAGCACAGCACTTTTCGAGCGTCTTATCCGGCGGAGCTTTCCTTCTACACCGCGATCAAGACCGGCGACATGAATAAGGTCCGCGAATATATGATCCCTTCCATCATCGAAAAAGAGGGCCTCGGAACGCTTTCCGAGAACCCGCTTCAAAACCTCAAGTACCATCTGGTGATCACGATCGCGATGAGCGCGCGCTACTGCATCGAGGGCGGCATGGACCTGTCCGAGGCATACGGATTGAGCGACGTATACATCCAGAAGACAGACCGGTGCCGGACGCCCGCCGAGATCGAGGAACTGCACCGCACCGCTTGTCTTGATTACGCGAACCGGATGCGCCTTCTTCGAAAGCGCAAGATCCATACCGGCCATATCGCGAAATGCATCGACTACATTTACGATCACCTTCACACGCGAATTACCGTTGCTCTTCTTTCCGGGCACACGGGACTTGATCCGTCCTACCTGTCACGGCTTTTCAAAAAAGAGGTCGGGGTTACGATCAACGAATACATCGGGATCCAGAAAATCGGGACCGCCAAGAACATGCTCGCCTATTCCGACTACGGCTCGGCGCAGATCGCGTCGATCCTCGCCTTCCCGAGCCAGAGCTACTTCTCGGAGGTCTTCCGGAAACACACCGGTACAACGCCGCTTCAATACCGAAAAACGCACGCACGAGAGACCGGACTGGGACGGGGGATCAATCCGTAATTGGGATCAGCTCCCTGCTTCCCTCCGAGAGACGAATCAGGTAAGGGTCGCTGAAAGAAAGCGATAACTCACTGTTGTTTTGGAGCAATTCACGACTCTCGTCGCATCCGAACCAATTGAATAACCAGCGCTCCGGACTGTTCTCCGGTGCGTCCGCTCGAATTAATACATAAGCCTCGGTAACATACTCGTATGAGGAATCCGCCAGTGTTTCCGTCGACGGCGCCACACCGTTTACCGAGAAAAGCATCAAGTCACTGGAGTCAAAAGACATATCCACATAGGACATAATATTGAAACCAATGGCATACTTGTCAAAAATTACGTTTGTCGTGATTTCTCCCATGTCATCACTTTCGGTAATTTCCTTTGTTAATCCCGCGAAGTCGGGAATGGTCTCACCCTCCCAGACCAACGACTCAAAGAACCGCTGACTTCCGGACTGTGAATCGCGATAATATGCCTTGATCGGTGCGTCATCTCCCCCCAGATCCTTCCAGTTCGTGATTTCGCCTCTGTAAATGGCTTTAATTTGATCAGGGGTCAGATTCTTGACAGGATTTGCCGAGTTCCCGATAAAGATTAAACCGTCGCAACCGTATAGCCGTGCCTCGATATCAACGTTTTTCTCATCATAGTATGCAACTTCCTCATCCGTCGGCAGAATAGCAAAAACAAAATCGACCGTGCCGTCAGCCAGGTTCAAAAGTGCCTGGTGGGTTTTGGAGCAAATCGGCACCGGGCCTTCGAGCTCGTAATTATTTACGAACAGCTCATAGAGCGCTTCGGTAATCGGGATACGAGCCGTCGAACAGTCAACCAGCGGGAATTCCGCGGGGAGAACGATGCCGTCCGCCGTCGTCGGAGCAGGCGCAGTGGTCTCCGGACTTGTTGTCTCTTTGGTTGTCTTTTCAGTCGGTTGAGATGTTTCTGTCTGCTCTCTTCTTATGCTTTCAA
>CAZCTO010000007.1:74363-88220 GCA_964501725.1 uncultured Oscillospiraceae bacterium | reverse complement strand
AGCCTACTCAATCGGCAGTTGAACGTGTTTGAGTAGGTCCGCCGGGCCGCCGGTGCAAAGTTTCTATCATGAACGAGCCTACTCAATCGGCAGTTGAACGTGTTTGAGTAGGTCCGCCGGGCCGCCGGTGCAAAGTTTCTATCATGAACAAGCCTACTCAATCGGCAGTTGAGCGTGTTTGAGTAGGTCCGCCGGGCTCCCGGTGCAAAGTTTCTATCATGAACGAGCCTACTCAATCGGAAGTTGAGAGTGTTTGAGTAGGTCCGCCGGGCCGCCGGTGCGGGATTTTTATCATTAACGAGCCTACTCAATCGGCAGTTGAGCGTGTTTGAGTAGGTTGAACTGCTATTTATTGACGAAGAGTTCTGATTCCCGTCAAGAAGGACGTTACGCACCTGTTGCTCTTCCTTTCATCATGCTTGGCATTTGCCTGCCGGACTAAAATCGCC
This sequence comes from uncultured Oscillospiraceae bacterium, assembly GCA_964501725.1. GTDB lineage: Bacteria > Bacillota > Clostridia > Saccharofermentanales > Saccharofermentanaceae > CAZCTO01. The sequence goes on along the minus strand of CAZCTO010000007.1, from coordinate 87,771 downwards.
AAAATGCACCGCGGTTTTTGTCTCACGGGTTAAATCCCCGGAGTAGCTGGACAAAGACCCGATTCCGGTCGCTTCGGAATCGATTGCCGAGTGACTTTCCGCTCAGGCTTCCTAAATAATCTTTCAGGGGAAACGGTCCATGCGCTCAAGCACCCTTAACCTGGACGTAATCTTTTGTGAAGGTGGATCTCACTCGCGGGAACGCCGGCTCATTTTTGTCACGGATTACTCATTTCACGGAAATAGGTGAAGAGCCATTATATGCCGGTGCCTCTCGCTTTTGGGGATTGATAAGCGCTATGATGCTTCCGCCGTTCCGTTCATGTAATCCCGGACCGCCCGGTATTTGGGAATATATTCCAGATCAACCTCATCAAAAATATTCGTCAAAAGGCCCCAGGATCCGTATCGACCGCTGTCGGAACCGGTCAGGCTGAAAAGCATGCAAAGCGTTGTGTCTCCGTTTTTATCAACATGGATATCTTCGAGTTCTTCGAACATTTTCATGTAAATATCATACATTGCCGGATCGTGCTGAAAATCGACCAAGGCCTGGTTATAATCCTGATCGCTTCCGAACGGCTCGGGCGTCAGATGCTGGCCTGCCTCATAATAGACCATGCCCACGCCGAGTGTGTTACAAAGGTCCGCAATTCCCTGGATTTCAGCCTGCATATCAGTAACTGCTTTTTCGGCAAGACGTCCGATCAATTCCGAATCCGCATTGCTGCCCGCTTTTTCCAAAGCATCTATCGCGGCTTCATCAAAACCGAAATACGCAGTCGGCGCAATCAGGTCAAAACTACCGGGTCTCATATTGAGGGCAATGCGTTCGCTGACATCGTAGTAACCCACCTGCATACCCAGAACACGTGACACTCTTGATTTATCCTCCGGCCAGTTCTCATAGAACACATCAAGCGCGTTCTGAATAAACGGCACGATACGTTCCGGCCAGTCCGTCTCCTGATCACCTTCGTTCAAGAGGTACTGCGCCTGATCGAACATCCAGTTCCAAACCTCGTTGGAATACTCAACATATACATGAATATCCGGATCGAGTTTCTCCCCGAAAAGCTTCGCCATCTCCCGTATGTATTCGTCGTTCGCCTTGTGCGGAATGCAGATCCATATATCCTTATGGAGTGTGTTGGCGAGCTCAATCATATACTCGTAGGGGAAACCCTTCCCGGTCGTGAACGTGATGTCCTCCGGCTTCGACCGGTCGTCCCAGTTTTCCAGCGGCGAAAAATTGGTCTCCCCCCAATCCATGAATCGAATCGCCGCGAACGGCTCGCATTTCTCAAGAAAAACAGGATTGAAAACCTCCGCCGGATCCGCACCGGGAAGGTAAATCCGGATATTACGAATCGGGTCTTCCGCAGAAGACCGGATCACGGACATGGAAGCAATATTACTCTCATCGGTAAGATGCATGACCATGCGACCCTCACCTTTGACCTCTCCGGTTGCGTCCAGCCCGAAACTGATTTCACCTTCACCGTTATAATAAACTTCATAGTCACCGAGCGGCATGGCTTGTGTGTTTGCCCAGACCGTCGTGATGATTTGAGGAGCCTCCGCGCCCTTGAAGTCTACCGGCAATTCCAGCGGATACCCGTTCTCCCCCATCGGAATTTGTCCGATATACTCTGTATCCCAAGCGTTATTTCCATTTTCGACCCACGTCGAATTCTGCGTGAAAAAGGCCCTCGAGCATTTCATAATGTCATTGAAAGGCCAGTCCACACACCAGTCCGATGCACCTTCCAGATTAACCCCGAGACTGATGGGTCTCGGTGTAACGGGAGCTTGAGTCTCTTCCGTGATAACGGACATTTCCTGCACGGACGAAGTTTCCGTTGCCGGTCGGGTCTCCTCATTTACCACACTGCCGGTCGCTAAGGAACTTCGCGCGCATCCCGAAAGAAGGATCGCGATCATACAGATACCGGATAGAATTCTACCGCTTTTTCTCATCATTTCGGACCTCCTTCGGCGCGACACCATGATCAAGCCGCGAAAAAAGATCTCTTCGTTACCTTGCTTTCAGCCATTCGAGTACCGGCTCAAGATTTTCTTCTTTTACGCCGTCAAAACCGTTCTCGATGATTGAGATAGACTCTTTGGTTTTTTCATCCTTAACTTTACGGCTTTCGATCATTTTTAAAAACAAAGAAAGCATTATTTTATCGATGCCCTTGATGTCGTGCAAAGGGAAACATCCGCCTCGCAGGTAGAAAAACGGCATCCCTTCGATCTTATTTCTTTTAATAACGACCTCCGGGCTCGGCTCAGCGATTGCGCCGGTGCCCGATCCGCAAACGGCGACCACTTTATGTTTTCGCGTCCTGGCAAGGCCCTGGATCTTTCCGACCTTCATCCAGCCAAGAAAAATGATCTCTTCGGTTGGATTCACTTGCGCAAGTTCTTGAACTCGAAAAACCTTCAGATTTGTCTTTGCCGCAAGCATTTTGGCATACCTTTTCGTAAAACCCGTCTTGGACTCATAGACGATGATCATTAGCTTTGCCTCCGTATGTTGTTAGCGCTATTTCAAACCCGACGGTTCAAAAGATAAAACTTATTTTACTGTACATTTGTTTTGTGTGCAAATCTATTCCTCCACGATCGACGTTTACTTATTTTTACATATTTTTTGTTTACTTCGTCACTCAAATAAACACTTTCGAGTTATTGTCAATTTTTCTTAATTGTAATACTCTTAACCCAAATCAGTTCAAAAGGAGATTCCGATGATGAAGAAAAGATACATGATTCTTTGTACATTGATTATGACTCTTCTTATCATGCTTTCAGGGTGCAATCGGGGTCCCAAAGTCACGATAAAATCCTTCGCGCAAGAACTTCTTTCGGAGGAAAGAAACAGCATCACGCTTGGCAAATTGTCTCCGGAACATATCTACTATGAGGAAGTAACGTCTTTGGATCCCGAATGCGCGGATTACATTTTGGAACTTTCCATTTATGATAAGGAAATCGGCGACACGTTCGTGGTCCATATTTCATTGCCGCCCGATTATAACGAGAATCAGAAGTATCCGATGGTCGTCATGACCGATGGAGTATGGCGCTTAAGCGATCATCCCGAACTTCGACCGATGATGGTTGACGGCGAGATTGAGCCGGTGATTCTTGTAAGCATCGGTTATCCGAACGGCTACAAATATGAAGACATTCGCGTGCGGGATTTGGTGACTGACCCGGAGAGTTATTTTCACTTTATCACGGATAATCTGGTTCCGTACCTTTCTGAGATTTTTCCGGTCGACAGTGAAAACATGACGCTTACCGGTCATTCGTACGGAGGATACTTTGCCTTTTATGCAATGTATAACTCAGATGTAATCGGCAATAATCTTTTTGCAAATTATTATATCGGCAGTCCGTCTTTTCAGGCTTCCACAAACTCCCTTTATATCAAAGACTTTGCGAAAGCCTATTACGAGCGCAATAAATCCCTTGCTTGCAAAGTATATATATGCGCAGGCAAAAGCGAGCCGGCACAATTTGTCAGTTCAATCACTTCATTTGTCGAGGAGATGAAAGCGCGCGGAGACGAAGGTACTGTCTTGAAATACGAAATCATCCAGGGGTACGGCCATAACACGGTGTTCAAGCCATCTATCCGGACTGCCCTAAAGATGTTTTACGGAACAGAAGAGGCGTAAATCTCTTCTCATTTTCACCGACCCATATTTGCCATAATCTCCCGGTAACGCCGGGTTGCAAGCTCGCTCGTTTGTCCTTTTTTGCAGAAAGAAAGGTCAGCGAGTTTTTGCCCGACGCGCTCTACGACGATTTGCCCGTCGATCATTTTACGCTCGAGGGCTTCCAGTGCTTCAAGGAATCGCTTGTCCGTCCGCGACTTTTTATAGAATGAAAGGACATAAACATATACAAAAAGATTGTAGTTTCGAAACGGGTACTCGACTTGCATGAACAAGGTCCCCATTCCGTAGTGGCAGGGGCCGACCGGCGTCCGGATCCTCCAGTGTTCTAAAAGAAACTCCACGGCTTCGGAAAGAGACGGCTCTTCCCTGAACTCATCGCTGAAGCGGAATGCGTCCAGCGCCGAAAGCGTCGGCAAAGGATTGGAACACTCCGTCTCCGGCCCTCTGCCGAAGCTGAATTTTTTGCATCGCCAACCGCCGTCCGTATGCCGGGTATTCAGCAGATGCAGAAAAGTTTCCCGGATCCGCGGATCCCCGGCATAGCCCAAGTGGCAAAGCGTAGCAGTCGCCATGACTGTCTGGCACGGATACACCGCACCCGTCGGATATACATGGAAACGCCCGTCCTCACTCCATGCCTCGAAAATCAGATCGGCCGCCGCTTTTAACACCGGCTCATCCGGCGCCATGCCCAGTTCCAGAAGATACATGATACACTCGATGGTCGAAAATGGTGCCCCTTTAATAATGCGTTTGTCGGGAGTGGTCCACAGGTCCGCCCCGTTATCGTACCGGTGTGATAGAATCGCTTCTACGTCAGATATGTATCGTTCATCCACTGCCATGACCTTAACCTCTTTCCAATGACTCCCCCCGGGAAATTAATCGTCTGCAGTACCGTCAGCCCGGCGGTACTCCGCGCCGTTCGGGGTTCTCACCATGAAACCTTCTTCAATCAAGCCGCGACGCAAAATGAAATAACCACCTCTTTACTCTTTTCATTTTGCCACATGAAGCGCCGTGTTACAAAAAAATCGCGCAGATTGCTCCGCGCGATTTCGGCCCGTTATGCAAGAAGCACAGGCGGTGTTTTTAAAAAGCGCCTCAGCCTTTCCTCTTCATCGAGTTCCCGCCGACGACGGGTGCGTCCGGTACATCAAATATAAGGATCAGTAACCAAGTTCCTTGATGATGTCGTCAATTTTTTTGACGACCTTATCCTCAAGATCAGGATAAGTATACGTCGCCATGATGCACATCTTTCCGGAACGGATAATGACCACGTAAGCCTCTCTAACAAAAAGATCTCCCTGAATAACAACCTTCTCAAAACTGTCGGATCCGCTCTTTTTGATCGTACCGTCAAAATAATCGTCTTCTTCTAAATCCTCGAATTGTTCAACCATATCTTCGAAGCCGTCTTCTGCACTGTCTGCTTCTTTAAACAGAAAATACTGAAAATTGGAAATGTTATCTTCACCTCTGGCGACCAGAAAATCATCCAGATCCTCGAAATTGTAATTGCTCATGTCACCTTCTTCAACCGTGTAATTAAACTTCTTTTTCATAATGTCTTCGAATTTATCCGGGCTGATCGCTTTTTTTGAGCAAGCGGTCAAGGATAAAATCATGGATAACGCTAAAACAAGAGCAAACAGTTAACGCATCTTCTTCACTAAAAAAACCCCTTTTTCTGCTTGATACAATAATTATTGATTTATTATAGCATGATTAGTAATAAAAAACTATGATTTGAAGATGCGACAGCTCGCATACTCTTAGGCTTTCGCAACTGAGTTTTACGTCGTTTTGCTTGAACGCTTCGTTATTTTGATTTCAGATTGTTGTCTCTATATTTCGCAGAGGCAATATCATTTGCAGTTCACAGAATTAGTTGATATTCGTCTTTCTTCTCTTGCTATCCTCTGCATTATTGATACAATGGTAAACGTTTTTTGCCCGTAGCGAGTGCTACGCAGTTATAAGAGGAATCGAGAATTGAGTCAAGCTGTTCATACCCTTGCCGCATATGTTTTTTGGTATCCGCTTTTGATGTCGCTGATCTGGATCGCCGGTTCGATCATTTTCACGAAAAGACGCGAGTCAAAATCGCATCCGATATCTGAAATTACCGAATGGCCGATGGTCAGCATCCTGATCCCCTGTTTCAACGAGGCGGATACGATCGAGGAAACCATCCGACATATGGTCGAACTTCCCTACCCGAACAAGGAAATTATCGCGGTCAACGACGGAAGCGTCGACGGCACCGGAGCGATTCTCGACCGTCTTTCCAGAGTACACGCTGAACTTCGTATCATCGATTGTAAAGTGAATCGCGGAAAGGCAGCCGCTTTGAATCTCGCATGCCACGCATCGCAAGCCGAGTACCTGGTGTGTGTGGATTCGGACGCCGTCCTTGACGCTTACGCGATCCATCACTTGATCTATCATTTTCTTCACGCCGGCGAGCGGCTCGGCGCAGTCACCGGAAATCCGAGGATCCGAAATCGGGACACGCTTCTTGCCAAACTTCAGATCGTAGAATACGCCTCGATCATCGGAGCCATTAAGCGCGCTCAAAGGTTATCCGGCAAAATCATGACGGTTTCCGGTGTGGTCGTCGCTTTTCGAAAAAAAGCACTCGTCGATGTTGGGTTGTGGGACATGGACATGATCACCGAAGATATTTCAATATCCTGGAAACTTCAGGAAAAATTCTGGGATGTTCGCTATGAACCGAAGGCTTTATGCTGGATGCTCGCTCCGGAAACCTTCAAAGGGATCTGGAAGCAGAGGATCCGTTGGGCACAAGGCGGCCAGGAGGTCATATTACGGCACTGGAAGATCCTTCCCGACATTCGTCATCGCCGCCTGTGGCCGATCTATATCGAGCAATGGATGAGCCTTTTTTGGGCTTACTCCTGGGTCTTCGTGACCGGTTATCTGTTTTTTCACGCGGACGAGATCCGGCAGATATTGATTTGGTTGACCTTCTCATCTTTTGTTCTTGTTATGCTTTCAATGATCCAACTGTTGTTTTCGCTTTTCGTGGATAACAAATATGACCGCGTTCTTAAGTACTTCTTTTTCGGAGCTTGGTACCCGTCGTTATATTGGCTTTTGAATGCCGTCGTTGTGATGTTTGCTTTTCCCAAAGCGATCGCGAGTCGTATAAAAGGAGGTGACGCGGTATGGCAGAGTCCGGACCGGGGCTTTCGCAAATAGAGCGCAATAATGCCATGATCGTCAAAACCCGACGCTCCTGGTTTCGCGAAGTAATCATTGTAATCCTGACGGCGATTGCCTGGCTGTATTGTTTGGCGGTCATTTACTTTTTCGTCGACTCATTGTTCGGTCTTGATCACCGCATTCCCCGACTGATTCGCGGATATTTCCAAACCGATTCAGACGATGTTCGTAAATTTGTATTTTTCGTCGCGCTCATGTATGTGTTGATTTTTATGATGTTATTAACATGGAGCATTTATAACAAAAGGAAGTTCGGCGGACTCAAGCGCCGCAAGTATCCCCCCCAAACTACCGATCAGGAAATCCTGGCTCTCGGTATGATGGACAAGGACGTATTCGAAAAAATTAAAACGGCGAAGCGGACTCAGTTTCAGAATAATCCGATCCGCCGCAAGTGATGATTCACTCCCCATAGGGGCTTATATTTACGCTTTCCACCTTGCGAACCGCATCTTATAGTCTCGTGCCCGAAAAATCCCGTGCATGAAAGCAGCGGCCTGATTTTCGATCGGAAAGAAAAGCTCCGAAGAGCCCGTTATGAGGGCCCATTTGTCTTTTACATCAAACATATTCATTGATCCTTTCGATCCGTCGGTCAAAACAGCCACTCATCCCCTGATTTATAAGTACTCTAACCGACATGGGCGATGTATACTTGTATATAGCCTATTTCATTTGTATCAGCCATCATGTTAGAGGAATTTGCAACCCTTTTTACACTCTCGTTATATGAATGAGGAAGCCACGAGTCCCTTCGAACATAGACGTATCCCGACAGAGGATCCAGATAAACCGGGCTCTCATCATTGAACTCGAGCCGGTTTCCATACCCGTCGTCACCGACCAGCGTCGAGCAGATGATGACCCACTGACGACACCCCTTTTCGGCGACCGCATAGTCGACACAAACTACATCCCGTACCGGTCGATCCGTTAACGCCGAAATCAATTGATCCCCGTATCTTAACGCGATCGGCCGTTGCTCGAAAACGCGTCCGCTTTCATCCTCGGTATATATATACACCCGGCTGGCACTCTCCGGATCCGCCGGAGGTAAAACCCATTCGGGAAGGAGAATACTGTCCCATCCGCCGTGACGCGCATCGTTTGCTACCGAAAAACAAACAAATTGAAGAATCGTTTGATCCTCTTGACGACAGACAAGATAGGATACTTCGATCCCGTTCGTATCTTCGAACGAATAATTGATGTAGTATTCGTCATGTTCGATGGCAGTATCAATACTCCGTGTTTCCTCGGCCGGCAAGAATTGAAGATACTCTTGTATACCGGGATTTATGTCGGGAATTTCCTGCCCGGAATCTGCTGATTCATTCACTGTTTCGGTGTTTTTATCCCGGTTATCCCGGGTCACGATTTTCTCGTACCAAAACGTTCGAGGCAAAGCAAACAGCACCGAGCTGATCACAAAAGGAAGAAACACGAAAGCGCACCCGGCGATCCATAACCCTACCCAAGCTTTCTCTCCCGGATCGACCGCGCCGTACCCGAGTTGTCGCTTCAGCAGCAGTCCCCGAACCCGCATCAGCCTAAGAATGATCATAGCGACCAGGATGATGAAAGGAATAAACGCAAAGAGTTGAGCTCCGGTCATCGAGGCACCGATCATTGCCACAATATAAGCACAAAAATAAACGCCTCCGATATTCCGGATCTTTCCGGTTTCCAGAGTGATCAATGCGTCCTGCGAAAATGCTTCCGATGAAGCGGTCGGCCTCGAAAGAACCTCAGCAAGCCCCTTTCCGAGAAAATAGATGCACACCCACAACAAGAGGCCGCCGATCGCACCTGAAACGAATGGAAACAAATCCGCCTCATTTCTATCTAAATAGAACAAGGGAGATACCCACACGACATTCGCTAAGAAAACATAGGAGATCATGATGATCGAGGCGACCCATGCCTTCCGGAACATAGGGTTGACCTTGCGCAGTTGAAGCATCCCGGCAAAGAGGAAACAAAGACCGATCGCGGTCGTGATCGTCGACAGCGATCCAATGTCTAATGTGAAAAACTGCGGCAGCAAACCGATGATGATCTTCGTCAAAGCGTTTTTCAGATCAAAATACGGGATCCTTCTGTGCAGTTGAGAAAGCTGTTCCCGAACCTGCTGCCGCTCGCCCATATCCTCGACAGCCTTTTTCTCGGCGGACTCCCGATCATATCCGGACCCTAAATAATCGCTGACTCTGTTCTCGAGATGCCCCAGAAATTCGGCACGCACCTCTTCCGCGACTTCCCTGCCGGGGATACCGCCGCAGATATCGTTCAGGTATTCCTCTTTTGCATTCTCAGACATAAAGAAGAGCCGTCCCTTCCGTCACACGTAGGACTGCTGAGGAAAAGCCTTTCCACTCCTCGCGCTTTCTTACGAGTTCCTTGCGTCCCTTATCGGTCATCCGATAATACTTACGTTTGCGGGCTGATTCGCTCTCATCCCAATAACTGACCAGAAATTTTTCCTTCTCAAGCGAATGCAGGATCGGGTAAAGCGTTCCCTCATTCAGGGTAAATACCTTCTCCGAACGAAGTTCTATATCCCGGATGATTTCATAGCCGTACATATCTTTTCTCTCAATAACACTGAGAACCAGAAGCGAAGTGCTTCCCTTCACCAGTTCTTTACTGACACGCATTATTAATCGCCTCCTATGCATCGTAAATCTATGCATAGATTATCAAGGTTCGAATCGGATGTCAACAGAATTCATAACCCTATTTTTGAAACGAAAAGTCGATCCGGCCCTCCATATTCTCGATTTAAGCTAGTCAGCCGATGGAAACCGAGCCAATACGCGCAGAATTTCCTACTGAAAACTATTTCGCTTTTTGCAAAAGTTTTCAGTTGGTAATCTATCCCTCCTGGATTAGGGTTGCCGGCCGTTATTTTTTGAAGAATTTTAGAGTATTTATCAAGATAATCAAAATCACACAGAGCACGGGAATAAGTACCATCGAAGTATACGAAATTGCTGTGTTCTTGGATGTAATTAGAACTGCAAGTACAGACATCGGCAGAAGAAAAACGCCGACAAAACGGCCCACTTTCTTCGCATTATATCCTTTTTGCTGATCTGCAGTATGAAAGCCGGCAATTAGAAAGAGTAATTTACCGGCACAAAAGAATAATCCAAGGATAAATAAAGGTATTCCAATAATCAGACCGGGGATGTATTCCATTTTTCACCTCCTGGAACTAGATCAACCTATCCCTACGCTTTCCTGCCGTTATAAAGCGCCACGCTGCTTTTCGACGGGTCAGCCAGGCAATCTGCGCGCCGGTTCGCTTATTTGCGAGCATTTTTGGAACGAGAAATCCGGCGACCGTTTCCGGCTTGTCTGCCAGAATGTTGAATATCTTCTTAAACTTCTCATCCGAGATGACCTCTGATGGCTTCCCGTCCGGTGCTTTTGTGATGAAATCGGTCAGCATCATCCCGGGCGACAGGCGCCCTGCGATGACACCGGTCCCCTGAAGTTCCTTGGTAAGCCCCTGCATAAAGTACGTCAGCGCGCGCTTGGTGGTCCCGTATAGGATAGTTTTCCTTTGGATCATGTCGTTTGAGCCGAGTCCTTCCATGCTGTAAATCGCGCCGTGACCCTGCCCCAGCATTCCCCCAGCCGCGATTTGCGAACCGAATATCATGCCGGTAAGGTTGGTTTGGATAACGTTTTCCGTGTCTGTCCCGCCGGTTTCCCACGATAAAACGTGCGGTGCGTTCTGCCCGGCGTTATTGATCCAGATGTCGATCGGGCCCCATTTTGAAAAAGAGGCGTCCCACAAGTTTTGAAGGCTTGCCTTTTCCCGGACGTTGCACGGAATGTAGATGGATTTGCCCTCATACGGGTCAATCGCCGTGCGCGCCTCTTCCGACAAGGCTTCGCCTCTGCCGGATAGCGTGACACTACAACCGGCGCGCAGAAACTCCAGCGCCATCGCAAAGCCAATTCCGCGGGTACTGCCGGTGATCACAACATTTTTCACTTGATGACCTCCGTTATCTTGACTTCATCCAGCCGAGGAAAATGATCTCTTCGTTTGCATTCACCTGCGCAAGCTCTTTGACTCGAAAAGCCTTGAGATTCGCTTTTACCGCGATCATCTCGGCATACCTCTTCGTAAATCCTGTCTTGGATTCATATGCGATCACCATTGATTTGCGCTCCCTTCAATTCGATCAACCTTGTATGAACCGGACGACCTCCCGGATTGGGACCGCTACACCGTTTTCAGCATGGCAGATGCAATCGGACTCATATCGCGAAAGTGTTTCGGGATCGGCGGGATTTTTCTTCCAGATCTTCCCGGCGCCGGTAAAGTTGCCGACCGCGACCCGTCGCATGATCCCGCGTATGTCCCGATCCAAGGTACATGTCGGGTTCTCGCAGAACCGGCATCGCATTGCTTTTTTCATGACTTCCCGGGCGGGCTCATCGACGCCGGCATTCAGTTGATCCGCTGTAAACGGATGCGCCACGATGCGGACCACATTCTTCATATCTTTTTGATAGACAAAAGGCTCCCGACCGAGCTTTCTGAGGATGGCATTCGCCGCGGAAATTCCCGAAGTCGTCACCGTCGGCGTCCCGGTCCCCATGACCGTCGACTCGCCGCAGCAGAAGAAATTATTCCACTGCGACCTCGTGTGCAGCCTTTTGAACATGTGCTGTCCGAGCATTTGCTTGGGGCCGGCGACGGCTCCGCCGTTCTTGAGCGTGTAACGCTCGATCGTCCTCGGGGTCGCCACTTCGGCAAAGCGCACAGCCTTACCAAAGCCCGGAAAGCGCTTTTCGAGAACGGCGATCAGACGTACCTGTTCCGCCTGCTTCTTGCTCTTATACGTTGAATCGTCTCCGTCATACCAGTTTTCGAAGGTCGGGCCGATCGCGATGACGGTATGCTCGTCCTCCGCGCAAAGCGTCCGGTCGTCGATGCTCAGAATATAGGCGGTGACCTCGCTCTCGTCGAGTTCCTGAGGGTTCCCGACCAGCATTTCGATCGGTAGTGTGTCTTCCGGAATCACTGCACGGTCTACCACCGAGTACAGGACAACGCTCGGATAGGTCTTTTCCTGTTTATTCGCCCATGCGCGCCGCTTTTCCGTTGTATATTTCGGGTCCAGCAATTTACTATATAAATTCCATACCGTACCGGAATAGATCAGGTGATCGGCAAACAGTTTGGTTCCGTCATCCAGAAGAACCCCGGCCGGCTGATCCTTCTCGAAAAGGATCGACACGACTTCTCTCTCCAGTATCATATCGCCGCCGTGCTCTTCGATGACCTTTTCGAGCTTGCCGGGCACGAAAAGCGTCGAACCGGCAGGATAGTAGCTCCCTCCGACGTGGTTGTCGACAAACATCACCGCCGCGAGAACGGCGGGCGCCTCTTCAACGGTCGCGTAGCAATACGTTGAGGTCAGTTTATCGAAAAAGTTGAATATCTCCGGGTTCGAGAAATACTTTTTGAGAAGTGACTTCGCGCTTTTGTTCAAGTAACCGAGGAATCGAATGTAGGAAAGCGGGTGCCTGCGCATGCTCCCCAGCGCGGTCCTGCCGTCCGTCTCATCCGCGGTGTTGTAACTCGGTGATTCGACCATGACGTGTTGGTACATCACCGTCATGTCATGATAGAATCGCTTGATGTTTTCCTTTTCGGCCGGAAAAACGCGCGCAAGCTCCTCCGCAAACTGATCGACATCGGCATAGAAACGAATCCGGTGCCCGTTAAAGTTGACGCAGTACAGGAAGTCATGTTGAATCATATCAATGGGCTCTTCCAGGCAGTTAAACACAAACCGGTGCGCATTGAATCCCTTCTCGCCGAAGCCGTACATCATCGCCGACCCCTGGTCGAAAGTCACATGGTTTCTCTTAAAAATGCCGCACGAACCGCCCGGGTTATAACTCTTTTCGATCACGGCGACGCGGAGGTCTCTTTTGGCCAGAAGACTTGCTGCCGTAAGACCCGAAAGTCCTCCGCCGATAATGATCACATCGTAATTCAATGAACAGCCCTCCTCGGAATGCGACAGGGCGAACCCACCACCGTGCGATTTTCATACACTCGTATTATACCCGAGGAAAGCGTTTTCGTGGCGATCCGATCCGCTTTCAGTACAGAAAATTCGGCGACCGGGAGGGCTCAATGTGAGGGACGGACTTTACTTGATCAGCGAAGTTTTGAAAAACAACGAGCCCCCGGCGTAATCATTACAAGATACACAACATGTATTCTAATCACAAATTCTTGTCGGAAAATGACAGTATATAAGGGGGATAGAAAAGACTTGATGCGGTGGCTTCGTTTTATTGGCGAGAGCCTACTCAATCGGCAGTTGAGCGCATTTGAGTAGGTACGCAGGCCACCCGGCGCGGGTTTTCTATCATTGATAAGCCTACTCAATCGGCAATTGAGTGCATTTGAGTAGGCCCGCCGG
>CAZCTO010000007.1:0-74263 GCA_964501725.1 uncultured Oscillospiraceae bacterium | reverse complement strand
CCACCCGGCGCAGTTTTTCAATCGTTGATGAGCCTACTCAATCGGCAGTTGAGCGCATTTGAGTAGGCCCGACTGGCCCGTCGGGGCGGGGTTTTTTCATTGATGAGCCTACTCAATCAGCAGTTGAGCGCATTTGAGTAGGTCCGCAGGCCACCCGGCGCAGTTTTTCAATCGTTGATGAGCCTACTCAATCGGCAGTTGAGCGTGTTTGAGTAGGTTGGCAGGCCACCCGGCGCGGGTTTTCTATCATTGACGAGCCTACTCAATCGGCAGTTGAGGGCGTTTGAGTAGGTCCGCCGACCACCCGGCGCGGTTCTTTTGTCATTGAAAAGCCTACTCAATCGGCAGTTGAGGGCGTTTGAGTAGGTTGAACTGCCATTCATTGCCGATCAGTTATCTTAACTTTCGCATTTTTGGATTTGCATAAATGACGGATCTTCGTAAAATTCATTTCTCAGATTTTTTACGTTCGGTTCTATCCATATCTGTGCCCGCAAAGAAAACGTTTTCTCATCTCTGATTGCTAATCCTTTACTCTCACAACGGTTCACGGTATGCTTTTATATAGAAAACCCACAGACCGGGAGGATCATGATGAAGGACGGGCTTTTTTCGATCGGCGAAGTCTCAAAAAGCAAGGGCATCACGGTAAAGGCCCTGCGTTTCTACGACGAGATTGGACTTCTGAAACCGCGTCTCATCGATCCGGAGAGCGGTTACCGCTACTATCACCCGGATCAGATGCTTCCGGTCGACATCATCAAGGCCGCCCGGAGCCTTGAAATCAGCCCGAACCAGCTGATCCCGTTTTTCGAGCAAAAGGACACCGCCGGACTGATGGCTCTGCTTCTGGAACATCGCGAAAAGACCGAGGAGCGCCTTTATGGATCACAAAGAGGAAACGAATGAAAACGATCGGAAATATTCTGTGGGTCATTTTCGGGGGTGGGATCCTTGCGCTTCTGTGGGCGATAGCGGGGCTTTTATTCTTCGTATCCATTCTCGGCATCCCCGTAGGCATTCAGTGCATGAAGTTTGCCGGCCTGATCCTGTGGCCGTTCGGCCGGGCGATCGAATTCTCCGGCGGGGCCGGAAGTTTTCTTCTGAACTTCATCTGGATCATCCTGTTCGGGTGGGAACTAGCCAGCACGGCTTTTTTGATCGGGATTATATGGTGTATTACGATTTTCGGGATACCTTTCGGACTTCAGTTCATCAAATTCGCTCAACTCGCGATCATGCCCTTCGGCGCGAAAATTGTGAAGAAATGAGTGAAATACAAAATAACGATGATCCCGAGCGCGATCCGATACCAGCCGAACAGCTTGAAATCATGCTTTTTGATGTAATTCATCGCAAGCATAAATTGGACGTTTTCACTTCACTTCGAAATCCTCGTTCCTTAAATCGCAATAGAAGTTGCCGCGGGTCGCCGTGAAACGAAGCAACGCGTAATCCGGGTCAGTCGGACCGAGCGGATAGTACATTGTCATGTTGTCCCACCAGAACTCTTTGCGCTTTGCGTCGTCGTAAATGATCTCGGCGTTACCGGAGAGCATCAGGCCCTCAAACGTATTCTCGTTATAAAAATACATCGCGGCTTCCGGATTTTTCTTGACCTGCGCGGCGCGTTTCGAAGAGGTGTTTGTGCAAATCCAGATCTCCTTCAGGCCCTTTGCCTGGGTTTTCAGAAAAGCCTTCGCCTGGGGCTTCCCGTTGTCGTCCGTATTCGCGAAAATGCAGGTCCTGCTAGCCTCGACCAGATCCATTGCCCTTTTCATCTTTTCCTCTGTCATCTTCGTCTCTCCTTTGAAAATACTTGAATTACGATGCGAGCATAAGAGAACATATGTACTTATTATAACGCAGACTATCGTTTTTCAATGAGGAATGCCACTTGAAGCTGCAAATTTGTGAGCAATGTTTGCTTGTCGCTTTTCGCTGTGCTGCGGTATAGTGAATTCATACAAAAGGGGGTGCTCGAATGCGTTTTGCTGAAAAACTTCAACTCTTAAGAAAGAGCAAGGGATGGACCCAGGAGGATCTGGCGTCCGAATTGTCCCTTGCACGTCAAACCGTCACTAAATGGGAGTCCGGTCAGGGTTACCCCGATATTGAAAATCTTATCGCCATCAGCGAGTTATTTCTGGTGACCGTCGATTATCTGGTCAAGGAAGATTCGTGCCGTACCCAACCGGGAACGGCTCAAAAGGAGTGTCCTGATTTGATTGCTTTTCTCATCAAGGCAAAAATCGGCACCTATGCGGCGAAAGCGCCGGAGAGCGAAAGCTCCCGTCCGGCCTCGCATGATTTATCCTTCTCGGAAGGCGATTATCTTTATATCGACACCTATCTCGGCGGCGAGCGATTCTCGGGTGAGGAAGCGGTCTGGTGTAAGGGCGTGCCGGTTTTCGCGATGAACTATTCGGGGCGTGTGTTGGATGGAAACTTTAGCGGCGATTTTCTCAAGGCCGCGCTGAGTGCGGTTCCGGAGCAGTTGCCTTTTCGCGGGCCGGAGTTTTTCGCGGAAGGCGATTATCGGTATCGCTGTTGCGTCAGCGGTGATCCGGAGTGGTTTCAGGGATATGAAGAGATCTTTTTCGGAGACTTGCGTGTCTATGAGTGTTTCTTTCACGGGGGTAGCGTGAAATAGTTGCCATTATATATTTAAATGAAAACGGCCTTCGCATCTTACGCGAAGGCCGTTTGAACTTTTTTCTGAAAGCGCGGCCGCGCCCGTCCTGACTATTTCTTTTTGACCGGAATCCAGATCTCGGTGTAGTAGTTCTCATCCTGTAAGCCCTTCGGATAAGGGGTTGGATCGCTGTACATCTCGACATTAATTCCGGCGGCGATCTCATACTCCTTACAGTTCGGAAGCCACTCCGAAAAGATCTGATGATTAACGCTCTGAATCGCATCAGGCATCGCGCCCTTGCATGGGAAAACCGCCCAAGTATGCTTCGGGATCGTGCGGGTAACAAAACCCTCCGGAACTTCGGTTGCTGGGTTATAGTTATCCGCGATCAGGTACTCAAACTCGTCGGCGCCCATACTCTCATCAATGCAAATGCCATACATGCCGCAGACGAATCTGCCCTTGCCGCTTTGCTGATGCTCTGCCCAGAAGGCCGGGATCTCGGTTTTCGAGGAATTGTATTTGAACTTCTTTGATGCGGCCAAAACGGTGAACGCGTCCTTTTCCATTACTTTGTACTCCATGGTAAAACCACCTTTCAACATGAATTCAATCTGTAGCGGAGCGAACGATTTCATCATCGCTCCTTCCTTACGTATGGCGGAGGGTGTGACACCATGGAATCGAGTGAACGCTTTGGTGAAGCTGTCCGGTGAATCATATCCGTACTTTACGGCGATGTCGATGATTTTATTGTCCGTCAGGACCAGCTCGCTGCCGGCAAGCGTAAGCCTTCGTAACCGGACGTATTCACCGACTGTAAATCCGCAAAGCATCGAAAAGCCCTTCTGGAAATAGAACGGTGACAGGAACACGTTCCCTGCTACCTCATCCATACTTAGCTCTTCGGTGATATGATCCTCGATGTAACGGATCGCATCTCCTATGCTTTCAATCCATCCCAAGTTCAATTCCCCCTTCCATGGATTCACAATACTCGTTCATAGGTGGCCGCACCCGACAAATCGTGCGATGATTTGTCCGGGGAAAAACATCAAGCAAGTGAACGGCAGACCTCTCGCTTCCATGTACTTTCATTGATAATTGTATATTTGTCTCCCATAACGAATCACTCTTTCAAGAAAGTCTTCTATAAAGAAATCTTACCACTAAATATGTGAAAGCCGCATCCCCTCGTCACATAAAGGAAATGCGGCGTTCTTGATTATTGAATGCATGCCAAAGAATTACCGGTCAGTCTCCCCAGGAACAGTAAAATAATTCATCTTGCGGGACGATTAAGAACGTGCAACTCCAGTCTTTCGGATTTTGTTCAAAAGCGATCCGATACTCACTGCCGTCAGCCAGGACAAAATAAAGGTAGCCGGCACCCCTGACCTGATCATCATTCCAAGTGTAGTATTTCGGAAAGACCGCGATGCCGGCCGGGATTACAGCGTCTTCATACCTGTCCGCGGTCTTTTTTTCAACCGGTACATCCTTTAGTGTGTAAGTAAAATAGCCGGGGAGAGCCTCACCATTCTCTTCCGCTTTTTCGGCGGCCAACCACCAGAATTCCCGGACAGAAGGATCCCTCTTTACGCTTTTCCCGTCAAAAACCAAAGGAATTCGTATAAATTCGCAGTTGCCGAAAATAAAGCCATAATTTTCCTCATACATTATTCCGTTTTCATAGGTAAAAATTCCACCGTATTCCGTGTAGGTGACTAGCGATTCTTTATCGTAGGAATATACGAAAATCG
Source organism: uncultured Oscillospiraceae bacterium (assembly GCA_964501725.1). Lineage (GTDB taxonomy): Bacteria > Bacillota > Clostridia > Saccharofermentanales > Saccharofermentanaceae > CAZCTO01. Next base: position 69,862 of record CAZCTO010000007.1, on the reverse strand, counting down.
CATAATCGGAACTGCACAAATCCAACCAATCGATCAGCGCGTATCGCCCGGTCTTTTCATCTTTAAAGAGCATCACGGAATCAGTAAGTCCGATGTACTCCTCGCTTATATCGCGCGCGAACCGGTCCGTTATATCAGTCTTCTTTCCGGTCGCCCCATCCGTATACCAGACAGTTTGCTCCCAGGAAATCTGAGCATCTGCGCGTTCGCGCGTAATGATATCGGTCTTTCCGTCTCCGTCCCAATCGACATTGATGATGATGTTCCGAGGTGAGATTGAAGGATCCAGAGGCGTATCCGGAAGCAACTCATAATTTTCGACGACCTTCGGCTCTCCTTCATCCCCGAAATAGGAATAACTCGCAGCCCCTACAAAATCACTCAACAGTTTTCCGTTGTATAGCGGTTTTCCGTCTTCCGAGATGCCCTGATCAAAAAACACGCAGCGACCGTCCGCCAACATAAACAACATTGTCCCGGGGTATGGGTCTAACTCCGCTCGTATCGAGTCAAAAGACTTGAGGACCGTTCCTTCCGGCAACTGTATTTCAGTAAACTTTTCTTGCATCTGAAGGCCGTCGGACGCATCATTATCAAATACAAACGCCTTTTGTGCCTGCAGTAAATAGTTGCACGTATAGACATTCAGATCGAGCTCGTATTCTTCGAAAACGACCTGTTGTGTCGAAATCGGGACTGTTGGAGTAGTCGTCGCCTCCGTTATCTTCTGTGTCGTCTCTGTCAACGGCGCAATCGTTGAATCTTTTGCGTCATCTTTTTCAGTCTCATTGCAGGATGTCAGGAAAAAAATGGCTGTCATTATGATAAGAACCGGAACCAGGATTTTCTTTTTCATTTTTACCTCCACAGAAGTATTTGAAAAACTATCTTTACAACATGTAATTATCATTATGCGTAATAATTACATGTTGTCAAGATGATTGCCTTCATTCATTAATTTTCTCCAAATACTTTCTTGACTCGACGCAGCCGTGTGAAGATCTATCTATTAGAAATGAGTCATATTCACAAACAGACAAAAGCGACAGGGCGTCGGCGCGTCCTGTCGCTTTTGCCGGGACATCACTGAAGTGGCTTTTTAATCTGATCCCTCACTCCCACTTAAAAAACCGGATCGCGACAAACGAGCAAATCGCCGCAATGGAAACCATAATGATGACCGGAATAATGAGTTTTTCGGTCGGCAGACCCAAAGTTGTCGACTTCAGGATTTTGATGCCCTGAGTCAGCGGAAGAACATCGATAATTTTTTGCATGGGCAAAGGCATGACTTCATAGGGTAGGGTCGCTCCGGAGAAAATGAGCATCGGGAAATAGATGAGGGAAGCGACGATACCGGCGCTTTTCGAGTTCTTGGCAATACCGCCGACCATGATGCCGATGCTGAACAGTGAAATGATAACAATGAACCACCCGGCCAGGAAGACGAACGGATTCCCTCGAAACTCAAATTTGTAAAACACGTTTACCACAAGAAACAATGAAACCAGCGAGACAAGCGCGTACAGAAAATACATGGATATCTCCGCAAGAAGTATCGTAACCGGGCTTACGGGTGTTACTTTATATCGTTTCAGAATCTGCTTCCCTCGATAATCGGATACAAGCAGCGGCAGACCCATCGTTCCGCCCGCGCAAATGGAAACGGATGTCAGCGCACCGAATGATTGTTCCATAAACGTGTAGTCTGCGCCTTCGAACGCAGGCTTATTTCCGTAAATCAGCCCGATGATGACAAGAATCACAAGCGGCATAAAAATCGCGAAAATCAACATATCCATTCCGCGAAGAGATAACTTTAATTCGGTTTTAAGTATTGTCGCAAATGCTTTCATTTTCGTCTCCTTCCTCCCCGGTAAACCACAGGTATGCATCCTCAAATCGCGCATGCGGACTTTGCTTGATCGCGTCCGTGACGGTTCCGCGATATACCGGTCGACCGGATTTTAGTATGCAGATTTCATCGCAGAGAACCTCGACTTCGTCCATATAATGGGAAGTCAGCAGGATGGTTAAGCCATCCTTCTTTAAATCTTCGAGGATTTTCCAGACTCCCCGTCGCGCACGCGGATCCAGCCCGGTCGTCAACTCATCCAGAAAAACAACTTTTGGATTTGGGATCAGCGCAAGCACGATAAAAAGCCTCTGCTGCTCTCCGCCCGAAAGCTCCTTCACCGGTTTGTCTGCTTTGTTTTCGATGTCCAACCGCCGTAGCAAATCCTTGCAGTCCGACGGCTGTCGATATAACGCGCTTGTCACTTCGCACAATTCGGAAACCTTGATACTTTCCTGAAAATGAGTCTGCTGAAACTGTACGCCAACCTGCTCGAAAAGCACCTTCCGATCACGAGCCGGATTCATCCCCATGACCGAAACCGTACCGGCGTCGGCTTTTCGAGTACCCAAAACGCACTCGATGACTGTGCTTTTACCGGCTCCGTTCGCTCCGAGTAATCCGAAGACCGTTCCACCGCGAACCGAGAAACTGAAATCGTCGACCGCCTTGATATTGCCGTACGATTTCGATAAATGCTCAACACAAATCACGCTCTCCATCTGATCGCCTCCTTTTCATGATGCTCAGAATAATAGCGAGCAGGATCAATTTCTTGAACCGGCTTGCTCTCAACGAGTCTGAAGCGTGTTCAGAATATCACCACTGAAAAGTCTGGTGTTATAGTGGAGGGTTTGAATATTTTTCTTTCATATGCTGAAGCATCCGAAGGATTCTTTCTGCGTTTTCTCCGGCCGACTCAAGCGATTGGATCAACCGGTCACAAACCGACACGATGTCTTCATCGGCCCGCGGCGTATTCACCTGCTCAAAAAGGCTCTCACTATTGTCCCGAGCCAATGCATGAATCATCCGCAATATCGCCGTTAATGAGTAATTGGCACACCGAAGCGAGTAGATCATTTTTAGCGTCCGGATGTCATTTGCATCATAGACGCGATACCTGTTCTCTTTTCGTTTGATACTGAGAAGGCCGTTTCGCTCCCAATTCCTGAGCGTCTCCATCGAAATTCCGAGCATTGCCGAAACTTCTTTCCTTCCGAAAAGCGCCGATCCGTCATCCTCAATATGGTTAAATATCTGTGTCGCGATTTCTGCCGCTTCGCTTGCCCTTTGCTTCTCTTGATCGATAAGTAAGATATATTCATTTACTTCCTGAATCGCCCCGTCATATTTCCCGGCCGCCGACTTCTTGATCACTTCGATGATTCGCCTGCGCAGTCCGTTCTGCAGCACTTCAATTTGAAATGCCGTCCGTGCCAATATGAACTGATCGATGTGTTCGTCTCCGAACACACGGTATCCGTTTGGTTTTCGCAAAGGTTTCGGAATCAGTCCCCATTCCTCATACATACGCACCGTGTTCGGATGAATACCGACGATGCGGGCGACTTGTCCGGTTGAATATTCTTGATCCAAAATCGTTCCTCTTACAACGTTTTCCTTGATTAAGATCAGTTTAACATAATCACTGATTCTTTGCGCTCAGCTCCTTGACTCTCCTCTAAGGGGATGCTTTACGATGAGTTCAGATCAAAAAATATCACATCCTATGGAGGAATTAAACATGAAAAAGACACTCAAAATTGTATCCATTCTTCTTATCCTGGTCATTACCTGTGCCGCGCTGATCGGATGCTCAAAAAGGCCCGTTACCGAAGCGGAGAAAAATCAAGCCGCAGTCATCACCGAAAATTTGATCCGGGGAATCAGTCAGAATGATTATCAACTCATTTCCGCGGACTTTGATGCTAATATGCTTGATCAGATGAAGGAAACAGACTTTACGTCAACAAGCGAGCTACTGGAAGGGACCATCGGATCGTATCAGAGTCACACATTATCGGATAGTCGGCGCATTTTAAATGCCGGAACCGAATTGCTTCTATTTACATACACTGCCAAATATGATAAAGAACCCGGTAATGTCACCATCAACGTTTACTTCACGGAGAAAAACGATGACTTGATTATATCCGGGTTCTCTTTTGATTCGCCTGAATTGCGAAAGACTGAAGCGTAAGTCGGAAAACACTCAAGTGCTTTGAAGCGGCCTTCGTTTTTACGTGAAGGCTGCTTTCATTTCGCATATTCTCGGTTTTCGAGAGATAATCACGCTCTCGGGTCAGCTTTTCTCTCTTCCGGTATTGTAGAATGATCTCAATCGATCGATCGAAAATTCACTATAAACGGAGGATACCCCTCATGGAAAAGAAAACGATCGGATCATTTATTGCCGCTCTTCGAAAAACAAACGGATTGACCCAACGAGCGCTCGCCGAAAAACTGAATGTGTCCGACAAGGCGGTCAGCCGATGGGAGCGCGACGAGTGCGCCCCGGATTTAAGCCTGATTCCGGCGATCGCAGAGATCCTCGGAGTGACATCCGAGGAGATTATTCGCGGAGAGCGAATCCTAATTGATCCGGACACTAAGGGAGATCGAAGCGATCCCAAGACCGAGAAGCAAATCGAACGAATCCTCAAAAGCACGGCAACCCGGTTTAAGGCACTCAGTATGATCTCCGTCGGCATCACTGTTCTCGGATTTCTGGCCGTACTGTTTGTGACAAAAGTCTATGGGCGCTGTAATGTTGCCTTATTTATCGGAAGTGCGTTTTTTGCCGCAGCGATCATCTTTGAAATCGTGTTGTTTATCCTGTCATACTCGAAAATCGACGAAGACGAGTTCTCCGCTCCGCTTCACAGTCCATATAAATATAAAATGGTTCAAATTATTCAATTCATTATCACCTTAAATATTGTCACAATATTCTTCTGTCTTCCGCTTATTTATTTCTCTGATGTCGGACTCGACGGAATATACTTTGATCCCTATACATGGATAAAATACGGTCTGTATTGTTCTGTTGTTCCCCTTGCGATATGTCTGGTAGTAATCCGGGCAATTCGCTCCCATCTTATCCGTAACGGAACTTACTTCATCAGCGAAAAAGAAGGGATAATCAAGAAAAGATTTTTCCGGCTGAGTATCATAACCGTAATCGTGACGGCACTTCTCATATGGATGACTCTTTACACTTATGAAGCTATTCGTTATGAAGTAGGAGAAGCGTTTAGAAATAATGTCGGGGGAACTACAATTCATTTTAACAGTGCTGAGGAAATGGACCAATTTTCAGAAAATTATGACTATTTCAATTCCGGTTATGTTCAGGCACACGGTGAATCGAATGGAAAGGATAAGCATTCATATACTTTGTATACTGCCGAGGAAATCAATCAGATTGACCTCTATACCAATCTTTTTAATGTCTCAATCTTCAGTCTTGTTATCATCGAAATAGCGGGCGGCACGATCATCTACATTAAGAAACGGGCGCGAATTACCGGCCCGGCCGCCGCTAAGCAAACGTAATTCGCTCATAGTTTAGCACCCCAAACATCAGACTTCTGTCTGATGTTTGGGGTGCTTTTCTTTTTAAGATAGGACCGCTTTTCGTATCCCTTATTCTCTCTGCCCGTCGCTGACGATTTTGAAGTAAGCCCGGGATGTGACCCGGTAAACGAAGATATACAATAGTCCGAAGATGAGGAAGCAACCGATAGTGACCATGATCAGAAAAGGAACGTCAGCAATCATCAGGATGAGTTTCAAGATCTTCGACACGAGCGGGAACGCGAAGGCGAGATGAAGTCCGGCGATGATGAGCGGAAGGAAAAAGACAGTCAGCACCTGAGAATTGACGGTTTTTTTAATTTCCTTTCGGGTCATACCGACCTTCTGCATGATATCAAATCGCTCCCGATCCTCGTATCCTTCCGAAATTTGCTTGTAGTAGATGATCAGGACTGTCGCAAACATGAATACAATCGCAAGGAGAATGCCAAGGAAAAACAAACCTCCATATATTTCATGAATCGCGGAGCGGAGGCCTGCCAACGCCATAACACTTATCAATTGCCAATCCTGATCCGACTCAGCCGCAGCAACTGTTTTCTCTTCAATTTTCTCCGTTATTGTCTTGTATAAACGGGTCTGGAGCGCATCACTTCCGCCTGTGTCAAACGCATAATTGAAATTTAAAATCAGTTTGGGATAATTCTTTTCCATATTTGCTTGAATCACGGGTTCAACAAAGCTCTTAAGGTCCGGGACAACAGCATACATAGACGGATTAATAAATACTTCTTCCCTGCCTTCGGGAACAAACTTGGAGACATGTTTCTTGATTTGATATGTTCCGGCATCTCCGACAGAAATCTGATCAAACGAGTACCTGGCTTTGGTCGTATGGATGATCATTTCCCCGGGCGCAAGTGACTCTTTGGAATCAGTCAGCCGATTATAGTCCTCGAGAGAGATCACAATCATGACCCAGCTATTCTCGTTGTCATAATAATCAATCGTCTTATTAGTATTGAGATAACTTCCCTCCATTACACCATCAAGCCGTGCCGAATAATAGTCCAGGATGCTTTCCGGATTCACGTCATGTTCGCCGGCTGACTCATTGATTATATCAATTACATCCTCACGGTCATTTTCGAGAAACTTAACTTCTCTGCCCAATATTTGAACATTGAAATCTCTGGGGCACAGGGTTCGAAGCAGCTTCTCCTGCCCCAGATTCAGACACAGTGTCGAAGAAACCATGACCAGTACCATCGTGCAAAGAATGCAGATCGTCGCAAGTCCGGCACCGTTTCTTTTCATTCGATACGCCATTGAGGAAACAGATACAAAATGATTGGTCCGATAGTAATAGGATTTGATGCTTCGGAGGATTTTGCAGAGAGCAACGGATGCCGCAATAAATAAGAGGTACGTTCCGACAATGACCATGATTACAGCAACGAAAAACGTCTGCATGGCCAGCAGCGGTTTTTGGATGGATATAGAAATCACATATGCAGAAACAATGAGAATGATGCCGAGTGCCGCCATAATCCATCGTGTTTTAGGCTGTTTCTCACCGGTCGTTTCGCTTCCGAGCAGTTCGATGGGCTTGGACAGATGTATTTGCCGAAGTGTGTCGAAAAAAATGAGTGTGAAAATGCCGAGAAAAAATAGCGAGGTGTTACGCACCGCAATCAGACTGATTGAATAACTGAAAGTTATTTTTTCGTCCAGGAGATTAACCATTGCAAGCTCGGCGAATTTCGAAAAGAGGATACCTAAAGCCAGGCCGCCTCCGATCGATACGGCAGAAAGGATCAGGTTTTCGAACAAAAGGACGCGGGCGAGATGGCGCTTTCCCATTCCGAGAATGTTAAAGAGGCCGAATTCCTTTTTCCGGCGTCGTACCAGAAACGAATGGGTGTAAAAGAGAAAGAAAACGGCAAAAATCCCGATAACCCACCATCCGAGATAAAGAATTTGCTTCATTGTTCTTCCGCCGCTTTTCATCACGTCCAGAAGTTTATGAGTAGACAGAAATGAAATAATATAGAACATCATCACCATACCGACACAGGTGAGGATGTATGGAATATAGAGTCGCTTATTTTTGCGGATGCCGTCGCTGGCCAGCCGCCCGTAAAACCCGATGTTCATTTGCCCTCACCACCCGTCGCCAGTATCGTGAGCGTTTGTGAGATTTTCTGATACAGTTCCTCGTTGCTATTGTCTCCGCGGTAAATCTGATGGAAGACCTCGCCGTCTTTAATAAAAAGCACGCGTCCTGCGTGGCTGGCGGCCTTGACCGAGTGCGTGACCATAAGAATCGTCTGCCCCGTCCGGTTGATTTCCCCGAAAAGCCGCAGAAGCTCGTCGGTCGACTTCGAGTCCAGCGCGCCGGTCGGCTCGTCCGCAAGGATCAGTTTGGGCGAAGTAATGATCGCGCGCGCCACAGCGACTCGCTGTCTCTGTCCGCCGGAAATCTCGTAGGGGTATTTTTTCAGGATATCCGTAATGTGGAGCTGCGCGGCAACCGGGTCCAGTTTCTTTTTCATCTCAGGATATGATTGCCCTGCCAGCACGAGCGGCAGGAAAATATTGTCCTCGACCGAGAACGTGTCCAAGAGGTTAAATTCCTGAAAAACGAAGCCGAGGTTGTCCCTGCGGAACGCCGCGACGGCCGCTTCCTTGATACTCGAAAGATCACTGTTGTCCAGCCGAATCGTCCCGCCGGTCGGCTTGTCGAGCGAGGCGACGATATTTAAAAGCGTTGTTTTCCCCGAGCCGGATTCGCCCATGATGGCGACGTACTCGCCCTTTTCCACGTTAAAAGAGACGTTTTTCAGCGCTTCGACCTTGTTACCGCCGAAGCGCGTCGTGTATGTTTTCTTTAATCCTGTTACTTCCAGAATACTCATATTGGTCCTCCCCATGTTTTGACTACACTGAATGTAACAAAAAAGAGAAACGCGCCGGTAGCGATTCGACTTACATTTCCCTGCTTTGAGATTACATTATCGTAAGACGGCTCTGATTCCCCCTCCGCAGCGTCACTCGATTTCCGGATGATTCTGAGCCAGATCAATTCGGATCAATGTCCCATGATCCGGGGTTGATTCCGCGCTGATGGCATGCCCCAGATTCTTACAAATTCTGCGACACAGGTAGAGCCCGATACCGCTCGCTTTCATATCCGTCCGTCCGGTTTTGCCGGTATATCCCTTCTCGAAAATCCGCGGCAAATCATCCGGAGCGATGCCGATCCCGTTATCACGGATGTAAAGAATGCTGCCCTGTTCGCTCCCCACGGTAATCGTTCCGCCGGGCGGCGTATATTTCAGTGAATTTGAAAGAACCTGTTCAATAACAAACGCAAGCCACTTCTCGTCGGTCGTTACCAGAAGTTCCGTCGGCTCATACCGCAAACTGATTTTACGGCGGATAAACAAAGCGGCGTACTTTTTCACGGCCTGCTTGATGACATCATCCAAAGCGATCTGCCGGAAAACATAATCCGTCGAAGTCGAATCAAGTCGCAGATAACAAAGCACCATTTCAACATACTGCTCAATCCGGAAAAGATCCTCAAGGAGGTTCCTGGCAGTTTCGGTCTCGTCGTTTTGCAATTGAAGTCGCATGGAGGCAATGGGCGTCTTAATCTGATGCGCCCAAAGTGTATAGTAATCCATCATTTCCGAAAAACGCTCTTCCGCCACGTTTGCCCGCCGGAGTTGCTCGTCCCGGAGCATCCCTATAATCGCCTGGTAGTCCTCATCATCCTGCGTCACCGGCTCGGGAAAGCGGGTCAGGAGTTCGGACTGAAGCGCGAGCAATTCGCGAAGCTTCTTGTGCTTTTGATATGCTTTATTTACATCAAAAAGCAGGATCACAAGGCCGATCACCGCGCAGATCAGAACCGGGTACCATACCGCCGCCATGGGAAGCCGGTATAAAGCAAAAGAAACGCAAAATATCGCGGAAAACAGGACAAAAGTCAGGATCGACTTCCTTTTTCGAGTCAAGTATTCCGCAAAAAACCGCACTTCCGTCCCCCGATTCTATTCAATGATGTAGCCCAGACCTACCTTAGTGGTAATAAATTCCGGCAGACCCGCCGCGTCGAGTTTTTTACGTAAGCGATTCACGTTCACCGAAAGGGTGTTCTCGTCCACAAAGCTCTCGGTCGCCCAGAGGCGTTCCATCAAGTGATCTCTGCTTACGATTTTTCCCTTGTTTTCCAGAAGTGCCAGAAGAATTCGATACTCGTTTTTGGTCAGTTCGATTTTGTCGTCACGGATCGTCAGCGTATTGTCTCCGGTACTTAAAAGGGCTCCGCGATGTTCCAACACCGGAACCGCACCTCCGTAATCATACGTACGGCGCAACATCGCCTGGATCTTTGCCATAAGCACACTCTGGTCAAACGGCTTAACGATAAAGTCATCCGCGCCCATGCTCATCGCCATCACAATATTCATGTTATCCGCGGCCGAGGAGATGAAAAGAATCGGAACTTTCGATACTTTCCGGATCTCTCCACACCAGTGATACCCGTTGAAAAAAGGCAACGCAATATCTAAAAGAATCAGATGCGGGTCATAATCGGAAAACTCCTTCATGACCTCTCTGAAATTCTGCACAACCGCTGCCTGCAGGTTCCATTTTCCTGCCTGCTCCTTCAGGGCTTCTGCGATGCCGCGATCATCTTCAATAATTAAGATTCTATACACCACTCTTCTCCTTCTATGAAGACTCGATTCAGCATAACATTCGGAGAGCAAAAAAATGCCGTCGTAACACGAACATACACGTTCATGATACAACAGCTCTTTTCAATTCCGCAATGAAAAACGTCTGTTAATAGCCGAAATCCTTGATGATCTTGTTCACTTTTTTGACATCTTCCTTGTCGGGATTATCTTTTGAGACACGAATAATCAATTTATCACAACGCACCCAAACCTCGTATAAATCATATCTCGAACGCTCACCTTCAATGACTACTTTTTCGAAATCACCGGATCCGCTCTTCTTAATCGTTCCGTCAAATTCGCCTTCTTCTTGTGCTTCCTCAGTAATTTCTATTTTTCTTTCCATATTTTCTATTGCAGTATCCTCGTCTTCATAAAGCGCATATAATGCATGGATACTAAAAGAGTCTCTATTTGCTATCAGGACCAGCTCTTCCCCGACAATTAAACTATTTTCCGTAATTTCATAGTCATACTTGTCTTCCATAATTTCCCGAAATTTCTTTTCACTTAACGGTTTTTTAGAGCAAGCACTCAAAGAAACAGTCATGGCTACGACCAGTAAACAAACGATAAAGTTACGAATTTTCTTCATTTTGATCCCCTTCTCATTCTATTAATTCTTTTCGTAATGTATTTATTGATTGTGATGTAGTTGATGTCCGGTCCGATCTTCACCTGACTATTCGTATCGTCCGGGATACATCCTCTTGGCCTCTTCGGTGTATCGCCGGATAAACTCCGTCTTCCCATCCGTATATGCGTCACGGTTATATGTATGCTTTTCCTTGAGGCCTTTTTTCAAATTCTCGTAAAGTAAAGCAACGTCCGGTCGATCCTTCAGAAAATCACGGAAATAGAGCTCGTCATTGTCTCCCGAAAAGCGCAGATGCAGGTGAAATACCTCATCCGCAAAGCCTTTCTCCGTGTAACCACGATTTGAGGAGATCCGTCCCGGTTCATGTGACGTGACACGATATCCGGATCCGACGAGAACTTTAACGACGCTGCTCATGTCTGCGTCTTCCGGGATCTCGACAAGGATGTCGACGATCGGTTTAGCGCAGATACTCCCGACCGACGTACTTCCGATATGGCTGATCCGTGTGAGACGCAGCGGGGAAAGAACCGGCAGAAGACGCGCCTCCTCGCGGGCGTACTGATCCGCCCAACTTGTCCGATGCGGGGAAAGCTCAATCGGAAATAGCTGCCAGAGTTCCTCGTTACTCATTTCTGATAGTTTTTTGCCCATGTGCGTAACTCTCCTTTTGCCTCCGAATATCAACCGGTGGTTGCGATGAAATCAAGTAGATGCCTCGAATTATATGCATCTTTTTTGCCTTGTCCAATAAACGAAAGGGCCGCCGGTTGCTTTTTGCCCCCGGCGGTCCTTCAGTTATCGATTCGGTCCGATTTACTTCTTTTCACCGGTCACCTTCTCGGGAGTCGGAACTGTCTTAGTTTCTTCGACTTCGTCGAGCTTATTGATTTCAGCTTTATTCTTCCCGAGATAATCGGGAAGTTCCATACCGGCCATGTTAAACATCTCATTCATCGGAGGAATGCTCTTCATGATTCCGGAAAGAAAGTTAGCGGTTGCGGTCTTCCCTTCCCCGGCCGATCCGGAGTTACTGTCCCAAACCGTAATTTTGTCGATCTTAAGGTTCTTGATTGCCTCGACCTGAACACGCACGATGTCTTCGAGTTTGTCGGCGATCATCAGGCGGATTGCATCGGCGGGATTTCCGCCGGCGGCTTCGACGACCTTAGAGAAACCGATTGCCTGCTTGGTAAGGATCTCTTCAAGGCCTCGGGCTTCAGCTTCCATCTTGGCATAAATCGCGTCTGCTTCTCCTCGTGCTCTGCGACGGGATTGCTCCGCTTCCGCTTCAGCGGCAATTTCCAACTGCCGCTTATCGATCTCAGCCTTAACAACAATATCGGCTTCCAAAGTTGCCTTTTCACGTTGGGCACGGGCAAGTTCCGCGTCCTGCTCGGCAGCGTATGCATCCTGTGCGGCTTTTGCAGCTTGAATCTTCTCTGCGGAAACCGCTTTACGCATCGCTTCGGCTTCCAGTTCACGGCGGATTGCATCTGATGCAGCGATATTGGCCTTCGCTTCGTTTTCACCCTTTACGGCTTCGGAGTTCGCCAGGGAAACCTTGACTCTCTGCTCCATGTTGGCGTTCGCTTCACCGATCGCACCGGCACGGTCCGCTTCGGCAACCGATTTCTTCGCGTCATTGATCGCGATGGCAGCTGCTTCTCTTCCCAGAGCAATGATATAGCCGGACTCGTCGCTGATGTCAGTTACATTGACGTTGATCAGGCGTAATCCGATCTTCTTGAGTTCGGTCTCGACATTGGTGGAAACCGATTCCAAAAACTTATCACGGTCGGTGTTGATTTCTTCGATGCTCATCGTCGCGATGATCAAACGAAGCTGACCGAAAATAATGTCCTTCGCTAAATCCTGAATCGCGTTAAGCTGCAATCCGAGAAGTCGCTCCGCGGCGTTCTGCATAACCCCATCTTCCGTCGAGATACCAACGGTAAAACGGGACGGAACATCGATGCGGATGTTTTGTCTTGAAAGTGCGTTGGTCAGATCGACGCTGAGTGAAATCGGTGTCAGATCCATATACTGGTATGCCTGAAAAATCGGCCAGATAAACGCAGCTCCTCCGTGAATACAGCGTGCGGATCGATTCGTTCCGTCTGTGTTGCTCCCGACTTTACCGTAAATGACCATGATTTTGTCCGAAGGACACTTGCGATAACGGGAAAGCACCAAAATGAACGTGGATAAAATGACCAGAACAATGATTGATATCAGTATTGTTAATGCACCCGGCATAAAAAATATCCCTCCTATTTATGTGTTTTGTGTTATGGTTTTGATTCTTCCTGCTGTCCTTCCTGGTTTTCTTTCAAAGCGACAACAAGCGTGTTATCGTTTTCAAGGCCCGTAACGAGCACACTTTGACCCGGCAACAGCTTTTTCCCGGAGTGGGTAACCGCATCGAACTCGGAGAAGCGTCCCTGAACCGTCAGATTAACCTTGCCGCTTTTGCCGTTTTCGGGAACAGCAATATAAACCGTTGCCGTCTTACCTACGGCATTCGAAAGCTGAATGTTTCCCCGATCCTGAAGCTTCCTTGTTGAGCGCAGGATAACCCCAACAGTCAGAAGAGCCAAGGCTCCGGCAACAACGGAAATGAGGATGACTAAAGCGATGTGTATCCCCGTTCCGCCAAGGACAATCCCTGTCCAACCACCGACGGCGAAGAATGCAACGATACCGCGTATACTGACTAATGCCAATCCGTCGACTCCATCCGAAACGTCACCATCCGCAAGATCCACATCCATGTCCGCATCACCGTCACCGATACCGATGATTACCAGAATCGTCTGAACGATCATCACTATGGTAGCCGGGATCGCCACATATCCGAAGACTTGCTGGAGTATGGATAATGACTCCCACCAATCAAACATTTGTTTCTCCTTTCTGACCTCAAAGAGGTCCATTATCATTAATGTTTCCTGAAGCTTTCCAAGAGTGCCTCTGCTCTCTTTCTGACGATAATGCTCTGGTCCGCCAGAATGATGCACTTGAGTGCTGCCCTCAAGCGATTACGCGCGCCGGGAATTGATTCGACATAGTTTATCGTTACTTCTTCGATGCACGCTTCCAGTGATTCTTCATCCCCGATACTATGGTTTTCATATCGGGAAATCAAAAGGCAGATGTACTCATAGAGATGAGATTCGGGGATGATGTCATCAGACCGGTCGAGAACGGAACCATTCACGTATGCCAGAAGAAACGCGATCTTTTCGAGTTGAAAAGCGTCCCTCAGCATGTTGATGATCAGGATCCTCGCAACTTGATCGATATTGTATCCTCTGTTTACCGGTGGACTTACCCATCCGCGTTTTACCCAATTCTGGAGTGCGGATGTGTCCAGTCCCGTCATTTCCCGAACCTGCGAAAGCATCAAGACGGATGTTGCGGCAAAGATTCCGTTTAGAAAACCAACGCCGGGGATCCTTTGATCTTTGCTTTCGGGTATTACCGTTCCGGGTATCATCGCTCTCCTCCTTTCATACATCATGACGACATCATATCACGCGTTCACTCGAACGTCAATAGTTTTCACGTGAACATCGCACGCGTTCGTCGACCATTATTTCGCGTTCGTTTGTTTATCATTGCCTCAAGGTATTCTCACATTGATAAAGCTTTGAACCATCCATTTCCGCAAAGCCTTCTTGTCGCTTACTTTCACTTCGAAAAGCAGCGGCAATTATAAATTTGACATTAATATAATAAATTCATTTTAACATAAATCGATCCGAACCGGATTACGGATCGGATCGATTTTCATAAGACTTGAACATATCGTACGGTACCCGATTCGATTTTTATAGGATCTTTTTCGGGTTCGAGTCGATTTATTATTTCCACTGCTCATAGAGCCGCGCGATCACCTGTTCGATCGGGGCTTTTTTGATTTCGACATCGGCGATGCCGTCGACCTCCGAGAGGTACTTCATGAGTTTCTTGACGGAAGAATTGCTCAGATCGATCTCGAATTCATGGACGCCGTTTTGCGACGACAGAAGCGTCGAATTTCGAAGATCCGGAATCGTCTCATTGCTCATGGTGACAACGACTCGGATCAGGTTTCCGGTGATGGATCGAAGTCCGTCGAAGTTGCCGTCATAAGCGATTTTGCCTCCGGATATCATCAGGATGCGCCTCGCCATCTCCTCCAAATCGTCCATGTCGTGACTGGTCACAACGACGGTAACGCCGTTCTCACGATTGATCATTTTCAAAAAATCAATCATTCGGCGTTTGGCAACGACGTCGAGTCCGAGCGTCGGTTCGTCCAGAAGGATCAGTTCGGGCGAATGGAGAAGCAGCATTGCCAAATCGGCACGCATCCGCTGCCCGAGGGAGAGTTCGCGCGTGAAGGTCTTCAGAAGCCCTCCCAGATCCAGAAGATCCGTAACGATTTCCAAATTTTTCCGGTACTCGCTCTCCGGAATGTTCCAGACGACCTTTTTCCACTCGAAGCTCTGGATGACCGGATGATCCCACCACAGTTCCGTCCGGTTCCCGAAAAGCACTCCGATCCGGTGCATCAACGCCCGACGGTTTTTTTGCGGCGACATCCCCAGCACCGAGATTTCTCCGTCGGTCGGAAGAAGCATTCCGGAAAGAAGCTTCATGGTGGTGCTTTTCCCGGCACCGTTCGGGCCGGCATAGGCGATGAATTCACCCTTTTCAATTTCAAAGGACACGTCACCGAGCGCGGTGATCGTTTTCTTTTCCGGCTTCAAGAGATTTCGGATGATACCCTTACCCGTATTGTCGCGCTGCCACTGAAGAAACTCCTTCGTGACATGACTGATACTAACGGCGGAAGCCGTACGGGACGTATCGGTTTGACCCTCTTTTAACATAATAGTTCATTCCTTTCTTGAATATTGCGGCCGCTACGGTCGCAAGAATGATTGCGTAAAGCATCGGATAATAGGAGCCCAGCCCGAGCGGCGGGCGCCCCAGAAGGCAAAGTGACGGAAACCAGGCCATCAACCCATCGGGAAGAATGGTCAGCAACGGGATTTGCACAAATGCCGGCATACCCGACAGCGGAAACGTACTGAGAAGCCACGTGCCCTCAATCGCTTTGGTCGAAATTTCTTCGGCCGAAACCGGGGAATAGAACGCAACGCTCGAGACCAGGTATGCCCTTGCGATAATTGTTGTCATCGTCGCAAGGAGAAATAGAAAAAGCATCAAGAACCACTGCGGCGTCACGTGAAGATCCATGCGATTGCCCGCGATCACAAGAAGGATCGCGCCGACAACAAAGTTGATTCCTCCGGTAAACGGCGCGAACCCCATCGTCGCGAGCTGAACCTTCACGGGAACCGGCTGGATAAACATGTGCTCCAGTTGGCCCCGTCCGATGATTCTGGATACGTGAAAATTGTTCTGTGCTCCGAACATAATAAAACTGCCGGTAATCATCGTCGAATATGCCATCATAAACAGCACTTCGCTTGAACTCATCCCGCCGATGCCGCCGAAGCGCACCGAGATCAGATACACAGACGACACAGTCGCCAAATTTGAAATAAGGTCTGACAGGACTGCGGCAATCGCGTACTTGGTATCCCGCAGGAGCCACGCCAGATCCATTTTTGCGGAGATCCCGTATAAACCGAGAACCCGTTTGAGATTCATCTTATCCACCATAGCTCACCATTCTTTCCTGTGACTTTTTGAACGCGATAATTGCCGCCGGCCATAGCAAGAGGTTCCAGGCTGCCTGCAAAAAAAGCGTTTGCCGGACATCCGCGGATCCGACAAAAATGCCGAGCGGCGACCCGCCCAGCGAAGCGAACGGCTGAAGCTTCAATACTTCTCCGATTCCGAAAGGCAAGAAGCGAATCGGTATAATCGTTCCGGAGAAAATCACGATAATTGCCGCCCGCAACCGATCAATCAACCAGCTCATGTTCCTGATATGCATCGAAAGACACGCGAAAAGAAAGTCGATCGCGAATCCCAGGGAGATACATAGCAGAAGACTCAGAAAAAAGGCCGGCGAAGCGGGTATCAGCCGGACTCCCAAAACCGGTGCCAGAAATAGCGTCGGTACGGAGAACATCAGAAACATCGGCACCCAGCCGCCCACCGTTTGCGCCATCAGCTGACCGAGAACAGAAAACGGTCTGCCGTAAAGCCTTAGCAGCACGCCTTCCGACAGCCATCCCGTCGCCGGCGTCTTTACGACCAGCATATCGGCAAGAATCGAGCTGACAAATGTGTACGACAACATTTGCTCCAGTGTCATGTCGACTTTGGCTCCGGAACTCATGATTGTTTTCCACAAATAGAGAAGCGGAATCAGTGTGCATATTTTGAGCAGTATAACCGGCAGCGAGTAAAAAATGCCGCCGTTTGTCTGCTCCTGCGCGGACATCCGCGCTGTTATGAAGTACTTGTACATACGTTTATGCTCCTTAACCTTGTTCCGGGCATATAAAAACCCGGGGTTCCGCCATGCTTCTCCCCGGGCAACAAACATTTTCAGGCACTTTCGTTATGCCGGAACGTGAAGCGGTAAGAGGCAGTCACAGCGGGAAAAATGGACGGAATTATCCTGTTTATGCCCGAAACCGGAGCATTTTACCGGTAAAAGGGCATAAATATCCCTTGAAAGTCCAACACCATACGCGAACCCGTGAACAACGCGCCCGATCAGAACAAACAAATAACCTATTGAGAATCGAATCGCCATTAAGTACCTCTCACCTCCTTCTAACAAATTCAATTGGATTATCGCACCGCTTTATAAAGAAGTCAACGGATTACAGTCGCACTCCGCGACAATTCCTTTATATCCGTTATCGATTTTAATTCTTCTTGAATGTCCGTTTACGGTGCTGATAAAAGTACTCTTCTTCCTGCCTTCTTTGTTCAGTTTTAGGCTTCCGAGCCGTTTCACTCTGTATTCTCCGCCGCTAAACCAATTCCATGCCTTGTTGCCTTTTTTAAAGTTCTGAACGCAATTGAATGCATAGTATTTGTCTTGGGCAACCTGCAAATCCTGCCCCACCAGTTCAAGTTTATCCGGTACTTCTTCAATGGCTTCTATCGTTGTTGACGCTGCTCTGGTAATCTTCACCAGGTAGAAACTGCCGTCCTCATCTTTGATATAACACTGCAGTCCTTTTGTTAGGACAACGCACTGGTTATAAATGATATAAGCAAATAAAGGAATTATCCCCGACATCGAAAGAAGAAAGCTCCAATTCGCGTTTATGTCCGTCCACATTGCTAGAAGGGCGAAAAATAATATCCAGGCAATCATGAACATAACGGCAATTGCCATCATCTTCAGCATGTTATATTTTTTACCGGCGAACGGAAAATATTTGCTCTTGTTGTATGCGTCTTCTCTAAATAAATTCTCGTTTGAATCCATTCCCGGGAATTGCTTAATGACGCCGCCGGCCATTTTGTTGTTTCCGTCCGCCATTTGAGTCTGAGACTGCATATCGGTCAATTTGCCATCCATTGGGCGCTCCTTCGTATTGTATTTATCCTTGCTCCCGAATTATGATCATCGGATATCGCGATTTTCAATATATCACAGAAGACGGATGTTCGGAATGTTCACGATAATGATTGATTTTCTTTCTGCAATTTTCAATGAATCGGGTAGCAGGTTTTTCCGTAAAGCGATCGATATAAAATTCCCTCACCTTCACCCTTCTCCCAAGTGACGGTCCTTTTCGGTCGCTTGGGCGGGGACCTGCTTATGCCTCGAAAATTAATTATTTGAAGATATAGTCACACTTGACTTTAACTTTATTCAAGTGTATATTAATTTTATTAAACTTTCTTGGAGGTACCGGTGGCCAGTGAATTTGTTCCCGCATGGATGAATCATCTCGACGAGGAGGATATCCGGTTTATCCGAAATTTTATCCTCGCTTCGGGTTCGCTCAAGGAGATCGCCGTGCAGTATGGTGTATCCTATCCGACGGTTCGCCTGAGACTGGATCGGATCATCCAGAAAATTCAGATCGGCGAGTCGACCGGCCAGGATCCGTACGTCGCAAAGATAAAGGAACTCACGCTCAGTGAGCGGATCGACTTCGACACCGCCAAACTGCTGATCGCCGAATACAAGAAAACGAAAAAGGAGACCATAGAATGAGTAATACAGTCGATGGTTCAAGTTCAGTCTCATTTTTACCCTTCCTGATCGTGCTGATCCTGGCCTGCCTGATTTTTATAGGTCTGTGTGTTCTGGAATTTTTCCTCGCTCGAAAGGTGGATAAGAAATATGGGTTATTCCTTCCGATCGCGTCGTTCGGCATCGCGACGCTTATTTCGTTATCAATGTTCCTTTTGATGCCTGGCGATCTCCGTACCGTTATCCCGGGAATTATATATACCGGAGCACTGGCAAACATCCCGACGGTCATCCTCCTTCTGATCTTCTTTGTTGCCCGCTCACTGGAAAAAGACGTGCCCAAGAAGAACAAGGAAATCGAGAAGATGAATATATTGGATCTGGAGTAGACTTTTTCGGTCACGGAAGTGACCTCTTTGATTTTTTTATTTCTACCCCATATCCCTGTTGTCGTATATAATGAGAAAAACCGCAATCCCCGGGAAACGGAGACTTTATGAAACTCTTGACGCAAGTTGTGGTGCTTTTCGGAATATGTCTTCTGGGCGAGGCGATTTCAATCATCTTACCTTTTGCCTTCCCCGGAACCGTCATCAGTATGATTCTTCTTTTCATTCTCCTATGCTGCAAATTTCTGAAGACAGACCATATTCGGTCTTTTTCGGATTTTCTTTTGAAAAACATGGCTTTGTTTCTGATCCCGCCGGGCGTCGGCATCATTTCGAGTCTGGAACTGCTAAAGAAGAATATTCTGCCTTTTCTTTTGATCGTATTGATCTCAACAGTGCTGACTTTTGCCGCTGCCGCATATACCGTACAAGGCGTTATCCGGCTTCAGAATAAATTGAACGCAGGAAAAAATTGAAGGAGGCCAACGATGAGTGAGATACTGTCCTCGCCCTTTTTCGGAATTTTCCTGACCGTCGGCTCTTTCCAGCTCAGCAAGTGGATTTACTCGAAAACGAAACTTTCGATCCTCAATCCGATTCTGATCTCGGCGATTCTGTGCATTGCTTTTTTGAAGATCACCGGCATTTCTCTCGAAAAATACCAGATCGGCGCCAATCTTGTGTATGTTTTCCTCGGACCGGCGACAGCCGTCCTGGCGCTTTCCATCTATCAACAGTTGCCGCTTCTTAAGAAATACCTGATCCCTGTACTTGCGGGAACCATTGCCGGTGCCGTCGTGTCCATCAGCAGTGTGTTTCTGCTGTGCAGGCTTTTTCGATTGGATGAGGTGCTGACAAACTCTCTTCTTCCCAAATCGGCTACGTCACCTTTCGCGATGGATATATCGGAGCGGCTGGGAGGAATTCCTTCGATAACGATCGCCGCCGTTGTTCTGACCGGGATCCTCGGAGCCACGTTTGCACCGCTCCTGATCCGCGTTTTTCGCATCAAAAATCCGGTGGCAATCGGCGTCGCCATCGGTGCTTCAAGTCACGCCGGCGGGACCTCCAAAGCCATTGAAATCGGAGAAATCGAGGGCGCCATGAGCGGAACCGCAATCGGCCTAACGGGGATCGCCACTGTGCTGCTGGCAATGTTTTTTTGATATACCCGGTTATTTCGGAATCACTACTGATCCTCATATTCGACCGCATTACAAAATGGGCGGACAGTTTCCTGTTCAAAATAATTTTATGACGGGATGTCCTTAAAATAAGCTATTTTGGATTGACTTGTTTCCTACTTATCCTTAAAATTTTTATAGTGTTATGAACATTTACTAATCCACCGCAAGCATTTTTGTAAGGAGGACCAGATGGCACAAACATCCAAAGCGATCACCGGTTATCTACCTGACGAGACCCCTTCCGTGGGGAAGACCCTTATCTTTGCATTTCAGCAGTTACTGGTCATGTTTCCGGCTACGGTCACGGTCGCCCTATTAACGGGATTCCATGTTTCAACCACTATTTTTGCAAGCGGCCTTGCCACAATTTGTTTTCTCTTGATTACCCGTGGCAAAATACCTCTCTATTACGGATCGAGTTTCTCTTACATCGCTGCCATCTGCAGTATTACAGTGGCCAAGTTCGGCGTTGTCGCATCGGACAGTCTGATCTCTCAGGCTCAATTCGGAATCATTATGTCCGGTCTTGTTTCCATTGTCGTCGGACTGATCGTCAGTCGCTTCGGAATGGATATCATTGAAAAGATTCTGCCTGCCACAGTGACCGGTTCCATCGCGATGGTCATCGGTATTTCACTTGCGGGAACCGCAATCACTTATGCTTCCGGCTATAACACCGGCGCGGTTATCGACGAGTTCTGGATTGCCGCTCTGGTTACGCTTCTGGCTACGATCATCTTCTCTGTTTACTTGAAAGGTGTCCTCGGTCAGCTGCCGATTTTACTTGGAATCCTGGTCGGGTATATTGTCAGTATTCCTCTGGGTCTGGTTGATTTCGGCAAAATCTGGGACGGTACGGTTGTTTCAGTTCCTCATTTTACACTCCCTACAGTCAGCTGGCAGGCCGTCCTGGCAATTATGCCCATCGCGATTGCGACCATTCCCGAATCCACGGCACATCTTTTCCAGCTCGATATTTATGTCAACCATCTTGCCAAAAAGAAAGGTAAAGGCGAGTATAAAATCGCGGATAAGTTGGGTCTCAACCTGATCGGCGACGGAGTCGGCGACATCGTTTCTTCAGTGTTCGGCGGTCCTGCCGGAACCAATTACGGTGAGAACATCTCAACGATGGCAATTACGAAGAATTTTTCTACCCGTGTTCTCGGAGTTGCTGCATTGATGGCCATGGCACTTTCGTTCCTGAACCCGGTATCCAATGCCATTAATTCGGTTCCTCCAAGTGTCATCAACGGCGCCTGCATCTATCTGTTCGGTGTGATCGGGGCACAGGGCGTCGCGATTATGATCAATAAAAAAGTGGATCTTTTTGACGCAAGAAATCTTGCCGTTATAGCTGTCATCCTCGTGATCGGCCTCGGCGGACATTATGGCTTTCCAAACAATATGATTCCTTTTTTCGGAATAGAACTGCCCCCCATTGCCACAGCAGCAATCGTCGGTATCGTGCTCAATTTGATCCTTTCCATCGGAAAGAAAAAAGAAGAGGCTGCGCCTGCCGCAGAAGCAAAAACAGAAGCATAATTCTTCACTTTATGATTCCTGAAAAGCAAAAGAGTCGCCGCGCTTCAATCGTGCGGCGGCTCTTTTTACAGCGTTTATAGCTTACTGTCAGCTGAGCCACATGCGATAATTTCCGCTTAATGCCAACATCGCAAACATATAAAGACAATTATCGTAGTAGCGCCGGTTGCCCGTACGAAGAGGCGTATTCCAAAGCTTTTCCACGCACTCACCGGCATATTTTCCGTCGGACGCGAGGGATGCCTGCGCATTGACCGCAATGATCGCTACGGGGTGGAGCGCCTGTCCTTCCAACACCGTTCCGTCAATCGCATATATGCCGAATGGATTTTCCCTGACTGTTTCACAAAAGAATTTTTGGACATTTTCCGCGATCTTTTTTTCGTTCTCATCTTTTCCGAACCACGACCAGTCCAGCGCCACGTTGGCAACCGTACGGTACGCATCGCTGTAGTACCAGTCATGCCGCCCGAAAATCTCCTCGTGCCCGGAATGAGGCGTTCCGTCAAACTCGGCATATTCGGCAGAAAGCCCGGTTACCGGATGGCATGCTTTCGCCAGATACTTACGGCTCGCATCCGCTGCCTGACGCCAGAAGTCTTTATCGGCTTCATCCGAGTAAAGGGAAAAGAGCTCATAGAAATGCGGCAGGTGATAGGACGGGTCGGAAAAATCGACCTCCGTAATGAAGCGAATCAGTTTATTATCCGGATCCCACATAGGACGTCCGCCGTTGCCGTTTTCACCTTGGTGAAGCATAACACGCAAAATCGCTTTTGCCTCTTCTAAATAATTCAGTACTCCTTCACCGTTCCCCCATCGATTGGATGCAAATATCAGCGCCATCGCGAAAAACTCTTCGCCGTCCGGTGCCGGCCCGTCCGAATTCTTGGACCCGTCAAGTCCGTTCGACCAGCAAAAGTATCCGGCGTTTCTCCCGAACTCCAGATACATATATTTTTTCGCAAAACGCCAAAGCCGATCAAACTCTTCTTTGCGATTCAACTGAACACAAATCATCATCCCGTAGGACATGCCCTCCGAGCGCGCATCGAGGTTTCCCGTATCGAGCATATAGGCCATATCTTCCCCTAACGTAAAATAAATACGCTCATCCTCCGGGCCGTAAAATAAAGTCTTAAATGTATCATCAAGGCGCTTTTCGATTTCGGTTTCCGGATGACCCAACTCCGCAAAAACATTCCGGTAAATGCCTTTAGAAAACGCACCGCTCATAATTACTTTTCCTCCCACTTCGAAATGGATTCTGACGAAGGTTAACTTTGTTTATTCAGTATACCAACAACTGCTCTAACTATTAAGTCATGAACCTCGCTTCTTATACTAATTTCCTTGCAAAAACGACTCTTTTTTCATAGTATGCGTTGATAAACACCCTGTTTTGCGGCTTAAAGTGTGGTATTATCAATAGTATTGGATTAAAATAAAAAAAAGTAACTGACATCAGTTTATCTAGGAGGGGCGGGACTTTATGAAGAAGCGTTTTGTTGTTTTGGCCAGCTGTATTCTTCTTGTTTTTTTGTTTACCGGATATGCCGTAGCAGCGGATTCTTTTTCAAGTGCTGTTTTTGATCCGGGTGATCCGCACGAGCTTACGATTAGTAAATCCGCCGGTGGTACCGCATCAGGCGCAGGTACAAAGCTTGAGGGAGCTGATGTGACTGTAATTGCAACTCCCGCCGATGGGTATGTGTTTGTCGGATGGACAGGTTCCGGCGTGCCGGGTAGCACATCAGCAACATACACGTTCACGATGCCCGCAATCGACTGTTCATTATATGCAGAATTTGCTCCGGTTTCGTATGCTCTTTCTATTACTAAGACAACCGGCGGTAACGCTTCCGGCGCAGGTTCTTTTGTTGCAGGAGCTGAAGTGACTGTAACCGCAACTCCCAGCGCAGGGTATACTTTTGTAAGGTGGGATGGCTCCGGCATTTCGGGAAGCACTTCAGCTACGTATGGCTTCACAATGCCTGCAAATAACTGTTCTTTGAATGCTGTATTTACTCCGGTTTTATATCCTCTTTCTATTACTAAAACAGTCGGCGGTAACGCTTCCGGCGCGGGTTCGTTTGCTACGGGGACAGAAGTAACTGTATCCGCAACACCCAACGCAGGGTATGATTTCATTAGATGGGAAGCTTCCGGAAGCACGGTTAGCACCTCAGCCGTGTATAAATTTAGCATGCCTACAAGCGCCTATTCTTTAAATGCTGTATTTGCAGCCAAGCCTCCGACGCCAACAGTTAAGCCGACGGTGACACCCACACCCAAAGTGACACCAACTGTGGCTCCGACACCGGTCACAGAACCAACGACCGTTCCGTCTGAGACCACGGAAACGACGGTCGCTCCGACTGAAACCACTGTACCGGCAGAGACGACTGCCCCGGCAGAGACGATTGCACCGACACCTACGCCGACACCCAGTCCCGCCGCGGGAGTAACGAAGGATGATTCCGATGGTAACAGTAAAAAAGGATTGGGTCTGATCGTGCTCATCGGATTGGTGCTCTTTATGGTTATTGGCGCAACGATAGCGGGATTTATTGAAGAGTATAAGGGACGGAAAAAGTCAGTTATAAAAAAACCTTCGGATAACCCTACCAATAATTATCGTTACTGATTGTGACTGCGCACTAAAAGTTATTTTGTGAGATCGAGACGCATATTCCCCGCCGGCTGAAGCAACACAGCCGGCGGGGTTTTTCTGTCTGTGTATATTCATTTCCTCCCGGCGTGTACGCTTTCTTGTAATAAATTATTACGGATGCTATGCTATGGACAAGACGCAGAATACGTGTCCGTATGTTATTTACCAACGTTCTTTTCGATGAATATTGGAATACAGTCTTACGGTTTTAGGGAGTGTATTATGGAATACAGTTTGGATGATTTGATTTCCGAGGAACAAGAGCTGGTTTTCCCCTTTTTTAATGAGAAGACCGCATGGAGCATCGGATCCCATATATATGCAACCGCCGAAAAAGAGAATTTGCCGGTAACGATTGACATTCATTTGGCCGGACGTCGTTTGTTTCATGCCGCCCTGCCGGGAACCTCAGCAGACAATGATGCATGGATTGAACGGAAAATCAGAATGGTTACCCGCACCGGACACAGTTCCTTATATACGGGAATCCGTCTGAAGAACCAAGGTAAAACAATTGAAGCCGCCATGCTTCTTCCGGAGACCGGGTATGCGCCGCACGGGGGCAGTTTTCCGATTATTATAAAAGACACGGGAACGGTCGGAGCGATCACCGTCTCAGGACTCTCTCAGGAAGAGGACCACAGGTTAGTAACAAAGGCAATTCTGCATTTTCTGAAGGGTGGCGAGTTATTATGAGTTTAAATCCGGTAACAGATCTTCTCGGGAGACGTATACGATTAGCCGTTATCGGAGGAGGTGAAGGTTCTTTTATCGGAGCTATGCACCGCCAGGCGGCAAGGATGGACGACCGCTACGATATCGTCGCCGGTTCTCTGTCTTCCAGACCGGATAAAGCAATGCGTGACGGCCTTGCGATCGGCCTTCACAAGAACCGGATATACGCTGATGCAATGGAACTTATCGAAACCGAATCATTATTACCGGAAGGAGCGGATGCGGTTGCTATCATGACTCCCAATGACAGTCATTACCTTTACGCTTCAGCAGCGTTGGACAAGGGCTTTGACGTCATCTGCGATAAACCGATGACAAATACGCTTGAAGACGCGTTGGCACTCCATAAGCAGGTCGTTCAATCCGGCCATGTGTTTTGTCTTACACATAATTATACCGGCTATCCGATGGTCCGCCAGGCAAAAGCAATGGTAAATGACGGACAGTTGGGAACGATTCGCCTCATTCAGATCGAGTACGTACAGGGTGGAAAAGCCGATGAAAATGATCCGGATCCGTCAGGCAAGTTGCCTTGGCGATATGACCCGGTACGCGGCGGACCCTCTCTGGTTATGGGAGATATAGGTACACATGCGCATAACCTGGTCCGTTTTGTAACCGGTCTCGAAGTATCGGAGTTATCCGGAGAAGCCGGGACCGTCGTTCCCAATCGCCTGGTTCATGACTTTGCCGGAGCCATGCTGCGATTTAATAACGGCGCACGCGGCAGTTTCTGGGTGACTCAGGCGGCCGCCGGTGTCGAAAACAGTCTGCGGATTCGGGTCAGCGGAACCAAAGGTACACTGGAATGGTTGCAGGAAGTGCCGCAATCACTAGTCTTCAAACCACTTCAAGGACCCGCAGAGGTGCGAACTCCCAACGGGCCGGGGACACTCCCCTTTTCAGCCCGTTCAAGCAGGATCGTCAAGGGGCATCCGGAAGGCTTTCATGAAGCATTTGCAAATCTATACTCCGATGCCGCAGAAGCCATTGCAGCCAGAATTACCGGAACAAAAGCAGATCCGCTGTCGATGCTTTTCCCGAATTCATACGATGGACTTCTGGGTGTTAAATTTGTACACAAAGTGATCGAGTCCAGCCTTTTAGGAAGCAAGTGGGTGTCATTAGAAGACTAAAGTGTGCATTTCACCGCGGAAATGTCTGATGAAAAATTTGTTCAATTCCGATTCGGTCGTTCCCTCAATCAGGAAATGCCTGTAATCCCCTTAATCACTTCTCCCGCAAGAATCAGTCCTGCGACTGACGGAACAAACGCAATACTACCCGGTACCGGCTTCCCGGCCCGGCCCGCTGTACTGATTTCTTCCTCTGAATGTGCGTGCCGCTTTGGATTCTCTTTAGAATAAACCACTCTGAGCGATTGAACCCCTCTATCCCGAAGTTCTTTTCTCATTACTTTGGCAAGCGGGCATACGCTGGTATTAAAAATATCATCCACTTCAAAGGCAGTCGGATCCAGCTTGTTTCCGGCACCCATGCAACTGATTATGGGAACACCTTTTGCCTTTGCGCGCTCTATTAAAGTCAACTTGCTCGAAACCGTATCAATCGCATCCACGATATATGAGTAGATCGACAAATCAAATTCGTCGGCGTTATTTTCTCCGTAAAAAACCGGAAAAGTCTCTACGATTGCTTCCGGATTAATATCCAAAATACGCTCTCTCATAATATCGACTTTTTTCTTGCCGATCGTTGAAACCGTCGCAATCAGCTGACGATTAATATTGGTGATATGAATTTCATCCATATCAAAAAGCGCTATGCGCCCTACACCGCTTCTTGCCAGCGCTTCTGCCGCAAAAGATCCGACTCCGCCAATGCCGAACACCGCAACGGCAGAGGCGCAGAGGGCCTCTATCGCTTTATCTCCGAGAAGAAGCCGGGTTCTTGAAAACTGATTCTCCATTTAAATCCTTCTTAACTTCGTCTATCTATTTCGCAATCCGCTACCCGGCTTGCCCTTACCTTTGTCTTTTTCGAGAGACTTCATAACCTGCTCATTGAGCAAATATTGCTCCTTAACCGATGGGGCGTCGAGTGAATGGCTTCGACCGGTCTTTAACAAAGCTTGAACCGAGGGGTAATTCTTCTCGATCGTCTTTATTGTCTTTTTGGCTTCGCTGTCCTGACCGGCTAGTTGGTATGCCCCGGCAAGCTCGTAAAGGATCATCAAACTGTCCGGAAATCGAAGTGCCAATTTCTTATACTCAGTAATTGCCTGATCATATTGCTTCTGATCTAAAATACAATCCGCACGGCAAATCAGAAAAGTAATGTGTTCGGGGTAAAAATCCAACAGTCGTTCAACGATATCGCGGAATAACGCTTTATTAGACAATTGCCCTTCGTCTCGCAGTTCTTTCATGAAATCATACACGATTACAAACAAATCCGGGTCGCCGTCAAACAGATCCGCGGCCATGATGAAAAACTTCTCCACGGCCTCTTTATCCTTTTCGATGATTGCGTTTCTCATGTTTCTGCGATAGATCGCGTATTGCTCGTAGTCGACATTGGTCGACGACAGTTTCTTAGTGCGCTTGTGCTCCCATGAAGGTTTTACAGATGCCTGCTCCTCCTTTGACAAATTACTGATCAGGCTCTTGGTCAGGCGGAAACGGGAATAACTGAAGTCCCACTTCGGATCTGTCTCCAGCATAAGTATTTTCTTCTCATTATCGTAATCTTTGGGGAGTGAGAACAATTGATCCCGCCAGTGAAACAGATGATCAAGAAATATCCAAACCGTTTGAGGAAGCAACGGATTAGCGACACAGGAAGTGAGAACCGGTAAGCGCATGAAATGAATAATCTTCATATTGATCAGCAGATCGGTCTGCATCAATTCTTTCCAATTATCCAGTTCAATGCGTCCGTAAAAATCATCATGCAGGGCCATCATCGATGTGTATAAACGAATGATGTCACTGAGGCGGGAGGCAACTTCCGGTGCGATGGCCGGTTTGGGCGCGTCAGCGATGGTCATTTCACGAATGCCGAGAATGGGTTCAATATATGCGATATTACCCTTTGATACACGAAGCGGAGTAACATCTTCAGGAATTTCATAATTCTCATAATCCCCGGTTCGCGCGAAAAGGAGTGCCTTAGCATAGGCTTCCCGCATAGTTATGAATCCTTCAACGGTAAAATCTTCAACCCTTTTCGCGCAAAGAACGTTTACGTAGGCGTTTCGGATTTGCGCTACATTCGTACTTTTCGAAATTTGAAGAACTTCCCATATATTCATTGCTGATATCTCACTTCCGCTTACGTGTCACACGATACCGCCGGAAAACCAATATTAACTCATCTATTTATTTATATTATAGCAGAAATTTGACGGGCGTATGAACGGCCCATCCGTACTCCTACACGAATTTCTTGCGAAACCCCTGCACGCTGTCGTAATATCCCATACTCTCGTAAAACTGATGAGCTCCCTTTCTGAATCCGGAGGAGACAAGAATTGAATAGGCACATTTATTTTGAATCGCAATTTCATCCATTTTCATAAAGAGTTCACGTCCGATTCCGCTGCGCCGGGACGCTTCGTCAACGATCACGTCTTCAATCACCAGAAACTTCTCGTAATTTGCTGCCAGTGAATTGCATATAATGCCCAGCACACTGCCTCTGACCTTCTTATCCCCGTCGACTGCAACCATAAGATAGTAAGCGGGGTCTTTTTGCATTTGCTCGAAAATCGCCTGAAAATCGCTCGACATGCCGTGATCTCCATTGGACAGTTGAAGATACAATCGATTCAGGTCTTAATAATCGTGAAGTTTCGCTTTTCTAATCTCGTGCATTCTGTTCTCCATTCATACTTCGGCGGTTTACCGTTCAAACATACTCCTCTTGATCTTCCGAAAACACAAAAGACTCCGAAACGAGTTTTTTGCAGATTATTTTTGTGGATGACGGTCTCAAATTTCGGTTCTCTGTGCCTTGATGCCCTCAATGGCATTCAGCTCATTCATAAATTCGATATTATCCTCTACCGCTTTGACCAGTTGCAAGATAATTAATCCGTCCACACCGCAAGCCTCTCCGGCCTCATGCAAACCAAGCCGGGTCTTAATGTTACATCCGTATTTTGTAAAGACTTTCTGGAGCTTATCTGCACTGTTGATACGATGGCTTACCCGAATGATCATGATCTGATAGTCATTCATATAGAATACCTCCCTGTTTGCTCTAAACGATATCAAAACAACATTCATGAGCTGAGTCTGATTAGTATTGTACCATCTTCTTCGAAAAACCGCTCAGAATTAATAAAGAAATGGGTTTTGTCCTCCGGAGGCCTGTGTCAGTCTCTCAGCATCGGAAATTCGATGGCAATCTGGAAAACGCCTGCATGATAAGATGATCCAATTTGGCCGTCCATCATCTCAACAAGTCTCTTGGCAATTGATAGGCCCAATCCTGTTGTTTTTCGAGCTCCGGAATGGTCTGCCGTAAACAGCCGGTCAAATATGTGCTCCGCTTCTTCCTTCTGCATTGTGTCGGTCAAATTGGTAATGACTACGCGACAGGTCTGCCCGGTTTTCTTTACACTCATCGAAAATCGCTTTTCTCCGTGTAACAGTGCGTTACTGACTACATTCTGGAATATTCTGTTCAGTGCTTCCGCGTCACCGGCGATGTAGTACGGTTGATCGGGGATTTCGATTTCGGGCTTGATTCCCTTCTCCTCAAAATCGTTATAAAACAGCGACATCGTTTTGCGGGCGACAGAACAAAGGTTTATGCGAGCTGTTTCGATAAGATAGTCGCCGGACTCAATTCTGGAATACTCGAAAAGCTGGCTCAGCAAATTATGCACCGAGAGAATACGTCCTTCAACAATCGGCAGATATGCCGAACGCTTCTCGGAAGGAAGCTCGTCCTTTCCGAGAAGCTGTACATAACCGCGAGCTGAGGTAATCGGCGTCCGGATATCATGAGAGATGTTTGTGATGCTCTCCCGAAAGAGCTGGTTAAGAAGATACTCTTTATTGCGGGCTTCTTTCTCTTTCTCAATAATCTTGTTGATCGAAAGGCACAGCTCGTTGATACTTTTATCCGTGGAAACTGCCGTCATTTCCAAATTTGTCTCGGTCTCCGAGATCATTTTTGCCTTCCGGGCAAGGTTGCGAATCTGTAAATGATAGTAAAGGAGAAAGGCGGACATAATGCCCGCCAACAGAAGACTTACAATTGCGATGATGAGAAGCGCTGTCTCCATCCTCTGTTCTCCTGAAGGGATTTAAACTTTGATGTCTTCTTTTTCGAAGAGCGAAAAACCAAGTGGCATGAAAACCGCCAAATAGGCTAAAGCTACGACGACTACTCTGGCAATTACATCACCGCTGATATTGTAATGACCGATTTCCGCGCCTATAGAAACAAGCCAATACTCCATCAAATTGATGTCCGAATCGTTAAAAATTGCCAGAATCTGCAAGATGAGTGCCAAGAAAATCGAAAGCGAAATGTTCGCCGCGATTGCACCACCCGGGTTCTTCGCCAGCGTAGATATGAAGACAAAAATCGAACTCAGTGCCATGTAGATAAGCAGCTCCAGACCGCAAATCAGCAGAAACTCAATTACCATATCACTTGTCATCGTCCCGAATTTGAAGAAAATTCCGTAACTCAAAAATCGGACGATTGTGCTTAAAACGATAAACACAGCCGAAGCAAACCACGCCGTAACCAGCTTGGATAAGTAAATTTTCCAGCGCGAGTATCCTCTGGAGCATGTGTTTTTAATTGCACCGCAGGAATAATCGGTACAGATAAATAGCGAGATAATGATTGCCAACAGCAATGAAAACGTATCACTGTCCGTAAATGTTGCCGGCAGCTGGCTTGCCGCTGAAATATCAGAAAGATCAAGTCCTAACACTTCGGAATCATTCTCGGAAATAAATTCTTTATCGATAAAATATTTCATTGAATAAGCCGATATCACAATCAATATAAGGAGTATGGTGATGCAAATATAAAATGATTTCCTTCGGAAAAGTTTAAAAAACTCCGCGCTCAGTAAATTATTCACGGTTAATCCCTCCCATCAAATCCATAAAGTAGCCTTCAAGATCCTGTCCTTCCAAAGATATGGCATCGACATAGACCTCTCTTTTGGTTATTTCCTGATTCACATATGAGGGATTATCCAGAAATTGATACAAACGAATGGTGTTCCCGTCGACGACTTCATAACTTCCCGGAGCGGCAATCTCATCGAGAATAACAGTAACTTCCGGGCATTTCGGCGTCTTAATCAGAATGCACTTCTTGCATCTTTCCTCAAGTTGCTCGCGACTGAACTCCTCCACAAGGATTCCCTTATTGATGATTCCGTAATTGGTTGCCATCTTTGACAGCTCGCCGAGAATATGACTGGAAATAATGAATGTGATGCCGTTTTCGCGGTTCAACTTGGTAACAAGCTCGCGAATTTCCATGATTCCGATAGGATCCAACCCATTCGTCGGCTCATCCAGCAGCAGTACGTCCGGTTTCCCGAGGAGTGCCATTGCAATCGCAAGTCGCTGCTTCATGCCGAGCGAAAAATTCTTGACCTTCTTTTCCCTTGTATCATCAAGCCCGACTGTCTTAAGAAATTGCTCGATTTCCTCTTTCTGAGGATTTCCGATGAGTCGGCGCTGAACTTCCATGTTGTCTTTTGCCGTCATAAAGGGATAAAGCGCGGGGGCTTCAATAATTGAGCCAAACCTTGCTCTGTGGGTATTCAGATCATGGGAACCGAAAAGTTCCATCTCACCGGATGACGGAGCGGCAAGCCCGACAATCATACGGAGCATAGTGGTCTTCCCTGCACCGTTTCGTCCGATAAAACCGTAAATATCTCCCCTTCTGACATTCATGTTCGCCCGATTAACGGCCGGTACACCGCGAAATAGTTTGGACAGTTGTGTGGTCTTCAAAACATATTCCATTCCTTACCTCCCCAAAAACAATAATTGACCTGTTGTTATTCTGAACCGGAAGCTTTTATAAATCATAGTTAAAATCTAAAGAAAGTTATAATTTTTCATTCCATTTTGAATCCGATTCCCCAGACGGTTTTGATGTACCTGCCCTCAGGGTTTATTTTGGACAATTTGGTCCGGATATTGCTTACATGAACATTCACGGCGTTATCCTCGCCCAAAAACTCCTCGTTCCACACCGATTCGAAAATATTATCTTTGGTAAAAACCTTATGTGGACAACTCATGAGCAGTTCCAAAATCCGGAACTCCCGCTTCGTCAGGGGGACCGGATTGTGATTCAGGCAAGCGGTAAAATCGTTCCGATTGAGAGTCAATTCTTTATATTTCAGGGACTCTCCCGAATTATCCGACCCGTTTTGGTAGCGCCGAATGATCACTTCCATACGAACCAGAAGCTCGTCATTGTCAAAAGGCTTGGTGATATAGTCTTCCGCGCCGTTCCGCATACATTCCAGACGTTCGTTTTTATTATCCTTGGATGAAACAATAATCGTCGGAACGTGAAAATCGCAGCAAATATGCTCAAGCACTTTTTCGCCGCACATGCCCGGAAGCATCAGGTCGAGCAGGACTAAATCGTAATGGGTCTTTTCCAGGCAGAGCAGCGCTTCCGTGCCCGAAAAAGCAGAAGAAACCTTATATCCCGAACTTGCGAGAAGGTCCCGGAGCATATTGTTGATATCATTATCATCTTCAACAATTAAAACGACTGAACTCTGCATATCACTTCACCCCGAAAAAACGTTTCGTTATTCAACATGTGTATTATATCGATATATCGAAAAACATGGAAGAAAAAATGCCTCCTCTTCGCGGTTCAAGCGGAAAAGGAGGCATTCAACAATTCATTCAAGTGATTTTATGCCTTCGGCTTTTTGTCTTCTGCCGGCTTCGCTTTGGTTATAACCTCTTCAGCAGCCTTTTTAACCTCTGCAACCATCACAGGTGCGGGTTTATCTTCTGACAATTTAACAGGTGCTTTTGCGGTCGTTCCGGCTTTTATCTCTTGTGTCTCTGTCTCACCGGCTGTAACTGCAATCCCAAGCTTTTCGAGAGTAATGAACTTGAGAAGCGCATCGAGTACGGTTCCGGTTCCGCCATTTGCTCCTTCGCCTGTACCGCCCATATTGACCATCGTCTTCGGGACAATGTCGACCTTCGATGACTTAATGGCGTCGGCAAGTTTCTCGGTAACGTCCTGAATAACGCGGAACTGCGCTCCGCCGTAGGCCTTAACCTGTGCGTCGATTGCCTGTGCCTTGGCAAGACCGACATTTGATTCCTTGGAAGCTTCCGCCTCTCCTTCGAGTCGGATTCTGGCATTGTTCGCCTTTGCAAGGGCAACAATCTGATTGGCTTCCTGTTCGGCTTTGCTGGCAAGGGCCGCGCCGGCGTTTCCTTCAATCTCGATCTGGATCTTCGACTTCGTCAGGAAGTTCTGTTGCTCAGCAGCGGCTTCAGCCTCACGCAAGGACTTCTCGCTCTCTGCCGCGGATTGCTGCTTGCCATAGGTAACTTTCTTTTCTTCGGCAATCTGACGATCACGGAGCTGAGCCAGAATGTTTTCAATTTGAACGTCGCCGACAGCGGCTTTCGGAGTACCGATCAGGACTTCTTCCAGTTGCAGATTATACTTCTGGAACTTCATACGCATCTCTTCAACCGCTCTTTCGCGGATAGCGCTACGCTCCTGAATCAGCTCGATGATGGTCTTGGTCTGCGCAACATCCTTGAAATAGGCGCTGACAAGGGGATCGAGGGACTGGTTAACCAACATGCTGATGTCGCCGAAACGCTGAATTACCCAAGGAGCCTGCTTGTAGTCAATATGCATAACGACTGACAGCGGCAGTGAAGGTTCGAAGGCGTCCTTCGTGATGATATCCACTTCAGTCAGGTTCTCATCGTACTTGTGATCTCCGACTTCCGACTTATTCCATTTCAGGATAATGTTCGTCGTTGGAACCAGCACAACTCTACCCGCATCCGTGTTAAACGCGTACTTACCGGGCATCAGAGGCTTCTCGAGAACGCCTTTGCAACCTTCCCCGACCAGTTCTCCGTGCCTGTATTCCGCCCCGGTCGTATCTACACCTTCTTTACCGAAGAAAGATACAACGACACCGACAAAACCAATCGGAACAACCGTCTTGGGGAGAAATTCAACGGTTGCAAACAAACGGTTAATATAATAAGTTCCGTCGATCAGAACCTGAATCTGCTTACCGCGTCTTCCGCCGAGTTCAAGAAATTTCTCGGGATCCTGGAAACTTGCGTGTTCTTCTCCGACATATGGCGCAATAATTTCGCCTTCCGATAGAGAAAGTCCGTCATGTACCGTAACAATACCCATCATATCCGACGGCTGATTGTTGGTTCCCATAATAATAACCGGGCTGAAAGCATTACGGGAAAGGAGCGTTTGTTGCATGATCGCAAGTTCGGCACGCTCCTGCTTGGACCCGTTGAAAATGGCCTTGATATCAGTAGCCGTGATGACGATAAACTGCGCAAGGTTAATCGCGTATGTACCTTCTCTGAGGATACCGCGCTGAGGTCCTCTTTGACCTCCGTTTTGGAGAAAGCCGATGATATTCTGGAAATTGTTGGCTTCCGCAACTACTTTACCCAGTGTTTGTTTGGGTGCAAGCGGCTGTCCGTCACGCGCAAAGATATACGCTATTTGACCCTGCGGAATCGTGATTAGCGGATATTTATGTATTCTATACATGAGAACGGTCTTGAAATGTATACCTCCACGCAGTAAATGCGGGGAATAACCGGCCTCTCCGTTGAGTGCTATGATGGCATCTTTCAATGAACCTTTAAAGCTCCACCACTTTTCGATCACTGCGACTTCATTCGCGTTAATGACACGAAGACCCAATATCTTGAAAATGAACAGATAGAGAAAAACAATACCAACAATTACCAGTATTACTATTTGATAGGTTTCCATAACTATTTCTCCTCCTCAATAGACGCCTGATGTTAAAGACACCCGATAAAGGATATTCTAAGGCTCTTTTAAGAATTTGTATATAATCATTATATCGCCGACATAGATTAAGGACGCCATCATTCAACACCGGAGAAGATTACTTATATTTACGATCACTTCCTCGATTAGGCTTGTTGGGCTTGCGAGATTTATATCATTTTCTGTTCAACAGACCGAATTCTGATGTAATCGGGGTTATCTCTCACAGAAAAGTTGATAAACCACTTCACGAAAATAAATCTCGTGATAAACTATGTATAAATGTAAATTTCGTTTGCTTATTCTCAGAGGAGGTGGGCCTGAATGGAAAAGACGAAGAAATACTTATCACTGATCAACGAGCAAACCAATTGCGCACGTTGCGACGTTACCCCGATATTTAAGGATCGCGACGCTTTTTCTGAACTTGTTCATGATCTGATTGCTCCCTTTATCGGGGATTCCATTGAGTATGTTGCCGGCATCGACGCCCTCGGGTTTGTACTGGGCGCGGCAATGGCTGTGCGTCTCCAGAAAGGATTCATCCCGATCCGCAAGGGCGGCAAATTGCCTGTGCCCGCCGACATTGCTGAATTCACCGATTATTCTAACCAAAAGAAAGCGCTCGAGCTTGCGGAAGGTACTTGTAAGCTCGGTGACCGCGTCCTCCTTGTTGACGAATGGATTGAGACCGGCTCACAAGTACAAGCGGCAATTCGACTGCTCGAAAAGCAAGGAGCAACGATTATCGGTATAGCGTCCATTTCCATCGACGATAACGAGGCGACCGCCAAGATAAAAAAGAAATACCGTTGCCACTCGGCGCGATAACGATAGTACGTTTTAGTTCAGCAGAGTTTGGACGGGGCTGCCATGGAATTCAAAATTTCAATGATTGAAACAAATCGACGAAGAGTGGCCTTTGCCACACTTTACGCAAGCCTTCTTTCCGGACTGTTTCTGTCGTCACTATTGTTGAAATACCCTTTGTCGATTTATGTCTATTTAGCCTTTACCGGCGCGCTCACAATGATCAACGTGATGCTGTTTTTTTTATTTGACTACATGAATAAGATAAAGATTCGCTTCGCCGGACCGGTAATGGAGCGGATCACTCCAAAAGGCACTGAAATTTATCCCTACGACAATATCTCCGGTGTGAAAATTAAGAGAACCTCACGTGCGGCTATTCGTGAAATCTACATCTATTGCCGTGGAGACAAAAACGTTTTCATCTCTGGTTTGGATCAATTCGAAGCATTTCTGGAACATTTGCAAAAGGCTCTGGCACCGGAAGTTCCCGTCAAGAAAATCCGGGAAGTCATTGATTTTGATCATCCGCTCTTCTACGCCCTGCTTGGACTCCCGATCAGTTTTTTCGGATTATGGCTCACCCGGTCGATAATGACTATTGATTATGCGCGCATGAAAATTCTTCTTTTTATTTTCTCGGTATATCTGCTGGGTGTAGGTCTTTATTTTCTGTGGAAAAAACCTATCGCCAAGAGATTTGGCGACAAGAAAAAGTATTCCGACTACTTATTCGGGCTATTTATGAGTGGCTTTGGATCTGCTTTTTTGATTGCCTCTTTTTTGATAAAAACCTAATCGATAATTCACTTGCCCGGAGTCCCCTGTCGGTATAGCGTCCATTTTCATCGATGATAACGAGGCGCCCGCCAGCATTAAAAAGAAATGCCGTTGCCACTCGGCGCGATACTTTAAAGCGCCCGCAAAAAACACTGCGTGCCGATATATTTGACCATAGATTAGTTATTTGTTATAAAGATTAATAATCACATATATAATCTAATATAAAAAGTCAACAAAAGTGAGGTAACAGAATGGAGTGCTCAAACTGCGGACAAAATTTCGACACAGGAGCAACCTGCCCCTCATGCCGTCATGATGTTGATCCTGCCGCGCAAAACTCTCCCTCTGCGGAAAAAGGCGCCCGCATCGGAACACCTAAGCCGAAAGTACTATGCAATAGTTGCGGATTCCGTTATAACTCCGGCAAAACTTGCCCGTCTTGCGGGCATACCAACTCTGTTAGTGATCCCGAATTCCTCGCGCGACAGGATAAAAAGAACTATGATTATCGTCCGAAAGTAAAAACATGGGTCCTTGTCATATCTATTATAGGGATCGTAACCAATTTGATCTCTATTATTATTAATGGTCTTTATCTCGCAAAGCTTAGAGATGCGTACAGAGAAGTCTTTCCAAAGCTTACCGTTTTCTTTCGGGTTTTGTGGGATAACTATACCGGTAGACTGCTTATCGTAGCTCTGGTATCATGTTTCCTGAGCATTTTCCTTTTTGTCAATCTCTTGAGAATGAAGAAATGGGCGGTTTGGGTTTTCCGTACTCTCAATACATTCACCTTTGTTTTGCAAGCTATGGAACTACAATTTGGCTCCTGGCAGCTTTACTTCGCATTGTTTTGGGCAGCGATATTCTGGTTTGCCGACTGGAGTGATTTCGAGTAACCAATAATCAAATTAAGGGTTTGGGCTTTCCCGTTTCTGCATCAATATCGTGTATCTCCCGCGAGTGAGTATATGCGTAAATGTTTTTGTTGGAAAACAGGACTGCGAAATCAAGTAAACATAGCAAGGAGAACAAAATAAAAGGTCCTAATACTGTTACTATAGCTTTGAATATTATCACCATATTATCGGATTCGGTAAGTTCTTTCATCTGAACCGTTATCGGTATAATAACAAAGAGTATCATTGCTACGATCCCAACGCATAAGTAAACCGTTTCCATGATTACCCTCGCGAAGTTAACTTTAAGCAATATAAGCGCAAATCCAAGACCGTAAAAAATAATCCGAAAAGCCCATACATAATCATGATGCTTGAAAACCTTCCAATTGAGTCTGGCCTTATATCTGTACGGGAAATTATCATCCACGCACCGATATAAAGAATTAACGCGACCAGGTTGATCAGCGATAAAATAATGACATGCTTTTTTCCTTTAATCGGGTTACCGGTAATTGCTTTCTGATTCATATTACCCTCCGTTTTTAGCTGTGAAACGCCTCAATTTCTTAATTGACTACAACCGCCGTTCCGGATGCCGTAACCATGAGCATATTGATTTCCCTTCGACGGTGGGTGTAGTCGTGATAATCATGCTGTATCCTCCTACAGATCTATTTCATTCGATCATATTTGTCCGATGATTATTTCATTGTATCAAATTGCGGCCTGAGCCGATACAGATCAATCCTTCGCTTATGCCCACGGAAGAATTAGATTGGCAAAGTTGAATGATCGAAAAAGAATGAAAAAGATGATCAGAATGATCAGGAAGGATACGACAAGTATTGAGATCTTCCATCCGATGGGATGCTCGGATTTTGCCGTCGAACAGATGCCGGAAAGCAATCGCAAGGGACGAAAACAGCCCGACTGCTGATTCCTTTTCAACTGATTCATCTTTTTTTCTTCCGCTACCAACTGATCAATGATTTGTTGAGGGTCTAGCGAGGATACTTTTTCCGGCAAAGGTACCGGCCGTTTCTCCGGCTCTTCGATGAAATTTTCACTGTCCAATAACAGTCCGCAGTCATAGCACCGGGTTCTTTTGTCATCGTTCACGGCAAGACAGGAAGAGCATCTTTTCATACTAATTACCCGAAAATGATTACCCGGA
This sequence comes from uncultured Oscillospiraceae bacterium, assembly GCA_964501725.1. GTDB lineage: Bacteria > Bacillota > Clostridia > Saccharofermentanales > Saccharofermentanaceae > CAZCTO01. The sequence goes on along the minus strand of CAZCTO010000007.1, from coordinate 30,774 downwards.
TTAGGGTTTCCCGTATATGCATATCACTCAAACCTACTTGCAATTTGCGCGTCATGCCTTCTTCTTCAGCGCGAGTCTCTTTTTCTTCTCTTCCTCGATAATTTCTCCGGCTTTCTCCTTGCCGTAGCGCAACGGATAAGCAATGCGGTATCTGAAAAAAGCAATCAGCGGGCCCATGAAAAAAGCGGTCATCAGTGTTCCGATTCCGACAACTTCACCGAGCAGAAATCCAACCCCGGTGCAAATAAAATCAGATCCGATTCTCCAGTACTGGAATTTGACCGGTGTTTTTTCGGATAAAATCAACGCAACCGCGTCATAGGTGGATACACCCAAATCACCGGTAAAATAGAGCGAAGATCCGAAGCAGATAAATACAAATCCAACCAGGAGGAAAAGAATCCTTACCATAAGACCGGGGGCCGGAAACAAATCGCCGTAGAACCGATATGAGTACTCCACCAGGTAGCCCAGAAGAAAAATATTAATCATGGTTCCGATGCCGATTTTTTTCTTGTCAACGAAAAAAACCGCTACAAGCATCAACAAATTAATGATCATATAAAGTGTCCCGAAGCCAATCGAAACACGCTTTTCTATCCCGTGAGCCAATACTTGAAACGGATCCATTCCGAACACGGAAAACTGGAACATTCCGGCGCTCACCGCACAAATTAACACACCCACCGCGGTCATCAGGATTCTTTTTGTCATTTCCTTCATATGTCGCTCCTTTTTCCTTTGGCTCGCAAATCTATAAGTAGTGTTTACCGCTTCATTGTATCACATAGCCATGGCTCACCCGTCCCCCGGAAAAACTCATAATTGCGCGTTCTCGCGGAATCCCGTTTAACTTGGTATAATGTCTCTATTAAAAATTGATCCGGGCAGGAATACACGGATCTGAAAGAGGTAATCATGCCTTCGGAATCAATACCGGTTTTAAAAGATGGAATGGAATCCCTCGCAAAAGGGTCTCGCATTTATTTTCTCGGAATTGGCGGAATCAGCATGAGCGGGCTTGCCGAGCTTTCAAAACACTACGGATATATCGTCGGCGGTTCTGACATGCATTCATCCGAGCGTACCTCCTTACTGGCTTCTCAGGGTATTTCTTTTTCTGAAGGGCATGATCCTGCCAACCTGATTCGCTTTAATCCTGATTTACTGGTGCACACCGCCGCTATTTTGCCGGGCAATGCCGAGCTGGCTTACGCGAAGGAAAATGGAATTCCGACCGTAACCCGCGCCGAGTTTCTCGGCCATCTAACGCGGCGGTTTGAGAGTGTAATCAATATTTCCGGTACTCACGGAAAAACAACGACCACATCCATGCTTTCCCTTATTTTGATGAAATCGGGACTGGATCCTACGGTGCATCTCGGTGCGGAGTTTACCGCTTTCGGAGGAACGGTTCGATTCGGTGCGGGAGACGCTCTTCTTGTTTCCGAAGCATGTGAATACCAGCGATCCTTCCTGCATTTTCGCTCAACAACTGCCGCCATCACCAACATCGATTATGATCATGTGGATTGTTTCAAAAACATCTTTGAAGTCATTGCCGCTTTCGTCCAGTTCACCGAGAAACTCGAAGATTCGGGGTATCTGGTGGTCCCGGCCTTTGACGAGAATGTTGCCGCGGCAGTCAGGCTGATGACGGATTCCCGAAAAGCCACCGGCCGCGGAATTCCCAAAATCATCACGACCGGCCTGAAGGGCGACTTTTATTCAATTACCGGCACACACGCGGATTATTATGCGGATAATATTACTTATCGCGATGGATTCCCGTCTTTCGATGTATGGATATACGGTAAGTTGTTCGCTCACATCGACCTGAAAGTTCCCGGCAGGCATAACATTTACAATGCATTGACAGCTATAGCCTGCGCTGTTCCCAACGGCGGAACGCGCGAAGCCGTCGTGTCCGCTCTGTCGGATTTTTATGGCGCTGAGGGACGTTTCACACGGAAGGGAAGCTATCGCGGAGCTATGGTTATCGCTGATTACGCACATCATCCGGCAGCGGCCAGAGCTACGCTTCAGGCGGCATCACAGATTCCGCACAAGCATACCTGGGTGGTTTTTCAGCCGCTGACATTCAATCGAACCCAAGTGCTTTTCGATGACTATGTCACCAGTCTTCTTCCTTGCGAGCACATAATCTTCTCTGAAATTTTTTCTGACAGAGAAATTAATCCGGGAACCATTTCATCTTCGATGATTGCCGACAAGATCAATGCACTTGGCGGTCACGCAGAATTTTATGTCGACAAGAACGAGATCCCTCAAAGGCTCCGCGAACTTGTCGGCAAAGATGATTTGATTCTGTTCCTCGGGCCGGAAGACATCCGGCAGATGGCAGACGAAATGGTGCTACGGGAAGATGCTACCTGATTTCCTTTTTGCGTTGACTATGCGTTTGTCGGAGGCACAGCCTCGCCGATCTGAGGCATTGCGGGATTCACTGTTTCCGGAACAGCCGTCAAATCAGGCTCGGGTATTTTTCTTCCTGCATCCTTATCCAGACCGCCGGAGGAGTATATTGCTTCGAATTCATCCCCGTCGATCTTTTCTGTTTCGAGAAGACGTGTTGCGACTGCGTTCATGATCAAGATCTTATCCTTAAGAATTCCCATGACTTCATCATAGGACTCCGTGATGATACGTTGAACCTCTTCATCAATTACTGAGGCGATCTTTTCGCTGTAATTTTGAACATGCCCGAAATCCCTTCCGAGGAAGACCTCTTCGTCACTTCCGAAAACAAGATTCTTGAGTTTCCCGCTCATGCCGTATTTGGTGATCATATCACGGGCAAGCGCATTGCAGTTCTGAAGATCCGAAGAAGCGCCGGTGCTGATTTCTCCGAGGGTGATTTCTTCGGAGGCACGGCCGCCGAGCGAAATCATAATCATGTCTTTGATTTGCTTCTCGGTCTTATAGTAAATATCCTCATCCGGCTTATGCGCTGTGTATCCGCCTGCGCCGCCGGCAGGAATGATGGAAACACGCTCAACTTTATCCGTCTCCGAAACCGTACGGAGTACAACCGCATGACCGGCTTCATGGTAGGCCGTCAGCTTCTTTTCCTTGTCATTGATGATTCGGCTCTTTTTCTCCGGTCCGATCATGACCTTGAAAACCGCTTCGGATATATCCGCGTATTTAATTTCCTTGCTCTTGTGCCTTGCAGCCAGAAGAGCGGCTTCATTCAGCAGGTTGGCAAGGTCAGCACCGGTAAAGCCGGGCGTAATCTTGGCGATTTCCTTGAGATTCACATCGGCAGCAATCGGTTTACCCTTCGCGTGGACTTGCAGGATTGCTTCGCGTCCCTTGATATCCGGGCGCATAACGACCACACGGCGGTCAAACCGGCCCGGTCTGAGCAGTGCGGGATCCAGAATATCCATACGGTTTGTCGCCGCGATTACGATGACTCCCTCGTTCGGTCCGAATCCGTCCATTTCAACGAGCAGTTGGTTGAGTGTCTGCTCGCGCTCATCATGTCCGCCACCCATTCCGGCGCCGCGGTGTCTGCCGACCGCGTCGATTTCATCAATGAAAATAATGCAAGGAGCATTTTTCTTGGCATTATCAAAAAGATCTCGCACTCTGCTTGCGCCAACACCGACAAACATTTCCACAAAATCCGATCCGGAGATCGAGAAAAACGGAACACCCGCCTCTCCGGCAACGGCCTTAGCCAGTAGTGTTTTTCCGGTTCCGGGAGCACCGAATAGAAGAATGCCGCGCGGAATTTTTGCGCCGAGATCCGAGTATTTCTTCGGATTCTTCAGGAAGTCGACCACTTCGGTGAGTTCCTCTTTCTCTTCGTCTGCGCCCGCGACATCCGCAAATGTGACCTTATTCTTGCTTGGATCGTGAAGCCTTGCTTTGCTGCGGCCAAAACTCATCGCACTTTTGCCGTCGCCCTGCGCCCGGCCAAAGGAGAACCAGAGAAAAAAGCCGAGCACCGCAACCATAATGACGATCGTCGCAACGCTGATAATACTGCTCAAATCCATTGGCTCTTTATATTCGAAAGACTCGATTTTGCCGTCTTTCTGCGCATTCATCAAAATATTAAATACTCTGTCAACAGATGCAGTCGGAATCTCCTTGCTGACCTTGACATCTTTATTTTCTGCATCGGTGTATGTAAATTCAAGGCTGGCTCCGTTAAGCGTCACTTCCTTGATTTTATATTTCTCGGACTGTATAAGATCCAACGCTTCGGAAAGCGCAAATTCTTTTTTGACGGAATCATTTAAGAGAAATATTGAGGCAATGGTAAGAAGCAGAAAAAGAACAACATAAAAGGGCGCTCCGCCCATCTTTTTCGGGGCTGGCGTAGCTGTCATAGGGTACCTCCATCTGGTTCCATAATACAAACGTCGGGTATATTTCTATATTTGCCGGCATAATCGAGTCCATAGCCAACAATAAACTCGTCCGGGATCTTCATACCGATATAATCCGCTTCAATTACTGTCTTTCTCCGGTCGGGCTTATCAAAAGCAACACAAACACGAAGGCTTGCAGGTTCCTTAGTCATCAGCATCTCCTTGAGGTTCTGAAGTGTCAGGCCGGAATCTATGATGTCTTCAACAATAAGAACATCCTTTCCGTTAATATTTACATCCATGTCCTTGATTATTTTAACAATCCCCGAGCTCTGTGTGCTGCCGTAATAGCTCGTTACCGACATAAAATCAACTATAACGGGCACGGTCATTTTGCGGACAAGGTCAGCCATAAAAATGAATGAGCCTTTCAGTATTCCGACAACAATCAGTTCCCGGCCCGCATAATCCGCAGATATTTGCTCCGCCATTCTGCTGACCATTGCGTCAATGTCATCTCTGTTAATCAAAATCCTATCTACTTTATGCGCCATTATACGCTCCTCAAATACCCTTTTCTATGATTGTTACCCTATATATCGGCTGACTTCCCTTCCGGAAAAGTTCTTCACACGATTTTGACTCAATGAACCGCATATATGACACTTCATCGACAAACCCCTGCGCGTGAGCGATTCCGGGAATCCAGCAAATATCGGATTGATTCGCAAAAACAATCATCCTTCCACGGATGAACGACGGCACTTTGCAATCTGTAAGAAACCTGCGAAGTTTCTTTCCGGATGTTCTTCCAGCCACAACAATATGATCCTGCGGTCTTGCCGTACGCATCTTCAATAGAGCGAGGACATCGCCCGGACAATACCATGCCCGACTATTATAAACTACCTGGCCGGGATTCTCAACGAGAATTACTTCAAGCGTGAACAGAGGAAAATCTAAAATAATCTTACCTTCAGACTTCAGTCCGACACTGTTTTCTTCAAAAACGGAGACTTCTCCATCCCACGGTTGCCCCAAGACCAGGTACTCCTTACCGAAGTATGTCTCGCCGTGAAGCTTGTCCGGTCGCGATTCGACGGTTTCAGAAAAGAAAAGTGTGTCCGATTCGATTCTTGCGATTTTGCCGCCGCTAAGAGAGATCTTCTTATTGCCGCCGCCGCTTTCCGCCAACACCAGAATTTGTTCGACCTGACGAAAACTCAAATCAGCCGTATGAGAAAACCTCTCGCAAAATAAGCGGCGCACCAGACGCGTCGAGACTGCCGGCATATTCTCGCGCAGACATGAGCAGGGAAGCCCTGAATTGCCTTGAGTCACAGTCGTCCGATGAGTTCGGAACAAGTCGGAAACCAGGCCGTCGAAGAACAACTTATCTTGAAAAAGGAGTTCATTTGTCGAAAGCAAAGCATCTACCGGGTCTTTAACAGACACCTCTCTGATGAGCGGTAGTATCCGGTTGCGCCACTTGTTACGCGCAAAATGATTTTCGACATTGGTTGCATCCTCACAGAAAGGAATTCCGTTTGCCTTAACATACTCCATGATTTGCTCTCGCGACGCGAAAAGGAGCGGTCGGATAATATCGTTTCGAAGAGGGCTCATGGCGCATAATCCATCCATTCCGGTGCCCCGGAACAAATTCATAAGCATTGTCTCGGCCTGATCCTCTCGATGATGAGCCACCGCAATTCGAACGGACGTGCATTCTCCCGAATACATCGACACCAATTCTCTGAAAAAAGCATATCTGGCTTCTCTTCCCGCTTCTTCGAGTCCAATTCCGTCGCTCTTTGCAACTTCCATAATATTGATTCTCTTTGCGTGAAAAGGTATTCCCGCGGCATCGCAGTATTCCCGGACCATCCTTTCGTCATGATCGGCTGCGTCACCGCGAACACCATGGTGAAGATGAGCGACGATGATCCTCGGAAAAGACGACCCGGAATCGCCTTGAATGTGTTTTCTATTATGATCCTGATGCTCCAGAAGAAGATTCAACAGACACATCGAATCCGGTCCGCCGGAAACGCCGACAACAACTGCTTCGCATTCCAACAGACAATTACGCAGAGCATATTCACGAAATTCATCAAGAAATTGCATTCCGGCGGCCTCCGGTATCATCCTTGGTTCAATCGACTAAAATTCAGGCGGCGCATCTTTGTCACCGGGGCTGTAGATCGCTTCCGGGGACTCTTTTTTTGCGCCTGTTTTCTTGCCCGGTGTGTAATCATCTGCTTCATTTGACTCGCCCGGCAGGTCTGGCTCGAAAAACAACGTCCTCTTCGCCCACCACTTCATATGAACCGTCTTCGTGGGGCCCTGACGGTTTTTGGCAAGGATAATTTCTGCATCTTCGATTTCCGGTTTCTCAAGGTTACTTTCATAATAGTTTTTACGATAAATAAACATAACCAAATCCGCATCTTGCTCAATTGCGCCGGAATCGCGGAGATCGGATAGAATCGGCCGGTGCTCATCGCGTTGCTCCGCACCTCTGGATAACTGCGAAAGTGCTATAACAGGCACTTCCAGCTCCTTCGCCATGATCTTAAGCGATCTGGAGATTTCGGAAATCTCCTGTTGCCGATTCCCGCTATTCCGGCCGCCTGCAGGTGACATCAGTTGCATATAGTCAACGACAACCAGGCCCAGTCTGTTTTCATTTTTGAGCTGACGACACTTGGCCATCATTTCGACAGTATTGATACCTGACCGGTCGTCAATATAAAAGGGTGCCGGCGACAACAGCGACAGAGCCTGTGAAATGTGAGTCCATTCATCGTCGTTGATGTTTGCATTCTGTAATTTGAAAGTACTGATGGAAGATTTCGAAGATAAGATACGGTTACCGATTTCCTCCTTGGACATTTCAAGGCTGAAAAACGCAACGTGCGTTTTATAGCTGATCGCGGTATTCGTTGCAATGTTAACCACCAGCGCGGACTTACCCATCGCAGGACGTGCGGCAACGATAATCAGAGATCCCGGGCGAAGTCCGCCTGTTGCCTGATCCAGCTTCGGGAATCCGGTACGGACGACTTTTCGTTCTTTCTTTCCCTTGCTGATATCCAAAATATCTTGAAGAGTTCTTTTTAGAATGTCGTTAACGCTCTCGAATCCGATTCCGGCAGGCGCTTCCCTCATGTCAGAGAGCCGCTTGATTGCAATGTCAACAAGATTATTCGCTTCCTGTTCACCTTCGAACGAGAGCTTCATCACTTCATCCAGCGACGTAATCAGACGACGGAGCATTGATTTCTGGCGAACAATGGCGGCATAGTCCGCGACATTCGAACGAATAATCATCAAATCAGACAATTGACTGATGTATGATGTGCCGCCGACCGCTTCGAGTTCACCTTTTTTGGCAAGATGCTCTGATACAGTGATAATATCGACCGCATTCCGTAATGAAGAGAGTTCTAAAATTGCCGAAAATATGAGCCGGTGTCCGGGATGATAAAAGTCAGCCGGAACAAGCGCTGTAAGAGCAACCATCATTGCACTCTCGCTGTCGAGACATGAGCACAGAACAGCCTGTTCCGCCTGGATGCTTTGCGGCGGAACTCTTCCTGCCGGATTGTTCACTGTCGGCTTAGCCATATACTCCTCCGGATGCAAAAATACTCAATAGCCGGTTATACAATCGACTTGACTTCAACTACAATGTTGACCGACACTTCAGTGTGCAATTTGATAGAGGCCTCGAATTCTCCGACGGTCTTCATGGGGCTTTTCATGGTGATATTTTTCTTGTCCGCTTTGATTCCCTGTTTCTCAAGGACATCCGCGATATCCCCTGCAGTGACGGCACCGTAAAGTCTTCCGCCTTCCCCGGTCTTCATTGCAAGTTCAATGCGCATTCCCGAAAGTTTGGCACCTGTTTGCCTGGCCTCTTCGAGCTCTCTTCTGGCTTTCTCAGCCAGCGCACCCTTCCTGTTTCTGATCGTATTCAAATTGGATGGAGTTGCTTCAAGCGCAACATTTTTCTTGAAAAGGAAATTTCTTGCGTAGCCATCGCTGACTTCAACGATATCGTCTGTCTTTCCAAGACCCTTAACATCTGATAATAAAATGACCTTCATTCCGATACTGACGCGCGTCTCTTCCGCGCGTTCTCCCCTTTCACGGAATAATAAAAATCGGGCACCCTCCATAACGTGTACGGTGGATGCCCAATAATTATAAACGTTGACGGCATGAATCGCAAATGCGATTGACACCTATTTCCGTTCTTCCATTATTAATTAATCAACCACATACGGAAGAAGTGCGATGTGTCTTGCACGCTTGATCGCAATGGTCAGTTCTCTCTGATGCTTGGCGCAATTGCCAGTCATCCGCTTCGGCAAAATCTTGCCGCGATCGGATGTAAATTTGCGAATTCTTCCCATATCCTTATATTCGATCTTCTCAACCTTGTCGGCACAGAAAGCGCAAACCTTACGGCGTGTGCGTCTCATTCTCATTCCGCCGCGGTCACCGCCGAAATCACGTCCACCGGAACGGGGTCCTCTATTCTCAGACATCTGGTATCTCCTTTCAAATAATACTGGGCCGGTCGTGCTGCCTGCACGATACCGGGGCGCCGCATCCGGCGCATTCATCATAAATCAAACGGGAGTGATGTATCGTCATCCATCGCGGGATAAAAACCGCTTTCCACCTGCAAAGCCGGCGGAGGAGTCCGGGACATAGATGCGGATGAACTTTCGTCTCCTGAAGAATTGCCTGATCCGTCGCGCTTCGAATCAACAAACTCGATTTCATCAACGGATACTTCGGTCACATAGACTTTCTTCCCGTCCTTGTCGTCGTATGATCTGCTTTGAATACTGCCGACAATTCCGATCCGGGAACCTTTCTGGAAATACTGCCCAAGAAGCTTAGCCTGCTGTCTCCATGCGACACAATTGATAAAGTCCGACTGCTTCTCTCCGCTGGCGGATTTGAAACGACGGTCAACGGCGACCGAAAAACTGCAGTACTCAATCTGATTCTGGGTGGTCTTCACTTCGGGATCCTTTGTGAGTCTTCCGACAAGAATGACTTTGTTCATACGTACACTTCCTTTTCTTGATTACTCATCGGTACGGATAACGAGAAAACGTAACACGCCTTCGGTAATCTTCAGAACACGCTCCATCTCCTTAGGGAAACTGGATTCTGCCGTGAAGTTAAACTGAAGGTAGAAACCTTCTTTCTGATCATTGATTTCGTACGCAAGACGCTTCATGCCGAGTGTCTCCATCGAGTCGATTGTCGCACCGGTTTCAAGCTTCGTCTTAACGACTTCCGTCGTAGAAGCAATCCCTTCCTCACCGAGAACGGGACTTAAAACAACGATCATCTCATACTTGTTTGCCATTGAAATTCACCTCCTCCTGGACTAAACGGCCCACACACTCCGTGTGAGCGAGGATAAAACACTATAAAACCGCATCCTTAGCGGCACGAACGAGGATAGCACAGGATTCCATGCCCGTCAAGCAATCCCGATATTCCGACGTTCAATTTGCGGCAAAACTGACTCCACAAGCATCCGGTCAATTTCCTGGTTATCCGCAGATGAAATATGCCGATATTCAAACTGTATCCACGAGCCGGACACCATTCAATCATAATGCCCGCCGGAAGAAATATCTATAGGATATATACGAAAATCAGCCGTTTTCGGATTTATCCTGTTGCTCAATTCCCAAGTCTTTCAACAGCTTCGGAAACATTGCGTCTATCAGGTCTTTTAGTACTGCCGCGGTATTCTCGTAGACCGAGAGATTGCGCCCGTAAGGATCCGGGATATCCGACCGGGTGGTCGGATCCTTTTGAACCGGCGCGGAGGTGCCCGTAAGTCCCAAATACTCGAATATTGAGTATATCCGGTCTTTAAACTCCGGGAAATTGGATCGCATATAAGCAGCATGTTCGCGGGTCATGCCGAGAACCAGATCATTTTCCGCAAGAATCTGTCGTGTCGTTTTTCTCGATCGGTGGTTTCCGAGATCAGCTCCGTAAAGATTCCTCACCGCATCCTCCGCATACGTCGCCGCGGGACTGCCAAAATCGGCATAGATCCCGGCTGATGAGGCAATCAGCTCGATTCTCATCGATCTGTTCGTTGACGATACATATGGCCCGCCGCTCTCGGCCAATACATTGAAAATAGCTTCAGCCATCGGGCTTCTGCATGTATTCCCCGTACAGACAAAAAGGACTCGTCGATATTCTTTCTCTTTCACGGGCGGAAATGAAGAAGCGTCAATTTTCGCTTCCCTCACGGCTCCGGCTGCTTTTTCGAGTCGGTTCATATACGCCGTAGCCAGTCCGCGGCTCTCAAAGCCGGTGGCAAGAATAATGTCCGCATCTTCTTTATCCATCCACCGAAGCGCGGCAAAAAGGTGGCTCGACGCGGCCTCAACATCGTCTCCTTTTCCGAAATGATATGTGTGAATGCGCGATAGCGACTGATCCGAGCACTCATCGCGCAGCTTCTCGAAAATTTCGTCTCCGCAAAAAACACCGATTCTTCGGTCCGTCTCTTTTTTTAACTCTGCCCGGACGGCATTTAAAAAAGTGTCAACGTAGCCATCCTGGTCAGGATAGATGATGCGGATGGGTGCTTTCGGCGCATAATGCCGATATTTCATACCGGGAGCTTTGGGTGTCTGATCCAGGTCGACGTGAGTACTGACGGTCATTTTTTGAGTCGGAAAACCATTCTTCCGGCATACTTTTTCGATCATTTCAGCAGTCACTGCACCCGGCCTGAGGATAACCGGCGTGTTGCCGGTAACATCAACGACTGTGGATTCCAGACCCACCTCGCTCGATCCTCCGTCAATAACACATGCGATTTTCCCCTTTAAATCCCTCATCACGTGACCGGCTCGTGTCGGAGAAGGTCCGCCCGATTCATTTGCTGAGGGCGCGGCGACCGGAACACCGGACAAAGAAATAAGTTCTCTTGCTATCCGGTTGGAAGGCAGTCTTATTCCGACTGTCGGAAGACCCGCGCTGACGATGTCCGGAATGATGTTGCTTTTGTACATAACCAGAGTGATCGGACCCGGCATAAACGCTTCGGCAAGGCACTCCGCAAGCGGTGATATTTCTTTCACAAGGGGAATGATCTCAGCCCGATCAGAGACATGCACAATCAGCGGATTATCCGCGGGTCTCCCCTTCGCCACAAAAATTTTCGCGACCGCTTTCGGATCCAGCGCGTTGGCACCAAGGCCATATACCGTTTCCGTCGGAAAAGCAACCACTTCTCCGCTTGCGATCAGCGCGGCAGGTTCGGCAAGATCCGCATCTTTCTCGTAGTGGATCAACTTCGTTTCCATTTCGTTTTCCGATCCCTTCGAGTTGTTACGGATCATTTATCATCCTCCTGGGATGAGGCTTCTCCGAGCGTGTTCGTCTTGTCCGCTAAAGCCAACGCATTAATGATTTCGTCCAGGTCACCGCCGAGGATTTCTTCGAGGCGGTAGAGGGTCAGGCCGATCCGGTGATCGGATACCCTGCCCTGATGATAATTATACGTGCGTATCCGCTCGGAACGTTCTCCGGAACCGACCTGGGCCTTTCGGTCAGATGCAATTGCTCCGTGTTGCTTCTCGTTTTCCAGTTTCTGAAGCCGGCTCATCAGAACCGCCATCGCCTTATCCTTGTTTTTGAACTGGCTTCGCTGATCCTGGCACTGAACGACCAGACCGGTTGGAATATGGACGATGCGGATTGCCGAATCGGTGCGGTTAACGTGCTGACCGCCGGCACCGGAAGCGCGAAAAGTATCAATTCTCAAATCATTGGGTTTGATATCAATTTCCACATCCTCCGCTTCGGGCAACACTGCTACAGTCACTGTTGATGTGTGCACTCTCCCGGATGATTCGGTCACAGGAACTCGTTGAACCCGGTGCACGCCGCTCTCGTACTTAAACCGACTGTAGGCACCCTGCCCTTCAATCGAAAAAATGATCTCTTTATATCCGCCGAGTCCCGTCTCACTGCTGTCAATTTGCTCAATGCGCCAACCTCTGTTCTGCGCGTATGTCGAATACATGGTATACAGCACTCCGCAAAACAAGGCCGCCTCATCGCCTCCGGCACCGGCACGAATCTCAATGATTACGGATTTCAGATCGTTCGGATCGCGCGGCGAGGTCTTTTCCCGAAGATCTTCTTCGAGTTCTTCTATTCGGGAGGCAATCGTTTTCTGTTCTTCGCGTGCCATCTCCCGCATATCTTCGTCTTCCGCTCCCCGAAAAAGCTCCTGTACTTCGGCAAGCTCGGATTGCTTCTCCTGAAGTTCGTGGTAGCAGTTGATAATCGGTTCGATCTCAGATAGCTCCCGGCTCATTTTCTGATACCGAGGCTGATCCGAAATCACAGACGGATCAGAAAGTGAAGATAACAGTTCCTCGTAACGATTGGCAATTTCCTGCAGTTTTCGATCATCAAAACTCATTGGTTCCTCTTCTCATTCGTTGGTAAGTGCTACTATAATACACGATTTATGCAATATTGGCATTTTTGTATGTAGATAATCCGCGATCATTTGCTATAATGAACGCTGGTATAAATATTATAATGCAGGCGACAAGCGTCGCCGTATTGATTTTTACTTGAAAGGGGTTACAACCATGCTGAAGACACACGAAGTTGAACACATGACCTGTATCGCAAAGGGTCCCAATCACGGGGCAGCTCCGATTCCCGAAGAGGGAAAATGGGTTCAGGTACGAGAGATCAAAGATGTTTCCGGATTTACGCACGGGGTGGGCTGGTGCGCACCGCAACAGGGTGCATGCAAATTATCTTTGAATATTAAGGACGGCATCATTCAGGAAGCCCTCGTCGAGACCATCGGCTGTACCGGAATGACACACTCCGCCGCTATGGCCGGCGAAATACTTGTCGGGAAAACAATTCTTGAAGCCTTGAATACAGATCTCGTCTGTGACGCGATTAATACAGCGATGAGAGAGCTTTTCCTGCAGATCGTTTACGGTCGCTCCCAGTCCGCTTTTTCGGAAGGCGGTCTGGCCATCGGCGCATCACTCGAGGATCTGGGAAAGGGACTCAGATCCCAGGTCGGAACCATCTTTTCGACACTCGAAAAGGGTCCGCGTTACCTCGAACTGACTGAAGGTTATATCGTTAAGCTGGCTCTGGATAAGGATGACCAGATCACGGGATATCAGTTCCTGAAAGTCGGTCCGATGCTCGAACAGATCAAAAAAGGCGGCGACGCCAACGAAGCATATCAGAAGAATCTCGGGACCTATGGTCGTTTCGCGGACGCGGCACGTTACATTGACCCGAGACACGAGTAAGTACGCGGAAGGAGAATTACATCATGGCACTTTTTGAAAGTTATGAAAGAAGAATTCCACAGATCAATGCGGTTCTTTCCGCGTATGGCATCGCTTCCGTCGAGGACGCTAAAGCAATCTGCGATGCAAAAGGAATAGACCCTTACACTATTTGCAAAGAAACTCAGCCGATCGCATTCGAAAACGCCGGTTGGGCATATGTCGTCGGAGCCGCCATCGCCATTAAAAAAGGCGCTAAGAAAGCCGCTGCTGCTGCCGAAGCGATCGGCATCGGTCTTCAGGCATTCTGCATTCCCGGATCCGTAGCGGACGACCGCAAGGTCGGCATCGGTCACGGCAATCTTGCCGCCATGCTTCTTCGCGAAGAAACCAAGTGTTTTGCTTTCCTGGCCGGTCACGAGTCTTTCGCGGCCGCCGAGGGCGCGATCAAGATCGCTCTTTCCGCCGGAAAAGTCAGAACAGAGCCTCTTCGCGTTATCCTGAACGGCCTGGGCAAGGATGCCGCTTTTATCATTTCGAGAATCAACGGCTTCACTTATGTCCAGACAAAATTTGATTACGCAACAGGTAAAGTATCCGTCGTAAAAGAGACCGCGTACTCCGACGGAGATCGCGCCAAGGTCCGTTGCTACGGTGCGGATGACGTTCGTGAAGGCGTCGCGATCATGCACATGGAAGGCGTCGATGTTTCCATCACCGGAAACTCTACCAATCCCACAAGATTTCAGCATCCGGTTGCCGGCACCTATAAGAAAGAGTGCGTCGAGCTCGGCAAGAAGTATTTCTCCGTTGCTTCGGGCGGCGGAACCGGACGTACCCTTCACCCGGACAACATGGGCGCCGGCCCTGCCTCTTACGGCATGACCGATACCATGGGCCGCATGCACTCCGACGCACAGTTTGCGGGATCTTCTTCCGTGCCTGCGCACGTTGAGATGATGGGCTTTCTGGGAATGGGCAATAACCCCATGGTCGGCGCGACCGTTGCGGTTGCTGTTGCCATTGAAGAAGCCGGCTGATATTAATCGTTATATTCAAGATTCAAAGAGGCTCGAAACCTTCGGATTTCGAGCCTCTTTTTCATTTGACGAGCCGATCGATTATGTGCTGCCTTTTCGCTAAGATCACAAATCCAATTTGTACTTGATCATATCCAGTTCCTTCATGCCGTCAAACCCGCGGGCTTTTCCGGTTCCGTAAGGAATAAATCCTATCTTTCGCATGACCGCTCCGGATGCGGGATTACTGACATCGTGACAGCAGAAGAAATGGCGAATTCCGATATCGTCCCTCAAATAAGTGAAAACTCGCTGCAAGGCCTCGCTGGTAATCCCCCGGCCCCAATGCTTTTTGGCGATGCAATAACCCAGTTCGTAACGGTCGATACCTTGCTCATCGGCTTCTTTGAACGCGCCGATGGAACCGATCAGCGCGCCGGAGTCCCGAAGAAAAATTCCCCAATCGAAATGATCCGGACTGTCTATTTTACTTTCTGAATCGGCAAGCCAGGTAATGGTTTCTTCGACCGATCCATGAGGACACCACCTTACGTACCTTGCGACGTCCGGATCGGTGGTCCATGCGGCATAAGCCTCCGCCGCGTATTCTTTCCGCAGGGGTTTCAGCAATAGACGCTCTGTCTCAAGCGGCTGAGTCGTATGATTTTTAGTTTCCATCGGAAGCCTCCCGAAGAGTAACGGTCTATTTTGATTCCGGTGTCGGATCGAGCAAATCCAGGATTTTCTGGGTCAGCATGACGCGGACTCTTGCGTCAACCGAAAGGCGAAGTGCGGTCAGTGCCATTTCTCGTCGATCGGCATCTTTTTGCTCAGCCGTAACGAACTTTTTTCCGATCATGGCATCAATATCGGGAAGGATCTCATTGCGGCTTTTATTGATCGCTTCCTGCTGAACGCTTAAAAAATAACGGTAAAGTTTCTCTTCGTCGCTCCCGATCTGCGCGTTTTCCAAAAGAACCGACAAATCTGAGATGGAAAGAACCGGCTTCAGTGAGCAAAGAATGGATATGAGGGCAAGGTGACCCTGGGAGTATTTCTTATCCGTCGCCCGGGGAAGAAGGCCGTCCTTGGTATAGTTATTAATCATCGGCTGGGTAAGAATCTTATCCCCGGCGTCTCTGCGATAAAACGCGAGTTGACGGTCCATAAACGTCAATATCTGGTCCATGTACAACCCGATATCAGGGAGTCTTTCCCACTCGGTAAGATCCGATCCCGGCATATCAATCAACCACTCTCTCAGACCTTCGAGAGACTCAGGGGAAACGCCCCGTTGCTTGCGCGGGGATTTAATGTTGCGTATTTCCGGGGAATCACTTTTGGACATAAAATACCTCCTGTTGAAGGCCTTTAAAAGAAAATGATATCATAACTTGTCGTTTCTGTCTTGAGCCGGTTCGATGCGTTTACAGGCCTTTTCCAGCGCGCTTCGCGTCAGAATCATTTTACGGCCGCATGTAAGGCACTCCAGTGTCACATCCCCGGACACCCGCAGAAGCTTCCACTTGGTTCCGCCACAGGGGTGCGCTTTTTGCAGAATAACTTCCTGTCCGGCCTGAAATGGATATAAGAAATATTCTTTTCCCATTGGCTCCTCCGAAAATACTATCCTAATAATATTCAGTATCCGGAACCATTCGTTCCGAGTCGTCCGATCGTCACACGGTCGCATCCGCCAAAATCGGTAAGGCAGATAACATTCTCAAACCCATGATTCGAAAAAAGTTTCCCGACTGATTCTTTTTGCGAAAACCCGTGTTCAACCGCAAGGATCCCGCCCGGCAGAAGGTATTTACTCGCCCTATCCAGAATCCTCCGGTAGAAGTGCAGTCCGTCCTGCCCGCCGGACAAGGCTGTTTCCGGCTCAAAAACACCGACTTCGGGCATCAGTTCCTTCATTTCATTATCGGCAATATACGGCGGATTCGCAACGATCAAATCGGCCTTTTTTCCGTCAAACCAGTTATTAATTTGCTCTTCCTCCGGAAAAAGGTCGCACAATATCAATCGGATCCGGTCCGGTTCCCGCGCCGCCTCAATATTCTGACGCGCGAAAAACGCCGCTTCTTCCGAATACTCGGTCATCAGAAGCCGATAGTTTACAAGGTAATTACTGAGGACATTGGCAATTGAAATACCGATACATCCGGAACCCGCACAAAGATCCATAATGCGGATCTGATCGTTCCGTTCCGGAATCGCAAGTCCGGATAAGTCCTCATATTTTCCGCAGAGGAAACTCATATCAACGCCGAGCGCATATAAAGCCGCGCCGACCAGAATTTCCGTGTCCTGTCTGGGAATCAGAACGCCCGGTCCCACCCGGAACGAATCCCGATAGAAAAACGCCTCTCCCAAAATATACGCAAGCGGTTCACGGGCACATCTCCGGGAAATCGTATCTTCGATTTTCGTCCGTATCGATGCCTGAAATAATTCTTCATATTCATCGCTTTGATTTAAAAACATCACCGGCTTACTTCTGCCGGTAACTCCCGTAAATATCTCGCGAAGTTCGGACAACGGATCTTCTATACCGGCTTCGGCAAGAAGGTTCTGCTTTTCGTTTAAAAAATCAGACCACTTCACCAGGTATCCTCACCCTCGTGCTCGGGTAATACGGCTGACATTGCGGCGATGGATACTTCAAGCATGCTGTCGTCCGGTTCACGTGTTGTATAACGCTGAAGCCACATGCCCGGCTTCATGATGAATCGGGCAACGGGCGACTTATCATGCCTTCCGGTGAATCGAAGAATCTCATATGCGATGCCGCCCACCAGGGGAACCAAGGCCAGACGGATCAGGGAATTGATCCACCAAATATTACCGCCTACGATTTTAGCGATAAAAACGCCCGCTATACTGAAAATCAGAATCGATACGACAACAACGATTAACAGAAAAGCGGTTCCGCATCGGGGATGCGTCTTTGGGTATTTGCGAACGTTTTCGACCGTCAACGGATCACCTGCTTCGTAGCAGGCAATCGTTTTATGCTCAGCACCATGGTACATCCATACCCTGGCAATTTCCTTAATCCGGGATACTAACATCATGTACGCAATCAATATCGTAATGCGCAGAACACCCTCGGCAAGATTAAAAAGAATACTCGCCCCCGTTGAAGATGTCTTATCCGCTGAAAAAAGTCCTCGAACCAAATCAACGATCAACTGCGGGAGCAGGATAAAAAGGGCAACGCTGAATAATATGCCCAAGATCGCCGAGAATACAATCATAATATTCATATGGCTTTCAATAAAAATATCCAGACGGCTCTTCGGTTCTCCCGCCTTTGCTTCAGCGGGAGCCGGAGCAGCCGCGCTTCTGGCTTCATCCGCCATTTGAGACATGTCGGTATCCTCCGCGGAGAGGGCTTTGTCGGATGCATCAGCAACTGACCCGATCTCTGAGTGAGCGGAAGCTTCCGTGACGATTTGACCGGCTTCCGGGACGTCAGACGGAACCGGCTTTGCCTCTTTACCGGGCTCCTCCGACTCAGATATCTCAGCGGACTTCATCAGCGCACCCGTTCCGGTAACAATTTGGCGAAAAAACTTAATGCAACCGCGGATAAACGGAACACGATCGAAGAATACTATTTTTCGACCTTGTGTGATTTCTTCGACATAAATGGAGCCGTCGGCCTTACGAATCGCCATGGCGATTCGCCTCGGGCCGTACATCATCAGTCCCTCTATCAAAGCCTGTCCGCCGATGGTTGTCTTCTTGTTGCCCGCCGCACATGTACCAAAGTCAACGGAACCGGATTCTTTTTGAACCGGCGTTTTATTTTCCCCGCTTGATTTATCTTCTGTCATATATGATCTCCTCTTTTTGAAGCAAACACTAATAGTTATTCTAACAGATAAATCTTAAAAATAAAGAAAAAGAGGCGGTTCCCCGTCTCTCTCATCATTTCCGAAAATATCGGATTACTTCTGTTCCATTCTTTTTCTGAACTTATCGACGCGTCCGCCGGTATCAACCAATTTCTGCTTGCCGGTGTAAAACGGGTGACACTTCGAGCAAATGTCTACATGAAGAGCTGTCTTCGTAGATGTTGCCTCAAACGTTTCTCCGCAGGCACACTTCACGGTTACCTTCTGCGTCTTCGGGTGAATTGCATCCTTCATAATTCTTCCTCTCATCAAAGACCCGGCGCGTACCCTTGTGCTTCTTACGCGATGATACGTATGCCGGACCGGATTCATTTGTGCAAACAGTATGTTACTACACAGGTCCTAAAGTGTCAACGGGAAAAGGGATGCCGTAGTATGGTATCTATCGCAATTTCATGAAGACTCGCCAATTATTTCCCCGGACGTTATAATGAGTGAAAACGATTTTCGAGGGAAAATATATGGAAGTCAGAATTCTGGTTCAGGGGTCATCCGAACTCGCCGTGATTGAGAGCAGTGAAGTACTCATTTCTGATGTTCAGGATGCGCTGGATCTCATGGCAACCATCCGCTATATGCATAATTGCGGTAAGATGATTCTGCCCGCCGCGGCTTTTTGCAGCGACTTTTATGACTTAAAGACGCGTCTTGCCGGAGACATTCTTCAGAAGTATTCCAATTACCAGGTGAAGCTTGCGATCGTCGGGGATTTTTCCGGATACCCCGGGAATAGCCTCCGGGACTTCATCCGGGAGAGCAATCAAGGGAACCAGATCATTTTCCTTCCGGACGAAGAATCCGCCGCCCGCAAGCTTCACAGTCTGAGTTAATATTTGCCGTTTGAACTGCCGTTTGTGGTGGTGCTGGTGCCCGCGGGACGTGCGCCGCGCATCGCCTCGAAAACCGCTTTATCGTTAAAGGATACATTCACCGACTGCGTAAACTGCTGGTTGGTTTGCGTCTTCAAAAGAAGGCTGATGATCATCTCGGTCACCGCCGTGGTGTCAAGCTGGCTGAATGCCTTGCGGATCGTCCAGACGGCGTCAAGTTCATGCTCGCCCAGTAATAGTTCTTCGCGGCGGGTGCCGGATTTATTGATGTCGATTGCCGGGAATATGCGCTTTTCGGAGAGCTTGCGGTCCAAATAGACCTCCATATTGCCCGTGCCTTTGAATTCTTCGAAAATAACTTCATCCATTCTGGATCCCGTATCAATCAAAGAGGTCGCGATAATCGTCAGACTGCCGCCGCCTTCGATATTTCTCGCCGCACCGAAAAAGCGCTTCGGTCCGTAAAGAGCGCCCGGGTCGAGTCCTCCCGAAAGAGTTCTTCCGGTCGGGTTGATCGTCAGGTTATACGCGCGGGAAAGACGTGTCATCGAGTCAAGGAGAATCACTACGTCCTTCCCTAGCTCGACAAGGCGCATGGCGCGCTCCAGAACGAGTTCGACGATCTTGGTATGATTCTCGGGCTTCTTGTCAAATGTGGAATACACGACCTCGCCGTTAATCGAACGCTGCATATCCGTCACTTCTTCGGGGCGTTCGTCGATTAAAAGAACGATTAATTTGGCGGCAGGATTATTGATCGAAATCGCGTTGGCTATTTTCTGAAGGAGGATCGTTTTACCGGCCTTCGGTGGTGAAACGATCATGCCTCTCTGACCCTTGCCGATCGGAGCGATCAGGTCGATAATCCGGGTGGACAACTCTGTTTTCTGCGTCTCGAGGACGAATTTCTCATCCGGATAGATCGGCGTCAGTTTATCGAAATGCTGGCGGCGTTGCATCTTTTCGGGAGGCAAGCCGTTAACTTCCTTGATGTACTGAAGAGGGGCATACTTATCCGATTCTTTTTTGGGGCGGACCGGGCCGGTAATTTCATCGCCCGTGCGAAGCCCGAAACGTCGGATATAGTTACTGTGAAGGAATATGTCATTGGGTGAGGGCAAGTAATTCTCGCGCCGAATGAATCCGAAACCCTCCTGCATAATTTCGAGGATACCCGTGATGACTTCTGCTTCGGGTTCCTTGTGACGCATGGTCCGGATTGTGTGTTCCGGTTTACCCTGGGATCCGCCCTCGGTGGTTTCTTCCGTACTCGCGGGCTCTTCGGTTTCCGCTACGACAAGTTCTTCATCGAAAGTGTCCTCGGGGTATGAGGAGTCCTTTTTGGGCTCTATAATAATTGAACGACGCTTGCTCTTTGATGATTTCCTGGATTTGCTTTGCGGTTTTCCGGCATCGCTGTTCGTTTTCGAAGATGCTTTTTCTTCCAATATGGGAAAAGGTTCAAATTCGGTTTCTGCTGCCGCTTCATATTCTTCTGCGACAGGCAAGTCCAAGGAATCGTTTTTTTGCTCTTCGTTGTGTTCAATTTCCGGCGACTCAACAGAGGCCGTGGATACTGTTTTTTTCTTCCGTGTTTTTTCGGGAGCAGCCGGCTTCGAACGTGCTTTTTTCAAAGTCTTCTCAATAACCTCTTCCTCAGGGGGGTTGCCCTCGCTGATCTGAGCGGATATCTCCGGTGCAGCAACCGATAGTATTTCCGGCTCGGGGGTCTCGTCAGGTGTCGCAACTGCAACTTCGGCTGGATTGGCCTGACTTTTCCGGTCTTGCTCGATGAAGTAATCAACAAGATCCTGTTTACTCATTGCATTTGCTTTTGTCTCGGTCATTAATCCGAAATGAACGGCAATCGCAACGAGATCCTTCTTTTTTTTCGAGGAGAAATTATCATTCAATTCCATGGGTTACCTCAATCACTATTTGGATATTTGATTGGAAACAGGCGCGTAAAACACCAAAACCAGTGTCAGACGGATCATAAAAAATAGCGCATATTGTACTTTGAAAATCTTCTTTGGAAAAACAAATACGGAAACTCACAATCTATGTAACGCTCAAGTGCTGTTATCCGGAGTCAATTGTCCGTTCGCACATGCCGCATTGAATCGTAGCCATTATAAATCCCATGGCAATGCAAAGTCAATCATTTCATTCGGTTCTTGAGTACTTTCGGTATCCGTAAAACACGCAAAAAATGAAAGTAAAGGCCATAACAACATAAACCAGCGTCAATGACTGTTTCCCTTCATACGAAACTAAGAAATAGAGCATTTTCGCGATTGATGCCAGAATCCCATATTCAGCAGCACAGATGAAAAAACCGAATAAGCCCCACAGCAAAGCTCCCTGAATGCCCCGTCCGAAATCATTCCTGATGATTCTGTTTTGCCGGATTGAGTAAGTAATTTGATCCATGTTTTTTTCTGCGGCTTCCCTCATCTTGAGAATATTATCATTCATTTCATCCAGACAATCCCTGCAAAGGTAAATCTTTCCTCTCCCTGTATCTCCGACGCTGAGAGGCTCTCCGACTTTTCCGCAAGCCGGGCATGCGGTCGGAATCCGGCGTGATTCAAGGTATTTACATATATTATCCATCATCGCATGCAAGCGGTTGATCCAATCATGCTTCGTTTCAAGTGTTACGGCTACGGAAAAGTCGTCATAAATCACTGTATCTTTGGATCCCTTAATAAGCATATTTACAATGGCGTTCAACTCCGTATTCTGGGTTGGATTCAGCGCAGCGCAGCAAATACACAGTTCTGCTGATCCATTGACAGGAGAAATTAACACTGTTACGTAATGATTCATGTGACTTCCGGCGAAAAAGTTGATTTCTTTCTCCTCAAGGTCGCTGGTTCGAATAATATCAAACGCCGAAAATGAATTCATAGCTCCAGACCTCCGGAAAATTTGAGCCGATGTTCCACATCATTTTGCCACACTTCGAAAGCACCTGCAAGAAACCTTCCGCACGTTCTACTCTACAGATTTGAGCGACTCAACCATTTTCACATGTTTAAGGTAAAAATGCATTATTAAATTAATAGCAAAGGAAAAAGCGCAAGTGAGCGCAAACGCAAGAATAAAGCTAAGCGGGGAAATCTGCCGCTCAAACATAATCATGTCGACTTCTGCCGTTCGGATCACAAAAAGATGCATAAAAATGCCCAACAGAAGTCCACATCCTGCGCCGATAATGGTAAGAAGCGCATTTTCGCGGAATACATAGGCAGATACTTCTCCGTCATAAAAACCGAGTACTTTGAGTGTTGCAATCTCCCGGATTCTTTCCTTGATGTTAATGTTCGTCAGGTTGTACAGAACCACTACAGCAAGGAGAAATGCCGATATCGTAAGGACCAAAACAACATAATCCAGACTGGAGAAAATCTTGTAGAGCTCTGTCCGGGTACGCGAATAATCCACTACTGCGGCGAATTCATGCGTGGCAAGAATAAGATCTCTCAATTCATCCCGCTCCGTGTCAGTCAGTTTCTCTGTTTTCAGAAGAACAACATTTTCAAAAAGATCCTCGCCGGTCATTTTCGAAAGGAGCTCTTCTGAGATAAATACATAGTGATCAATATAATTTTCAGCTATCCCGGATATTTTGACCGAAATCTTTTCTCCGTGTTCAGCTTTAACGAAAATCGTATCGCCTTCGCCCAAACCCAGAATAGAGGACAACTTTTCGGATATAATCACCTGATCTTCCTGAAGCTTCAGTGGTTTACCGTTAGTCCTCCGCCGCAGGTTATAATATTCTTGAAACAAGCCGGGATTACCGCAGGACAGGCATGACGCGTCGATTTCTTCGCCGTCTTTGTTAAAAACTTCAACCGAGTCGGCATAAACGGGCAGAATCTCTTTGACACCCGCCATGGAAGAGAGTGCCGAAACAGAGGAATCCGATTCCGGATCCATCACCGGCGTCCTCAAATATACCCGCATGTCGTGAACCAGAATATCATCAAACTGTTTATCGGCAACGCCGTTAACGGAATCTTTCAGTCCGAATCCGGTTAGGATCAGCGCTGTGCACCCCGCAATTCCGATTGTCGTCATAAGAAAGCGCTTCTTGTAGCGGAATAAGTTTCGAATCGTCACCTTATGAGTAAAACTCAACTTTTTCCATACAAACGAAACCCGTTCGAGAAAGACCCGCTGCCCGCCTCTCGGAGGTTTGGGGCGCATTAATTCGGCGGGACCGGATCTGAGTGTCGACATAATTGCGTAAAGTGTTGCCGCAAGGGTCAACACAACCGAAACGAGCAATGTGTACCATGCATATTCGAAATGAAAGATCGGATGTATCGACGGCAATCGATACATGATCAGGTATGTAGTAAAGATGGTTCTGGGAAAAACTTGGAATCCTACGGCAAGCCCGAAAAAGCCACCCAGGATGCTTGCCAATGCTGCATAAAGAAGGTATTTGGAGGCAATCGCCGTATTGGAATAACCAAGTGCTTTAAGTGATCCGATCTGCAGACGCTCCTCATCCACCATTCGTGTCATTGTAGTAAGACAGACCAGAGAAGAGACCAGGAAGAAAAAGACAGGAAAAACCTCGGAAAGTCCGTCGACCCGTTTCGTATCGCTGTGAAATAATGTATATCCCTGAATACTTCCCCGGTCATAATAGTAAAAAGATTCGGCACCGGAGTCCTGAAATGCTGCGATCAGTTCACCGGGGAACTCTGCCTCTCCGCTTTGAATTGCGGATGCAATTTCAGATAACCGGTTCGCGCCCCATTGCCGTGCCATTTTTTCGACGCTTTTTCTGCCTGCTTCCGTAATCCTGCTGTACTCATCCGAATAAGAGAATTCCTCCGGGGCTCCATTATAAATAAGATAAATATCCGAATATAATTCGCCCTTGAACGCATCCATAGATACAAATATATTGAAGTCCGGTTCCTTGCTCCCGATTGACATTGCTGACCAGGAAACCGAAAGGTACCTCGGTGTATCGATTGACCCGACAATGGTAAATGACTCTTCCTTAAGCAGCAGTGATTCAGCCGAATTTTCTTCAATTTGAAGGTTAATCGTCTCACCGATAGCGTATTTTTTGTTCTTAATATCGCGATGATCAATTACACATTCATTTGCGTTTTGCGGCATTCTGCCCGAAACGATTGTCGGGATGTTAAGTGAAGGATAATGATCTCCTGCAGAAATGGATTGCACACGTATGGTCCGGATCTCGCCGGAAAACAATGAATCGGCAACGATCTCGCATCCCGGCATCACCAGACTCACTCCGTCCGCATGAGAGAAAGCCTCGACACTGTCCTCATTAAATCCAAGCGGAGAAGTCAACCGGCCATCCATCAGCGACGAACCATCAAAATAACGGTCTGCGCCGGACCGCATCTCATTTCCGGTTGATTTCACACCCGCATAAAAGCCGCAACCAATCGCAACCATGATAAATATGGAAAGGAAGCGTCCTATGCTGCCGGAGATAACCCGGAAAAACTCTTTTCGCATCGTTCGCTTCATATTTACTACCAGTCAATCTGATCAACAGATGACGGGGACGGGTTGTGCACAGTCCGGACAACGCCCCCGCTTTTCATGTATATGACGCGGTCGGCAATCGGTGTGAATGAGGTATTGTGTGTAATGATGATGACGGTCATCCCCGACTGCCGGCTCATATCCTGAAGCAGCTTCAATATTGACTTTCCGGTCACATCATCGAGCGCACCGGTCGGCTCGTCGCACAGCAGGATTTTCGGATTCCGTGCTACTGCGCGGGCGATGGCAACGCGCTGCTGTTCGCCCCCGGACAACTGCGACGGAAAATTATCCATGCGTTCCGATAGTCCGACCCAGCTGAGCACCTTCTCCGGGCTCATTGGTTCAAGGCAGATTTCGGTTGCAAGTTCGACATTTTCAAGCGCGGTCAGGTTCTGGATTAAATTATAAAACTGAAAAACAAATCCGACTTCTTCGCGGCGATATCGTGTCAGTTGCCTGTGATTGAATTTACTGATTAGTGCCCCGTCAAGAACAACGGTGCCCTCATCACATTTATCCATTCCACCCAGAATATTCAGTATTGTAGTTTTCCCGGCACCACTCGGTCCGGATATTATCGCAAGTTCGCCTTTTTCAACACTAAAAGACACATCCACAGCAGCAGGGATGACAAGTTCACCCATACGGTAGTGCTTACCGACTCCCTGAAACTCTATATAGCTCATTCCAACCTCGCTGACCTGACTGAAGTTTATGCGTCGCCTAATGCCGCAAACTTATCCATCATATTGAGCGCCTTACCGGTGCCGATCGCAACACAGCTTACCGCATCATCGGCAATAAAAACATCAATACCGATCTTCGTGGCTAGCATTCTGTCAAGGCCGTAAAGCAACGCACCGCCGCCGGTCATGACAATACCGCGCTGACTGATATCCGCCATCAGTTCAGGAGGAGTTCTCTCAAGCACCGAGTGAACCGCTTCAAAAATCTGCGCCACCGGCTCTTCCAACGCCTCCAGCATCTCCGTTGACGATACGGTAACCGTTGCGGGAAGACCTGTGATCAGGTTTCTTCCGCGAACATCCATAGTCGCTTCTTCTTCACGGGGATATGCACAACCGATCTGGATTTTCAATTCCTCTCCGGTCTTCTCGCCGATTAATACATTATGCTTTCTTCTTACATGCTTTACGATGGCCTCATCAAATTTATCTCCGGCCACCTTGAGTGAGAAATCCACAACCGGTTCACAAAGAGAAATGACCGCGATGTCGGTCGTTCCGCCGCCGATATCAACAATCATAGACCCGCAGGCCTTGGTAATGTCGATACCTGCGCCGATTGCCGCGGCAATGGGTTCCCGAATCAGAAATACATCCTTTGCACCTGCGTGACGGCAAGCATCTTCTACTGCCTTCTGCTCGACGGGCGTAATCACCGACGGAACACAAACAACAATCGTCGGCTTAAAGTATGTCGCACGTAATCCGTGGCAAACACGACCGATGAATGCTTTGAGCATTACTTCGGTTACTTTGAAATCAGAAATAACTCCTTCTCGCAGCGGGCGGATTGCCTCGACGACTCCCGGAGTTCTGCCAAGCATGAGGCTGGCGCTCTCGCCGACGGCAAGGACCTTACCGGTCTTTGTGTTTACCGCGACCACTGAAGGTTCCTTCAAAATAACGCCTCTGCCCCGAGCATATATCAAAACACTGCTGGTACCCAAATCGATACCGATGTCCATGCCAAATCCCATGATAATCTCCTTAGTTCAATTCAATTTCAAAACGACAAGCGCATTAAATAATGAGCTTTATACAAATCAGCATGGTTAATGATACAATAAAACAGAAGTCGATTCAATTGAAACTAATGAATTAACAAGCATTCAGTTGATAATACGATGACGAAGCTTCTATTTCGCAATTGTTGGGGGAAATGCCTCTTAGGCAAGCATTTGGTGATATTACAATGAAGAAAATTCTCGCGTGTGTATTCATGACCTTCGATCATGTAGGTATGTATTATCGCGACGTGATTCCTTCTCATATCTATGTTCTCTTCAGGCTGATCGGTTGCATGGCAATGCCTCTTTTTGCGCATGAGTTTGCTGTTGGATTTCTTCGAACGCGTGATACAGGGAAGTACTTTCTCCGCCTTGCCTTATTTGCATCGCTGACTCAAGTGATTTTGTGCCTGTTTCTTCCGCTTGCGGGATCCGTTTGGTTTCCGATTCCGCTCAACTCTCTTTATGTGCTGCTTTTCGGGTTCGGAATTCTTTATGGAATCGAAGTACTGATTTCAAAGCCGCCCGAAAAAATCGCTACGCTGCGACTGATCAATGCGAACGCGGATACCCGATCGGATCGCTTTGATGTAAGAATCGGCGAAGACGACGGCAACACCCGCCCGATCGGACTTCGAATCCCTCCATGGCCGTTTGTGACTATGCAGATCCTTTCGCTTTCGTTGATTGTATTGTGCATTACGCTCCCGGTATTCATCCCGATGGAGACAGGACTTTTCGGTGTTCTGACGGTGCTGATGTTCTATTCCGTCGAGAGATGGGTTTCCGGCAGCAAGCCTGTGGCCGCTTTTATTTGCTTCCTGATTTTGAATTTCGCATTTATTTTGATCAACTTTCAGAGCACGGGAGAGCTTGATCTCAGAGGAGCATCGATCGCGGCGATTTTCCTTTGCTTCCTGCCTTCTCCGGAAAAGCGCCCGTCACGGTTGATACAATATTCATTCTATGTTTATTTTCCGCTACACCTGCTGATCCTGCTGCTGATCCGCATCTTTTTTTTCAAATAGCGGACTGCTTTCACAGGGTTATCGTTACGATTCATAAAAGGTTCTCACTTTTTCGCCAAAAGCGCATATCACTCCGATAATATTCGAGCCGCATGCTTTTTCGAGCGAAAGACGTGCGTAAACGTGCTTATTGGTGTATTTTGGCGGTCCATTCTGTTATAATTCTTGAATATAATTTGTAAAAACGTAAGTGAGGCGAACCGCATGGCATATTCGGCAGAAATCGATCAGAAGTGGCAGAAGCGATGGGAAGACACCCGGCTCTATAAATATGATCCCGGGAGCAATAAAGAAAAGCTTTATTGTCTGGAGATGTTCTCCTACCCTTCCGGCGCGAATCTGCACCTCGGTCACTGGTATAACTACGCGCTCACGGATACCTGGGCTCGCATGAAGCGCATGCAGGGTTATAATGTTTTTCATCCGATGGGATTTGACGCATTTGGCCTTCCCGCCGAGAATTACGCGATCAAGACCGGCATTCATCCGCAGGATTCTACGCTGTCCAACATAAAGACTATGGAAAAGCAGCTTCGGGAGCTCGGCGCGACATACGACTGGGATTACGAACTGGCAACCTGCATGCCGGACTATTACCATTGGAATCAGTGGATCTTCCTGCGTCTCCTCGAGAAAGGTCTTGCCTATCGCAAGAACGCACCGGTCAACTGGTGTCCGAAATGCAGTACCGTGCTTGCCAACGAACAGGTTATCGACGGCACATGCGAACGTTGCTCTTCGGACGTGATCCGCAAGAATATGACGCAATGGTTTTTCGCGATTACCAAGTACGCACAGGAACTTCTGGACTGCCTGCCCGATTTGGACTGGCCGGAGAAGACAAAAAAAATACAGACTAACTGGATCGGCCGCTCCGAGGGCACGCAGGTCTCTTTCCTTTGTGAAAAGGACGGAAGTCCTCTTCTTGCGGAAGACGGCTCTCCGCTTAAGCTGGACGTCTTTACGACCCGCGCGGACACGCTGATGGGTGTCACCTATGTCGTCGTTGCACCGGAATCCGAACTTTGTAATCTTTTGACTACGGATGCATGCCGTGACGACGTTCTTCGGTATCAGGACTTTACAAGGAAGGCAAGCGACATCGACCGCATGTCAACGACGCGCGAAAAGACCGGTGTTTTTACCGGTTCGTATGCAATTCATCCGATCTCCGGGAAGAAGGTTCCGATATGGGCTTCCGATTATGTCATCGCCGGTTACGGCACGGGTATTGTTATGGCGGTTCCCGCGCATGACGAGCGGGACTTTGAGTTTGCCGGAAAATTCGGACTGGACATCATCCGCGTCATTGCCTCATCACCGGACGCCAAGGATGAACTTCCCTTTACGGATAAAGGCATACTCGTCGATTCCGGCGAATTCTCAGGGCTGAATTTCAAGGACTCCGTCGAGGCTATTTTGCAAAAGCTTTCGCCTGCCGGAATGGCCGAACGCAAAATTAACTATCGCCTGCGCGATTGGCTGATCTCCCGACAGCGTTACTGGGGAACGCCCATCCCGATTATTCATTGTGAAAATTGCGGCATCGTTCCGGTACCGGATGATCAGCTGCCGGTGCTTTTGCCTTATGACGTGGAATTCCGTCCGGACGGCGAATCGCCGCTGGCCAAATGTGATTCCTTCATGAATACGCCCTGCCCCGCGTGCGGCGGACCCGCGAAACGCGATCCGGATACCATGGATACTTTTGTGGACTCCTCCTGGTACCAGTTCCGCTATCCGGACAACAAGAACAGCCATGCCCCATTCGACTCAGCCATAATCAACCGGTTCTGCCCGGTCGATAAATACGTCGGCGGTTCGGAGCATGCCGCGATGCATCTCCTTTATGCCCGGTTCATCACTAAAGCACTGCGCGATATCGGTCTGCTTGATTTTGATGAGCCTTTCAAGTCACTTGTACATCAGGGAATTATTCTCGGACCGGACGGAAACCGGATGTCCAAAAGCAAGGGCAACACCGTCGCGCCCGACCAATACGTGAAAAAGTACGGCTCGGATGTCTTCCGCACTTATCTGGGTTTTGGTTTTGCCTATACGGACGGCGGTCCGTGGAGCGACGGAGGTCTTCAGGCAATCGCCAAATTTACCGGACGAATTGAGCGTCTGATGGAAGATGTTGCGACGATCCGCGACAGCAAGACCGTGGGAGGCGCTCTCACAGCCGATGACAAAGCGTTGCTTTATTCTCAGAATTACACCATTAAGTCCGTGACACACGACACAGACCGTTTTCAATTCAACACATCGATTGCAAGGTTGATGGAATTCCTGAACGCCCTCGGAAAGTATCAGGGATCGGCGGATATGAAGCCTTCTCTGCTCCGCGCGGCATGCGAAAAATTGCTGCTTCTTTATGCGCCTTTCGCGCCGCATTTCTGCGAGGAGATGTGGGAGAAATTCGGGAACGCCTATTCGATTTTCAATCAGCCCTGGCCGCAGTTTGATCCGTCCGCGCTCGTACTGGACACCATCGAAATTGCCGTCCAGATTAACGGCGCCGTGAAATTCCGCCTTGACATTGACACAAACCTTTCTGCAGAGGATGTCGAAGCGCTCGTCCGCGGCGATCAGCGCTTACCGGATGCGCTCGACGGAAGGACGATCGTCAAATTCATTTATGTGAAGGGGCGCTTGGCTAACATTGTTGCGAAATAGAAGGCGAAAAAAACATTACTAAAATGGGCTCTCTCAAAACGGAATGCACCAAAATGCTTTACAAAAGTCTGCCCTTTTGAGCGCATAAAAATAGTAGTTAAGATGCAACTCTTTTTGAGGCCATTTCTGAGAAGCGCATCCTAATACATGCGATAAGCAAATTTGTTGTGTTTATACCACTGAATCACTGGATCCAGGTTTAGCTTACCAGTTCGGAAGCGGCGGAAACGTCGGAACGAAAAAATACAGCCTAAATCAATCAAAATGTACTGCACCCCAAATATTGGACATGAATC
>CAZCTO010000006.1:92525-95199 GCA_964501725.1 uncultured Oscillospiraceae bacterium | reverse complement strand
TTCTTCAGCACTTCTTCATGATCCTTCATCATCTTGAAAATGTTCTGCATATCATCCTCTTCTTTTTCCGATAAGGATAACTGATTTAACTGTTGAGCGTTTGAGAAAGTTAATCGTTTTTCGCCGCGTCCTTTGCTTCCGGCCGCGGGCACTGCACGAGAGGCAAGCGCGCTGCTATTACCAAGAAGGTGGACATCTTCCAACTGCTGGTTAGTCACTTCACCCGGAGCTCCAAGTAAGAGATCCTGTGCATTACCATTCAGCGGGAATGCAATAACTTCAAGGATCTTTTCTTCACCCGTCAGAAGCATTACCATACGATCAATACCGGGTGCCATACCGGCATGCGGCGGAGCACCAAACTGGAATGCGGTGTAAAGAGCATTAAATCTGGACTTCAAATCTTCTTCTGTATATCCGGCGATCTCAAAAGCCTTCTTCATGATATCCACATCATGGTTACGTACTGCTCCGGATGCCAATTCAATACCATTACATACAAGGTCGTACTGGTAAGCAAGAACCCGTGTCGGGTCATCTCCCAATAATGCCTCCATACCGCCTTGAGGCATTGAAAACGGATTATGCGTAAAGATAGTATCTCCTGTTTCTTCATCGATTTCATACATTGGAAAATCAACGATGAAGCAAAATTCAAATGAATCATCACGGACTAAGTCAAGCTGTTCCTTTTCGGCAAGCCAGGAACGAATATGTCCTGATTTGATTTCTGTTTCATTCTTCTTATCATCACAGATAAAGAATAAGGTTTCTCCTTCTTTGACGCCGGTTATATCTACAATCTCAGCTTTTTTATTATCTGATAAGAACTTGGCTATCGGTCCGGTTAATACGCCTTCCTTCAGCGTAACATATCCAAGACCGCCGAGACCAACTTCCGGAGAAGTTGCAAACTTCAAGGAGTCTTCGAAGAACTTCTTAGACTTACCTGAACAGTTTGCAACAATACCGCGAACCGGCTTGTACTTAAATGCCGGGAAATCTACATTTGCGAAAAAATCCGTCAAATCACATATAATCAACGGATTGCGAAGATCCGGCTTATCAGTACCATATTTCATCATGGATTCTGCGTAAGTGATACGACGGAAAGGTTTCTGCGTAATCATCTTGTCTGTAAAGCTCTTAAATGTATCGTAGATAACATCCTCGCAAACATCAAGAACATCATCCTGTGTCGCAAATGCCATCTCAAAATCCAACTGATAAAATTCGCCCGGTGAACGGTCTGCTCTGGCATCCTCATCCCTAAAGCAAGGTGCTACCTGGAAGTATCTGTCAAAACCGGATACCATTAACAGCTGTTTAAACTGCTGCGGAGCCTGTGGCAGAGCATAAAACTTACCGGGATGCTTGCGGCTCGGCACCAAGAAGTCACGGGCGCCTTCCGGAGAGGATGCAGTCAGAATAGGTGTCTGCATATCCAGAAAATCCTTCGACTCCATTAAATTACGCAAATGACGAATAATCTTACTTCTCATAACAAGCTTCTCGTGATTCTTCGGGTTACGAAGATCCAGATAACGGTACTTCAAACGGAGTTCATCCTTACTCATATGAGATGAACGCACTTCGAACGGCAACATATTGCGGCTCTTGCCAAGAATTTTAAGGGAATCTGCAACCAATTCCACATAACCGGTATCTATTTTCTCATTAACAGTCTCGAGCGCTCGTTTTTCTACTTTACCACTTACAGAAATAACCGTTTCACGATTAACGTTCTTAATTAATTCCTCGTCGTGTATTACAACTTGCGTTACGCCTGTATAATCGCGCAAATCAATAAACATTACTCCGCCATGATCTCTCACAACGTCTACCCATCCGGCAAGTTGGACTATACTACCGATATGCTTGTCGCAAATATCATTGCAGTATTGTGTTCTATACATAACTAAGCCTCCTATAATAAAATGAAAAACCAAGAAATATAAATTTTTCCCGGAACGATCAAACAAAAACAATTAAACAGCGGCGTCACCCGCATTGATACATGTTGTACCTTCGATATTGCATTGAGTAATTCTTGATTATGAGTGATCCCCAAATTACTGCTTTTCAGAAATGTGCTTAAGGCATGACACAATATCCCTGACAAATATTTCACGAAAACCGACTCACCAATTTATGCTAACCAAAATAGCCTGGTTTGTCAAAAGAAATAAGTTATCTTGGCATTAATAATATGAGATATATTTCGATGATTTCAGCCTATCGATTAGCCCTGCACAAATGCTCTCGTAGTTGCCCCCTGCTACCGGCGCTCCCTTAGAAACGACAACAATCCTGATGGCTTCTGGACGATAACGGAAGCCTGCGCTACCCACTGCTTCACCATTCTTCGCCGAGTTGTATTTTTCTGCGCGACAGAGCCACGGTGTTGAAGAATATAAAAATACGATGTTAATGAAAAAGACCATTCTGATAATGGGCAGAGACAACGATTTTAGCCGATGACTCTGCCTTTCTCATTCACAAATCAATCTAAAATCGACAATTACTCACATTATATGAAAATGGGCTCCAAACGACTTGAAGCGTTGGCTTAGTATTATCGAAAAGCCTACTCAATCAGCATCAAAGCGTGTTTGAGTAGGCTCGCCGGCACCTAGGAGCGCGTTCTTTATCATTGACGGGCCTACTCAATCAG
>CAZCTO010000006.1:0-92425 GCA_964501725.1 uncultured Oscillospiraceae bacterium | reverse complement strand
CATCCAAGCTTGTTTGAGTAGGCTCGCCGGCACCTAGGAGCGCGTTCTTTATCATTGACGGGCCTACTCAATCAGCATCAAAGCGTGTTTGAGTAGGTTGAACTTCTAATCATTGACGAATGACTGAACTATATCTCGATTCCGGTCGCTGCGGAAGCGATTATTGATCGTCTCTCCGCTCAGGCTTACATATTAATCACTCAGGAAGAACAGTCTTGCCCTCTTGGTCCCCAAACCATAGAGCCATAGACTTGCGAAGGTGTATATCTTTCATCAACAAGCCGGCTAAATCTCATTAATTGCATTGCTTAACATACGGTAAAATATTCACCCAATTGAGCCAGCCGGTGTACTACGAATGGATAAAGTAGTAAACGTCCAATGAATATCTTAACACTGCCAACCAGAAGGGATATCGATCCATATAGGATAAAATCAGCAGAGAAATGTCCTATAAAATATACAAGAACCCCGATGTAACCTAATCTATCGTACGACACGATAAAATAGCCGATACTTCATTTTTCTAATAAGACTATTGTTTTCCTATGCGTTGCCGATTTATTAAAACCAGAACACCGCCACCTGCAAGGATTACCGCTAACGTAATACCGACGAAAAACCAAGCATTAGGTCTATCTTTCTTCGATATGTCGGCGAGTGATTTACTTGCTTCTGCGGTTTCTTCATAGCTTGAAGTAGATGCAGATTCACCGGCAGAAGCGGTTGGTTTGGATTCTTCTGTCTCACTTGTATCCGACACCGACGTTTCGGATTGATCATTAACATCAACAGACCCGGAAATTTGTGACAACGCGATTCCGTTACCGGCCTTTCCGAGAGGAACTACATGATCCAATCCTACAAAAGCGCCGTCTTGCTGCCAAAGCACTTCTTTTACAAATGCGTATTTTTCTTCATCCCAAGTCGTGAAGTCATCCTTAACCAGACCACCGGTATCTCCGGAATTGGCGTTAAAACACCAGAATGTGTGGTGTAATTGATTTTCAAGAATAAGTCGGCGCAACATCGTCATCCACTTGAGATTATCGCCTTCCATAAAGCCGCCCCACTCACCAATGAGTAATGGTGCGGTCCCGCTTTCATAAATATAAAACCAGTTGTCATCCCAGCAATCTTCTTTCAAGGACTCGAATGTAAAATCTTTTGAAAACCATGGTTGCGCATATACGGAAGGGCCATAATCGTGTGGAGAATAGACGATTTGAGCATTTCTTTCCGTTGTTCCAAAATCGATGGGATAGTCTTTGACACCGCGAAGATTGCCACCCCACCAGCAGAAATAATAGTCGGCAGAATCCTGTGATTCGTAATTCGAGTTTGCTTTTAAATCAATCGGATATATCTCGATACCTTCAATCATAATCAGAAGATTTGGGTTGATGTCCAATACGATGTTCCCCGCCTCTTGAGCTACATACTTCCAGTTGTTCCGGTCAAAAGAGTCGTTCCAGATGGCTCCGTTTTCGTGGGGTTTACCATGAGGTTCATTCTTTATGTCAATGGCGATAACCGTGTCGTTGTTCTTGAAATGTGTGGTTAAAAATGCCAGGGCTTCATAGAATTGGTCAGTAGTTATCGTGTCCGTGTACCATAGATTGGTCATATGTCCCATGGCGTCTGTCTCGGCACTATGAATGTCGAACATAATCTTTATGCCATTTTCACCGCATATTTGAACGGCGTAATCCAATATCTCCAGACTGTTCATCCCTACCAGTTCCGGGTTATAAGCCTGGTTAAAGTTCGCTTGCGGATATTCATTGTTTTCCCATGCCAATAGCAATTCCGCTGAAATCGGAATTCGAAGCAAATTGAAACCATGATCGGCAATGGATTCCAAAGCATCCTGCATATTGCATGCCCATACGCCATCGAAAATATTCGTTCCTGTGTTATATCCAAACCAGTTGACTCCGGTGAGCCATACCTCGGTGCCGTTCTGATCCACAATTTTACTACCGCTCGTTGTCAGATAATCATCACCTTGAACTAATGTGATCGGAGCCGAAGGTCCGGCGGTTTCACCGGCGGGTTGTGTTGTATTCTGAGGCACGCTCTGCGATGACGTTGTCGGCGATGAACTTGATGAAGACGAATCATCGGATACGGCTGAGATGACGGAGATCGCATTTCCCGGTGCACTCGAGGTGCCGATGATAAAACCGATGTCCGAAGCGCTCCCCCCGGCACTGATGGACTTGTTGTAATCAAGCGGAGTAATCGTTAGTACTTGCCCGTCAATTACAAATTTGGCATTCCAAGATCCGCCCTCTCCAATAGTCGCTCCATTAGGAACAGACAATTCTACACGCCAGCCATTGACCGCAGATTTAGTCGGATTGGTAACAGATATGGAATATTGAGTTTTATATGTATTACCTTCCTTCCAATTGTTAACCGCTTTAAGAGTCGCACTGAGCGTCGTCTCTGCACTAACCAGAGAATTGAAGCCGGATAGTGACGATATAATGCACACAGTCAAAAGAATAGCAATCAAGCATCGCCTAAAAGTTGAACGCATAAAACACCTCAGTCCATATAAATTGCACCAAACATTTCTCCAGTCCCCACCAGGACTGTCATGACTTACCCAAGTCTTAAATCTCTTCGCTGATATTGCCGGAACGTGAGAGTAATCAGAATTGCCGTAATGATGACTGCGATGCAGGGATAAACCGGCGACCATCCCAGTTTCAAAATATCCTTCGCATCGGTATATTGAAAAATAGTCAGAAATCGGAGCCAATCAATCTGTTCGAATATATCCACCAGAATCGACAGGAAAAACATTCCCAGCATAACAGATAACCCGGCAGCCGAAGAAATTTTGTGATTGCCGAAGCAGGACGCGAAGAAGGCACCGATCGCCATGAAAAAAATCTGGAGCATAAACATGCAACCGGACAAGGCCAGCAACTCAGGGATATAAAGCTCTTTTGAATAGATGCGAAATGAAATTACGGAACTTAAAAATGTCATCACCGTAAACGCCAGGCATAGGGTCGAAGCCGCAAGAAGTTTCCATTGGATGACACTAAATCGCGAAACGGGCTTCACCATTAGAAATTCGATTGTCCGGTCCCGCTCTTCTTTGGAAATGATACCGCTCCCGGTCATCACGGCATGAGACCCGACCATAATCAATATATAGAGAAACATTACACCAAAGTATTCGATCACTTGATTCAGATCAAATATTCCGACGCCGAATAGATTCTGAAGCGACTTTGGCATCTCCTTCATTAATTCATTCATGTTTGAGTCGCTTGCCGTCACGCCGGCGCTATACTTACCCATTCCGGCCATAATCAGAAAGAACATTCCGCCGCTCCATATGAAGAATGACTTCAGATAACTTTTCAATTCGTGCAAATACATTTTCATTCTACATCGCCTCACGATACGGAGTGAATGTCTTTTTTGATGAATCGAAGCAGTGCAAAGGCTGCGCATATGAATGCAACAGCAATTGCACTCATAATAAATTTGAATTGGAGATCGCCCGAAAACACGATCGAGTCCGGCCGGTTATATTGAAAAGGCGTCAGAAACCGGAGCTTATCATCATCACTGGTTACGGCAAACGCGGATATTGCATAAAAGAAACTTCCGACTCCGACGGCAACGGGAAGAACCGTCTTGATCTTAGGCAAAATCTGAGAAATTGCCGTCCCGATAAACAAAAACGTTTGCTGAAAAATCAGAAATGACAGACTGATCTTTACAAAAAGGCCGATGTCAAAGTGAGCATTCGAGAAAGAGTAAATAACAATACCGATAATCACTGAGTAAAGGAGTCCAGATAATAAGAGTATACTTGCGGCAGCGGAAATTTTCTGAGCAAAAATCGCGCTTCTCGAAATCGGCTTAGTTAAAAGAAAATCAGCCGTTTTTTCACGAATTTCTTTTGAAAATATCCCCGCGCCGATCCCGATCGACTGAATGGCAAACAAAATCGAAACAAACGTAAAAACAAAAGAGTAATAGCCGATCGGAGATGTGAACAAGTCAATTTGTATCCCCATGATCGCCTTCATCGGTGCCGGGAAATTGTCCAGTATATCCATAAATCCCTTCAGGTCCGAATCCAGTAATGAGTAAAACGACATCATCAACGATGATAAAAGACATGCCAGAAATAAGTAGGAGGCGGATGATTTGAAGTTCATCTTCCATTCGCGGGCAAAAACATTCATCCTTCCCCCTCCTTAGCATAATAATGCAGGAATATTTCCTCCAGCTCGGGCTCCTCAATGCGAATGTTTCTCAGTTTGATTCGCGAAAGAGAACGAATCAGTATGTTAATGTTTCCGCGATAAATCAGCGTATATCCGCCGTTTTCTTTATGAAAATCACTGACTCCTTCCACACCCGAAAATAGCCCCTCGACGGAGTCGTCCGATTCGAGGTGAACCCGCAGGTAACTGGTGTTTTTGAGTGTGGATATTTTTTCGACCTTAACAATCTTCCCTTCTTTAATGATCGCTACGCGGGAGCAGATTTTTTGCACCTCGGACAATATATGCGAAGACATCAGTATGGTCGCGCCACGACTGTTCTCCTCCTCCAAAAGGGTAAAAAACTCCTGTTGCATCAGCGGATCCAGTCCGAGAGTCGGCTCGTCCAGAATGATCAAATCGGGACTGTGAATCAATCCCTGAACGATCGCCACTTTCTTCTTGTTTCCGAACGAAAGATCCTCGATCTTTCTTGTTAGATCAAGATCCAGACGTTCGGATAAATCGGTGATTCTTTTCGTGCAGTCTTTTTTATAGAATCCGGCCGAATACGAAAGAAGATCTCTGACCCGCATGCCGTCATAATAAAACACTTCACTGGGGAGATACCCCACTCTTTCAGCGATTTTAGGAGCATTCCGGATACAGTCGAGTCCGAAAATCGAGGCGCTTCCCGATGTCGGATAGATCAGCGCAAGAAGGGTCCGGATGGTCGTTGATTTACCGGCGCCGTTCGGGCCGATGAAGCCAAAGATTTCTCCCGGTTCAACATCAAACGACACATCGATGATGCCTCTTTCTTTCCCGTAATACTTGGTTAAGTTATTGATAGAAATTACGTGTGTCACAAAAGCACCTCATTTTTTGATATACGATCACCTTTGATACATTAAAACTAATAATCCTCTCTTACGCCAAACTCGGCTGCCTCAATCCATTCATCAGGTCTTCCGACGCGAACACATAACTCATCAAATAACGCATAATGCTGTTGTTCCTGCTTCAGTATGAAGCGAAACACTTCTTGCACTTTCGGATCATCCGATTGATGCAACTCATTGTTATAAAGATCAATACTCTTTTTTTCGATCTCCCGAGCCAAATGATACGTCGATAGTTGAGCGGATGATGTGTAGATTCCGTCAGTCAGCATATCCGCATCATTAAATAAAGATTTAACGCTTGCGAGAGCTTCAATATCCGGAAGATCACCAAATTTATGCGCTCCCAGATCCCGGATCAATGAAGCATGTCGCTGTTCATCTTTTGCAAGAAAAACAAAGACTTTATGCAGAGAATTATCTTTATTTTCCTCCGCTTTTGCTGTGTAAAAATCAATTCCGTCCATTTCAGTTTGCAGTGCAAATTCAAGAGAATTCATATGATCACCCCTTCAAATGAGAAATCCGCCGTTTGGACTCAGAACCTGTCCTGTTATGAAAGATGCCCGTTCGGATGCAAGGAACAGAATCGATTGAGCGATTTCATCCGCAGTTCCTATTCGTCCGAGAGGCGTCTCGTCTGCAATCGCTTGTATCTCCTTAACGCTCAGTGTTGCATTCATATCTGTATCAATTAATCCCGGAGCAACACAGTTAACTCGTATTCCGGAAGGGCCAACTTCCTTCGCAAGTGCTTTGGTAAAGCCGATGATACCCGCTTTCGCAGTGGAGTATGCAACCTCACAGGAAGCGCCTGTAAGGCCCCATACAGATGATACGGTAACGATGCTTCCGGTTTTTCTGGAAATCATTCCCGGCAAAATTGCGTGCGTAATGTTATAAAGTCCGGTGACATGTGTATCGAGCATTTCTTTGAAAGAGGCCGGAGTTATATCTGAGAAAAGACTGAAATTTGAGATGCCTGCATTGCTGACCAGTACGTCAACCGCACCGAACTCAAGCATCGCCTGATTTGCAACACTTCGAACCGCCTGATAATCTTTCATGTCAACACTAAACGCAATAGCTTCATGTCCTTCTGAACGGATTTCTGCGACAACCTGGTCAGCAAGAAACGCATTCTTCCGGTAAAGCAGTGTAACGGCATACCCTTCCCTCGCAAGCGCTTTGGCGGTAGCCGCGCCGATTCCTCTTGATGCGCCGGTAATCAATGCATGAAGACGGCTTTTCATTCCATACTCCCTCCCTCAGGCAATCACAAAATCAAACGACTTATTTGTAAAACTTATTATAGAACTATGTTACCTCTCCATAGACAGAACTTCAATCATTTTGAAATGGTAACCTATGCCTTGAGGTTCAAATATCCATTTAAGTATCAAAGAGGATGGAGTAGCTCTCTTGCGTTATGTATCCATTCCGATTATGATTTATATGAACTTTTTATTGAGAGGCGGAACATATGAGTAATCATGATGATAATGACAATTCAATAAGTGATCAATTCCCGGAAAATGTCGAACATACGGATCCGGTTGAAGTCGTTGAATCAGTTACAGAAGCAACGGATCAGTACCCGAATGAACCTGATGTTCAAAATACCATAGCACCTGCAAAGAAGAGGCCTGACCCTCTGACAATCGCTTTTGCCATCCTTGCCCTGGTTGTTATTGTAGGTTTCGGAGTTTATTTTTATCAGTACGTCAAAAGTAACGTATCTCTCGGGATGACGCTGACCGAATTTCAGACCAGTTACCATGCCACGGATGGTTTTTTTGCCATTTCGTCGGTTGGTCTTGCTTTTCCGGACTGCACAATAAGTGAATCAGACCCTTCCGGTAAAAAAAGCAATGTCGAACAATTTTATAGCGGAGAGATTCTTTCCATGATGGAATATGAGATTAATATGTCCGGCAGCATTAATAAATCAAATTCATTCATTCGGTCCATGCGTGTTTCTGCTACTGTTCCGGAGGGAGCTGATATTGCTGAGTTTCAGAATCAATTGTGTGTTATTTATATGCCTTTTATTCAAGCACTCTACCCCAAAATGTCAACAGAAGATGCAGTTGCTTTTTCACAGAATTTGTTTGCTACAAAAGATGTTGTTATTCGCGACAATATTGCTTCATCCATAATTGTGGACGAAGCCGCCGGGGTTATTTCCTTGAACATTGTTCATAAAGAAAGATCCTGATTATTTATGTAATCTCTATTCCGGGGTTGCATATATTCGGATGTAAACATGGATCAGGAAAAATTATTTGCAATGAGTTCGGATTGTTACCGGGCTCATTTCTTTTTCTATCCGTGCAATAGGAAAATATTACTTGGCGCCGGCACAAGTCTTACGGAACGGAAAGATAAGTATTAATCACGAAAAAATCTTTCGACATAAAAAGCTGCCTCATCTGACTTCATCAGAAGTCTTTTGAGACAGCTCCTTACGTGTCTTAATAAGAGGATATAATTATAAATTGAATAAACTTAAGAATTCATACATGTCTTCATACATAGACTTCATAATAACTGAATCGAAGATAGATTCGATTAACAAAGCGCATGCAAATGAAACAACAACTAACATAATAGTCTTGGACAGGTTGTTTTCCTTCGATGTTTCATAGGACTTACATATGATAATGGCAGAAAAAATGTATCCGACAGTAGTAAATGCGCCTACTAAGGATCCGCCTTCAAAAATCATACCCAAGATCAGAGCAAGAATATAAAGTGCAAACATTGGTGTTAAAGAAAGACCTACAGTGGATACAATGGTCGGAAGACTCTTCTTCTCAAGTTTGAACACATTCTGGAAGAGAAACAGTCCGAATACAAGTGCTGCAATTCCGCAAAGAGCTACAAATAAGTATGCAAACGCATACTTGAATGGTGTATCATCGATAAGATACTTGATAAACAACACTACCGGATAGATCGCTGCGATGATCAATCCCCACACCAAATAAGAAGGTTTCGAACGTGACAAAACTGCTTTGACCGGGTCCGAAAAGAACTCCTTGAGGTATGCTCCGACATTTACATCGGTTGCTGATTTCCCGCTACCTTGTGCTGCTTGCGGAATTACAGCAGAAACGATCGGTTTCCCGCACTCTCCGCATACAGTTGAACCATCAGGAATTTCCTTACCACAACTTGTACAAAACATTTATACACCTCCATAAGATAAAATAGAACGATAGAATATCTGTTTTTCATGATAACATGAATCATTTTATACGACAACAGAATAAAAAATATATA
This sequence comes from uncultured Oscillospiraceae bacterium, assembly GCA_964501725.1. Classification (GTDB taxonomy): domain Bacteria; phylum Bacillota; class Clostridia; order Saccharofermentanales; family Saccharofermentanaceae; genus CAZCTO01. The sequence continues at coordinate 83,997 of CAZCTO010000006.1, read as the reverse complement.
TATGACTTTTTGATTCTATTTTTAATGATTCTTTTTCAATTGACATCAATTATTCATGTGATAGAATTGAAAAGGCGTCGGGGTGTAGCTCAGTTTGGCTAGAGTGCTTGCTTGGGGTGCAAGAGGTCGCCTGTTCAAGTCAGGTCACTCCGACCAGAACATCGATTGAAGAAATTCGATCGATGTTTTTTTATGTAAAAAACCGCCGACACATTTGAGTGCCGGCGGTTATCATTGCTTTACTATCAGAAATCCCTGGATCTGGAACCGGGCTTCGGAGGTTCATTTCCGCCGGTTGCTTCGAGAGGTCTGTCGGCATTTCTGAACGAGTCTCTGCCGTCACGCTTATCAAATCTTCCCGGGCGTTCTGCGCCCTGACGGTCCGAATGATCCCTTCGTTCTCCGAAGGACTCCCTTCGTTCTCCGAAGGACTCCCTGCGTTCTCGCTTGAATCGATCCCCGCCTTCTCTGCGCGGAGCTTCGTTGGTCTCCACATAGTCAGCCGGTTTTTCCATACAGTCTCTCATAGACAGATTAATTCTGCCCTGACTGTCAATCTCCAAAACCTTGACTCTTACCGCATCGCCTTCTTTGACGACGTCTTCGACTTTATCAACGCGCTTCCAAGCCATCTTTGAAATATGAACCAGCCCTTCTTTTCCGGGAAGGAATTCTACAAAAGCACCGAATGCCATGAGCCTTGTCACGATAGCATCATACTCCTGTCCGACTTCCGGATCATTAACTATGCCATTGATAATGGAAAGTGCCATTTGAGCTTTTGGCTCGTCCGGTGTGGAAATAAAGATCCGACCGTCATCTTCGATGTCGATCTGTGCACCGGTGTCGGCAATAATTTTATTGATTACTTTGCCGCCGGATCCAATGACCTCGCGGATCTTATCCACTGGGATTTGAATCGTAATGATTCTGGGCGCATACTTCGAAAGCTCTTTGCGAGGCTCCGCTATTCTGGGAAGGAGAACTTCGTTAATAATCTGAAGTCTTCCTTTCCGAGTCATCTCAAAAGCCTGACGGATCACTTCCATTGAAAGGCCATCTACTTTGATGTCCACTTGAATTGAAGTAATTCCTTCTGTCGTTCCGGCAACCTTAAAATCCATGTCGCCAAAAAAGTCTTCAATTCCCTGAATATCCATGAAAACAAGAAAGTCGTTCTCATCTTCTTCATTTACGATCAGTCCGCTGGATATACCGGCAACCGGTCTTTTGATCGGAACGCCTGCATCCATCAAAGCAAGTGTACTGGCGCATACAGATCCCTGAGACGTTGATCCGTTGGACATAAGTATTTCAGATACGGTACGGATCGCGTATGGGAAATCCTCTTCGCTGGGAAGTACCGGCACAAGAGATCTTTCGGCAAGGGCGCCGTGTCCGATCTCACGTCTGCCGGGCGAGCGGGATGATTTTGCCTCACCGACTGAGTATCCGGGGAAATTGTAGTGGTGCATATATCTTTTGTTATCATCATTATCGAGTCCGTCCAACGTCTGAGACATGGAAAGCGGAGCAAGCGTGCATGTGGTAAGTACTTGGGTCTGTCCTCTCTGGAAGAGCCCTGTACCATGAACACGGGGCAAAACTCCCACGTCACAGGAAAGTGGGCGAATGGCATCAAGACGCCGTCCATCGACACGAACGTGCTCACGGAACAAATAATCGCGTACGACTTTCTTTTCGAGCTTGTAAATAGCATCCGAAACATATGGCAGGTATTCTTCTTTTGAACTTGCGAGGTAATCCTTAACCTTAGCGGTCAGTGCAGATACCTGTGTGTCACGAACGCTTTTGTCATCGGACAACACTGCTTTTCGCATGTCGTCCCAAGCAAATGCCTTAATGTATGCAAACACTTCGTCCGGAACTGCTGAGGATACGTATGAAAACTTCTTCTTTCCGATTTCGCTGACGATTCCTTCAATGAATTCAACAACTTCTCTGATCGCGGCAAAACCGATTTCAATCGCTGCAAGCATCGTCTCATCCGGGACTTCATTTGCCCCGGCTTCAACCATGCAAATCTTCTTCTTGGTACCTGCAAGCGTCACATACATGTCGCTCTTAGCACGTTGCTCTTCAGTAGGATTAATGATCACTTCGTTGCCGATCAGTCCAAGGATTACACCCGCGATCGGGCCCTTCCAAGGAATGTCAGAAATTGCAACAGCGATTGATGTTCCAATCATTGCAACGATTTCCGGAGAGCAATCCTGATCAACCGAAAGAACAAGGTTTGATACCGAAACGTCATTTCTGAGATCACTTGGGAAAAGAGGACGAAGAGGCCGGTCGATCACTCGCGATGTTAAAATTGCCTTCTCCGATGGTCTTGCTTCTCTCTTAATAAATCCGCCCGGTATTTTACCCACGGCATACATTTTCTCTTCGTAATCAACAGATAAAGGAAAAAAGTCAACGCCTTCCCTGGGACTCGCTGATGCTGTCGCAGTAGAAAGAATTACTGTCTCCCCGTATCTGATGAGACAAGACCCGTTGGCAAACTGAGCAAGAGCTCCGGTCTCAACTGTCATTGTTCTTCCGGCAAACTGAAATTCGAATTTTTTCTCCATGATGATTCCTCCCGAATGTGATAATTGACCGTTCGAGTGGTAGCTTGTAGGTTCGCACTTTGAAACCTTTCAAAATGTCAACCTACCCACTACAGCCCGAAAATGCGGCCGATGGATGCGCTTTGTCATCTTATGAAAAGCGCTGCACGTTATACTCTTAAAAGGGTGAGCATTACTGCCCACCCTCATAAGCTTATAATTTTACTTTCTGATTCCGAGCCTCGAAATGATTGATCTGTAGCGTTCAATATCAATTCGTGCAAGATAATCGAGAAGTCCTCTTCTCTGACCGACCATCATCAGCAAACCGCGTCTTGAATGGTGATCGTTTGCATGTTCCTTGAGATGCTCAGTTAAGTGATTGATCCTTGCTGTCAGAATAGCGATTTGCACTTCAGGTGAACCTGTATCGCCTTCCTTAAGACCGTATTCCTTAATAATTTCTGACTTGTTAACCTTGTCCATTGCTTTCCTCCTAATCCTGAAGCACAGTATTCGGTCGGACGATCCGAAAACCGTGTCATCGGTAAATACTTGAGAAGTCTAACACATCCTGGATATTCTGTAAACTATATATATAATAAAGCAACCTGAATTTAATATGAGTTCATTTATCAATTACTACGCGTATAGTAATTACCCGGTCGGCCTGTCATTTCTCTGAATACGGCTTCATCGGGCTTAGCAACCTGATAGTAGTTGTTCTTGATTCCGTATTCTACGGAAGTTGTAAGCAATTCAACTTCGTCCTCGTTTTTCGGACATGTGATTGGCTTGATACCCCTCCAGGTGTTTCTTCCGCCGCTCTTAGCCAAATACATCGCCTGATCGGCAAGATCCACGTGCTGTTGAACGGAAAGTAATGTGTTAATTTCATCGAACAGCGGAAATGGCGTATACCCTATACTGCAGGTAACAGAACGAACTTCTTGAGTTTTATTGGATGTAATGAAAACCGTTTCGCAAAACTCTGACCTTATATACTCGGCGTACTTGGCATAATCCATCGGGTAATGATGACATACAACCAGCAAAAATTCTTCGCCACCATTACGAATAACAACACCGTCGTTTCCGACACAAGCGCGAAGAGTCCGCCCGACCTGCGTAAGCACCTGATCTCCATATAAATGGCCGTATTCGTCATTAATCGACTTAAAAAAGTCGATATCAATCAAATAAAACGCGTAACATACTGTTGCATGTGTTTTCGGCCTGGTTCTTTCAGTAATGGAGCACAGAACCTGAGTTTTAAGAATTTCGGTCAAAACGTTGGCAAGATATTTTCGGTTGAAACAACCGGTTAAATCATCAAAGTAGCGGTCCTTGGATGCGTTCTCCATGTAGTCTTTAACGCGATCAATCCAAGACTCCCGAGGATTATAGATATCAAATGGATTCTTATCGCCGCCGTGAAGATAGTAATCGACTTTCTCAGAAAGACCCCGAAAACCGGACACATTTTCAATCTCTTTGAGAAGTGACTTAACCGGATTATATATAATTTTGTCGTACAACTCCAATAACAGGATGGTCAAAATCGTCGCAAATACAAACATCCCTATGGCGAGACCGATAATCAGGGATTTTTGAAGTTCTGCCGAGTCCCCCCATGTCGAGAACGGCTGATAGCCAACATTAAGAGAAATGATTACATAAACGAAAAGGCCAATAAAGACAGAAAATACAAAAACGCACGTGAAAAGAAATGCAGCAACCTGCCACATAAATTCCCACGTCCCCAATGACTGCATTCCTTTCAATCTAAATATGCTGCTTTTTTTCATTCGCAACCTTCAAACCGGAGAACTATGTGTTTTATATTAGAAAATTATATCAAAGAATTATTTGAAAATGTAAAATTTTGTGTAAATGATTTCGTTAGTTTTTCTTGCCAAGTCCTATTTAAGCGCTCAATCTGTGCAATGTTGTAAAAACGTGGTATTATCTTCTCTGATTTGTATCATTGGGTAATTCGGCGCTAGCGATTATCCATATTAGAGGAGGATTAATCATGACAATGCTCAAAGGGAACTTGATGTTTGGACAATCAGGCGGACCGACTTCGGTCATCAACGCTTCTGCCGCAGGTGTTTTTATTGAAGCACTCAAGCATAGCGACACGATCGAAAAAGTATACGGCGCAGAAAACGGTATTGTTGGTATTTTGAACGAAAGATTCTTTGATATCGGTCAAGAAGACCCCAAGGAACTCGAAATGCTTAAATATACTCCTTCTTCCAGTCTTGGATCATGCCGATATAAACTGGCCAGTGCTGACAAAGATGAAACCGATTACATAAGACTATTGGAAGTATTTAAAAAATATAATATTCGCTATTTTCTATACAATGGCGGAAATGATTCAATGGATACTTGCAATAAGATCTCAAAATACATGCAGAAATCCGGTTATGAGTGCCGGGTAATGGGTGTTCCCAAGACGATCGACAATGATTTGTTTGGAACTGACCATTGCCCCGGGTTTGCATCTGCAGCAAAGTATATAGCAACGACCACGATGGAAGTCTATCAGGATGCACGCGTATATGATACAGGTATGATTTGTGTTATTGAAGTCATGGGTCGTCATGCCGGTTGGCTGACTGCGGCAACCCGCCTTGCTTCTGAAAAAGGATGCGGTCCGGATTTGATTTATCTCCCTGAAGTCGCGTTTGATATCGATAAGATGCTTTCCGATGTTAAAGCTATATACAGTAAGACCGGAAAAGTAATTATCGCGGTTTCGGAAGGAATCCAAACCAAAGAAGGACTATTCATTCCGGAACTTGTTGCACAGGATGATGTCGCTGTTGATTCTTTCGGTCATAAGCAGCTTGGCGGTACCGCGACGGTTCTTGCAAATTATCTTAAAAAGGAAACCGGCGCCAAGGTAAGAGGTATTGAACTCTCTCTTATGCAGCGCTGTGCTTCGCACTGTGCTTCTCAGACGGATATTGATGAATCCTTCCTTTCCGGTCAAACAGCAGTAATAAAGGCAATCGAAGGCATGACAGATTTCATGGTCGGATTCGAAAGAGCATCCGGAGATGATTACCGTTGCGAAATCAAGATGATTCCGTTAAATGATGTCGCAAACACCGAGAAGAAAGTTCCGCTCGAATGGATCAGCAAAGACGGTAACTTTGTATTGGATGGTTTTGTCAAATATGCTCTGCCTTTGATAAAAGAGGAGACAAAGCAACTCAAGGTAGATGGTCTTCCCCGTTTTGCAAATCTCAAAAAAGTCCGGGTCTGATTATTATCTGTTAATTAAAAGGCTGTCTCATAAGACTTGTTACAAAGTCGAATGAGGCAGCTTTTTTTTGTCCAGGCAGATTATAGGACAGCCCGTTTTTTTTTTGGGGGGGGTCATTTCTTTGATTTTTTAACAACTTGTTTTTTATGTCCCATTCTTCTCTCATAAGCTTTGGGAGAAGCAACCGAAAATCCGAAGAATCCGAGTTTTTGCCCTACCCTGTTATAATCACCATGTGAATAGCAGACCAACTCGGCGTTCTCGAGACAGATCTTGCCGGTCTCGTCTAAAAGATCCTTGGATACAGTGACTGAAACAACTTCGGCAATAAACATATCATGTGATCCTAGTTCAATCACTTGCTTAACCGAGCAGGAAATTGAAACCGGTGCTTCAGCGATCATTGGCGCAAAGGTCATTTTGTCAGCCGGCTTTGCCGTAAGACCACACGACAGGAACTTATCCTCGTCGCTTCCGGACTTAACGCCGCAATAATCACAAGCATTCAGCAGTGATTCTCCGACAAGATTCACGACAAATTCACCCGACTCGCTGATCAAGGCATGCGAGTGTCTTGATTTCCGAATCGATACCGACAGCATGGATGGTTCAGAGCAAATTGTTCCCGCCCAGGCAACGGTTATTATGTTGGGTCGCTGTTTCTGATCAGACTGGTCCCTTCCGGCACAAGATATCATAACGACAGGGACAGGGTTGAGTATTGTTGACGGCGGAAAAACCATCTTTTCGGGGTATTCTGTATGTTTCTCTTTCGCTTTAGTCATTTAATTTCTCCTCCATTTGTACCGGTTGCCGATACCTCTCTAAAAAATCCGAATATTTCATGCTCGAGAAGGAATTCCTTATTTTCTACACCACCCGAAAAACCGACAAGCTTTCCGTCCTTTCCTATTACACGATGACAAGGAATCAAGATCGGGATCGGGTTATCGGAGCATGCTGAGCCAACGGCTCTGGATAAATTTCGTGCCGCAACTTTGTCGTTACCTGTCAGAGCCATTGCAATATCTTCATAACTAACGGTTGAACCGTAAGGAACGCGTTGAATTTCCTGCCAAACATGTCTTTGGAATTCACTGCCATATGGAAAGTTTACGGAAACAGAAAACTTGGTTCTTGCTTTTTTGAGGTATTCTTTCAGTTCTCTGGCCGCTTTGGCAAGCTCCCCCGGAAGATGAATGGCGGCTTCATTATTTTTGCTTTCATGCTCGGAAAGTATTGTTCCGATTTCATCAGCAATACCGGTTCTTATTGCAACGCGCTTGTCGAAAGGATCCTCGATCCGCTCCCCCACAGAATAAAAACGCACACCTTCAACATATGAGGAACTTCCTCTAACGGCAATCACGCCTCTGGGATAATATACAAACGCAACTGAATAATCCGGGTATTCTGAAGCCAGAAGTGAAAACAATCCTGCGTCAACATATATATCGTTCTCACATAATGCTTCTTCCAGCACAGCTTCCTGTCTCATGCCACATTGCAACGCAATTTCTCCGGAAAAGTAATCAGTTATCCGTATCGTCCAACTGACTTTGTGCAGCTGCATCGAAAAAAAAGCGATGCGAAGGATGGAATCGACTGTATTCTTTTGTATCGAAGCTTTTTCTTCATCGGTCAGACCGGTAAATGCCGAAAAACGACAGAATATAAATGCGTTATGGTTCACTTCATGAATACCATTTAAGCCGACAAGCCCGATCACTTCAAGCCCGGCATCAGAAGATTTGCTGGCAACATACATGCATCTGGAGGCATCGGAAATTGAATCGCGTATAAATGCTGAGATGTCCTGAATTTTCATATCACAAAGAACGGAATCCCGCAGTCGTGCTGCATCATGAATCCTGACTGGAGTCAGCGAAATTTCATTCATGCCGGCAATTACCCCCTCACATTATTCTGAATAATCAGTAGCAAGTTCGTTCAACAATGCATCAAGATCCAACTCAGCGTTCAGCAATTTATCGGAGTATAGGGAAAGTATTGATACTGTCTTATAATAAGTCTCATGGTCAGAAATTGCGGGAGAAAAATAAGAAGTATTAATCTGCTCACGAAGTTTGAAAAGTGAACTCCCGAACTTCAGTTCAGAAAATGCGTACTCCCACACCGCTGATGCGCGGATAACAGGAATAAAACCCTCTCCTTTTTCGAGTCGGAGACGAAGCAAGACAGCATCCTTGTCAAGTCCGATAAATGACGCAAAGTCAGTTGCCAACTCCTGATGAACCGATTGCCCGGAAATACATAACGGGTATACCGTTATTGCAGAAGGCGAATACTCACCGGGTATCAAAGAAGGAATTTGCACAATACTAATTGTATACGGCATATAGTTCGCCCAACGGGAAATCTCTTCAGAATTACCCACCCACATAGCAACTCTCTTCGCGAGTATTGGATCAAGCGTGCCAAAAGTTTCGAATTTCTCCTCTTCAGACAAACCATCAACAGAATAGCCTTTTGACAAATACTCACGAAGGAATATAATCGACTTCTTAAATGATTCATTTTTAAAGTCAGGGATTCCATCATCAAACATAAAATACCCGGAATCCGGATCGTATGATGATGGCAGATACGGAATCAGTTCGCGCACCTGGTAGAACGGCAGCACCCTATTTTCGGGCAAAGTGTCCTCGTTATTCAACAAAGCAACTGCTTCAGATATATTGTTAATTGTTTCCAGATCCGTTTCAAATGACATTTGAGAAAGACCGGCCGCAGAAAGCACTTCATTATTAACAAAAAGAACTTCGACGGAAGCTGAATATGGGATGCCATACTGCTTATTGTCGATCGATAAATTATTTATAAAATTGATATATGTATTGCTCGGGAGGAGAAGCCGGTTATCGGCAAGCAAGTCATTCAAAGGAATAATCTTGTTGTCTTCCGCCAATTGAGATAACGAATCGGAAAGAATAATGTCCGGTACCGTACCGCTTTGAGCCCAGTTGTCATATGAGTCAACACTTGCACCTGTTGATGAAGTTGTATAAACCTCAATGCCAAAAGATGTTTCAATTGAATCCAGAAATTCCAATGAAACGTTAAGACCGGTTATCCCATCGCTCAGGAGCCCGGATTTCTTGGCCTCATACAGTTTTACAAGATAGTCCGCCGTCTCTGCTGAAACCGGCGCGGCTAATTTAATAATTGGATATTGATATGGTTCAGACGAAGAGGTATCTATGGTTGGAGATGCAGTCGAACTATTGTCAGCTGTAGTTTTGGGAATTTCAGGAAACGGAGAATCATTTGCTGAACAGGCTGATACATTGACCGCAAAGGATATCACGGACATGGCAATAATCATCCTGATAAACAGCCTGTTACGAAATGCTTTCATGCATTTATAATTTGCTCGAAAGCGGTCAGTATTCTTGCGCAATTGATCCCCTCCATACAGACAGAACTTACACATAAAAACATTATAGCATTAAAAAAACTACAGATGCATCTGGAGTGCACCTGTAGTTTTCTTTGGAGCCGATGGTGAGAATCGAACTCACGACCTATTCATTACGAGTGAATTGCTCTACCCCTGAGCCACATCGGCGTGCCTGAGTTGCCCAAAGCACGAATTAGACTATACAAATATAACCCTGTGATGTCAATAGGAGGTGTTCCTTTCTGATTGATTATCTTTGATTGATGGAAAGCATAGAACGCTTCGTTTCCGTTTTAACTTTCTCATAATCAATCGTTGTTAACTCACCGCGATACTTGACAAAGCGACCGCCAATCATAACTGATTCAACTGCAGATGACGGTGTGCTGTATACAATTGCAGACAAAGGATCGCCGATCGGCCATATGGATGGATTATCACAATTTACTATTTGAAAATCCGCCTTCATTCCGGCGCGTATCTTACCGCAATTGTTAAATCCGATTCCTTGGTATCCCGCCCGAGTAGCCATATAAAGGGCATCTTCAGCTCGAATGTTCATTGGGTCATTTCGAACATATTTTCCGATAAACGAAGCCAGGCGCATCTCAAGATACATGTCCAGATTGTTATTGCTTGCGCTTCCGTCTGTTCCAAGACACACGTTGACTCCGGCTTCTCTCAACGATCGTACATCACAAAGGCCGGAAGCCAGTTTCATATTGCTTGAAGGATTGTGCGCAACCGTTACACCTTTTGCGGCAAGTATTTGACGGTCATTATCATCCAGATGGACACCATGGGCAGCAATGCACGGGCGACTGAATACACCGAAATTGGCCAACGCTTCAACGGGTGATACATGGTATTTTGCTCGGCAATTATCTACTTCTGCAACCGTTTCTGAGATATGAACCTGAATATTTGCACCCGTTGCTGCTGCTTCCGAAACAAGATCCGCATATAAAGATTCCGGATATAGATAAATCGAATGAATCATTAGCGACACTTGCAGCAATCCGTTTCCTGCGCCATGATAAGCCTTTTTAAAAGTGGCAAGACCATCCGGATCAGATCTCCAACTATCCTTTTCATGTATTTTACCGTCATGACATAGGTTCAATCGAAACCCCGTCTCCAGTGCAGCTCTTGCCGTCTCTTCCGACATGAAATACATGTCTGCGGATGCCCCTGTTCCGCCATTGATCATTTCAGCCATACCCAACAGACTTGCGTAATATATATCCTTGGGTGTCAATAAGGCTTCACGCGGCAAAATCGTATTGAAGAGCCAGTCTTCCAATCTCTTGTCGTCAGCTGTATTTTTCAGAAGGACCATCGGTAAATGCGAGTGACCATTGGCAAACGTCGGGAGAAGGATTCTTCCGGCTCCGGAATACTTATCATATTCTGTTGGAGAACCATGCCGGGTACATTGATTTTCTATTTCGCGAATTGCTTCATTTTTGTTGTTTCCGCAATATATGATGCTGTCTTGAAATACAGAAACATGGAAATTTAAAAAAACATCAATCCCCATCACATCATTGGGTGAAAGAACGGTGATGTCATGAATCAATACCGGTCGACTCATCATTCATCCTCCAACTAACTGTCCCACGAATTAAGGTACTTTATTTGGTTATCTGTAAGTGAATCAATCTGAACACTTTTGGATGCGAGGAGCATATCTGCAACCATCCCATCAATATCCTCGGGGGTATCATAGACATGCTTCTTAAGATTACGACCGTCCACAGCAATTCTGCGGGCACAAAGAGCCTGCAGAGAGAAACTCATATCCATAATTTCAGCCGGATGACCATCACCGGACGCAAGATTTACAAGCCTTCCCTGTGCCAGCACACAAATTGTTTTCCCGGAAGAAAGAAGATACCCTTCGATTCCTGCTCGAAGTTCGGATTTGGATACTGATAAATTATTCAAATCATTAAGATTAACTTCCACATCAAAATGACCTGCGTTGCAACATATAGCCCCATCTTTCATTTTGAGAAACTGTTTTCCGGAAATAATATCCCTACAACCGGTCACTGTTATAAAAACGTCTCCGATTTCAACAGCTTGCTCCATTTGCATGACATCATAACCTTCCATCAAAGCTTCACTCGCCTTAACGGGATCTATTTCAGTGATAATGATTCTCGCACCGAGGCCTTTGGCTCTCATCGCGATACCTTTTCCGCACATTCCGTAACCGGCAATAACAATTATCTTGCCGGCAACTATTAAGTTGGTTGTTGCCATTATTGCTGTCCAAACGGACTGACCGGTACCATAGCGATTATCGAATAAATGCTTGCATCTTGCATCATTGACAGCAATAACTGGATATTCAAGCTTGCCTTCCCGTTCCATAATTTTCAATCTGTGAACACCAGTGGTTGTTTCTTCGCAACCGCCAATGATATTTGACAACAAATCTCTTCTGGATGTGTGCAATATTTTGGCGAAGTCTCCGCCGTCATCAATTACGATATGAGGCTTACATGATAGGGCCATGAGTAAGTGCTTATGATACTCGTCCTCGTTTGCACCATGTATACAAAAGACCTTCATCCCTTCGTCAACAAGCGCCGCCGCCACATCATCCTGCGTAGATAACGGATTACATCCGGTAAGGGAGACATCCGCGCCTCCAGACCGGAGAGCTTTGGCAAGACAGGCTGTTTTTGCCTCGACATGAACGCTAACGGCAATCCTTAATCCTGCAAACGGCTTTTCTTCGGATAGTTGTTTCTCAATTCTCCGAAGAACCGGCATATTTCTGTATGCCCACTCAATTTTATCTTTTCCGGATTTTGATAACGATAAGTCTCTGATTTCATATTCGCAATTGCTCATCATCCACCTCATTGCTGCAAAACAATTAATTCACGCTATCCCGGGGATTTTCTCAATAAATGCTTCAATAAGTATGGCCATCTTTTCTGCGGCGGAATTAGCGGAACGGATCACGTCCAAATGTGACAAGCCATCAGATGTCATTCCGCTGGCAAGATTTGAAATACAGGAAATTGCCGCAACTCGCATACCACAATGGGAAGCAACAATTGCTTCAGGCACCGTTGACATACCGACCGCTGAAGTGCCCATATTTCGAAGAACAGAAATTTCTGCGGGAGTCTCATACTGAGGGCCCCGCATGTATGCATAAACTCCGACATGCATCCGGATTGATTTCTCTTGCGCAATTTCCTGCAAGAGTTCAATAAACTTCTTGTTATATACCTTCGTCTGATCCGGAAAACGAGGACCAAATTGGTCCATATTGAGACCTCGCAGAGGTGATTCACAGTGAAAAGATAAGTGGTCACATATTGAAAGCAGATCCCCTGGTTCCATTTGGTCTGAAAGACCTCCTGCTGCATTCGTAAGAATAAGGTTTCGTACATTGAGGGCAGAAAGAACGCGGATCGGAAATGTAATTTCTTTTGCGGAGTATCCTTCATAGAAATGAAAACGCCCTTGCATTACAAAAATTTCTTTGGATCCCATTCGCGCAATTAACAAGTTACCAATATGGCCTTCAATTGTGGTTTGAGGGAAATACGGAATTGCTTCATATGGGATTTTTTTAATAATCGAATCATGATTGATGACAGAAGCCATGCCGGAACCAAGAACGATCGCCGTATCCGGACAGACATCTGAAACTGATTTAATATATTCAGCTGCCTTAAGGATTTGATTATATTCTTCGACGATATTCATTTTTATTCCTTTCCACAGCAGTTCTTATACTTTTTACCGCTTCCGCAATAGCAGGGATCGTTCCTGCCGATTTTGTTCGATTCTCGTTTAACCGGCATGCGAGCAACGGGTACATTCGATGTCATGGCTTGCTTATTGCCAGAGGAAGGCATTCCTGCCGAGGACAAAGAATCACCATGGCTCTCTTGAAGTTTCTTAACGGCACTTTTCCTTTCAATTCTTTGATCCGACGAAATATTAGCTTTCATAATAAGGCGAACCGTATCGACTTGAATAGATGCATTCATCTCATCAAACATCTCAGAACCTTCTATGCGATACTCAACGACAGGGTCTTGTTGACCAACACTTCTCATTCCTATCGAATATCTGAGCTGATCCATTGCATCAATATGATCCATCCATTTTTGATCGACATTGAACAGCAGAATCTGTCTTTCTGCTTCACGCATAACTTCTTTGGTTATATCTGACTCTTTTTTCTCAAGGTGAATGAGCGCCTGATCCACAACCTGCTCGATGATATCGCCGGCATCAAGACTACCATCCTCATGTTTGCGAACATAATCCGCTACAGACAGTGATCCGAAAACATCCTGTATTTTGAGTGATAGGGCCAGTTTCTCGTTCTGCATGATATTGCCATCCAGAGAATACGAGTAGACAATTTTCTCAGCAACAGTTCTAATCATTTTTAAGTAAGTGTCATGAATGTCATCTCCATCCAAAACCTTACGTCTTTGTCCGTATGTCAAATTTCTCTGGACATTCATTACGTCATCATACTCGAGGACATGCTTTCTGGAGCTGAAGTTCAATCCTTCAATTTTCTTCTGGGCCGATTCAATTTGACGTGAAAGGTATTTGGATTGTATTTCCATATTCTCATCGACGCCAAACGTATTGAAAACCGCATTTGCACGCTCTCCGCCAAAAAGTCTGAGAAGCTCATCGTCCAGGGCCAGGAAAAACTTCGTCCGGCCCGGGTCACCTTGTCTTCCGGCTCTTCCTCTTAATTGATTATCTATACGCCTTGACTCGTGCCTTTCCGTACCGACAATTAATAGTCCTCCTGCTTCGACTACTTTTTTGGCCTCCGCCGACGTTTGAAGCTTTAAGGAAGCCTCAAGAGAAGCAAACCGCTGGCGCGCTTCAAGAACCACCGGATCATTTGTTTCATTATGTGCAGTCGATGCATCAATGAGTTCTTCCGAGTATCCCATTTTTCGCATTTCCTGCTTGGCCATGTATTCCGGATTACCTCCAAGCAGAATATCTGTACCGCGACCCGCCATGTTCGTTGCAATGGTGATCGCGCCAAACCGTCCGGCCTGCGCGACTATTTCGGCTTCACGAAGATGATTTTTTGCATTCAAAACATTATGTTTCAGGCCGGCCTTAGTAAATATTTTCGAGAAGAACTCAGATTTGTCAACGTTAACAGTTCCGACAAGAACAGGCTGTCCTCGTTGATGAGCTTCCAATACCAGCTTAAGAACGGCGGAATGCTTGCCGTTTTGATTCTTGAAAATCGCGTCGTTTTCATCACGGCGGATTAATGGCATGTTGGTTGGTATCTGAATAACATCAAGGTTATAAATCGACCTGAACTCGGCTTCTTCAGTATATGCAGTTCCTGTCATTCCTGACAATTTCTTGAACATTCGGAAGTAATTCTGAAACGTAATTGTTGCAAGTGTTTTGCTTTCTCTTTCGATTTTTACGCCTTCTTTAGCCTCGATGGCCTGATGAAGACCATCGCTAAAACGCCTGCCGTACATTAATCGACCTGTAAAATCATCAACAATAATAACTTCACCGTCAGTAACAACATACTTTTGATCGCGAATCATGGTTCCGTTAGCTTTAAGTGAGTTATTAATATAATGTTGGATTTCAAAATGATCCGGATCAGACAAATTATCCACATTGAAATAGCGCTCAGCCTTCTGAATACCGTTTGCTGTCAATACAGCTGACTTTGCTTTTTCATCAACGACATAATCGCAATCACCGACGATTTCATCCATGTCAACTTTGTCGTCTGTTTCGACAACAACATATTTTTTGAGTCCTTTAACAAAATGATCCGCTCTGGCGTAAAGATCTGAGGATTCTTCTCCCATGCCTGAGATAATCAGAGGGGTTCTGGCTTCATCGATTAATATGCTATCCACTTCATCAACAATTGCATAGTTCAGGTCTCTTTGAACCATCTTATCTTTTCTGTCGACCATGTTATCACGCAGATAATCAAAGCCAAATTCATTATTTGTGCCATAAGTAATATCGCATGCGTAAGCTTCTCTTCGCTGATCATTCGATAAATCATGAACGATCAAGCCGACCGAGAGTCCCAGATATTTGTATATTTTCCCCATCCATTCGCTATCACGCTTGGCCAGATAATCATTTACGGTGACAATGTGAACACCTTTACCGGTTAATGCGTTCAAATATACGGGGAGTGTTGCTACAAGTGTTTTGCCTTCACCGGTCTTCATTTCAGCGATACGACCTTGATGTAAAATCATTCCGCCAATCAGTTGGACTTTATAAGGGCGAAGCCCAAGTACGCGTTTGGATGCTTCCCGAACGGTTGCAAATGCATCCGGGAGAATATCATCAAGAGTTTCTCCGTCTGCAAGACGATTCTTCAGAACCGCTGTCATTCCGATCAGCTCCGCTTCTGACATTTGTATGTACTTCTCTTCGAGGGATTCGATTTGCTCGATAACCGGCGTCAGTCGTTTGATCTCATGCGAACTGTGTGTTCCGAATATTGTTGTAATTAAGCTCATTACTTTATGATCCTTTCAGATTATGATTACTTTTTCCATCAGGTAAGATTCTATTCAATACAGTCTTATATCCGTCAGCACCATATTCAAGGCATCGATTAACGCGACTGATTGTTGCTGTACTGACTCCGGTGATTTCAAATATTTCGGTATAGGTATGCCCTTGACTCAGTAATGAAGCCACGTGGAGTCTTTGTGCCAAGGATTTAATTTCTGAAACAGTACACAGGTCCTCAAATAGTCGATAGCATTCTTCCTTGTTTTCAAGTGATAAAATTGCATCAAATAATTCGTCTGTATAGCGGTCTCTCCATTTATCGTTCATGACAGCACCTCAACTGCTAAATCAAACGATCGGCAAGATAATCGATAAGCTTTCCGAAATAACCAAAGGCAAAAAACGCAAAAACACAAGCAACAAAAAGCAACAAAATAACGAAAACAACAATCTGACGAATGATCAGTGCTTTTCTTGCTGCTCTTAATATGTCACCGACTGACTGTTCCTTTTCTCCGAGAGCTTCTCCCCGACTCGCGCGCATATATGATGGGGTGCGAATCTTATCATTCCCTTTTTTCAAAACTAAACCTCCAAAAAGATTAAAAGGGAACTCAAATTGTCCCCTGAATAACATAACTATGATACCGCATGAAAAATAATGTTACAATCCTAAACTGACATTATACCCGCTTTTTTAGTTTACAGAAGTTGACAAGACTTATGTTTTCATTAGTGCTTTACGTACTTGTATCGGAGTCATTCTCTTTTTCAACGTATTTGTATGAGTTTCCGTATTTCTCGATTTTCATAGAAACCCCTTTGGAATTTGCATAATCTATATAAGATTCAAGATTTGATATCGTTGATTCATCAGAGTTACATGGAATAATGAGCAGTAGAACCCTGTTGCTGATATCTTCACTTTCAATCGAAATTTGATCCTTCCCCCACGGTTGATCTGTACCGTCAAAATTAGATAAGTCATCAATGTTTTCGCTGACTTTCTTGAATAACTGCTCTTCCGAGGAATATGTCGGAGCCGTCAAATCTATACTTTTTATTGATGTTGCTGTGCCGTTCCCCCAAGTGGAAATGACAGGGAAACTATGAGGAAGATTTCCGCCGAATTTCTCCCTTAGATAATCTCCGCGGACAAAATTTGATTCCATCCAGATTTCGTCGGCTTGCTTATCAGATGAATCTTCATGAAATTCGACCTCCAAATTGCCATAGATCGGAGCTGCCGATTGAATCATTTTGTCATATGTTCGAAAAGGTGTAACCCACTGATAGTAAGTTCTGATCCAAATGACTCTGTTGCCAGAATCGTAGTCAACAGCCACGCTTACATTTCTTACCATGTCGTTAATCAGTTCATTTTCACTGATCTCATCATATGTTTCGACTATTCTGTTTCTGATCATTTGACCAAAAAGAATTGTGCCCAAAATATCAGCACCATCTATACCAAAGTAACTTGAAACGGCGGATGCAATTCCGATCGCATTAAGTGCTCCTTCATTATCAGCGTCTTCAATTTGTGACTGATCATTTCCGGATCCCGTAGTAATAAAATTAGTTAACTCAGCTACGACATCGATCCCGGCTCCGACAACCGGCAGCGCTACGGAGATTTCCCCGGTAACCTGATCAACAGCTTGAGAAAAAGCGATATCTGCATTTCTGCAATTGATAGAAAGCAGAATAATCGTAGAGATAACAATAAACATCGGGACGGCAATCGCCATTTCGAGAATAATGGATCCTTTTCGGCACTTACTTATATTACACAATTTTGTAAACATCATATGTATCCCTCAGAGCGTAAGTCTTTCCTTCACTTATAACGGTCATAGATATTCCTACATATGGCTTCTCTCCACTTTCCTTCTCTAAAACAGTATTGATTCTTGACAGTATTTTATCCTTGTCAACAAACAGAAGGAAAAATCCAATATAGTCGCGATATTTAGTTGACAAAATGGATTTCACTTTCTCATTTGATTCTATTTTGCTGTTATCAATCAGCGTGATTTGTTCTCCGTCAATAAGTTTACCGACATCTTGAAAAGCTTGCGCAATTGACCAAGTCAGCAGAATCACATATTTGACAACTTGCGGATCAACATATACTGTACCAACCGAAATGATAGATATTGCTGTTGATATTATTTCGGCGATTCCGAGTGCTTGCTTTTGCTTCTCACTGTCCAAAAGAAACGAACCTAGGTTGAGAACAGCGCGTGATGCAAAAACGCACGTTTTTGCATAGAAAAGCGCAGTATTTTCATCTTCACAACCAGTAAGAAGATACTCAATGTCCGGTCGATTGGACCCGTGAATCTCTGAAAACGGGATTCCATAAATGTTACTCTCTTCGACTTTCTTTCCGTTAATCGAGCATTTTTTAACTGTTGAATCAAAAAAACTTACTGAATATTGATTCAAATAAAAATATTCTGCAAGCGAAGACGTATCTGCATTCATCTGCTCTGAAACAATTTCAAGAAGTTTAGTAATACTATCCGGATCAAAAATATCTATCGTGAATAAGCTTGATTCATTACTTTGCAACTTCTGTGTTGCTGTATTCTCGATTACATAGCGCAAATCCTTAACGAAATTTTTCAGATCATTCAGTTTCCCTGTAAAATCGATAATATCAACGAAATTTTCAACATTCTCGAGAACCGAGGTCCACTTCTCAGAAGACGCCATAAAATCTTTAATATAGCCGGTCCATTTCCCATCTTGATCTTTCTTTCCGACATTATATGAAGAGGAATTGTTGATAGATTGCAAGGCTGTCTTAATTTTTTCAAAAAGTTGATAGCCTACGATCGTCGGAAATCTGGGTTTCATATAATCTGTGATACCAAGGCCTATTAATTCCGGAGTTAATTCACAATAGGGTTCAAGGTTAATGTCTTCATATGCTGAATTGCGACAGCATTCATCAAATATATTTCGATTAATTGTTGTCGGATCAATGACGTAAATACCATAGTATTTGAGCATATTTTCATTATATCCGCTCAGAATCTGCTCTGTCTGAAGCTGAATGCAGCGCCGCATTTCTGACTCTGATTCCCGAGTAATCGCACCTTCAAGCAGAACACTCTGGGATAGAATAAGCGCGGACATTATTATACATAGAAAGATCAATGTCCCTCCCCGCTTGTTTCTTTCCAAATAATTCTTCCTTTCCTTCATTATGTTGATGGGAAAGCTATGTCCGTCAAATGCCCCACTTTTCTTAGCTGACTTTTTCAAAAAGAGCCACCCCCTTTCCAATCAGCGTTAAGGTGTCTGATGCGGCTCGTACGAGATGATGCATTCTTTCCGGAGAAGTAAGTGCGACATTTACAGATCGATCGTCACATGATATTTTATCTTGCGTATAAATGAGCACATTCTCTTTCTGTTCTTCCAAATAGTTATAATGTATTCTCGCGGAACGATTCGCTTCCGAATACAATATTGGGCCAATCGTTATCAACAGCGCCACAGATCCTAATGCGACCGGGAAAGCAATTGCAGTTTGAAGTGTATGAGACATAAAATCACCTCCTGCTGATAGAGTAACAGGAGGTGATTTATTCTTTTTGGCTCATATTCGACAATGAAATCCTTGGACGACAATTATCACACTATCTTAGTTTTGCGCCAATGTCATCATTCAAATGGCATACTATTTCGGAAAGTGCATCTTTAATGTCCGATTCATGCAGAGTCCTTTCCTGAGACCTGAAAAACAGGCTGAAAGCCACGGACTTCATGCTGATATCAATTTGCTGTCCCTGATACACATCAAATAGTTTGCACGATTCAAGATATTCACCGCCGTATTTTGTAATTAACTTCTCAATGCTTCCGACCGAAATATCTTTTTTCACGGTAAGGGCCAAGTCTCTGGAGATCCCGGGATATTTGGGCAATGCAGTATATAATCGTCGCTCAGTAGCAGCCGTGATCAAATGATCTGTTTGAAGCACAAGAATGACGGACGAATCCGGCGCATCAAAATTGGCAGCCACATCCGGATGAATATATCCGAAATGTCCGCAACTTTTACCGGAAATAATAATATCCGCAGCGCGGCCGGGATGGACATATGAAATCCCTTTTACGTCCCGGAAATCATAATCCTTTATTCCCAAAAGGTCGAGCATTGACGAAAGAATGCCCTTCATTCTAAAGAAAAGTCCCGCAGAGGCGTAATCCTCATTCAAATCAAACAGAACAACAGATAATGTTTTTTGCTCATCGGGCAAAACCAATAAATCATTACCCGGACGATATACATATGCTATTTCAAAAATACCTGCTGAAGTGACAGATCGGCTGGCATTCCTTCCGGCAATTCTTAGCATTGACGGAACCATTGACGTACGCATTACCGAAAAATCTTCTCCGATAGGATTGGCAATGATCACTTGATTACGAAGAGGATCATCAACCGGAAGCAATAGTCTATCCAATTCCTTCGGGCTCTCGAAAGAATAAGTAATCGCCTCAAAAAGCCCTTGAGATACAAGAGCATCTTTCGCCTTTTCGATTATTGTTTGCTCACGATTTCTTCCGCCAAGGGTTGTCTGCTTGCCTGATAATAATGTAGGACTTATATTATTGTAATCGAAAAAGCGTGCTACTTCTTCGGCAAGATCTGCCATACACTTTAGATCCTGACGAAATGTCGGTGCTGTGAAAAGTTGTTTTCCATCTTTTTCAGAAAAAGTACCACCGAGCGAGACCAGCGTTTCATTCATAAAATCAACAGAAATATCCGTTCCCAGAAGCCCGTTAATCTTCTCCGGCTCAAAAACGATTTGGTTTGTTGGCAGTTTTGTCGGGTAAACATCAATGATGCCTTTACTGACTTGCCCGCATCTAAGAGAATTCACCAGTTCGCAAGCCCGATCCAACGAACGAAGAGCATTTTCCGGATCAAGGCCTTTTTCATAACGAAGTGAAGCTTCTGTTCGCAAACCATTTTTCATGGCTGTCTTCCGAACTGATATCGGGTGAAACGTTGCCGATTCAAATAATATCGAACGCGTATTTGCCTTAACCTCTGAATTTTCGCTTCCCATCACTCCCGCTATAGCACATACCTTTTCTTTGTCAGCAATAACAAGCATAGATGGATCAAGCTGTCTTTCTATCCCGTCCAAAGTAATGGTTGTCTCATTTTGCTTGGCTGTACGAACGATAATATGATGGTTTGAAAGGTACTCAAGATCAAATGCGTGCATCGGTTGACCCAGTTCAATACAGACATAATTTGTTATGTCAACAATATTGTTTATGGGACGGACACCGGCGGCTCTCAATCTGTTTTGCATCCATTGAGGTGAAGGGGCAATAACGACATTCTCGACAATGCGCGAACAATATCTATAACAGAGATCCGGCGATTCAATGTCGATCCTCGCAATTTCTGAAACATCAAGGTCGCCGTTCTCAACAACGGATGGGGTAACTTTCTTAAAAGATTTTCTGAATGTAACAGCGGCTTCACGAGCAAGACCTTCGATGGAAAAACAGTCCGCACGATTGGAAGTTATCTCAAAATCAATAACCGCCGCGTCCAACCCCAAATACTTGCTGAAATTTACGCCCGTAACGGCATCGTCCGGCAGTCTCCAGAGTCCGTCTTCAGTTGCTCCTTCATAATCCTTGGGATCCAGGCCAAGCTCCTGTGCGGAACAACACATACCAAAACTCTCGATGCCGCGAAGTTTTGCTTTCTTTATCTCAAAACCACCGGGAAGAACTGCACCAATCTTCGCAACCGGACACTTCATACCCGCCATAACGTTAGGTGCACCGCAAACAATCTGCAACTCTTCACTTCCGGTATTTACGGAGCAAATATGCAAATGATCCGAGTCCGGATGATTTATTACCGACAGAACTTCACCGACAACTACATTATGTAATCCTTGTCCAAGATCAAGGATACTCTCGACTTTTGAACCCGACAAAGTCATCCGATCCGCAAATTCATGTGCAGTAACATCTATATTCGTCATTTCATTAATCCACTCAAGTGGTGCTTTCATGAAGTTTCCTCCGAATTCAACTGATTGTGATTGCTTTATCTGAACTGGCGCAAAAAACGCACGTCGTTTTCATAGAGAAGACGGATATCATCAATTCCGAATCGACCCATCGCGGTTCTTTCCACTCCGATTCCAAAAGCAAATCCGCTATATATCTCAGGATCGATTCCGCATCCCGCAATTACTTCAGGGTGAACCATGCCTGCGCCAAGGACCTCTATCCAGCCTTCTGACTTGCAAATTCTACAGCCTTTTCCGCCGCAGCCCCAACAAGATATGTCAACCTCGCATGAAGGTTCAGTAAAAGGAAAGTGGTGTGGTCTAAGCCGGATTCGAGTATCCTCGCCAAAAAGCTTTTTGCAAAAAAGCTGAAGCGATCCGATCAAATCGCCCATCGTGACTTTGTAGTCAACGACTAGTCCCTCGATCTGATGAAAAATCGGCGAATGTGTGCTGTCTAAAGTGTCGGCACGGTAAACTTTCCCGGGACATACTATCTTAATGGGCGGCTGCGAGTTTTCCATAACTCGTACTTGAACCGGGGAAGTCTGCGGTCTGAGCAAAATATTGTCCGAAATATAAAATGTGTCTTGCGTGTCTCTTGCAGGATGACCCTTTGGAAGCCTCAACCGCTCAAACGCATATTCGTCGTATTCAATTTCAGGGCCTTCGGCAATTGTGTATCCGAGGCCGAGAAATATTCCACATATCTCATCAATAACCTTATATAAAGGATGTCTGGAACCTACTTCGTTGAAGACCGCGGGCATTGTAATGTCAATTTTCTGTTCATTCAATTGTTCCGTCTTCTCTTTATCAAAAATCGTGCGGAGAGACTCGGATAGTGCGCTTTCCATCTCTCCCCGAACGTCATTAGCCATTTGACCGATTACAGGGCGCTCTTCCGGCGTCAACGAACTCATTCCCCTCAGAACGGCTGTGAGTTCACCTTTCTTTCCAAGAAAGCGAACTCTGAGGTTCTCCGCTTCGGAAGAACTGTTAACAAGGCTGAGTTGCTCCGTAAAAGCTTTATGGATAGCCGAAATTGACTCCTTGAGATCGAGCATTTGTTACCCTCCCTTTTGACAATGCCTAAATGATATCATTGTAAAAAGTGGCTGTAAAGTACGGGTTGGAGCGTTTCTCCTGTTCAACAGTGGTCATATCTCCGTGACCCGGATATATAATTACATCATTAGACAGTGTTGCAATCTTTGATATCGAATTTCTCATATCTTTCAAACTTCCGCCGAGATCTGTTCTGCCAATCGTCCCTGCAAAAACAGTATCCCCCGAAAACAGATGTTTCCGAGGACCATTGTTGTCCATGAATTCGAATAAAATACAAATGGATCCGGAGGTGTGTCCCGGAGTATGAATAATCCGAATCGCAAATAATTCCTTTGCAGTCATTTCGAAATCGAGCGATGTTAGTATATCCCCATCGTTAAGAGCACACACCGGAGAGTTCACTTTAACTTCCTTGCCAAAGTAAGACGATCCGTTCATACGGGAATGTTGAAATGCCGGTATTTCAGTGGAATATGCTAAAAGACTGCTGCCGGTATTTGCGATAATATTATCTGCCTCAAGAATATGATCATAATGGGCATGCGTGCAAAATACTCCCCGGACTTTGTAATCCTCTATGTCCAATGACTCATAAGGAACACATGGATCAATAATAAAAGCATCCTTCTCAATAATAACAACATACAAATTAGCTTGCATGGGTCCAAATGGATAGCTGCGTATTTCCATAGATCCCCCTTGATAGATATCTCAAGAAAGAATTATAACATTATTACCGGAATACAACTAAGCGGATTACAAACAATTAATGCAAACACGCATCTCGTGTTGTTCCACGATAAATATTTACTCGCGGACCAGATCGCGCCAATCCAGATCGCCTCTGTCAATTGCAAGGATCAAGATTTCGGCGCTGGCCAGGTTTGTCGCATATGGAATACTGTTATAATCACATGCTTTAAGCAACGGATTTGAATCGTCATATCCTGAAGACTGGGTATCACGTAAATATATAACGGAATCAATTTCATTAAACATCGCTCGTGAAGCCAGTTGTTCGAAACCACCTGAATAATCTGTTGAAATACCAACTACGCTCAGTTCCGCAGATGATGCCAGCAAGGCCGACGTATTGAGAAAGGAAAAGAGTGAATGTTTTAATAGCAACTGACGGTATGCAATACAGAAATTTACGAGGAGTTCGTTTTTACGGCTGTCAGCCATGAGGACAATATTCATTTTTAGCCCTCCTTCAGACTATTTCACAAGAACATTGTACAAACTAAAAGACAAAACTTCAACAAAATTATAAGTCGTTACACTGGATTAATTGATGCAGAAAGTTGCACTATAGTTTCTTACGTAATAAGCTCATCTCCGATTATCGGGTTGTCGATTTTGATCTTTTTGTCACCGGAATCCTCAAAATAGGCTTCAAGTATTTTCTTCGCGATTACGGCTGTAGAAGATCCCCACTCGCCTTTTTCGACCACCAGCGCGATGACAATTTCCGGATCATCGGCCGGCGCATAGCAAATGAACAACCCGTTTGAATACTCATGTTTTGCATCTTCTCTGCCTGTTTCAGCCGTTCCTGTTTTGCATGCGACTTGATTAGGTTTGCCATTAATTTCAAAATCTTTGAAATAATTGTATGCAGTACCTTGCCAATTCCCTTTCAAATCCTTAACATTGGCAACTGCACGCATCCCTGAACGTATGACTTCAAGGTTTTCTTCGGAAAAATCAAGTTGGATCACGTCTGTCGATCCGGAATAAATGACTGTTCCGTCTTCAGCAACTACCTCACGTATGACATGCGGGGTTACAAGCTTATTAGTTGCAATGGCAGCAGTATATCTTGCGAGCTGCAAGATTGTAAAATTATTATCAAATTGACCGATAGCAGTTTGAGCTGTATCGGCAGGCATCCATATTTTATCAAATTCGGATTCATGGAGAAGACGCTTCGTCTGTTTACTCGCCCGAACCCCCGCTTCTTCTCCCGGTAAATCTATCCCTGTCATTTCACCCAAACCGAGCAGTTTTCCCATCGCATCCAGCTTATCGATTCCGGTATCATATCCAAGCTTTTGAAAATATATATTGCAGGATGTTGCCAGTGCAGATTTGAGCGTCAAATTACCATGCCCTCCGTTGGGGCGTTCAAGACATTTGAAAAGCCATTCTCCGATATATACCGGACTCTCGCATTCATACACACTGGATTTGGGCGTAATTATTCCGTTTTCAAGAGCCGCTAAAGCTGTGACCAACTTAAACGTAGATCCGGGAGTGTAGGGCGACATAATCGCACGATTCCAGAGAGGTAAATCGTTTTCAGTTATACCGGACTCCAAATATTCTCCTACTCCAAGGTAATACTCAAGTTGTTCTTTGGCCTGTGCGTCTCCTTCCATGGCTAAAATAAAATCGTTCGGATCAAAGTCAGGAAATGAACCCATACCGATGACTTCACCGTTATCGACTTTCATAACGACGAATGCACCTGCGGAAGCCGTCTTGTAGCCCGGCTTCTTTTTGGGATCGTTTTTTGCATCTTCGATGTACTGCTTGATTGCATCTTTTCCAACCTGCTGAATGTTGGAGTCGATCGTGAGATAAACATCCGCTCCGGGTATCGGATCAATACCCATATCTTCCGAGTAAAAAGCACCTTCGCTTTGATCTTTCGTCCAAATATTGTAGGCTTTTTTTCCGATTTGACCGTGCAGGTATCTTTCCATCTGAGCTTCGATTCCCGCTTGACCTATGATATCGGAGATGTTGTATCCCAAATCTTTCAGTTCAGCCAATCTCTCTTGGGAAATATTTCCGACATATCCGACAACATGAGAAGAATATTTCGCCAGAGGTGAATACGTACGCCTGTAATCTTCTGCAGCAATGATCCCTTGGTATTTAAAATTCTGTTCTAATACAAGACTAACAAGCTCCTCGGGAACGTCAGTTGCGATTTTCACCGGTGTTCCGGTTTGAAAAGCCCAGTTGTCCGCAAAGATCTGATAACGAAACTTGATTATACGAAAAGCTTCATCCACAGTATAGTTTCCGTCGATATTGAACTTGTATCTAAGGTAAAGGAAAAAAACCTGCGGATCACTTTTAACGTATTTATCATTATATGTGACCACAATATTTTCCGCAGGCTCATTTAAGTCGAAAAGGTTTTTGCTGGTCTGCCATATAGCAATTTGCTCGTCTGACTTAAGAAAAGCATAAGGTTCAATTGAAAAATACTCCGTTAACCCGGATACGGATGTTGCGTTGTATTGATCAAACATATAGGACAATTCAAGCAACATTTTATTAAGCGCCTGTTCCTCCATTTTTGAATTGGCAAGCAAAAATGTGTTTACTTCTTCCGAAGATGCAAGAACAATGCCGTTTCCGTCGATTATATCGCCTCTGGGGGAGCTGACTGTGTATTGGCGGGGCACACCCGTGCTGGGTGACGCATTCATTTTCGTTGCTCCGGAGAATTGCAAAGCAACGGTCATGAAAAGAATTGCAATACCAAGTGCAATAAATGTCACAGAAAGCAGTGCAAATCGATTACCTAATATTGAAAAAATGATCGCGATTGGTTTTTGGGGTTCTATCTTCCCGTCAGACGCATGATCTTGATCAAACACGAATAATCCGTTTTCTTCTACACGATTTGCCATGCTTCCCCCGTTCTGTCCATTTCTTCAATAAGCAACTTGTTGACTCCTTTTTTGTATGGACCCAGATATCGAATTAAGAATATTACAGGAATTGCAGCGATCAGATTGATAGCCAATTGCGGCAAAATGCTATCCAGTAGAATTTGTCCGAATGAAAAATACTCAAACCCGCGACCCGAGAGAATCTGAGCAACAAAGCTCATTATATGCCCGCTTATTTTATATATTGTCGTGAAGATAGCAATCTGCGCAAACCCTAAAAAAAGACGGCGGTGAAACACTTTAGTGAAAAAAACTGCAGACAATATTCCTATGTACATGAAAACCAACATTCCAATACCCAGCGTCGCCCCCTGACTATTCTCGCCACCGCCAAGAGACGGTCCCGCAAAATAGTCTCTTATAAATCCGACACATAATCCAACAACTGCCCCGTCAAAGGATCCGAAAAAATACCCGGTCATCACAACAAAAACGAGCATCAGATCAGCAACTTGTCCTCGAAAAGTAAAGAAATCGGGAAACGTAACCTGAATAGACGAAAGAGTCAGAATATATATTGAAAAGACCGCAATTTTCCGAATTCGTTCCTTTCTTGTCATAGAAATCACTCCCTGTTATATCACCGCAATACCTGCTCGTAACGATTAATCGCCTTCGATAATTTCGGTTTTTACTTCTTCATTCACAATCGGCATCATCACAAATACATCCTTGATTTCCGTAATATTTACATATGGTCGCAACGTTGCGAATCGATCTAAATCTGAACTATAGTCAACCGAAACAATAACTCCGATCGGTATTCCGGCCGGGAAAAGTCCACCCTGACCGCTTGTAACCAATTCATCACCCACTTTTAGATCAACAAGCTCCGGAATTCTGGAAACTTTGCAAAGTCCTTCCTGTTTCAGTGTTGTTTCACCGGTAACACGAACCACAGCTCCGTTTACGGTATTCACTTTTGCACTGACAGAAAATCCTTCATGAAGAAGGGGGAGAACTTTAGCGGATTCCGAATCGGTTGACAAGATTCTGCCGATAAGATTCATACGAGCATCAACAACGGCATAGGATTCTTCGCCTTCGACGGATATTCCGTCATTTTTACCCGAGTCAATGCGAATTACGCTAAACCATTCATCAGCTTCGCGCGTTAGAATTGCAGTCCCGATTATTGTATAATTTTCGAATGAGTCTTTAATTTGGAAAGCGTCTTTTAGTTCCTCCCAACGCCTTTTTGCTTCTTCACCCTGAGCAACCTCATACTCCAATTCTGCGATTTCGGCTTTAAGCGCCTCATTTTCATTTCGTATCGACATCCCGTCGGAAACCGAAACAAAAAAGCCTGAAATATCATCTCCGATGCTCTTAATCCCTTTCTGTAAAGGATCCAGAACATACGAAAACGGAGCGGTTATACCATGAATCGGATTGCCGGGAATTGAACTGAATATGATCACGGCTACGATCAGCAATGTAACCAGCAATAATATAAACAATTTGTTTGAAAGAAGTCTACGCAAAAAACACCTCTATATACTTTGAACGAATGATTCATCAAATCAACTGTAAAGCGATTCACTTTTGAAGTATATCATATTACGTTTCATTCTTCTGCCTTATAACACGCCAAATTGCTTCATGCTTGTACTTGTCCCTCTCCCCACAACAATGTGATCCACTAATTCAATACCAATCAATAATGCAGCTTTTGAAAGTGACTGCGTTGTGCTAATATCGTCACTGCTTGGTTTTGGATCCCCACTCGGATGGTTATGAGCAATGACAATTGCTGACGCATTGGATTTTATGGCTTCTCGGAAGAGTTCTCTCGGAAAAACACCGGTTGAAGCTACTCCGCCTGAAGATATCACCACATTACGAATAACCCGATGTCTTATATCCAGCAAAATGACGTGAACTTCTTCTTTTTTAAGGTCTTGCATCCGGTATTCAAACAATTTTATAGCGTCTTCCGGCCCGGATATCTGAATGCTTTTCCAAAACGGAGTGATTTGCATTGATCTTTTACCGATCTCAAGTGCTGACTTGATCATAATTGCCTTGACCCGGCCCATTCCCTTGCATTTTTGCAATTCCTCGAGTGTCAAATCTTTCAAAAATGACAGTCCTTCATAAGCCGAATCCAAGGAAAGTATTTCGTTCGCTACTTCAAGTGACGAGTATCCGCGAGTACCCGAACGAATCAGTATCGCCAATAGCTCAGCATCCGATAATGCTGCTTCACCATAACGCTCAAGTCGCTCGTACGGCCTCACCGAAGTATGAAGATTCTGAATGTTTTTGTCCATTTCCTCCACCTCTGAAGGATCCGGAAACAAAATAACCGAACATCAAAAAACGGATCCGCAATTCTTATTTATTGATACAGCACTGTTTATATTTCCTGCCGCTTCCGCAAGGGCAGGGATCATTCCGTCCGATTTTATCCGAGTGAGCTTCTTTGGATTTTCTGAACTCACGCGTGATTTGATCCAATTTCTCTTTGGAAAAGACATTCTTCCAGCTCGGCAGATTGTTAAGCCAATCTGCTTTTGCCTCTCTCATGTTCCAGTAAAGCTTCTCATAATCAATAATCAATTCAACAAACGAATCGTCCGTTAAAGCTTTAACATCATTTTCCTTGCTTATGCTGGAATTGATCCCTTCCAAAAAGCCGACAAACAGATCCATTTCCTCGTGTTTATAACCGAGTTTTTCACTTAATTCAGAAGCTATTCCTGAAGTCAGTAAAGCATTATCCGGATAAGCCGATAAAATAAAATCGTAGGCCTGCTTTTCCTTATCGTAATACTTCTGAACATATAAACTGTATTCAGCTTGATTTTCAGTATTTTCTGAACCCTCTATCCACGCTTCATAATAAGTCATAATATTCTCCTATTGCTACTTTACCAGTTTCGTTGCAATTGCCCGTAGAAAATCTTCCGTGCTGACAACTTTCTTATTGGGATGGTCCATGAGACTGTTTAAGTCGCCTGTAATGATACCTTCTTCGATGGTTTCGATTGCAGCAGTTTCGATATGGTCTGCGAATTGCTCCAGATCAAGAAGTTCATCCAGTTGTGCCCTTTTACGTAACGCTCCCGACCAGGCAAACAGGGTTGCCATTGGGTTAGTTGATGTTGTTTCACCCCTGAGATGCTTATAATAATGTCGAGTCACGGTGCCATGTGCTGCCTCGTATTCATATTTTCCGTCCGGAGAAACCAAAACGGAGGTCATCATTGCCAGGCTGCCGCATGCAGAGGCAATCATATCAGACATTACATCTCCGTCGTAATTTTTGCATGCCCATACGAATCCGCCTTCTGAACGCATTACACGTGCCACTACGTCATCAATGAGCGTATAGAAATACGATATTCCGGCGTTCTTAAAGTCTTCCGCAAATTCGCTGTCAAATATTTCCTGAAAAATATCTTTGAAACGATGATCATAAATCTTAGAAATAGTGTCTTTTGTTGCAAACCATAGATCCTGCGATACATCCAATGCAAATCTAAAACAAGATCTTGCGAATGCAGAAATAGAGCAATCTGTGTTATACATACCTAAAACAACGCCGGGACCTTCAAATTCATGAATCATCTGGGTCATTGTCCGGCCGTCCGGATAGGTAACCAAAAGCTCCAATCTGGCAGGTCCGGGGACTTTAATTTCCGAATCTCTGTAAATATCACCATAAGCATGACGTGCAATAGTGATTGGCTTTTTCCAAACGGAAACAAATGGTGTGATTCCTTTAACAAGTATCGGCGTCCTGAAAACGGTTCCGTCCAAAATTGCGCGGATTGTCCCGTTCGGGCTCTTCCACATCTTTTTCAGGTTATATTCGTCCATACGTTGCGCATTGGGAGTGATTGTTGCGCATTTCACAGCAACCCCAAGTTCCTGTGTCCTTTTCGCGGAATCGATCGTCACTTGATCATCTGTCGCATCCCTGTTCACAAGAGATAAATCATAGTATTCGACTTTTAAATCAATGAAAGGCAATAAAACAATATCCTTGATTTGCTTCCATATAATTCTGGTCATTTCGTCGCCGTCCATCTCGACAAGCGGAGTCTTCATTTGAAATTTATCCATCAAAGTTCCTCCTTTGAAAATCGAGTTAATACTACATGAATAAATGCAATGCGTCAATTCGATTCGCATTAAGATTGCACTGCATTTTTATGCTTTAGCTTACCGGTATTGGTTGAAATTCCTGCATAAAAAAGAAGCCATTCCATGGACAAGCGTTCTTCCATCTTTCCTGTTTTTACATTCATATCAGCCTCAAAACAAGAGTCGTATATGTCAAGCAGTTCCTCCATTTGAAACTTAGCAGACTGTTTGACAAGATTTCTCGCAACAAAAGGCATGACTTTCAGCTTCCCGGAAACCAGCTCGGCTCGTCCGATCTCCTTTGCGCAAATAAGGTGTCTGAAATGTCTTGACAACATAAAGCGTATCTTTGTAACCGGTTCTTTGAGCGAAATCAATTTATCGAGAATTTCAAGTGCCACATCCGGCTTTTTTGATCCTATTGCATCGGTCATTTGAAAAACGGAACCCCGAATGTCCGGTATGCAAATTGAATCAATGATCTCTGTTGAAATTTGCGAAATTAGTGAACGACGGCAATAAAGAATTAACTTTTTCAATTCATTCTCAATAGTTCTCATATTACGGTCACAGCGGTCGACAAGGCTGTTGACTGCGCTTACGGTAATCTTAATCTCTTCTTTTTGCAGAATTCCGGCCGCCCAGCGGCAGAGCGAATCATCCGCTTGTCGATTGACTTCAATCAGATTTCCGCGTAATGCAAATGATTCAAGAAGTGATTTTTTTCTTTTATCGACTTTGTTTTCGATAATTACCAAACAAGCAAATTCGGGAATCTCTTCAATCACTTTCCTTAATAAAGCTATTTTATCTTGTGCATCGCTCCCGGACGGTGCAAGCAATCCGGTATTCTTTAAAATGGTCAGTCGTCTCATCGATATAAATGGAGGTGTATATACCCGCTCTTTGAGTTCATCAATAGTAATTCCCGAAGAGGATCGATCCGAATAGTAAGAGTCCACATCTTCACATCCAACGGACAAGACCTTTTTTTTCAAAGCACTACGCAGTTTTTCTGTCAAATAATCTTCGTCACCCGTAATCAAATATACCGATTTAATTTTATCGCTTCTGATTTCAGCGGCAACTGTCGAAAAATCAGAAAACGCAAGGACTTTTTTTGCTATATCTTCATTACTCACTTTTTTCTCCCCCCGAAAAAGAACGGTTATGTTTTGCTTAACGGGCACTACTGATCATTGTTTTTAACTGTGCCCGGTGCTCATATATATCTAATATAACAGCTCCATTCAAATCAGTTCTGAATACATCTATATCACCGGAAATAAGACGTTGTATGGCTTCATCCGTCGGATGACCGTAAAAATTCGGTCCCACACTGATGACAGCCGCTTTTAAGTTCATTCCTGCAAGAAACTCAGAAGACGTAGAATACTTGCTGCCATGATGACCCACCTTAAGAAAATCCGCATTATCCAAAATCATCTTCGCATCTTCATTATCCCGTAACAGATTATTTTCTGTCTGAAATCCCGCATCTCCCATAAAAAGAATTCCTGTATTTCCAATGGTCAATAATGTGATAAGAGAGTTCTCGTTTATGTACTCTTCTCCATACATAATACTATCAGAGTTCGGCGACAATACAGACAATTTCACCTTATCACAAACATCAATATTATCACCAGCATCCAATTGATATATTATCTCATTCGCGAAAAATAAAGCATCAGTATCAGTTTGATTTAGAATTGCTTTCATATCAGGAGTTCCAATATTTGTAATTTTTCCGGAATTGACTAATTCGAGAAGACCGCTCATATGATCACTATGTGGATGTGTCAGAATCGCAATATCAATTTTCCTGATTCCATAATAATTAAGTATTGGAATCAATGTATTTATGCCTTCTCCGACATCTCCGCCGTCAATAATGATGGATTTATGATCGCATAAGACTAATGTGCAATCACCCTGACCAACATCGGTGAAAATAATGGTTGCGATCGGGCGATTTATATACAGGATGATGTTAAGGCAAATTCCCAACGCAATTACCATAGTTGTTAGTTTTGATAATAATCTCCTGAAATAGGATTTGGGTAAACACAAAATAATGATCCAGGCGCAAAGTCCGGTCAAGAGAACCGGATGCAGGCTTTGAAGCCGCAATGCACCTACCGACTCAAATGATCCGAATCTCGACAATTGTAGTATTAGTTGAAGTAATCCTGAGATTGGTAAAAAAGCGATACGAAAAAACATGTCCGTAATTCTTAATGAGAAAAGACAGTAACGCAACAAGCATATCGGTATGGCAAGAAGACAGATTCCCTGAGAAAGAAAGACTCCGCCTATCGAGACCAGCATTAAAATGAATGACTGCTTTCCGGAAAGTGAAAGCAGAATCGGCATCATTCCAATCTGAGCACAAATCATGCATGCCAATGGACCGGATATGATTCCCGGAACACAAAGACTATTGAACTTCTTCTCCAGTTTTCCGGAAAAAAGAAGTATAAAAAAAGTGGCTGAAAATGACAGCTGAAATCCGATGTCTGCTGCATTATAAGGGGAAATAATCAGCAGAATCAGCCCGGACAGAAACAATCCGCCGATCGAATCATATCTTTTTCCCAGAAGTGAACAGATGACGGATCCGATGACCATCATAATGGCTCTTGCCACTGAAGCACTCCACCCCGTGAGAAAACCTATAAGCAAAAGGAATATAACAATTATGGATAGTCGTACAAAACGTTTTCTCCCGATTATCCTTGCCCCGGCAGCAACCGGAATCAGAAAATAGCTGACATGAAGACCGGAAACAGCGATCAAATGTGACAGATTACTGTTTCTAAACCACATCAGCTGAGAAGAACTCATTTCGGACTTATCACCCAACAACATCCCGCCCAGCACAGCCGATTCTTCTATACTGAGAAGACCGTTCCAGGAGGATTCGATTTTGTCCCTCAGATTTCGACTGACAATGAGCAATTGAACGTAAGGATTCGGGCGGCTTCTCTTTCCTTCAAAGATTTCAATTTTCTTATCGGTCGTAACAAGCTTGAGATGAATTCCTTTACTTCGGTAAAATGAAGCAGCATCAAACTCCCCCGGATTTGTTTGAGAACGGTGCTCCCTGATTCTTCCCGAAATTGAAACTCGCGTGCCGTATGCAAGATCTTTACGAGATGAATAGAAAGAAAGCATGATGTGGTTATCTGTTTCAAGATAATAGATTGAGTATTCTTTACTGTCATCACTATCTATCAAACTGACAATATTGCCTTCGACAGGTCGATCATATTCTCCGCCTTCAGTATTTCTTTCTAAAAAATTCTTTGCTCTGATGACATCTAATTGAATAAATGAATAGCAATACAGACAAAATGTCGCCGCAAGCAAAAGAATCAGAAGTCTGCTTCTTTTCACCTTGCGTTTGAAATTTGCGATAATAATGAACGAAAAAGCAATTGAAAATATTGTGATAATAAAAACAAGTCCATAATAGCTGTCTGAATTCAGACCGGTAAGGACACCCATGAAGCCGCCGCAAAATATTATGGAAACCGGTCGCAAAAACAAACATGTAATCGCTATATCAATATAGTCCGATAGAAGCTTTCTGCCGCTTACAAGATTTCGATTCAGCTTGTAACGAATCTTGTTAATGATTTGCTTGTATACCACTTTCATAAAAATCGACGTTCCTCATATGCTTTCTGCACGTCGATTATATGGATAATGGTCGAGGTAAGCGAATCGAAAAATCGACAACAACAGACAACTGATGACAAAACGATTAAATATAAATATCGTTATTCAATTCAGGAATCCGGGAAAAGATGCGCCTCAATTGCATCCCGCAAAATTTCGATGCCTTCTTTTTTCTCGGAAGAGATTGCAAAACATCCCAGGGAATTATGATCACCCAATTCGTTTTCCAGTTCAGAAATCCTTTTCTTTCGTTGCGCATTGGAGAACTTATCCGCCTTATTAAAAACGATAAAATAGGGTATACGATTTTCGTCCATGTAGTGAATCATACGGATATCGTCAACGGACGGTTCGTGCCGAATGTCAATCAGATGAAGTACCAATCGAATGGGGCGGCCGCATCCGAAATACTGATCCGCAAGTTTCGAATACTGCTCTCTGATGGATTTGGGGGCTTTCGCATATCCATAACCCGGCAAGTCTGTTAAAAAAAACCGGTCATCCACATTGAAATAGATCACCAGTCGAGTTTTTCCCGGCTCTGAACTTACCCTGGCGAGCTTATGATTATCCGCAAGCGCATTTACAAGAGAAGATTTTCCGACGTTTGATTTGCCGGATAGTACAACTTCCGCATTATCTGAAACAGGACTGGATGAAATATCCGCAGCCACTCCCCAGAAAGTTGTATTTCTAAAATTTACTTTCACAACGTTTCTCCGCAAAATTTTAATGTAAAATAACTGTATCACGATTGCGCATTCTTAGATAGTATTTATGTGACGAACACATTAACAGCGATGTTACTATCCCGATTGAGAGCTCAATAAACATATTACGAATCCGTAAGCGAGAAATTTTCATGCATTTTTCACCATACAAAAAAAGACTGAATAGAGATATACTGATGTTGAGCGAATCGTTTCAGTTATAACGAATGATTATTGCGGAGGACTTGATGACAAACCCTTCTCTTCATTCTGACTCAGCCGAGAAATTGAAACCTGATTTTCGGGGATATCTTCTTGAACCATTCGGCCCGATCGGGATTATTGCTCACACCGCGAATGAGGAATTCGTCAATCAAATTAACTCGGTCTTATACGAAAAACGCCTGAAGCGGAAACAGGACTTCAGTAATCCCTATGTTGACAGCGTCGGATATCTTCGTAAAGACTATATCATTCAATCTTCAATAATACGTTTTGAAACCGGAGAAGGCAAAGTAACGCTGAGCCAAACCGTACGCGGTCATGATATATTTATCGTTACGGATGTTTTATCCCATCAGGCGAAGTTTCCTGTGTTCGGCCTTGAGCACAGCACCAGCCCGGATGATCACTATCGCGATTTGCTCAGAATTATTATGGCAGTAAGCGGTAAAGCCAGACGAATCAATGTGATCATGCCCTTTCTATATGAAGGACGTCAGGACAACAGCGCTTACAGAGAATCTCTGGACTGTGCGGCGATGCTTCAACAGCTATACAGCCTTGGTGTTGCCAATCTGATTATTTTTGATCCGCACGACTCCCGCGTAGCAAATGCCGTTCCTCTCATGGGAATTGAGACGCCTAAGTCCGCATACAAGATCATCAGTTCACTGATTGCCACAACCCCCAAACTTAAAATTAACAAAGATAATATGATGGTGGTCAGTCCCGATGAAACCGGTGTTTCAAGAGCAATATTTTACTCCTCATTGATGGGAGTTCCTCTGGGCATTTTTTATCGACATAAAGATTATTCAGTACGGGTTGACGGTGAACATCCCATAAAGGAAATTCGTTTTCTCGGCGAATCACCTGTAGGCCGGGATATTTTGATTGTTGACGATATGATTAATTCCGGAAAGACAATGGTCGATACCGCTACGGTCATGAAAGCCCGCGGGGCAAAAGACATCTATTGCGTATCGCCTTTCGGACTTTTTACCGACGGAATCGACCGGATTCAGAACGCCGTCAAGCAAGGGATTATCAGGAAAGTTCTTTGTACCAATCTGATTTACCGGAAGCCGGAGCTTCTTTCGGCACCGTGGTATGTTGATGTAAATATGACACCTTTTGTGGCTCGTTTGATTGATGCGATTAATGTGGATGAGTCTCTGGGCAAGCTGGTAAATCCAAGCTTGTTAATTTCGGATTTACTGGGACAAATGCGTATCGGAGAATTGATGGAATAGACATATTTATTATATGGGATGGGGGCATAAGATGAATTCGATTCCAACGGCTTCAGATGACAAGGCATACTCAAGGTATAACCAGTACGGGGACAATCCGATGGCACCGGTCGGCCCAATCGGAATAATCCCGCTGAAAGGGAGCGTCAACTTTGCGGAAAGCGTTAATTACTTTCTCAATAAAAGACGGTCCGAATATCAGGAACAACATATTATCAGCCGGTATCCCGGTTTCTATCGTAATGACTACCGGATGGACGTTGACAACACGCGGTTCTCTTCCGGAGAAGGCAAAGCGGTTATTCTGAATTCGGTACGAGGTCACGATCTTTTCATTTTAAGCGATGTCATGAATTTTTCCTGCACGTATAAAATGTTCGGGATTGAGAACAACATGAGCCCGGATGATCATTATCAGGATTTGAAAAGAGTAATTCTTGCCTGTTCCGGAAAAGCCAGAAGAATCAATGTGATCATGCCTTTCTTGTATGAGAGTCGCCAGCATAAGCGTAATGCCAGAGAATCCCTTGATTGTGCTTTCGCATTGGAAGAAATTTATGGTCTCGGTGTTGAAAATATTATCACCTTTGATGCGCATGACGAGCGCGTTGCCAATGCAATTCCCACTTCAGGATTTGAAAGTCTTTCTACTTCTTATCAAATTATCAAGGCTTTGTTTCGCGCAATTCCGGATCTTGATTTGTCGGAAGGAAAGTTTATGATCGTTAGCCCCGATGAAGGCGGTATCACGCGCGCGATGTATATGGCTTCAGTTCTCGGTGTTCCTCTGGGAACTTTTTACAAACGAAGAGATTATACGCAGGTGATTAACGGCAGGAATCCTATCGTCGCCCATGAATTTCTCGGTGACTCTGTGGATGGCATGGATATTTTAATTGTGGATGACATGATCTCTTCCGGAGACTCCATTTTAGACATTGCCAGAGAAATGAAAGAACGCGGTGCCCGCAACATTTATTGTGCGGTAACCTTCGCTTTATTCACCGAAGGGATCGAACATTTCAACAAAGCGTACGAAGAAGGTCTTTTAAATAAAGTTTTTGCAACGAATTTGATATATAGAAGGCCGGAACTTCTTGCGGCACCATGGTTCGATGATGTAAACTTAACAAAGTTCGTCGCGTTATTGATCGATGCGATTAATCATGACGCTTCACTGTCCAATTTAATTAACCCGACCGAGAAAATACAAACCTTGCTTCAGAACAGAAAGATCCAACAATAATTTAATGCGGGAGGAAGAGAAATGAACATCCTTAAAGAAATATTTGAAGGTGTTCTTTACTTTGGTCACGGGGATAATTGGAAAGCGTTGATTATGTACGTAATCGGCGGAATTCTGATTTATCTTGCGATCAAAAAAGAATACGAGCCATCACTGCTTTTACCCATAGGCTTTGGTGCTATTCTGGTCAATCTACCCTTCAATATCGTCGGAAATGTCACAAACATGCTCGGTGTAGAGACTTCCGAAGTCGGATTCCTGGAGGTATTGAGACAGGCAGGAATCGCGACAGAGCTCTTCCCTATCCTGATCTTCATTGCCATCGGTGCCATGATCGACTTTACGCCTCTTTTTAAAAATCCTTATATGATTTTTTTCGGGGCCGCGGCTCAGTTCGGCATCTTTGCAACCTTTCTGATTTCCCTGTTCCTTCTTCCTCTTCTTGGCATTGAGTCTGACATGGCGCTCAAGCTTTCCGCAGCCATCGGTATTATCGGTGCGGCGGACGGACCCACGACGATTTACGTCGGCAACTATTTCAATTTAACTGATTATATGGGCCCCATATCTGTGGCCGCATATTCATACATGTCGTTGGTTCCGATTATTCAGCCCCCTGTAATCCGCGCACTTACTTCCAAGAAAGAGCGTATGATCCGAATGGATTATCATGAAGAGAAAGTTCCGAGGCTCGTCAAAATTCTCTTCCCGATTACGGTTACGGTGATTGCCGGTGTTCTCGTTCCCATGAGCGCACCGCTTGTAGGATCCTTGATGTTCGGAAATCTGATTCGCGAAGCGGGTGTTCTTGAGAGATTATCCCAGTCTGCGCAAAATGAACTTGCAAACCTGGTCACACTTTTACTGGGTATTACAATCGGATCCACAATGCTTGCGGATCGTTTCATTGATCCGATTACCGGATTAATCCTGCTCCTGGGTTTGTTTGCCTTTGTCTTTGACACCGCCGGCGGAGTTCTTTTCGCAAAGTTCCTGAATATCTTCCTGAAGAAAAAAATCAACCCGATGATCGGGGCTGCCGGTATTTCTGCCTTCCCGATGTCCGCACGCGTCGTGCAGAAGATGGCAAAAGAAGAAGATCCGACCAATTTCATTCTCATGCAAGCAATCAGTGCCAACGTTTCCGGGCAGCTTGGGTCTATCGTCGCAGGCGGCCTTGTTATTGCATTGGTCGGCATGTTTGTATTCTGATAGGAGGAATCACAGATGGACATATTTTTAAGCCAAATCTTTTTTCTTATATCCAAATTAACCGAACAAGGCTTGACCGTTGTAGCCTTTGGTCTTTGCGGTGTTTTCCTTGTCTTGCTTCTCTTCTTTGTTACGATTATTCTGATGCAAGCCATCGTTGAGTCTTTCGATAAAAGAGCAGCCAAGAAGAACGGACAAGACACCTGAGATCCATCATTATTTCGGTATATTCGATAAAGAGTGTTTGTTTTATAGCAAACACTCTTTCTTTTGGTATACTGTTATCGAATCAAAAGGAAGGGAAATGATTATCGTGGCAGAGATAAAAAAGAAAAAAAGCAGATCAAATTCATCTCAGCGCAGAAAGACTACGTCCCGGGCTCCGTCGCGTCGTACCGTTCAGGCTCCTCCTTCGAGTTCTTCATTTCTGAAAGCTGTTGCTAAAAATCCGGTCGGGAAAGTATTCATAATTCTTTTCGGAGTTCTTGCCATCGTCGGATTAGATATATTGCTGACACTCAACAATTTTGATCGGTTCTATGTATTACTGGGAATAGAATTAATTCTGGCGATATTGATCGGCTGGGTGATATTTGTACTGAAAGACAGAATTAAGGATAGAAATTGAGGTAGGACATGCCCCTCGACGGAATTACCACGCATTTTCTTTCAATCGAGCTCGATCATGCGTTATGCGGAGCACGTGCAGAAAAGTTTTATCAACCTGACAAATATGAGTTATGTATTCATTTACGTACGTCAAAAGGTCATACTCGTCTTTCACTGTCGGCCAATCCTGAATTCCCACGCATTCATCTAACTGAATCCACTAAGGAGAATCCGGCAGTTCCGCCATCTTTTTGCATGCTGCTTCGAAAGTATCTTTCCGGCGGAAGAATTACTTCGGTGACGGCTCCGCCATTTGAACGAATTATTGAAATTCATATCGCATCGATGAATGATCTTCAGGATTTGATCGAATATCGTCTGATCATTGAAATGATGGGGCGCTATAGCAACATCGTATTGGTAAATCAGCAGAATAAAATTTTGGACTGTATCATGCATGTCGACTCATCCATGAGTCGTGTACGTGAAGTCATGCCGGCAAGAATATACGAATACCCGCCGGGTCAGGGTAAGATTTTCCCCGATGATGCGATTCGCATGATCGAAAGAGGCCTCCCTCCTATTCTTGAGTCATCCTATGGCCGACCGATCGAAAAGGCACTTCTGGAGTCTTTGCAGGGCTTCAGTCCTTTACTTGCCAGGGAGATTTGTTATCTGGCCTCTGTGGATGGGCGAAAAGGTTACCGGCAATTGAGTTCACCTGAAATTCAATCGATTTGCAAAGCATCACTGGTTCTTTTGACGCGAATTAAGCAGATGGATCTTTCCCCGAGTCTTTACTTCTCAATTGATAAAGACTCTCCGACGGATTTTCATGCATTGAAACTGGAGGATGCCGGAAGAGCAATATCGTCGACTTCAATATCGGATGCAATAGATACATTACATCGCTCGAAAATGAGGAGAAACATTTTCGAGCAATTGCAAAAACCAATAATCACATTTGCTCAGAATGCCCTGTCTCACGCAGTTCGTAAAATGGCAGTTCACGAGTCCGATATTCATAATTCGAACGATTATCTGCTATATAAAAAATATGCGGATACGATCATGATGCATCAGAAGGATATTATACCGGAAAAGGGTACGCTATCTGTTGAGGACTATGAGAATCCGGGCATAATGCTTAGTATTACACTAAATCCAAACCGATCGCCTTCGGACAACGCCCAAGCCTATTATAAGAAGTATCGGAAAGCGCGAAGTAAAAACGATGCCGCCACAAGCTTTTTGAAGGAAGATTTGCTTGCCGTCGAGTATTTTAGAAGTTTACATCAAGCTGCACTGAGCGCTTCGGAGAAGGAAGATATCGATGCACTGCGTGCCGAAATTGAATCACTTGATGTTTCTGATTCAAACACCGCAAGATCCGATTCATTCAAGACGATGTCGAATTTCCCCGGCAAATCAAAAACCGGGAAACAACGTTCCCGTGCACTAAGGTCCGCCGGGCAAGCCGCGAAACGCAAAGGTCCGGATGCACAGGATTCGGATGCAAAAAGAAAACCATCAGATCCGACTTCTTTATACAGAAGATTCAAAGCCGAGGACGGCATGATCATTCTTTGCGGAAGAAACAACATTCAAAACGACAATCTCACTTTCAAAACGGCTTCTCCGGATGATCTGTGGTTTCATGTTAAAAATGCCCCCGGAACACATGTCGTACTGAGATGTTTCGGCAAAACTCCGTCCGATAAGTCCGTGTTATCCGCTGCCGGTGTTGCCGCATATTTTTCGTCAAGCCTTTCCGCTTTTCGAAAAAACTCCAGCGCAACAAATGTTCCGGACTCAGGAGATCCGCAAGAACATAATATTCGTGTTGATGTGGATTTCTGTGAGATCAGACACGTAAAAAAAATACCGAAAGCAAAGCCCGGAATGGTTATTTATGATTCCTACAAGACATTGTCGGTTGTGGCATCGCTTCCCGAAAAACTTCCATAGATTTGATCCTTATAAGCAGATTCATCCAATGACAAGATACACCCGCAATATTTCTGACGGTACAGGCCATCTTCTCTTGCCATCTGTTGTCCTTTGCGAAAACCGTCCCGGAAATCCCGATACAAAAACGGAATCCCGACTTCCGCGGATGCCCTTTGGGCCGCGTCGATGATCAGGTCATGCTGTTGGTAGATACTGACCAGCAGTGTGGTCGTAAATGCTGAAAAGCCTCCGTCTTTGGCAATCCGCGCGACTTTTTTCATGCGGATGTAATAGCACATGTGACACCGCGATTCATATGACCGGAGATAATCTTTACCAGTCCAGAAATCTTCATCGTATTCGTCATTCACAATCAGGTCTATTCCTCTTTTTGCGGTAAGAACTTCCAAATTGTCCTTTCTTCTCTGCCATTCGAAATTCGGATGAATATTGGGATTATAGAAGAACACAGTCACCGGAAGTCCTTCTTCTGAAAGGACTTGCAAAGGCCACTCGGCGCAGGGTCCGCAACATGCGTGAAGAAGAATCGAATTGCCGTTATTGTTGATCATTATTCTTTACGTGTCCTTTTTTAAAAATCCAGACCAAGTTGCTCGGGATAAGACTCTGCCTTTTCGGGGTCATTGTATACGGCACTGACATTTTTGAGTCTTCTGTCATAATCATCGGGACAAGGCAGACCGATATGCTGCCAGGCAGAAGTTGTCAGCACTCTTCCCCTGGGCGTCTTTGCGATGTACCCGATTTGCATCAGAAATGGCTCGTGTACGTCCTCAATCGTAACCGGGTCTTCACCGGTACACGCCGCAAGGGTATCGAGTCCGACCGGTCCTCCTCCGAACATTTCTGCCATGTTTCTGAGAATTCTTCTGTCAGTCGCATCCAAACCGCGTTCATCGATTTCGAGCGCCGAAAGCCCGTAATCGGCAATCTTAGAATCAATAACGCCCGACCCTTTCACCTGAGCAAAATCACGCATCCGCTTAAGCAGACGGATTGCAATCCGGGGTGTCCCCCGTGACCGGGACGCAATGGTTAGAAGTCCCGCATCATCGATTCCGATATTCAGGATTGCCGCATCTCTTCGCAGGATCTGGATCAGATCCTGCGGATCATAAAGATCCAGTCGGTGAACCATTCCGAAACGGTCGCGGAGCGGAGCGGAAAGCAGTCC
Source organism: uncultured Oscillospiraceae bacterium (assembly GCA_964501725.1). Classification (GTDB taxonomy): domain Bacteria; phylum Bacillota; class Clostridia; order Saccharofermentanales; family Saccharofermentanaceae; genus CAZCTO01. The sequence continues at coordinate 41,185 of CAZCTO010000006.1, read as the reverse complement.
TGCGCGGGTAGTGGCTCCGATCAACGTAAACTTCGGCAAGTCCAATCGGATGGATCGGGCTGACGGGCCTTTTCCGATCATAATATCCAGGCAGTAGTCCTCCATTGCCGGATAGAGTATCTCCTCCACGCTCCGGTTGAGGCGATGAATTTCGTCAATGAAAAGCACTTCCCTTTCATTCAGGTTCGTTAAAATCGCCGCAAGTTCGCCGGCTTTCTCGATAGCGGGACCGGTCGTTATACGCAGGTTCACTCCCATCTGTGCCGCGATAATTCCGGCGAGAGTGGTTTTCCCGAGTCCGGGCGGCCCATATAACAGTACATGATCCAGCGACTCTTCTCTGGTTGCCGCGGCTTCAATGAATACTTTGAGATTCTCTTTGACCTTTTTTTGACCGGCATAATCTTCCCATCGAACCGGACGAAGCCCCTTCTCATCCCGGTCTTCGGTAAGCCGTTCTCTGCCGATAATCCGTTCTTCCTGATCAAATTCACTGAAGTCCATAGATGCTCCTGTTCTGTTTGAATGTTTCGTCCGGAGAGTCTTTTCGGAAAATGATTATACAACAGTTCTCAAAGCAATACGTATCAACTCTTCGATGGGCATACCTTCCTGATAGACTTTCTTTACGGCCTTCGACGCTTCCGCTGCGGAATAACCGAGTACCACCAGTGCGCTGAAGGCCTCGTCCTGAATCGAACCGGTCATCGTTTTTCCGGATTCGTCAGTTAGCACTCCTTTGGCATCAAACCCTTCGAGTCCGTGACCGAAGCCCTTCAGTTTATCCTTAAGTTCGAGCATTATCCGTTCGGCGCCTTTTTTACCCAAGCCCTTTACTTGCGTCAGCTTGCTCAAATCGCCGGTAATTACAGCCAGTGCGAATTCTCCGGGCGGAATGCTTCCGGCGATCGAATTGGCCACCTTGGGGCCGATTCCGGTCACTTGCAGAAGAAGTATAAACATGTCGTGCTCTTCCTGACTCGGAAATCCGTACAGCGCATTGATATCTTCCCGAACGTAATGATAGGTGTGCACAAGAACGCGTTCATTCAGCTTCCCGATACGCTCCTGCATGGGCTGTTGGCAGAATATCTTATATCCGATGCCGCCCGCATCAACAACAATATAGTCCTCTTTTTTTTGAACCAGCATTCCGCTAATGTATGCAAACATGTCCGGTCTCCTTGCCTCGTAATTTATTTATTTCTTCCAAATTTCTGTTTTCCCGCCGGAACCGTACTGGTATCCTCCGACTGCTTTATTGCAGTTCAGTGTTCCTGTATGTGCCTGACAAATGGCAACGGCAAGCGCGTCAGATGCATCATCCTTACCCGGGATCTTCTCCAGACACAATAATGCCTTAACCATCTGTGAAACTTGATTCTTATCGGCTCGGCCGTATCCGGTCACGGCCAGCTTCACTTGCAGTGGTGTGTATTCGAATACCGGAATTCCGGCCTTGGCAGCGGCGAGAATAACCACACCTCTTGCCTGTGCCGTGCCGATTGCCGTAGTGGTATTACGCGAAAAAAACAATTCCTCAATGGCAAGAACATCCGGAGCATATCGTTCGATAAGCGCCGTCACTTCCTGAAAAATGGTCAACAGGCGAATCTCAAACGGAACACTGGGCTTAGTCGAAATGACGCCGTAGTCAAATACTTTCAGCCGGTTCGATTGATGTTGGATGACACCATATCCGGTAATCGCATACCCCGGATCAATACCCACAATGATCATGTTGTCTTTTATCCCCCAATGTCAAACATTCGTTCTATTTGGTATTATAGCAATCCGTTTCCGTGCGTGCAAGCATAAAAACTATGATAGGATTTCCAAGACTTCCGGAGGCGGGGTCACTGACGCATCTTGGATAATAAAGGCTTTGCGGGCTTCGGAAAGTGCCTCTGCAAGTAACTTATCATCATGATGACTGCCTTCCCCCTTATAAAAGGTGCAAAGCTTTTCGCCTTTGCTGACAACGTCTCCGATTTTTTTATGAAGGATGATTCCTGCGCCCGGGTCAATCTCATCACTTTTTACGATTCTTCCTGCGCCGATCTTGACCGAGGCTTTGCCAATACCGGACGCAAGTACTTCCCCGATATAGCCACTGCGTTCCGATAATAAAGATCCGCATTCCGCAGGCTGTACCCGGTATATCAGGGAGCCGTCTTCACAAGTCTTTCCGCCCTGCGCTTTGATAAACCGCAAAAATGACTCTCGAGCACTGCCATCGAAAAGCTTTTTCCTGCACAATTCGTAAGCTAAATCAAAAGTTGTGCTTTCCCCCTCATCCGAAAGCAAAAACATCGATGCGGCCAGTGTTAAGCATACTTTTTCCAGGTCTTCTTGCATATTTCCGTGAAAAGCTTCTTCCACTTCCATCATCTCCAGCACATTTCCGATTGATTTTCCCAGAGGTTGACGCATGGATGTGATGACACACGTTACCGGACGGGAAGCAATATTCCCGATGCGTATCATCGCTTCGGAAAGCTTTCTTGCGGAATCAATGTTTCTCATGAAGGCGCCGTCTCCGCAAGTAACATCCAATACAATGGCATCCGCTCCGCCGGCAATTTTCTTACTCATGATGCTCGAAGCAATCAAAGGAATTGAATCAATCGTTCCGGTCACATCGCGAAGTGCATATAATTCTTTGTCGGCAGGAGCCAGTTCCGGTGTCTGGCCGGAAAGAACCATACCCGATTTACGTATCATATCAGGAAATTCAGCAATCGGTATCGATGTTCTGAACCCTTCTACCGATTCAAGTTTGTCAATCGTTCCGCCCGTAAACCCCAATCCTCTGCCGGAGAGTTTTACAACAGGAATACCCATAGATGCAACGAGCGGTAATATAATCGGCGTACATTTATCACCCACTCCGCCTGTACTGTGCTTATCCACTTTTCTTCCTGCGATGGAAGAGAGATCACAAATATCGCCCGACCGCGCCATGCAGAGTGCCAGTTCGGTCATCTCCCGGTCATCCATCCCATTCAGCACGATAGCCATCAGAAGCGCCGATACCTGATAATCCGGAACTGTTTTTCCGGTAACACTATTAATAAAGTAATTGATCTGCTCCGCAGACAAACTCTGCCCGTATCTTTTATCCGCAATAATGTCCCGCATATCCATCTTTAGTACCTTATCCTCCCGATTTCAGGATATTTTCATTGTACACCAACATTCAACAATCCTGATTACTGTGATAGAATAAACCGAATGTCAGCAAAAATATGGTTCATCGCCGGAGTTATAAAATGAGCAATAATCGTGTATCCGTGCTTTCGGTAGCCCTGGTCGGATGCGGCAGAATCTCTGTCAAACATCTGAAAGCCATCCTAAAGCAAAAAGACAGTTTCAAATTGTGTGCCTTGGTTGATCCGGCGGAAAATGCCCCGGAAGCACTCCTTAGTGCCAGCGGCATAAAAGGAAAACATAAAGAAGAATTCTTATCCAAAGTCAAGATTTATCGTGACTTTACTCGGATGCTTGAGAGCGAGAAGCCGGATATCGTCTCCATTACTGTCCCTTCCGGATTACATTATGAGATGGCAAAATCCGCTCTTGCTTCCGGCTGTCATGTTTTTCTCGAAAAGCCGATGACCATGAAAATTTCCGAGGCCGCCGAACTGGTTGAATTATCCGCATCGACCGGAAGGAAAATTGTCATGGGGCACATCTACCGGTACTTTCCGGTGATCGGTCTGATTCAGAGAGATTTAAGTGCCGGTGTATTCGGATCCGTCAGTCACGGTTCCGTTACGGTCAGATGGGGTCATGATCAGAAGTATTATGACCAGGCTGCTTGGAGAGGATCGTGGAAATTCGACGGCGGGGCGCTCATGAATCAGACCATCCATGCACTCGATTTGATGTGTTGGCTGATGTGCAGTACTCCCGAGTATGTCACCGGCTTTTTGGCTAAAAGATTTCGGAATATTGAATCTGAAGATACCGGCATGGCCGTTATACGCATGAAAAGCGGTGCCCTTTGTCAGGTTGAAGGAACAACAGCGACGTCCCCTCGGGATCACGAAGCATTTTTCTTCATTAGCGGCGCGAAAGGATCGGTGCGTATCGGTCTTCGCAAAGGAATCCCCGGTCTGGATGTTCGGGACGAAAATGGAAAGAGCCGTAAAATGCATTACATCCTTGAACAGATGAAAACAAAAGGATTGTCTTCCTTCCTCAGCGCAGGCAATCCTCATTATGCTATTTATCAGGATCTGTATCATTCGATTTCCGTAGGTAAAGAACCCATTGCGGATGCCGAATCGGGATTGCTGTCCGTCTCATCCGTATTAGCGGTGTATCGGTCCGCCAAAGAAAATAGGGTGATTCGACTTCCGATGGATCAGGACTTTTCCACCGAGGAAATGATCGGATTCTTTGATTAGGCGATTCACATCTGACAGTCTGTGTTTTTGAAAGCCAGGTTTACAATTTCCATTGCAAATTCATCCGCCACACGGTAGCAAATTTCTTTACCGTTTCTTTTACCGCGTATGATACCAACGGATTTTAGTTTGGCGATATGTTGAGATAGTCCGCTTTGAGACAAACCGAGCTTACTCTGAATCTCCCCGACATTACACCGGTACATATGAAGCCCCTGTATGATGCAAAGGCGGTCCGGGTGCGCAAGTGCTTTTAGAATTTCGGCTTTCCGGGTGATTTCATCCTTATTCATATTTCCTCCGTCTTTCTATTCATGACTGTTGACACATTCAATAACCATGTTATAATGATATCAGAACGGATTATCAAATTATTATATTATGTTTTTATATTATAACTCTTTTATTGTGGTCCGTACAGATGCAAACTCGGAAAAAGAAAATGACATGTACTTTATTTGAAATTCTTTTATAACGGGCGCATCAATTGCCGATAAGAAGTTATATAATAAAATTGCAGATTTGAAAGGGGAATTCTTATGAACAAAAACACACTTGAACTCACAGAGGGAACATTTAAGAGCACAATTGATTCCGGAGTAACATTGGTCGATTTTTATGCAGATTGGTGTATGCCTTGCCGGATGTTGGCACCTACTATTTATGCAATAGCCGACGAGAACGCAGGCAAGATTAAAGTGGCAAAGCTGAACATCGATCAAGCTCAGGGCATTGCTGCTGAATATGGTGTGATGAGTATACCGACCGTCATTGTGTTTAAGGATGGGAAGAGAATTTCACAACAGGTCGGAATGGCCAACAAATCGGCGTACCAGAAAATGATTGATTCAGCACTATAAGTTGAGATCCAAATGCTAAAACACCTCACCGATTGACTATCAAGTCAACAGGTGAGGCGTTTTTTATTGATCAGATTTTTTTATAGTTCCGGATTTTATGGAATTTACCCATTTCAAATGAACTGAAGTCCTTGTTTCAGATCAAATATTATGTCATCTGCATTCTCTATACCTACCGATAATCGGATCAGATCCGTACTTACACCGGAAAGAATGAGTTCTTCTTCGGACAATTGACGCTGTGTTGTACTCGCCGGGTGAAGCACGGAGGTACGGGCATCACAAACATGCGTTACAATGGTCGCCAGTTTAAGTGAATCCATCAGTTTGCAGGCCGCTTCTCTTCCGCCTGATACCCCGAAAGAAAGAACACCGCAGGTTCCGTCCGGGAGATACTTCTGAGCCAATGAATACTGTGAGTCTGTTTCCAGACCCGGAAAACAGATCCAGCTGACCTTCGGATGAGATCTGAGGAACAAAGCAACCTTCAGAGCGTTTTCGCAATGTCTTTGTACTCGAAGGTGCAGGGTCTCCAATCCGATATTCAGAAGAAACGCATTCATCGGAGCCGGGGTTGCGCCCATATCTCTCATTAGCTGAACCGTACATTTCGTAATATATGCTTTTTCCCCGAACTTCTCGGTATAAATCACTCCGTGATATGAATCATCCGGTGCGGTGAGGCCGGGGAATCGTTCGGGATATTGATTCCAGTTAAAATTGCCGCTGTCAACAATACACCCGCCGATACTGGTTGCGTGCCCGTCCATATACTTTGTGGTTGAGTGAATAACGATATCCGCGCCCCACTCGAAAGGCCGGCAATGAATCGGCGTCGGGAAGGTATTGTCAACGATCAGCGGTATACCGAATGAATGCGCCGCTTTCGCGAATTTTTCAATATCAAATATCGTCAGCGCCGGATTGGCAATCATTTCACCGTATATAAGCTTGGTATTCTCTCTGATTGCGGCTTTAAGGTCATCTTCACTGACATCCGGCTGAACAAACGTTACGTCTATTCCCAGCTTTTTGAAAGTGACGGAAAACAAGTTAGCCGTTCCTCCGTATATATTAGAGCAACTGATGAAGTGGTCCCCGGCTCCGGCAATATTGATGATTGAAAAAAAGATAGCCGCCTGGCCTGAAGCCGTCAGCATCGCTGCCACTCCGCCCTCCAGATCCGCAATTTTGGCGGCTACGGCATCACAAGTCGGATTGGCAAGCCTTGAATAAAAATATCCTTCTTCTTCCAGATCAAAAAGTCTGCCCATCTGCTCTGCCGATGAATACTTAAAGGTAGTGCTCTGATTGATCGGAAGAACTCTGGGTTGCCCATTCTGCGGCTGATAGCCCGATTGGACACATTTGGTTTCAATTTGATATTCGCTCATAAAATCCCCCCCAAACTCTGTCGCCTGGTTTTGGTGCATTCTAAGATTTCAGATGATTATAACACAATTGAAGTGAAGTCAAAAACGCACCGTATTGAGCGCGATTGCTTCTTTTTATAGTTAGTGAAAACAATAAACCCGAGAAGCAACTTGCTCTCGGGTTTATGTTCTGGTGCACCTTCAGGGATTCGAACCCGGGGCCCACTGATTAAGAGTCAGTTGCTCTACCAACTGAGCTAAAGGTGCATATGCTCATTGCATCAGAAATACGTAAATCCTCGCAAACGAACAAGGGTTATTATAACGATGCGGTCATTGGTTGTCAACAATCGAAAACAGATCAGTTCGAGTGAATTTCTTATCTGAAACAAAGTCACTTGTTTTGACAAAATGTCTATCAGAGTCAATTTTGTTGTATAATTTTGATTGTATATTTTGTGTTATACATCCGTTTTGGGATATCATTTTCGAAGATAATGGAGAATCAATATGGACAAATCACGTTTTTACCGGGTTACCAAAGCCGGGAAAATGATCCCCGCCGAAACAGCCGCAGAGGCAATTGCACAGACTCAAAAGGGAGAGTTTTTCTGGCTTCATTATGTTGAGCCGAAATCGGATGAAATAAGTCCCCTCATCGACGCAATCGGATTGAGCCAACTCTCCATTGATGATGTAAGCGATAATAATCAACTGCCGAAACTGGACGTTTTTCCGGATAATACCTTTTTGCAGATTAATGAATTCTCTTATTTTTCAGATCAACTCTATATCAATGAGATCAACCTTTTCATCGGCGAGAATTTTCTGATCTCTATGGATCGTATCGGGCCGGACGGAAAGCCGGTTATCAGCGAAAACATAGAAACACAGGTCGAGAATGCGATTTTGATGGAGCGCTCTCGTCCGGAGTATGCGCTGCATGCGATTATGGATGCGATTGTAGACCGCAAACTTTTGGCTATTGAAGCCGTTGAAGATGAACTCTCTCAGGCGGAGGATTCTCTTTTTGAGCATCATGAGAGTTTTAATATCAAATCTCTTCAACATATTCGACGGTCGTTAATGACGCTTCGAAAATCACTTTTTCACGAGCGTGAGATTCTCTTAAAAATCAGCCGGGGGGACTGTCCCTTTATTTCCGACAAGTCAATATTTCATTTTCGAAATATTTACGATCACATCACCCGATATTTTGAATTGATTGAAACGATGCGGGATATCGAGACCAGCTTGATGGAAATCGATCTTTCTCTGCGCAACAACGAGATGTCACAAATATCAAACCGGACCAACCGAACTCTTCGCCGGCTCACCTTCATCTCCACCATTTTTCTCCCGCTGACACTTCTTGCGAGCATCGGCGGTATGTCCGAATGGTCCATGATGACCGGTAGTGAAAACTGGAAAATCACATATCCTCTGTTCATCGTGGTCATGGCGATCATTGGTTTTTTTAGTTACCAGATACTGAGATGGCTCGCCAGGAACGACGAAAAAAAAGATGATAATGACTGATGTATAAGACGTAATAAAAATCAGTACTTATATTCTTCGTCCCCGCTTCGTATCAGCACTTCGTTCTGATCCGGATTCTCCGAAGCTTCAACTCTTCCGATAATCCGCGCATCCACCTCAAACTCCGAAGATATGGCAATTAATTCAGCCGCAATCTCCGGTTCGCAATAAATCTCCATGCGGTGTCCGCAGTTGAACACCTGATACATCTCTTTCATTGGGATTTCACCGGATTCATATATGGCCCTGAATATCGGCGGCAGTTCAAATAAATTATCTTTCACGTAACGAACACCATACCCGAAATCACGGCATTTTACCTGTCCGCCACCTGTACAATGAATGATCCCCGATATGCGATTCCGATACTTCGGCAGTATTACGGAAAGAATCGGCAGATAGGTTCTGGTCGGTGATAGTATTGCTTCTCCAACCGTTATCTCACTGTCCGGAAGTTTATCCGAGAGGAGATACTTTCCGCAATAGGCTTTGTCTGCGGGTATTGTTTCGGATAATGATTCGGGATATTTGTCGAGATATTTCTTGCTTAAAAGCATGTGTCGTGCCGCAGTGAGACCGTTCGACGAGATGCCGGAATTATACTTATCTTCATATACTGCTTTGCCGGAAGATGATAATCCGACGATCACATGTCCGGGCTTAATTTGAGATGCGTTAATGACTTCTTCTCTCTTCATGCGAACCACTAAGGTTGAATCGATGATTGCGGTTCGGACCAGATCACCGACATCCGCTGTTTCACCGCCTGACATTGTTATTTCGACACCGTATTTTTTAAGAAGCGAAATAATATGATCGTATCCGCGAATAATTTCTGCAATACAAGTGCCGTTTACCCGATGAGCGTTACGCCCGATCGTATTCGAGAGACAAAAATGGTTAACGGCTCCGACGCAAGCCAGGTCGTCGGTATTCATTACCAGCGAGTCCTGCGCCACAGAAAAGAAACTCGCCGTATCCCCCGTCTCCATATACTGCAGATAAGCAACCGATGATTTAGTTCCGGCTCCGTCCGCATGAATCGACATGCAATAATCCGGATCTCCGGCAATATCTTCAATCAGTTTACAGAATGCTCCGGGAAAAACACCGCCGGATTGTCCCGAAACGGCCTTCTTCACATCATCTTTGGTCGGCGATACGCCTCTGCTTAAATAGGATTGCGCTGACATTTTTTTCTCCTTATGACCGTTGCTTTGATTTGTAATAAGTGTTTTCTGAGTAAACCTGTAAGCCGGGTTCTGTCTTGAACGATCATCTATCTAGGCCGATAATTTCTTAACGGCTCCAGCCGCCTCCCCGAGACCTGCGGACCACAGTAATGTCTCTCCATGGCGTTGCTCCGGGTGGGGTTTACACGGCCGGATTGTTACCAACCCGCCGGTGGGCTCTTACCCCGCCATTTCATCCTTACCTCCCGACCGAAATCGGAAGGCGGTGTCTTTTCTGTTGCACTTTCCTTAAAGTCGCCTTCACCGGGAGTTACCCGGCACCCTTGTCCTATGGAGCCCGGACTTTCCTCGTGCGCGCCCGTTAAAGCTTGCGCCCGCGATCGTCCGGCTTACTCAGAAAACAATCCCATCATAAACAAACCGCATCGCAATGTCTACCTCAAAAGGACTTTTGAAAAACGTTTCCGGGGCATACCGAAATTTTAAGTTCCGGAAAAGTTTCTTCCAGGCGCTTTTCGAGCGAAAAGAATACCGGTGTCTCTGTAGCCTCATGTCCTGCGGCAATGACGAGAATACCCGCTTCTTTAAGCGCCACCATGTGATGGTGCTTTATTTCTCCGGTGATGACAAGGCTGATTCCGGATCCGATCAGGAGCGGAATCAAGTCGGAATCAAATGCTCCGGAAGAAATAAAAACATCTCCGATTTCCGCGTTTACGGAAGAATTAAGTATTACGCCGGATGCGCCTAACTTTTCGCGCGTCATCCGTGCTGCCTCAAAATAGGAAAGGGTCGTTTCAAACTGTCGATGAATAATCCGGCTGAACTCATCCGTGCCGGTGGGGATCAATCCAAGAACTTCCGCAAGAGAGTCATCGACACCGCCAACGGCTTTGTCTAAATTCGTATGCGCCGAATACACCGTGAGCCCGTTCCGGATAATATCGCGAACCAACATCCCTTTTGGGGTTGTATAATCGATTGACGTACACGGCTCGAAAAAAAGCGGATGATGGGTAATCAGAAGGTTTGCGTTCTCCTTGATGCATTGCGACAACGCTGTGGGCGTCGGATCCAGTGATAAGACAACACCGGACAGAAGAAAATTCCGGTCTCCGACCATGAGTCCGACATGATCCCATGCTTCTGCTGTCTCGCGCGGTGCAAATCGATCCAAATAGTCCAGAACTTCGCCGATACTGTATTCTTTCATAACGGTTTCTCCTTTTTGCAGTCAACAATTTCATGATCAATAAATTCAATTACTTCGGCAATTTGCTTGTTACCTAAGGACTGCTTGGTAAGCGATGATTTTTTTTGAGAAAGATATGCGGTATACCCGTCCGGCTTTCTTCGAATTAAATCCGGTCCGATCACTCTCTCAATTTGACTCAATGAATATGAAACACCCGTATATATGCTTATTATACCAACATAGGTGTGATTCCGGTCCTCACAAATAATTTCTTTTTCGATCCGGAAACCATATTGGCTCAGAAAATCACGAAATTCCGGAAATGAACGCTGCGGCCCGAAAACGAATCGGATTCCGTAAGGTAATGCGCCCTTCCGTGAATTCAGAGCATCCGTCAGGATCTTCATGATTTCAAGTCCACCCATACCCGAAATGAGTATCGTATCATCGGACGCAAGATTCAATACGGAAAGCCCGTCCGCGCAATGTACTTCCGAATGTTCCGACAAACCCTGTACTTTCAGATATTTTTCTGTTCTTTCCGCAGGTAAAACGTGTATATCCGTCGCCACAACATATCCGGCCTTTTGGTTTTCAAGCGCAAATGCCGCCGCATAGCCGTGATCTGAACCGACATCAATCAGACGGTTCGTATACGGGATCTCATCGAGTAAGCACCTCAGCCGTTTTGATAGAATGGTTTTCTTTCTCATTGAATCTCCGGTTGCCTTCACTGTGATAATTCCTTGATCTTATCCCGAAGAAATTTGAGATATTCGGTAACCTCCCGAAAAGCTTTGACTGCCGCGTCTCTGTCTGTTCCTTCAGGCATCCCGTCCATCTGCTCGGCAAGATACTTCTTGCGGTTCGTGTAAACCTGTTCTCTAACCCGATAAAGATAATCGGATATCATCTTGATCAAACTGTCTTCATCTCGAATGTCCTGCGTTTTCATCAGGATTTCGGTAAATACATCTCTTGCGAGACGCCCGTTCAACTCTTTATCCCCGGCAATATCGAGAAGCCGGATGACGTCGGACGCCGGTTCACTTTCCGAAGCGATAAAAGTCGATGCGATCTCTCTCATCACACCCGGTGAGAAATCCGTCGGAATCGGTTTATCAGGCATTTTTCCGAGTATACCGGGCTTACCGCTCAAAAGACATAACAATACAATCTCCTGATGCGTCGCGCTTGACCCGTCGGATACGGGAGATCTGACAACCGTTTGCTTTTCGGGAACGCTTCTTGGGACAAAGGTCTCAATTTCCTTGGTTTCCTCAGAGGCGCGCTCCGCTTCCGCAAGAACACTTGCAACGGATACGCCGAGGATTTGAGCTACCTGGGATGCCGCGCGCTCCCGAAGGACAATGTTGGGTTCCCAGGATAAGTACATGCAGGAGAGCATCTGAAAAGTTCTGGCGTCAAATTTCCCGTTATCAACACTTTGCCTTCTGGCGGAAAAAATCAGATAGTCCATCACCGGCAACGCTTCCGAAACGACTTTTCGAAAAGCATCCGCACCGAACTGCCGAATATATTCATCCGGATCTTTGCCGTCGGGGACCATGCCGACCGAGATCTTCACGTTCATTCCTGTTTGTCTTCTGGTCTTAGCCATAAGAAGTTTCAGACCGCGAATCGCAGCGTTTTGACCCGCGTTATCCGAATCATAGAAAAGAACAATCTCTTCCGCATATCTGGACGCAAGGGACAGCTGCCGCTCCGTAAGAGCGGTCCCGAGGGATGCGACCGCGTTTTTGACACCGGCCTGATGCATGGAAATCACATCCATATAGCCCTCAACGATGATCAACGTCTTTTCTTTGGAGGTCTTGGCAAAATTCAGTCCGTATAGGTTCTTCTGCTTGGAGTAGACGGGGGTTTCCGGTGAATTGATATACTTTGGCATTCCGTCCGACAGAATCCGGCCGCCGAATGCCAGAATCTTACCCTGCGGATCAAATATCGGAAACATCAGCCTGCCCCGAAAAAGATCAATCAGTTCGTTTTTCTTGGTTTTCGTAAAAAGACCGCATCCCGAGAGAACTTCTTCCGAAAAACCTTTGCTTCGCAGATGACGGTATAATCCGCCCCACTCATCCGGCGCATATCCCAGGCCGAAAGCTTTTGCCGTTGAAGTGGTGATTTTCCGTCGCGCAAGATAATCGGTTACCGGTTTGCCGATCTCGGAATGGAGTGATTTATAGTAATATCTGGCGGCCTCCAGCAGGGCTTCACGGATCGAGTCACGAAGCATGGATGTTTTCCTGTAGGAATCATCCTGCGGCTCAGGAAGAGCCACCTGGGCGCGTTCAGCAAGCAACTTGAGTGCTTCAATATAATTCAATTTCTCGATTTCCATAATAAAATGAATCACATTACCGCCCTTATGACATCCGAAGCAATAATAGATTTGCTTACTTACTGAAATCGAAAATGACGGAGTGTCTTCCGAGTGAAACGGACAAAGTCCAAACTGATTCTGACCGCTGTTTTTTGTAAAACGGACGTATTGACCGACAACGCTCGCAATATCATTGCGGGCGATAATATCTTCTATGATATTTTCCGGAATTCCACCTGAATAAACGGCCACTTCTGATAACCTCTGTGACAAATCCGATTTACAACAACTGCGTTTGATTAATGAATAACTCAAATGTCAAATTTAAAAAAATCGCGGCATTTCTGCATAGTTTCATCCGGTCCAGAAAGATCTCAAAATAATCCATAACCGGGCATATCTTAGTATCAATCTCGATTTCAAGCTTTGCTTTATTTCCGATCACTTCAAGCGTTGATTTCGTCGCGGCATAATTGACACGATCATGAATGTCATAAGTTTCCGGTTTGCGGTTTCTTACCCGACTGCGGTGTACATCGGCTTTATCCGAAAGAATCAATGCTGCCGCAATTCGGCTTACCGGAACCCCTTCACCTTCATCGTGATTGGCAATAGCCATCATAATTGTTACTGCATCATTATAATTCATACCTGAGCGAAGAAGCAGGTTATAGGCAAGAATAGCCCCGGAGATCGCGTGATTATTGCGATTGACCGCATTCCCGATATCATGAATGTATCCTGCTATCTTTCCAAGTTCGATGGTATGCTCATCCTCATGGAGCATTTCAAGTATCTCGCCGCATTTGTTTGAGACCAGACGGCAATGACGAAACGAGTGCTCCGTATATCCGAGGGAGTCCATCTGATCACTTGACGCCTGCAAGAGAACCTTAACTTCCTCGCTCTTCTGAATATCCTTAATAGTGAGTGATTCCGGCATATCAACTCCTCCGAATGCAAATAAAAATGATACAAACAAATTGTATCACATTAATCCGCTTTTCCCTCGACAATGAGCCAGATTGAACACTCCAGGCGCTTACGGGCAAGACGGCATCCAATCTCGTACTCTTCATCGAGTGATCCGGTAGAAAAGTAACGATTTGCCGCACACCCGCCGCCGCAATGGTAACGCGCAAAGCAATTCACACATTCCTCACGATTCGGCATCAGTCTGTCGAGGAAAACTTTCCTGACCTCGGGATCAAGGATGTCCGTTGCACTTTTACCGGGAAACAGATGTCCTGATTCATCCAAAATCTCATCAATACGATTAACATTCCCCATGCAAAATTGCGTCTCACCGACAAATTGGTGGCATGGGTAAATATCACCGTCAGGTGTCACCGCGCAATACTCGGCACCGACACCGCACCCCTTCAGTCGTTTATAAACGCAAGGTCCCGTCGCAGCATCCATGTTGAAATGGAAAAAATTGACCGGATCTCCTTTTTTTCTTCGCTCGCTTAAAAATAGTGCGAGTTCTTCGTACTCCTTTTTTATCCTCGGAATATCTTCCGTTCGGATTTCATATCCACAGTCTTTTGCAGCGACAACCGGTTCAACCGAGATGTTTCTTGCCGAAAGCGCATCGGCAATATGTTTCACATCCTCGGAAAAATCAAGATTATTTTGAGTAAATGTTGCCCTCACATAGTGCTCCGGGTATAAACACTCCTTGTCTTCTCTTTTCTTAATGAATGCTTTAATGCGCTTTGAAATCGGCTCATAGGAAGGTTTGCCGCCGGGAGCCGGTCGCATAAGATTGTGAATCTCGGGTCGTCCGTCGATACTGAGCACACAGTTTTTCATGTGCTTATTGATGAATTCCGTCTTCTCATCATCGAGAAGAAGCGCATTTGTAGTGATCGTCAGTCTAATATCTTTGCCTGACTTTTTCCCGGCTTCTTCACAATAGTGGGTCAGATCGACGACAACGGGCCAGTTCATCAGCGGCTCACCGCCAAAAAAATCAATATCAATATGATGCCTGTTACCGGAAGCGGCAATCAGAAAATCAATTGCTTTTCTTCCGGTCTCAGCAGATAGCATCTCCCGATGGCCGGTTCCATAGTCACCCGTCCCGGCAAAGCAATATGTGCACCTGAGATTGCAATCGTGACAAATATGCAGACACATTGCCTTTATTTTGGGTTCCTCGGGATAAAGCCTTGAAAACTCGATTGGAACTCCGGAAGCAAAAATGGATCCCGAAGCAATCAATTCGTCGAAGTCATCACAGATCTCGAAAATTTCTTTTAGTTCAAGATCCGATTTCTCATGGAGAAGAATCAATTCTGATTCCAAAGGCCTTTTGCCGCCTGTCTGAATATATAAATTCAGAACATCTGCTGATTCCCTGTCCAACTCATGGATGGAACCTGATTCCGAATCATAGGCAATATATTTTCCGTGCATTTCAAATAGATGAACCAAGTATGCGCCTCCCGATATCTTTATTATGAAAAAAATAGTGAAGACGCTCTGCACGCCTTCACTATTCAACCGGCAAATATGATCAGGATCAGCTGTTGTTTTCGCAACTCTGATTTGCGACCGTACAGCTGGTCTTACATGCAGATTGACAGGATGTCTGACATTCGCCGCATGCCGATCCTGATTTCGGAATTTTGACACAAGATTCCTGAATTTTCTTAATGTGCTTCATATTCGTATCCTCCTGTTGAGTTATTCTGATTTCTCTCTCTTCGTGATTGTGCTGATCGCGGATTTCTTGAAAGTGAGCATCGTATGCGCAACACTTGTAGTAATTGTAATGTTGTCATCCAATATGTTTGCAACTGTTCCGACAACTCCGCCGATTGTGACGACTGAATCACCTACTGCCATTGCATCTACCTGTTTCCTAAGTTCCTTCTCACGCTTGCGTTGAGGGCGAATGGTAATAAAGTACATGACAAGCATAACAGCCGCCAAAAGAGCAAACATGGATAAAGAACTCCACAAGCTACCATCGGCTGGCGCACCCGCAACAGTTGTTCCGGATGCCCCGGCTATAGTCGTTTCAGCAAAAAAAACGTTCATTTCTATCCTCCAAATCAAATTGCTGTCAATTTTCCCAATATCGGTATGATTCTACCATTGATCAGATCGTATACGCAAGCGCATCTAATCAAGTAATGACCCAATAATCACATATCCATCCATATTTTGGATGAAAATACACTCCGTTCCAACACACTCTCCGGCAGCTTTATCATTTAAGTATTCCGCAGGACTTAAGCCATAACAACGTGTCGGATAGCGTTACATACATGCTTCTTGGTTGATATCCAAGCTCTCTGGTTGCTTTCTCATGCGAAAAGCAGGAATTCGATACCAGTGTATCCAAAGAATACGATGTAAACAAAGGTACCTGCTTAAGAATCTTGTAATATATTTCGGAAAGCGCCGCCGTTCCTTTGGCAAACCACATCGGCAAAATTGTGCGAATTCTTCTTCTCCCGGTAAGCTTATGAAGCATTTCCAGTATTTCGCTGACTTCGAAATATCGATTCGTCAAAAGATAACAATCGCCTTGCTTTCCCTTCTCCGCCGCCGCAATCACTCCGTCTGCAACATCTCTGACATCGACAAAATCGTAACCGCCGCGCACGGATGCAGTCAGACGCCCCTGTGCATAGTCCAAAATCATTTGTCCGGAATGTGAACGGGTCAGCCCACCCGGACCGATGATCCCGGAGGGATGAACCACAACCGCGTCAAGCTTTCCGGAATCAACCTTCTCCAAAACAATACGCGTTGCTTCCGCTTTCGTTTTGGCATACGCACCATTAACAAGATCCGGGTCAAACCGGTTTGTTTCGGTAATGACTTCACCTATAGGCTTTTCGGGAATGGCATGAACCGAGCTGATATAAATCATCCTATCCACATTGTTTTCTATGCATGCATCACAAACAATCCTTGTTCCCAGGACATTAACACGATGCAGGTTCTCATCCGTTTTTTGCGCGATAGATACAATTCCGGCGGTATGAATCAGAATGCTCTTGTCAAAATCATTTTTGCTACAGAAAGAAACAAGGGAATCCTTATCCGTGATGTCTCCCTTAACAATCGGGAATTCAAGTCCATTCAGCGATTGTGTGTTTTCACCGGGAAGTACCAGTCCTCTTACTTGACGTCCCGCTGATAGAAGCGTTCGCACAATCGTGTTCCCGAGATGACCGGCGGCTCCGGTGACTAAATACAGGCATTTCATGGTAATCACTCCTTTCGCGTCCCCACACCCTAAGTATAGTGAGCGAAAATGAATGATCTATGACTTGCCCGTATAGCCATATTGCTCGAAAAACTCGTTTCTGAAATCCAAGAGCCTGTCTTCGGATATCGCCCGGCGAACATCTTTCATCAGATTAAGAAGAAAATGTATATTGTGCCACGAGCAGAGGCGTAAGCCGAACATTTCTTTAGCCTTGAGCAAGTGCCTGATATACGCCCGGGTGTAATTCTTGCAGACATAGCAGTCGCAATCCTCTTCGATCGGAAAATACTCACGCGCACAGCTCGCATCCCGAACAATTAAGCGGCCCTTGCGCGTTAACACCGTGCCGTTTCTTCCGATTCGCGTCGGCAAAACACAGTCAAACATATCAATGCCTCTGAGTGCGCCTTCAATCAGGTAATCCGGAGACCCGACGCCCATAAGGTATCTCGGCTTATCGGCAGGCATCAACGGGACTGTTTCTTCAAGCATTTGATACATTAATTCTCCCGGCTCTCCGACGGAAAGGCCGCCGATCGCGTAGCCCGGAAGGTCAAATGAGCAAATTTCCTTTGCGCTCTGCCTTCGCAAATCAGGATATACGCTTCCCTGAATGATCCCGAAAAGCGCCTGTTGCTCGGGATTCTGATGACTTTTAATACAACGCTCCAGCCACCGTGTGGTTCTTTCAAGTGACTTCTTGGCATAGTCATGCTCGCAAGGCCATGGCGTGCACTCATCAAACGCCATGATGATGTCGGCCCCGAGATCACTCTGAATTTCCATTGATTTTTCCGGAGTCAGGATATGTGCCGATCCGTCAATGTGTGACTTGAACTTAACGCCCTCCTCGGTAATGTCCTTCGGACGAGCCAGAGAGAAAACCTGGAAGCCGCCGCTGTCTGTCAGAACCGCGCCCTTCCAGTTCATAAATTTGTGAAGTCCACCCGCTTCCCGAACAATATCACTGCCCGGACGCATCCATAGATGGTACGTGTTTGACAGAATAATGTTCGCACCCATCCCGGCTACTTCATCCGGTGACATTCCTTTGATCGTAGCCTGAGTCCCGACGGGCATAAATTCAGGGGTCATAAACGAGCCGTGTGGCGTATGAACCCTTCCGAGTCTTGCCCCTGACTGCTTACAAACATGGATGCTCTCATACCAGACCGGCGGTTTTGATTTTTCCATTTCTCTATTTCCTTTCGCCGGAAACCGGCTGAGTATTTCTAGTAATAATCATCGCATCTCCAAAGCTAAAGAACCGGTAGCGGCGATCAATGGCTTCCTGATATGCCTTGAAAACATTATCTTTTCCCGAAAACGCAGATACCAGCATAATCAGTGTAGATTCCGGAAGATGAAAATTGGTAATCATCACATCGACACACCCGAACTCATATCCCGGATACATAAAAATATCGGTCCAGCCGGAGCAAGCCTTCATTTCAGGATCATTTCTGCAAACGGATTCCAATGTCCGGCAACTCGTCGTTCCTACCGCAATAACTCTGCGTCCTTCCGCCCTTGCCTTCCGTATTTTAGTTGACGCATCTTCCGGAAAATCAAACCACTCGGAGTGCATGATATGTTCTTCAACGATGTCACATTTTACCGGTCTGAAAGTACCCAGTCCGACATGAAGAGTCAACTCAGCAGTTTCTATTCCTTTTCCCTTCAGGTTACTGAGCATTTCCCCGGTAAAATGCAGCCCGGCTGTCGGAGCCGCTGCAGAACCGGGCAGAACCGCATAAACAGTCTGATATCTTTCTTTATCTTCAAGCTGCTCGTGTATGTAAGGCGGAAGCGGGACCGTTCCCGCTTCATAAAGAACTTCTTCCCAGATTCCCTGAAAAATGAACTCAATAATTCGGTTTCCGTTTTCGAGAACATCCTTAACAATTGCCTCCAGCCTTCCCGGAAGAAAAACCAGTCGGACGCCCTTGCGGACTTTTTTGCCTGGCCTTGCAAGGGTTTCCCAATGGCATTCATCCAGACGTTTCAGAAGCAGTATTTCGATCGCTCTCCCGGTATCTGCCCTGGCTCCGAGAAGTCTGGCGGGAATTACTCTTGTGTTATTGAGAACCAGAACATCTCCTTCATGCAAAATATCGGGAATATCGCTGAAAAGACGATGGCTGATTTCTCCTGATGTGCCATCGAGCATCAGAAGTCTTGAGCCCCCCCTATCCTTCAAGGGATGCTGTGCAATCAACTCTTCGGGAAGATCATAAAAAAAATCACTGGTTCTCATGAAAAACAATTATAGTCACAATTGACGTTGAAGTATAGTAGGTGCTATCATTTCAACATACTTCTGAACCATAATTCATTCTATTTAAGAGAGAAGGAGGTCTATTCATGAAAAAGCCAGTATTTGAAGGCTCTGCAGTCGCGATTATCACACCTTTTTCACAAGGAGGTGTCGACTGTAAAAAACTTCAGCAGCTTATCGACTTCCATCTCAAAAACGATACAGACGCAATCGTCGTATGCGGAACAACGGGCGAGGCTTCAACGATGCCGGATTCAGAGCATCTCGAAGCGGTACGTATTGTAGTTGAGCGCGTTGCGGGCAAAGTTCCTGTAATTGCAGGAACCGGAAGCAACGACACATCTCACGGGATCAAGCTCACCCGCGAGGCAACCGCGATCGGTGCCGACGCATTGCTGATTGTTACGCCATACTATAACAAGACATCTCAGGAGGGCCTGGTCCGGCATTTTGACGCGATGGCGTCAGCTACGGATCTGCCGATTATTCTTTATAATGTTCCTTCCAGGACCAACTTGAACATTACACCAAAGACACTTAAGCGTTTAACCGATACCATTAATATTGTTGCTGTGAAAGAATGCAATCTCTTACAAGTGCCGGAAGTGGTTCATTTGTGCGGAGATCGTTTAACGATGTATTCCGGCGAGGACGGATATGTTGTTCCCATGCTTTCCCTCGGAGCCAGAGGCGTCATTTCAGTGGCAGCCAATGTAGTACCGTCTCTTATGAGCAAAATGGTTCACAGCTATCTTGATGGTGATCCTTACGGAGCACTCAAAATACAGCTGGAGTTGGTACCGCTGATCAGCGCGCTTTTTTCGGATGTCAACCCGATTCCTGTAAAAGAAGCAATGAATATTCTTGGATGGGATGTCGGAAATTGCCGTCTGCCGCTGTGCGAAATGTCGGCTGAAGGACATGCAAACCTTGAATCCGTTCTTTCCAAGTTCGATTTGTCAGCCCACAACAGTTTTCAGGTGACAGTATAATGATGGAACACTTACGCATATTTTTAAATGGATGTAATGGTCATATGGGCAAGGTGATCACGGATATCTGCTCACAGTCAGACAGCGTTAAAATTGTTGCCGGCGCTGATATTCAGACCACCCCCTGCGCATTCCCGGTGTATGCTTCGGCAACTGACTGCAAAGAGGATTTTGATGTAATTATTGATTTTTCTCATGTGAATTCATTTGCCTCTGTTCTTTCTCTTGCCGAATCAAGGTTGAAGCCCATCGTTATGTGTACTACCGGATTATCGGAGGACAACAAGAGCCGGTTGCACCTGCTCTCCGAAAAAGTAGCCGTGTTTCATTCCGCAAACATGTCTTTGGGTATTAGCGTAATCATCAATCTTGTCAAAAAAGCAGCTGAAATTCTCTATCCTGATTTCGATATTGAGCTGCTCGAGTCGCATCATAATCGCAAAATAGATGCGCCTTCCGGGACTGCTCTGATGATAGCCGACGCCCTGAACAGCGCGATCAGCGACAACCTGGAATATGTTTATGATCGGCATAATGAACGGCATAGCCGAGAAAAAAGCACAATCGGAATTCATTCCATCCGCGGTGGAAATATTGTCGGAGACCATTCGGTTATTTTTGCGGGGCCGGAAGAAAACATCGTAATCTCCCACAGCGCATTAACGAGGAATGTATTCGCCCGCGGCGCTGTCAAGGCAGCGCAATTCATTTCTGATGTCCGACCCGGTCTGTACACCATGAATGACCTGGTTGAGTAATTGCATTGATACTGTTGAGCAAAGAAAAATGGCGACTATTCGAATAGCCGCCATTTTTTAAGTCTTCAAAATAATATCTTAATCATCATGGTCATCGACTTTATGGATATCTTCATCAGATAAGCCGGTATCCTCTGTTTCGGGGAAGGCTTCTTCTGCATCAGTTGATTTATTGTCCTCGCTTACTGTCTGCTGAGGAGCAACAATATACTTTTCAATCTGATACCATGCGAAAAAATTACCGAGGAAATGAGCAAAAGCAAACGCAACGGTCAAGTAGAATGCAAGCGCGATGGATATCCCGATTCCTGATCCGAAAGAAACCAGCAACAAAGGGATTACAAGAACAACCAGAAGCTGTATTAGCACGATCCCGATGGTCTGAAACAATCGAATAATTGTAAAAATCAGCGCATTTTTGTAAATTTTCAGGAGACTGAGTTCCAATGAAACGATCATTGGATAAACATACATTTGAATGCACATATAAAAGAATAGAAGCACGAAAAAAACAACCGCAAACGCAGTTCCTTTCGATCCGGTATAAACGGTTGCATAAAAAACAATGTTGAGAACGAGAATCAATGTTACGATAATTGATGTCAGGGAATTTATCAGTGACTGTTTCCAATTGCCTTTAAATGATTTTACAAAATCCTGCCAGTAGAAACTGTTGTAACCGCGGGCATAATTCCGGTACATGCTACTGAATGCGGCCTGCAACGGTCCGAAAACAATCAGAAGCATACCTGTCATAACAAATGCCGAAAGAATGATCAAAAGCCAATATAACTGGTCTGCTACTGTTGATATCGCATCCGGATCATTGCTTACTTCGCTCAACATAACCGACAGTTTATCCGTCAACTGGTCTATTGAAAGTGTCGGACTGATCCAAGGAAGCAGGAATCCGCCAACAAAGCAGGCAAGCAAAATAGCCGGGATATTCGCCACGACAAAAAACAAATTGGCTAAGCAAAGCAAAAAAAACTTCGAACTGTACATTTTGAAAAAGCTTACAATCGGCCCATCCTGCGGGTCATCAATGTATACGCCGGGGCCGGGCTGATCCATTCCGCCAAAAAAACCCATAAGTAATCCACTCCAGTCTACTCTTAATGCAAACTACTTAATTATAACTCTTTTCTTTTAATGCGGAAATAACCGGAATAAACCGGTTGATTTCTTCGAGTGCCCTTGCCGCCAGCATTTGATTCTTTTCAGGCTTGTTTTTGAACTTCCGGCCGAGCGGTGCAATAATACCGAAGTTAGCATTCATCGGTTGAAACTTTGTTATACTAGGATCCGAAACATATGCCGCCATAGCGCCGATCATAGAATTGTCAGTCAACAGATTCTCCATCGGAAAATCCTTAATGGATGCGGCCGCATATATACCCGAAAGAAGTCCGGACCCGACCGATTCAACATATCCCTCAACACCGGTAATTTGACCCGCAAAATAGATTCTGGGATCACTTATCAGGGAATAGTGCGAATCCAGAACTTGTGGCGAATTGATAAAAGTATTGCGATGCATCACACCATACCTGCAAAATTCGGCATCACGGAGTCCGGGAATCATCCTGAACACCCGTTGCTGCTCCGGAATACGCAGGCGCGTTTGAAAACCGACAATGTTGAACATCGAAGCCAAACGGTCATCCTGTCTAAGCTGAACGCAGGCATAGGGTTCTTTACCAATCCGGGGATCGATTAAACCAACCGGTTTCATTGGGCCAAAGCGAATCGTATCAAATCCGCGCTTTGCCATCGTTTCGATCGGCATACAGCCTTCAAAAACCGTTTCCTTATCAAAATTCTCTACTTCAGCCAATTGCGCAGTTACGAGGGCTTCATAGAACTGGCGGTATTCTTCCTCATTCATCGGGCAGTTCAAATAGTCATCTCCGCCTTTTCCATAGCGCGACATCGCAAATGCAATATTCCGATCAATCGAATTCGAAAGAACAATCGGTGCGGCAGCATCAAAAAAATGCAGCTCGCTATTTCCGAGCATACTCATAACCGATTGCGCAAATTCACCGTCGGTCAGAGGTCCTGTTGCTATAATAACGGATCCTTCTGAGGGAATTGAAGTAACCTCTTCAGAAATAACCCGGATGAGCGGATGATTTCTAATTGATTCGGTTACCAAACTCGAAAAATCTTCTCTGTCTACCGCAAGGGCTCCTCCCGCAGGAACCTTGGTTCGATCCGCACAGGACATAATCAGAGACCCCATGATTCTGAGTTCTTCTTTAAGTAAACCCACGGCGTTTTCGATTTTATCCGATCGAAAAGAATTGCTGCAAACAAGTTCCGCAAAATGATCGCTATGGTGCGCAGGAGATTTGCGCACGGGCTTCATTTCATATAAATTTACATGAAGTCCGGCCTCAGCCAGTTGCCAAGCTGCTTCACATCCGGCAAGGCCGGCACCAATTATCGAGACTACTGGATCACTCACTGCCGGTCTCCGTTAATTCTCCATCATTGTCTGAGGCATTTTTGCCTGCGGATTTCTTACGCGCGTTCGACGGGCATTCTTTATTGGAACATTTCGTATAGGCCTTCCCTCTGAAATTCTTCATGACCATATAACTGTTGCATATTTCACAGCTACTTCCGTCGATCGGAAGATCCCAACTGATAAACGGACACGCTGCATCCTTACCCTTCTTATCGCAAGTATAAAAAACTCTTCCTTTAAATTTTCTCGAAGCCCTGGATACCAATCCGGATCCACATTTGGGGCACTTGGCATTAACGGTCGTCTCGATATTCTTTGTGTATCTGCACTCAGGAAAATCGGAGCATGCAACAAATTTACCGTATCTTCCTTCTTTGATGACAAGATCACCCTTAAGACACTCCGGACATTTATCGCCTGTAAGCGTTACAACAGATTCTACTTTGACAACATCCGTTGACGCTTTCTCTACCAGCGCGTGAAATGACGTATAGAATTCAGAAAGAACTTCAACCCATTCTCTTTTGCCTAATTCAACTTCATCCAGCGATTCTTCCATCTTGGCAGTAAATGTGGTATCCACAATATTTTGGAAATTTTCAGCAAGCATCTTTGTCACAACATTTCCCAGATCCGTCGGAGCCAGATACTTCCCGATTTTCTCAACATAGCTTCTTTCCAAAATAGTCGAAATCGTAGGCGCGTAAGTTGAAGGACGGCCAATACCCTTTTCTTCCATGGCTTTGATCAACGTTGCCTCAGTATACCTGGCCGGTGGTAATGTATACTTTTGCTCCGGCGTTAAAGAAATCAATTTAAGTTTTTCACCTTCGTGAAGTACCGGTAGTTTGACTTTTGAAAAATCCTTATCATCCTCCGCTTTGTCTTCGTTGATATCTGAATACTGCGCAAGGAAACCCTGAAAACGAACCGTTTCACCCTGCGTCCTGAAAAGATGAGAGGCACAGGAGATATCCAACGTTACAGTGTCTATTTCTGCGGATGCCATCTGGGAAGCAATAAAACGATCCCAAATCATCTTGTAAAGGCGGTACTGATCGTGCGAAAGAGAATTCTGAATACTCTCAGGGGAAAGCTCGAAGTGCGCGGGACGAATAGCTTCATGAGCGTCTTGTGCCGAATTTTTGTTGGAGTATTTATGCGGATGCTTTGGTATGTATGCCTCGCCGAATTTCTCGCGGATAATTTCTTTGGCAGCCTCCTGAGCATCTTCCGACACTCGAACCGAATCCGTACGGATATAGGAGACGAGAGCGACTTGCCCCTGGCCTTCGACTTCGATTCCCTCATAGAGTTGCTGTGCCACACTCATTGTTTTTCTGGACGGAAAACTTAAACGTTTGGATGCTTCCTGCTGCAAAGTACTGGTCGTAAAAGGAGCATACGGATTAGAGAGCTTTCTGCCCTTTTTTACAGTTCGAACAATATAATCATTTCCTTCTGTATCTCTGATTACAGAAAGGGTCTGTTCTTGCGATTTTAGTTTTACCTTCTCGGCCTTTTCTCCGGTATGGATACCATAATATTTTGCCTTAAATGGGAAAGCTGTCTGTAACGGTGATACCTCAGCCGTCAAAAGCCAGTACTCTTCTTTGATAAATGAATTGATTTCATCCTCGCGATCTACAATGAGCTTCGCTGCCACCGACTGGACTCTGCCTGCAGAAAGTCCCTTCTTGATCTTTTTCCAAAGGAGCGGACTTAATTCGTAGCCGACCAAACGGTCGAGAACTCGTCTTGCCTGCTGTGCGTTTACCAGATCAATATCAATCATTCGCGGTTCGGATAAGGCAGACATAACTGCTTTTTGAGTAATCTCATTAAAAGATATACGACATGAAGTCGCCAAATCAACGTTAAGAATCTTAGCAATGTGCCAAGCTATTGCCTCTCCCTCTCGGTCGGGGTCAGTTGCGATAATAATATTGTCGACCTGTTTGGATAATTCTTTGAGTTCCCGAATCACTTTCTCCTTGCCGCGCATATTGATATACGTCGGTTTGAATCCGTGCTTGATATCCACACCTATCGTCGAAGACGGCAGATCGCGAATGTGACCCACGGAGGCAGTAATCCGGAAATCTTTTCCGAGATATCTGCCAATCGTTTTCGCCTTAGCGGGAGACTCAACAATTACTAAACTCTTTCCCATTCACACTCATTTCCGAGCACACAGGCTCAAGGCTTTAGAAATCTTTTACCATTATATACTTCATGTGTATGGAAAAGTCAAAGCAAATCTTTGCCGGCTTTCGGAAACTGATCCGCTTAGCAACATCTCGGATATAAGAGGAGCAACGAAATCAAAAGGAATTTTCGTCGCTGAAATCAACTCATCCAGTGTTAACTCACCATTACTCAGCTCCTCGAATATCAGTCCTGACAGTTCCTTAACCGTAAGCTTTTCCGGGTGATCCGGCAAACATTCCCTGATGACGCTCTTCCGAATGCCATCTCTGATCTCATCATATTCTCTCGAGAAATTTACGCCGGACAGTCTGGCAAGTATGTCCCCTGCGCAAGTCAGAAGATCGGCACCATCCTGCAGCAACATAAGGTTCCCGCGGCAATAAGGTGAGTAAATACTACCCGGCAGAACAAAGACGTCTCTTCCCTGCGCTGCCGCAAAACTTGCGGTATGTAACGTGCCGCTGAATTGTCCGGCCTCAATAATTGCAACTACATTTGACAAAGCCGACATGATACGGTTGCGGGCGGGAAAATATTGTCGTAACGCTTTCTGCCCGGGAGGCATTTCGGAAAGCAACAGCCCTTTCTTTGCTATTTCATCGAAAAGTTCTTTATTCTCCGGAGGATACACCAAATCGAGTCCGCAAGCGGTGACGGCGATTGTTTTACCGTTACCGGCAAGAGCAGATTTGTGGGCCGCCGTATCGATTCCTCTAGCCAGTCCGCTGACAATCACGACTCCGCTTCGAGCCAGTTCACCTGTAATTTCTTCGGTTGCCCGCAGGCCGGGTCCGCTGGGTGTGCGACTCCCAACCACTGATACAGTATTTCTTGATTCCTGCATTAAAAGACTATCCCCTTTATAATAAAGGATTCTGGGCATTCCTTCGAGATGTCTGAATGCACCCGGATACTGCGGATCTTCTTCTGAAACGGATACTATACCTTCATTGATGCATTGGTGCGCGATTTCACGATATTTTTCTTTGTCGGGCCTTTCACCTCTTAACATTGCAACTCTCTCCGAATCACAATTGGACCAGTTTACTGATTCAGGACACTTAATGCCGCCAGAAGGATTCTCGAAAATATCTCTGTGAGACTCGATTACGCCCCCTTCAATAAGTTTCTTAATCAGTCTGCTTCCCAGTTTCTTGCCGATCATTAAATCAGAAGTATATAGATCTGCCGCCATACGATTTACACTTTGATTACTTACCTGCATGTACTTTCCCTCCATTCATATTCGTCGGCATTCGTATAACAGACTCACTGTCCGTTTCTTTACGTCTGAACAAAAGTGCCTCGGCAACATGTTTGGCAGATACATCCTCTTCGAATTCCAAATCCGCGATGGTTCGGGATACACGAATAATCTTATTCAATCCTCTTGCCGAAATGCCAAGCCGATCGGCTATGGAGGCAGAATATTCGAGAACCGATTCCGGAATCCGGAATAATTCTCCAAGCCTTACATTCATTGCTTCACCGTTGAGTGTTGGTTCAATACCGGCGGCCAGACATCTCTCCTTCTGCATGTTCCAGCAACGGGCTACTTCTTCTCTTATTCGCGGACTGTCGAGCGATTTGTTCTTGGAAACTGATTCATATAAACCCTTCTTCTCAACTCGATACATTTCGCAAAACAAGTCAATCCTATCCAGAAGCGGTCCGCTTATTCTGCGTTCGTAATGACGTCTGTGTACGCTATTACAGGTACATGCGGAAGGGCTGTCAAGATAACGGCCGCATCGACAGGGATTCATGGCGCCCAAAAGAAGAAAATGCGAAGGAATAGTTCGCAATTTTCTGTTCCCTCGACTTATCGTTGATCTGTTTTCAAGCGGTTGCCTGAGCAAGTCCAGCACCCGTGTCGAAAATTCTGCCATTTCATCCAAAAAAAGGATGCCATGTGTGGCATAAGCTAATTCACCGGGTGATCCTTTCCTCTTATCACCAATCATCTCCGTTGCTGTACATGAGTGATGAACATACCGGAACGGGCGCAGATCATTGATAATCTCTTCGTCTTCCAATTTATGCGAGATGCCTTTAATCGTAAGAAGCTGAATTTTCTCTTGGACGGACAGCGGAGGCAGAAGCCCTCTCAGTATAGACGCCGCTGTTGTTTTCCCGCTACCCGGGCTGCCGATCAGTAATAAATTATGAAATCCGGCAGCAGCAATAATGATCGCTCTTCCGGCTTTTTCCTGGCCCTTCAACAGAGAGAAGTCCGGAATATTCTCTTCCTCTCCGCTACAAATAAGGTTGTTTTCTTGAGCTTCAGTAACTCCGGATTGATCCTCTGTAATCAAATTATTACCCGAAGACCCGGTCCCATTAAAATGATTCTCATCCTGACCATTGTATGAAGATGATATCTTCCTGATGGCATCATTCAGGGAGATTACAGTTCTTACATCGATTCCGAGCAACCGGCTCTCCTTGAGGTTGAGAGCAGGCACCAAAATAACATCAGGGTTTCCCGATGCTATAGAGGATAAGCATGATAATGCCCCCGGAGTATCGCGAACCATTCCGGTAATCGTCAGTTCACCGAATGCTGCAATCTTAATATCGGGTGATACCTGAATTTGTCCGGATGCAATTAGGAGGCAAAGCGCTAACGGCAAATCAAAATGTGAGCCTGACTTCTGAAGATAGGCAGGTGAAATTCCTACTGTGATTCGAGCTGACGGAAAAGAATACCCGGCCTGCCTGATGGCCGATCTGACTCTCTCCTTAGCATCACGTATCGATGAATCACACAAACCAACAAGATCAACAGAAGGTAATCCCGGAAGAATTGACACCTCTATTTCTGAAGTAACCGCTTCCATACCGTGATTAATACAAGTCCATATCTTTGCGTACCGGATCTTCTTCATGCTCATCAACGGTCCTCACTTTATATTTCAACTCTATTAAATTAACTCCGCAATGAAGAAAGCATTTTTCGACAATCAATATATAAAACGTCAAAGTATTTGAAACCTGAATCTATGGCGGTCATTCCAAAAGATTTGTGGTTTGAAAACCGATTCAAGTGGTATAATAGCCGAGTAATTCAGCCATTCTTATATGATTGAGGGTATTTCATGAAACTTGGAATCGTCGGTCTCCCCAACGTTGGGAAAAGCACTCTTTTTAATGCAATCACCCGGGCGGGCGCGGAATCCGCAAATTACCCGTTCTGTACTATTGAACCGAATATCGGTGTCGTTACAGTACCGGATGAGCGTCTTGACTTTCTTTCAACGCTTTATAATCCGGCAAAGTATACGCCGGCAATCATCGAGTTTGTCGACATCGCCGGCTTGGTCAAGGGCGCAAGTCAAGGCGAAGGTCTTGGTAATAAATTTCTTTCGAATATTCGGGAAGTCGATGCAATCGTCCATGTCGTTCGTTGTTTTGAAGATGATAATGTCATTCATGTTAACGGATCAGCCGATCCGGCAAGAGATATCGAGACCATCGAGCTTGAACTCATTTTGTCTGATATGGAGTTCATGGAACGTCGAATCGATAAAGTGCGCAAAATGATGAAATCCGGTGACAAGAAATACGATGTAGAGCTGTCTTTGTTTGAGCGTGTTTATGAAGGACTTCAAAACGGTACATCCGCGCGTATTCTCGAGTACGATGAGGAAGAACTGTCTCTCCTTCGGGATATTCCGCTTCTGTCCATGAAACCGGTTCTTTTTGCGGCCAATATTTCGGAAAGCGAGATTGCCAATCCGATCTCCGAGCATATTAAGGTGGTACAAGAATATGCGAAAAAACAAGGTTGCGGTGTTGTTGTCATTTCTGCCAAAATTGAAGAAGAAATTGCACTGCTGGACGACGAAGAAAAGGCTGTATTTCTGGAAGAAATGGGTATTGCGCAAACCGGTCTGGATAAAATGATTAAGGAAAGCTACAAGCTTCTCGGGCTTATTTCTTTTCTGACTGCCGGTCCGACCGAGGTCAGGGCATGGACAATTCGCGAGGGTACAAAAGCACCCGCTGCCGCCGGGAAAATACATTCTGATTTCGAACGTGGATTTATTCGCGCGGAAATTGTCGCTTATCAAGACCTTTTCGAGTACAAATCATACACGGCCGCGAAAGAAAAGGGCCTTGTCCGTTCCGAGGGAAAGGATTATGTCATGAAAGACGGGGACATCGTTTTATTTAGGTTCAATGTCTGATTTCTTCTCCGGATTATCCTTTATCATTGAAAGTTTTCTTTCAACGAACACGAGAAGTCCGCATGTAAATAAATGGATCAAAAGAGCAAGACCTTCTGCCAGCGCAACGTAGGCAACCGGAAGGTCCGAACGAAATCGAATCAGTATATATAAAACAACGGTCACGGATAAATAAACCAGTCCGGAATAACGAAGATATTTCCTCAGTATCGGACGCATTTTACCCGCAAGCAACTGCAATAAAGCCAGAAGGGCAAACGCAATAACCAGTGCCGTCAGTGAGATAACACGCTGAATGATCATATCCGGATTCCCCTCTCCAGCAGTTCTTTGTCAATGATTTTAAGAACTTGTGACATAAGTTCTTCTCTGGTACCGTCATTTACGATAACAAAATCCGCAAGGTCTTCATATTCTTCTCTGGTCATTTGCATGCTCATTCGCCTCTTTGCTTCATCGGCATCCATACCTCTTTCAACCAATCGCTCCAGACGCACGGACTCATCAGCGCTGATTACCCATATCTGGTTGCAGATGTCTGCAAATCCTTTTTTTACGGGGATCGGTACATCCATAACAATCAGCTTGGTTCCTCTGTTTCTTTCCAAGTCAATTTCGGCGGATATTCTCTCGAAAACGTATTTATGAATGATTGCTGAGAGTTTATCAAGCTTGGTCCGGTCTGAAAAAACCAGCGACGCAACATATTTTCGGTTCAAAGAATTCTTCGGGTCAATGGCTTTACTGCCGAAAAGCTCCCGGATTTCGGGAAGCGCAGCTCCGTCTACACCGGTGACCTCACGAGATATTTCGTCTGCATCAAGAACACGAATGCCTTTACCGGCAAATATACCCGCAACGCTCGATTTTCCTGTCCCTATACCACCGGTGATTCCGACTATAAACATAGAATTACTCCTATCTATCCTATTCTTTGCACTGATACCAGCTTTTCCCTCTTCGAACATCTGCAATAAGCGGAATGTTAAGCGATACTGCTGTTTCCATAGCGTTTTTTAACACTGCTGCCGCTGCGTCGCAGTCAGCTTCTATACACTCAATGATCAGTTCGTCGTGTACCTGAAGTATCAGTCTTGCCCCGATCCCGGCACGTGATAATTCATCACTGACGCGGTTCATGGCAATTTTGATGATATCGGCGGCACTGCCTTGAATCGGAGTATTCATTGCCGCTCGTTCTCCGAACATCCTTACGTTGCGATTGGGGGACGAAAGTTCCCGGAGGACTCTCCTTCTTCCAAACATTGTCTCGACATAACCCGAATCGTAACCTGCTTTTACATGAGATTCCAGATATTCCTTGATTTGAGGATATTGCTGGTAGTAATGCTCGATATAGCTATGCGCTTCGTGCATCGGAACCCCAAGATCCTGAGCAAGGCCGAAATCGCTGATTCCGTAAACGATACTAAAATTAACTGTTTTTGCGGCGGACCTCATTTTCGAAGTTACCATGTCCTTGGATACATGAAAAATACTTGCCGCAGTGTTGATATGTATGTCCTGATTATGGAGAAAGGCTTCTGTCATATTGACATCGCCGGATAGATGCGCAAGCAAACGAAGCTCAATCTGTGAATAGTCGGCATCTATCAATAATGATCCTTCCGGGGCGATAAATGCTTTTCGAATCAAACTTCCCAACTCGCTTCGGATCGGTATGTTCTGAAGATTCGGCTCAGCGGATGAAAGTCTTCCCGTAGTTGTCATTGCCTGTGAAAAAACAGAATGTATTCTTCCGTCTGACGGATCAATCATTTTTTGAAGTCCGACAACAAACGTCGAGTCGAGTTTTGTAATCTGTCTGTAGTTCAGAATATCTTCAATCACCGGATGTTCATTAATCAGTCGACTCATCTCATCGGAATCTGTTGAATAAGCTCCGCCTGCGTTTTTTCTGCCCGAAGCAAGGCCCAGCCGCTCGAAAAGCACTTGCCCCAATTGCTTAGGCGACGAGATATTGAACGTTGTTCCGGCTTTCGAATAGATTGATTCGGTCAGAGAAGAAATTTTAGCTTCAAAAGAAGTGTGCAAAGATTCCAGAAATTCTTTATCAACAAGGAATCCCGAACGCTCCATACGGTCCAGATGAAGCACCAGCGGCATTTCAATCTCATATGCAAGTCTTTTTATTCCCGTCTTCTCAATTTCCGCAAATTGAGCGGTCGCTACCAGCCGCATCAGAATAACTTTCCAGGCACTCTTCCTTATGATCTCCTCGGTGTGTCCGATATCCGTCTCATCGGAAATTCCGTCGATCATCAACTCAAGGAGTGTGGCTTTGGGCTCGTCTTTGCGCATTTTCTCTCCCGGCAGACCCGGAACGCGCGGAAACGGCATCTGAGTCGCGTGCTCAAACAGCGTTTCAAACGACGGCGATGCTCCCTCAATCTGGTTCAGCAGATATCCGGCAATTTCAATGTCAAAGCACTGGATAAAAGGGATAGGCTGCGGAAGAAACTTGAATGATGATTTGATTGAATGACCGACGACCCTCGGTTTTCCGGGCGCTCCGAATCCATTTTCGTTAATCAAACGCATTGACTCAACAATATCCCGCTGCTCAATAATATAAACATCGGAAGCCCCGAGCGTAATTGCCAGTCTGTACTCCGGTTCTCTGCCCCCGCCATGATTATCTACGGACACATCCATGGTAATCATTGTCGGTTTTCTTTCTTTTAAACGAATATCTTCGAGTATCTGTGCCAGATTTACCGGAGTAATTCGATCTATTTTATCCGGCAGTCCGGATGGCATAACGATATCAGCCGGAATCTCATCCGTCGTTATTTCATCAGACTGAACTACTGACGATTTGGACTCCGCAACATTTGCTTGTGATATATCCTCCAAGCCGAATCTTTTCATCTGACTTCGCAATCCAAGCCGGTAGAAAATGCCGGATAAGAGCACTTTGTCCGGCTCGCGAACTCTAAAACGCTCCAAATCAGGATCTACAGGTACATCTCTGACAATGTTAGAGAGTTTATGTGATAAATACGCCATCTCTTTCGATTCAATCATTTTTGTCCGGAGACCTTCGGATAATTCATCAAGATGCTGATATATTTCGTCGAGGGTCTTATACTTTCGAACCAGATCAAGAGCGGTCTTTTCTCCGACTCCGCGTACGCCGGGGATATTATCACTCGGATCGCCCATCAATGCTTTTACTGTAACAAATTCGCCGGGCAGAAGCCCGTAACGATCAAAAAAAGCCGCAACATCAATGATCTCCGAAGAGGCTTTTCCGTTTTTCGTGACGGGTAAAACGACCTGAGTATCACTGTCAATCAGCTGAAAATCATCCTTGTCGCCACTCAATATAAAGACTTTAAAGCCTTTTTTGCGAGCAATATCGGAATAGGTTCCGATAAGATCATCCGCCTCATACCCTGCCAAATCACATCTTGCCGAATTCATTGCGTCAAGTATGTCTTTCAGGATTGGGAACTGGACTGCAAGCTCATCGGGCATTCCTTTTCGTTGTGCCTTATACCCGCTGAACATTTCATGACGAAATGTCTTTTCGCGCCGGTCAAACAAAGTGAGAATATGCGTCGGCTCAACCTCTTTAATATGCTTGGCAACGGTGTTCAAATAGGTGTTAATTGCTCCGGTCGGAGTTCCGTCAGGCGCCGTCAGATTACCTCTCCCCGCCAGGGCGAAAAAGGATCGGTTAATAATGCTGTTGCCGTCAATAAGAAGAATCTTCTCTTCGTTCATCTGGCTCTCCCCCATAACTTAACCTACTTATGCATGATGTGTGCTGTACTGATCATAAGCTTGATTCGATTTAATTGATTTGCTTCGCTCGCCCCGGGATCATAATCGATCGGGACGATGTTGGATTCAGGGAATTGACGTCTGAGTTCTTTAATCATTCCCTTTCCCGTAACATGGTTCGGGAGGCACGCAAAAGGTTGTGCGCATACAATATTCGGAACACCGCTCTCGATCAGTTCTATCATTTCAGCGGTTAAAAACCATCCTTCACCGCATGAATTTCCACATGATAATATCGATTCTGCCTTGTTTGCGAGTTTCCTTATTGTAACGGGAATCTGAAATTTGCCGCTCTCGCGCAACTTCTCGACGATATGCTTTCGGTATCCCTCCATAATATCAATAAGACGGTTGGATACAAAAGCACTGAACCGGCTTTTCCCGAGATTGTCCGCTCGCCAATACGGGTTATATGCGCAATACAGAAAGAAATCCAGAAGACCCGGCATGACGGCTTCACAGCCCTCCTTCTCGATTACATCCACGGCATGATTGTTTGCGTTGGGTTGGAATTTTACGAGTATTTCGCCAACGAGTCCGACTCTGGGTTTTCTTGGGATATCCAAAAGCGGTAAACGGTCAAATGCTTCAATAGTGCGGTCAACCAGATTCTTGAATGATCTTTCGTCCTTATCGAACATCAGGCTTAGGGATAGTTCATCGATTACTTTTTTTATTTCACCCCTGAGAATCAGCGCGGTAGTCTCATCGCTATTGGACTGATCCATCTTATACTCATCGGTCAGGCCGTCAAATTTAGACTCCTTGTTGAAGAAAAGGACCGCTTTTCGATTCCAGATCTGATAAAGAGCATTTGCTGCCCCCGGCACAGTCTCATAAGGGCGCACACGCAAGAGTAATGACGACAACAAGTCCCCGTAACATATTGCCTGAAGAGCATGGTGTAAAAGCGGAACAGTGAATTTGAGTCCCGGATTCTTTTCAAAACTTTGCGCCGAAAGCGCGATGACCGGAACCTGCGAAAGACCGGCTTCCCGAAGCGCTTTTCGCAGGAAGGCAACGTAGTTTGTCGCCCTGCATCCGCCACCGGTCTGAGTAATCATTACCGAGGTATTATCCGGGTCTTCAGCACCGGATATAAATGCGTTGATCAGCTGGCCGACAACCATAATCGAAGGGAAACATGCATCATTGTTGACAAATCGCAAACCGCACTCAATATCTTCGGCCGACGCTTCTTTGAGGATCTTAATTTTGTACCCGGCATTACGGAAAATTGCCTCAACAAATTCGAATTGAACCGGCGCCATTTGTGGTGCAAGAAGCGTGTGCAACTGCTTGTGTTTCTTTGTAAACGGCACCCTGCGGATGGTGTATGCAGTATCTTCTTTAGGGAGATTCCCCTCTGAAAGCGATTGTCCGCGCTCATCCATGGCAACTTTTAGGGAGCGTATACGTATTCTGGCAGCGCCCAAGTTGCTGACCTCATCAATTTTGAGCAGCGTATATAGTTTGCCCTTGGCCTCAAGAATCTCCTGAACCTGATCGGATGTAACCGCATCCAATCCGCATCCGAAAGAATTGAGCTGAATCAGTTCCAGATTATCCCTCTTCGAGACTACTGCGGCGGCTTCGTATAATCTTGTATGATACATCCATTGATCAACAACTCGAATCGGGCGCTCCAAATGACCCGGAATGGCGACGCTGTCTTCTGTCAGAACCGCAAGTCCGAGTCCGTTAATCATTTCCGGGATGCCGTGATGCACCTCCGGATCGCAATGATAAGGCCTTCCCGCAAGAACAACGCCCTTTTGTCCTTCTCTCTCCAAATCAAGAAGAATCTCCTGACCTCGCTTATAGATGTCCTGCTTATACTCGTAATACTCCTTATCTCCGGCCTCAATCGCCCGCAGCGCTTCCTTTCGGGTGACATTTTGATCCGAGAATACTTCTTCCAGTTTCTCAGCCAGCTTCGCCGGATTATCAAGAGGAAGAAATGGATTTAAGAATTTAACATCGCAATAAGCAATGTTCTCAACATTGTTCTTGATAACTTCGGGGTAAGAGGACACAATCGGACAATTGAAATGATTGTTTGCGTTGGGATTCTCACTTCTTTCATACGGAATGGACGGATAGAAAATAGTTTTTACCTTCTTTCCGATCAAGTCTTCAATATGTCCGTGCACCAGTTTTGCCGGATAGCATACACTTTCGGAAGGAATTGAGTCCATTCCCTTCTCAAAAAGATCGTGATCCGAACGCGACGAGATAACCACTCGAAAACCAAGTTGCGTCAAAACCGTAAACCAGAAAGGATAATTCTCATACATATTCAGAACGCGGGGTATCCCGATCGTTCCCCGAGGGGCCTTGTCCGGAGCAAGTGCCTTATATCTGAATGTTCTGTCGTATTTATATTTGAACATATCCGGAAGTTTATTCTCGTCCTTATCTTTACCCTCCCCGCGCTCGCATCGATTTCCGGAAACGAAACGTCCGCTGTTGGAAAAATTAGATATAGTCAACTTGCAGTGGTTTGTACATAATTGGCAGACAGACGTCTTTGTTTCCATCTTGAATAGATCCAATTCGTCTATCGAAAGGATGGTTGATTTCGTATTGATATCAGCACACCGCTTCTTTGCAATGATTGCCGCACCGAATGCGCCCATAAGTCCTGCGACATTCGGACGGATAACCTCACGCTTGGAAATAAGTTCAAAGCATCGAAGTATTGCGTCGTTAAGAAAGGTCCCGCCCTGAACTACGATTTTTTTGCCTAGTTGCGATGTGTCACGTATCTTAATAACCTTATAAAGTGCGTTGCGAACGACTGAGTAAGAAAGACCCGCAGAAATATCTCCGATCGATGCGCCCTCTTTCTGCGCCTGTTTAACTTTTGAATTCATGAAAACGGTACATCTGGTTCCCAGATCAACCGGATTTTCAGCGGATAAGGCCTCAATCGAAAAAGAGTGGGAATCCATTTGCAGATTCTCGGCAAACGTCTGAATAAAAGAGCCGCATCCGGATGAACAAGCCTCGTTAAGCATGATGGAATCAATGACACCGTGACGGATGCGCATACATTTCATATCCTGACCGCCGATATCGATGATGAAATCAACGTCCGGACAAAAATGTTTAGCAGATTGAAAATGGGCCATTGTCTCAATCTCACCGAGATCAACACGCAGGGCTGCCCGAATGATATTCTCGCCATAACCGGTCACGCAGGAATTGGCAATAAACGCACCTTCGGGAAGCTGATGATACAGTTCTTTCAGTATTTTTACTGCGCTTTTCACAGGATTACCCTTGTTCCCGCCATAATATGTATAGATCAACTGACCTTCCTGATTGATGAGGACTGCCTTTGTCGTTGTACTTCCTGCGTCGATTCCAAGAAAACAAGGTCCTTTTTGCTTGACGAGGTCAAAAAGTTCAACGGTTGCCTTCTCATGACGAGCATAAAATGCTTTTCTTTCCGCTTCGTCTTTGAAAAGAGGGGCAATTCGAGTAATGTCCGGAGTAAAGCCGCTCTTATCACGAAATGAGTTCATCAGTTTCCGGATGGAAACATCTTCACCGGTTGATGATAACGCTGCACCAAGAGCAACATAGAGCTGCGCGTTTTCAGGCATCCAAAAAGATTTCGCCTGAGCTGCAAGAGTCCGCTCAAAAGCATTTCGAAGTTCGGAACAGAAATAAAGCGGTCCTCCGAGAAAAACCAGATGCCCGCGGATTGGCCGGCCGCATGCAAGTCCCGCAATTGTCTGATTTACAACGGCCTGAAAAATTGAAGCGGCCAAGTCCGACTTTGACGCTCCTTCGTTGATTAGCGGTTGAAGATCGCTTTTTGCAAAAACACCGCATCTTGATGCAATCGTATAAAGTGTCTTATACGACTTGGCCATTTCATTCAGTCCGTCAGCATCCGTCTGAAGTAATGTTGCCATTTGGTCGATAAAAGCGCCCGTGCCGCCGGCACAGGTACCATTCATTCGTTGCTCCGGTACGGGATGAAGATATGTGATTTTGGCGTCCTCTCCGCCAAGCTCGATGATCACATCCGTCTCCGGATGGTATTTCGTTATCGCAATCGTCTCGGCGATAACCTCCTGTACGAAGTCCAGTCCGAGCCACCTTGCAACCGATATCCCCCCCGACCCGGTGATCGAAAGGCTTACGCTTGCGTCCGGAAACTCCGTATCGAAATCCTCGAACGCTTTGAGCAGTTCTCCTTGAATATCTGAATGATGACGACGATATTGCTTATATACCACATCTTCATTTTCAAACATGACTATTTTTATGGTTGTTGAACCAATATCCAAACCCATACGATAATTACTTTGCATTCGATCCACCTTGACAATTATTTATTGCGGAGTAATTTCCGCTTATAAGCTATTTCATGTCCGTATGAAGGGCACCGGGAGTTGATACAGAAGAGCGACTGGGGCGTTTCTTTTTTTTCTCAGCATCCTTTTTCCTGATTTGCTCTCTGATCTTCTCTTCTTTTATCGACTTATCCCTGAGAATATTCATCTGTAAGCTATCATCCAGACCCGCTCTTCTTCCGGATCCGTTTTCTCCGAAAATAGCATCCTTCAAATCTTTCCGCAGAGATACACATAGCAGCTCGTTGGGGATTCCAACGGAAATATCAAAATCCTTGCCGAATATATCCATCGCATGAAGCCTCAAAGCTTCGAACGAGAAAAACACATTCTTCTCGAATTCGTCATAAT
Source organism: uncultured Oscillospiraceae bacterium (assembly GCA_964501725.1). Taxonomy (GTDB): domain Bacteria; phylum Bacillota; class Clostridia; order Saccharofermentanales; family Saccharofermentanaceae; genus CAZCTO01. Next base: position 2,602 of record CAZCTO010000006.1, on the reverse strand, counting down.
CACCGCTAATACCCAAGAGCAAAGGCAATCCGACAAAATTAATGCGAACATACGGCAAATTCGCAGACAAAATCAAGTGAAGAGATATCAGTTTCATATATGATTCAAGTCCGATAAATCGTTGGTCGCAAAATAATGTAATGAAACCATCCGGAGCAATCAATGAGACATCCGAAAATTCATTAACGAAGCCAACTGACCACAAAAAATACATCTCACGGAAAACATCCCGTTCGAATGTCTCATAATCAATGGTCATCGGACGCGCGAGAAGTTGCTTCCTATGTTCAAACAAAAATTCCAGGTAATTCTTCTCGAGAAAACCGGGAACCCCCGACCATTTGAAGTAGGCGGCTATATCTCGCGCATTGAACAGATAATTGGTCATTTTGCATCCTTCAATCATCTTCTGCTGTGATTTGCCAGACAATTATTATAGCATATACCCATGTTGAGATAATAGGCTTTGAGAGATCAACGTGGTTTCGGAATAAGTAAAAACCGCTTCTTCATAAAGATGAAGCGGTTCATTTTAAACTCTGGAAAAGGAAAGGATTCCCAGACAATTACTGGGCAACCTCTTCCGGTGCTCCGAACAGATTAAGCCTGAACAGTAAGGATTCATCTTCCGGATTTGTGCAATAAATCTGGGCATTAACCAGAATACCGCCTTCGATCAGCTTCACGAGACCCGTGATCTGACTGAGTTTACTCTTGAGGTTAAAACGATCGTTCTCATCGGTAATGAGAAAGACTTCACCTTTACAGGCATCAAGAGCGGTCATAAAAGCCTGTACATCAATGTTGTTCAATCTAAATGCTTTCATGATACTACCTCCTTCTTCTTCCAATCTCTCCTGAGATCGGGCATTGCTTAAACTCATTTAATCCTGACGGATTCTGTTCTGTCCGTCATCTAGATTATATCACGCGAAACGTTTAGCTTCAGCATCGTCTTTGTACACATTACACATTAAACCACTCGTTCCTTTGTGCACATTGCACATTTATCGGCCGCTTTTGTTACGATACCGAACAACACAGAATTGATAGCCTTTTACCGAAGTGATTGGATCCGTACGTTCCGTTTCCTCCCAGTCGGGGTTATTTTCAAGATTCGGGAAATAGGCATCCGCTTCAAAGACGGCATTAATTCGGGTCACGATTACTTCATCGCATAAAGGAAGAAGTGTTCGGTATATTTCTTCTCCTCCGATTACAAATAATTGCTCTTCCATATGTCTGTGTACATATTCCATCAGTTCGTTTCGGGAATGAAGAACCAGGGCGCCCTCAACATGCAAATTCGGATTGCGGCTTAATATGATGTTTTTTCTTCCCCTAAGCGGCCTGCTTCCGGGAAAAGTATCCAGCGTTTTGCGTCCCAACACAACCGTATTTCCAAAGGTGTAACGCTTAAAAACATCTTTCTGATCTTCAGGAAGACTAATGAGTAAATTGCCTTGATGTCCGATTCCCCAATGATTATCTACAGCGACGATTGCCTTCATAATTCCTCCCAAAAACTAAACCGCTACCGGTATCCCGGTAATCTTTGCGCCGAACAGATAGTTCTCGAGTCTGACATTTTCGGTTGAAAACGAATAAAAGTCCGTGATTCCTTCGTCAATGATCAGCTTAGGTGCTTGAAACTTCGGTCGTTCTATTAATTCCTCAACAATCGGAACATGCCGGTCATAGATATGTGCATCCGCGATCACATGCACAAACTCACCGGGGATAAGGCCGACGGATCTTGCCATCAAATGCACAAGAGCAGCATATTGACATACATTCCAACCATTCGCCACAAGCATATCCTGAGATCTTTGATTCAGTATTGCATTCAATTTGTTTCCGGTCACATTGAAAGTAACTGAGTAAGCACAGGGGTAAAGATTCATTTCATGCAGATCCTCGTGAACGTATATATTCGTGATGATTCTTCTGCTGGAAGGATTGTTCTTAAGGTCGTAAAGGACACGGTCCACTTGATCGAACTCGCCTTCGCGATATTTGTGCTTGACCCCCAGCTGATAACCGTACGCTTTACCGATGGAACCGTTTTCATCTGCCCAGGCATCCCAAATATGACTGTTAAGGTCATTCACGTTGTTTGATTTTTTTTGCCATATCCAGAGGAGTTCGTCCAGAGCGGCCTTAAAATTGATAAAGCGCTGTGTGAGCACCGGAAATTCAACGGATAAATCATATCGATTTACAATGCAGAAACTCTTATATGTGTATGCAAAAGCTCCGTCAGACCATTTCGGACGGACCAATTCGTTCTCGGTTGAATACCCCGAGGATAATATCTGTCTGCAGTTTGCGTCAAAAATGTCATCTGCCCTGCTCATTACGTGCCTCCGCTTGATTCCGTTCAGTAATCGTTAATATCTTCCATCATAACAAATTACTCATCGGTGCGAAACACGAAGACAAAAATGCGTAGGTATTTTGCTGCAAAATGCCATGCAAAAAGCCCTCCGAAATTACAGAACTCTGTAAATTTCGAAAGGCTTTCATGGTCGGAGTGAGAAGACTTGAACTTCCGGCCTCTTGGTCCCGAACCAAGCGCTCTACCACCTGAGCCACACCCCGA
>CAZCTO010000005.1:0-141137 GCA_964501725.1 uncultured Oscillospiraceae bacterium | reverse complement strand
CCATACCTTTCGACCGGGGAAGGACTTCTGAATACGCTGGACTTCCTGCGCCAAGAGGCACGCAAAATCGATCATACACAAGGAGGCCTTTCATGAGTAAACCGGTTGTCGCCATTATCGGCCGCCCGAATGTGGGCAAATCGTCGCTTTTTAACGCTCTCTTCGGGGAGCGGGTATCCATCGTTCACGACACGCCCGGCGTGACCCGGGATCGCTTGTACGCGCGGGCAACCTGGAGAGACCGGGAGTTTGTCGTGATTGATACGGGCGGAATCGAGCCGGACTCCGACGATGAGATTTTGAAGGGGATGCGGACCCAGGCGGGAATCGCCATGGAGACCGCGGACGTGATCCTGTTTATGTGCGACGTGAAAAGCGGTCTGACCGCCGCCGACCACGAGATCGCCGTCATGCTCCGTAAATCCAACCGCCCCGTCGTCGTGTGTGTCAATAAGATTGACCATGTCGGCGCGCCGCCGCCCGAGCTTTATGAATTCTATAATCTCGGACTCGGAGAAGTATACTCCGTATCCGCGTCACACCGGTTGGGTATCGGAGAACTGCTGGACGCGGTTTTCGAGCATTTCCCGCCGGTTCCGGAAAATGATGAAGAGAATGAGACCGTTCGCGTTGCGCTGATCGGCAAGCCGAATGCGGGCAAATCATCGCTTTCGAACCGGATGATCGGACAGAACCGGTCCATTGTTTCGGATGTGCCCGGGACGACGCGCGACGCGATCGATTCCGTCATCGAAAATAAACACGGTTCGTTTACGATCATCGACACCGCCGGCCTTCGCAAGAAGAGCCGGATCGACAGTTCCATCGAGAAGTACAGCATGCTCCGGTCGCTTGCCGCCATTGAACGCGCAAACGTTTGCGTGATCCTGATCGATGCCGCGGAAGGCGTCACGGAACAGGACACCAAGGTCGCCGGGTACGCCCATAACGCCGGGAAGGCATGTGTTTTCGCGGTGAACAAGTGGGACCTCGTCGAAAAAGAAACCGGCACGCTCGAGGCAATGCGCAAAATTCTTCTGGATCGCTTCTCCTTTATGGACTACGCGCCGGTCATATTTTTGTCCGCGAAGACCGGTCAGCGGGTTGACAAGCTTTTCGAGACGATCCGGAACGTTTACGAACAGGCTGGTAAGCGCCTCAGCACCGGCACGTTGAACGAGATGATTTCTGAGGCGACCGCAATGGTTCCGACGCCTCAGGACAAGGGGAAACATTTGAAAATCTACTACGCGACGCAGGTCGCGACTTATCCTCCGCAATTTGTGCTGTTCGTGAACGACCGCGAATTGATGCATTTTTCATATGAACGCTATCTCGAAAATCAGCTACGCAAGAATTTCGGCTTTGAGGGAACTCCGATCCGGATCTACATGCGTACCAAAGAAAAGGACTGACAGGAAGGACACACTTACATGAAATCAATTGAGAATCTCCGGAACATCGCGATCATCGCACACGTCGATCACGGCAAAACCACTATCGTCGACTCCATGCTCAAGCATGCGGGTATTTACCGCGAAAACGAGCAAATCGTCGAGCAGGTCATGGACTCGAACGCACTCGAAAGAGAGCGGGGAATTACGATTCTTGCCAAAAACACGGCGATCAGTTACCTCGATTACCGCATTAACGTGGTGGACACTCCCGGGCACGCGGATTTCGGCGGTGAGGTGGAGCGTGTTCTCAAAATGGTTGACGGCGTTCTTCTGGTGGTGGATGCCTATGACGGACCGATGCCCCAGACGCGGTTTGTTCTTCGTAAAGCCCTCGAGATGGGACTGAAGCCGATCGTATGTATCAATAAGATTGACCGCCCGGATGCCCGTCCGGTCGAAGTTGTCGATATGGTTCTCGAGCTCTTTATCGAACTGGGTGCCGACGATACCCAGCTGGACTTCCCGATCATCTATTCGTCCGGTAAAGTCGGTATCGCATGCGATACTCTGGATGAATACTATTCCGGGGCAAAGTTGGATTTCCATCCGCTTCTGGATGCCATCATCAAGAACACGCCGTGCCCGGTTGGCTACACCGAAGCGCCTTTGCAGCTTTTGGTTTCCAATATTGATTCAGATCCTTATATCGGGCGTATCGCGATCGGACGTATTGAGCGGGGAAGTATCAATCAGGGTCAGTCCGTCGTGGTCTGCGGTTACGATGATAATACGGTCAAGTCCGCACGCATTGTTAAGCTCCTCCGTTTTCAAGGACTGGGCAGACAGGAAATTCAGAACGCAAGTGTCGGTGAGATTGTTTGTGTTGCCGGTATCCCGGAAATTAACATCGGCGATACGATCTGCGACTCCTCCAAGCCCGAGCCCCTGCCGTTCATCAACATAGACGAGCCGACGATCTCGATGACCTTCTCGGTCAATAACAGCCCTTTTGCCGGGAAAGAGGGAAAATTCGTCACCTCCAGACATTTGAGAGACAGGCTTTTCAAGGAGATGGAGACCAACGTATCCATGCGCCTTGAAGAAACGGACACCACGGAATCATTTATCATCAAAGGGCGCGGAGAATTGCATCTTTCCATTCTCATCGAAACTATGCGCAGAGAAGGATATGAATTTCAGGTCAGCAAGCCGCGGGTTATTCTCAAAGAGATTGACGGCGTTCTTCATGAGCCGGTTGAAATGCTCCTGGTCGACGTACCCGAGGACTTTGTCGGACCCGTCATTGAAAAACTCGGCAGACGTAAAGCAGAGATGGCCAATATGCTTCCGCCCGAGAAAGGATACGTCCGGATGGAGTTCAAAGTTCCGTCGCGCGGCATCATCGGATACCGCACGGAGTTTTTGACCGAAACCAAGGGCAATGGTATAATGAACAGCGTAATCTGCGGCTTTGAGCCCTATGCCGGCGAGATCGAGACGCGCACGCACGGAGTGCTTATTGCATTCGAAAGCGGTGAGGCAGTGACCTACGGCCTTTACAACGCGCAGGAGCGAGGCTTCCTTATGATCGGTGCGGGGACGCAAGTGTACGAGGGCATGATCGTAGGTGGCAGCCCGAAGGGCGAAGATATCGCGGTGAATGTATGCAAGAAGAAGCATGTTACGAATATGCGTGCGGCCGGAAGCGATGACGCGTTGCGTCTGGTTCCTCCGGTACAGTTGAGTCTGGAACAGTGCCTGGAGTTTTTAGCGGACGATGAGCTCTGCGAAATAACTCCGAAATCAATCCGTTTACGCAAAATGATCCTGAATACGGATTTGCGGATGAAGCAACGGAGCAAGAAAAACAGCGTTTGAGAGGAGTCATTTCTTCGATATGCTATCTAAAAAAGTCAAAATTGCCCTTCAGGCACTGGTGATTGTTGTTCTCGTCATCGGATGCGGACTTCTGGGTGTTTTTCTCGGATATAACTATGTCATTTCCCAAACGGAAAGATTTGACACGTTGGAGAAAGCAATCGAATCAGAAACCTTGGTGATTAACGAAAATACACCGGGTGCCGTCATGGTTGTGATTCATTCCGGTGACAATACCGATACCATCGCCGCCAATCTTAAAGAACTGAAACTGATTGAGAACGAACTGGTTTTTACCGTGATGTCCAAGTTTAACGGATTTGACGGCGGATATCTTGCAGGGACACATTTTCTAACCAAAGATCTCACATACGATGAAATGATGTATATTCTTTGCCAAAAGCCGAAGGTTACGAGAATTACCTTCCCTGAGGGCATGACATATATGCAAATTAAAGCGGCGCTTAAGAAGGCCGGACTGTCGTTTAGTGAGGCGGAGCTCGATGAATGCATGAGCAGCGCGAATCTGTTCGTTGATTATCGATTTGTCTCCATGATTGCAGCCGATGAGAAACGCGACTTCATACTGAACGGGTATCTTTTTCCCGACACGTACGATTTTGACATGAACGCCGATGCCCAGGAGATTATCAGAACTTTTCTTCGTAACATGAATACGGTCATGGAGGATGATTACTATGCGCGCGCCGAAAAACTCGGCATGACCATGGACGAAGTCATTGTTCTTGCTTCCTTAATTCAAAGTGAAACGAAAGACACAACGGATATGCTTTACATCTCAGCGGTTTTTCACAACCGGCTGAATTCGGATGATCCAAGTCTCCGGAAGCTCGGTTCCTGTGCCACCATTAATTTCCTCAGGGAAAAAGACGGCCTGCCGAAGGTCTGGGCCGCCAGCAGCGCGGATCAGCTCCGTGAGAATCCGTATAATACCTATTTGTATGAAGGGTTACCTCCGGGACCGATCTGTATGCCCGGTAAAGATGCGATACAGGCTGCGCTTTATCCGGAGCCGAATGCGAATTATTATTTTTTCTGCGCCACCGGCGACGGCGGTACCGCATTTGCGACCACATATAAGGAGCACCAGGCGAATATCGCGAAGTATGAAGAGTACTGGATTAACGAGAACCGGACCAATGATACCCAAGCCTCTGAAACACAATCGAATGGCTAAGGTTGAAATTCTTTCCCCCGCAGGGAACATGGAAAAGCTTCGTGTTGCCGTTGCCTATGGCGCGGATGCCGTTTATATGTCCGGACTGAGGTTTGGACTGCGAGCCCAGAGCAGTAATTTTACCCCCGAAGAAATGAAGGAAGCCGTGGAGTACGCCCACCAAAGGGGCGTACTTTGTTATGTGACCATGAACATTTTAGCCAGACCGGAGGATTTTTCGGGCCTGGATGAAGAAATCCTGTTTTGCCGGGAAATAGGTGTTGATGCCATTATTGTCTCGGATCCGGGGATATTCTCGCGGATCCGTGATTTGTGGCCGGAAGCGGAGATTCATATCAGTACGCAGGCGAGTGTCACAAATGCGGAAGCATGTCTTTTTTGGCACCGGCTCGGAGCCAAGAGAGTAGTTCTCGCACGCGAACTTTCTTTATCGGATATTATCGATATTCGTCGTCGTATTCCGTCATCGTTGGAATTGGAATGCTTTGTTCACGGCGCGATGTGTGTTTCCTATTCCGGCAGATGCCTTCTGTCGGATACATTTACCGGACGATCCGGGAATCGGGGGAACTGTGCGCAGCCCTGCCGATGGGAATACCGTATCGCTGAGGTCAAAAGACCGGATGAGGAATTGACGTTGGAGCATGATGAGCGCGGCTCATATATTCTTAACTCCAAAGACCTCTGTATGATTGAGCATATTCCCGAGCTGGTCAAAGCAGGCATCAACAGCCTGAAAATAGAAGGACGAATCAAAGGATCGTTTTATACGGCAGTAACGACAAAGGCCTATCGTGAGGCCGTAGAGATGTATTACGTCGATCCTGATCACTATATGTTCCGTGAGCAGTGGAAAGATCTGGTTGACCGAACCGTTCACCGTGAGTTTGGTACCGGATTCTTTTTCGATCGGCCGGACGGGAACGCGCAGATTTTTATGGACAAAACATACCACAAACCGGCTTTTGTCGTCGGCGTTGTCGTTGGTTACGATCCGGAAAACCGCAGAGCAATCATCTCTGCCCGAAACAAGATCTTCGACGGAGACCCGCTCAGCGTTCTGGTACCGTACGGCGATGAGACCCAAATCATCGCAAGCGGTCTGCAAAACGAAGAAGGGGAGCCGATTACTTCGACCCCCACTCCGCAGATGATTTATTCAATTCCGGTGAAAGAGGCACTGCCGTTGTATTCCTTTTTGAGCAAAGACGGCAACAAAGATGTCAGCGCCGATTCCCGGGAAGCTTAGGCGAACGAATCTTTAATCGCCGATTTTGTCGAAAATCGTTTCCGCAAAATCACGTAGTCTCTTATCAAAGGAAAACACCTTCATGGTTTCGATAACAATCAGTGCGACGATCGGACCCACCAGAAAACCGATCGCTCCCCAGACTGCAACACCGATAATCATTGCAAACAGCGTCGCCATCGGGTGCATGTTCATCGCATTCCCGAGAATCGGCGGTTCTATTACGCGCCGAACGACGGTGATTATCGCCATCCCGGCCAGCATAATTAAGAAACCGGTGATATCGCCTTGAATGAGAAGATATATCATTACCGGAACCATCGTCGCGCTGACACCGAGGACCGGCATAAAATCCAATACCGCGGTAACTAAAGCCAAAATAAAGGCATAAGGAACTTTCGCAAGATAAAAAATCGCAAGGGCTTCGAAGAACGTAATGATCAGCAAGGATAGATATCCGCCGAGAACGCGAAACAGCGTGGAAGAAAGCTGGTCGAGGAGCCGGAAAGATTTATGCCTGAAAATGCGGCTCTTGATATTGCGGGTAAAGAAACGCAAGAGTTTCTTACCATCCGTAATGAAATAAACCCCCGACATGATCACAACGACCACAAAGAACAGCATGACCGGCAGACTCCCGATAAAAGAGAACAACCCCTTTAACAATGAGTTGGCCATAGCAGGAATATTAGCCTTAAGCGTCTCTTGCAGATTGGCTATGTATTCGAGAACCGATTGTGTCATTTCCGGAGTCATGAAGCCTCCGTTATCTACCGAGAAACGTGCAAGTATATCATCGACAGAATCGGAAAGATTTATATCACTAAACCAAACGGGAAGTTTTCCGATAAAATTTCTCAGCTGGGCGAGCAATGCGACCAACGAAACCAGAAGGCATGCCAGAATAAATACGACCAGGATCGCGTACATTATCAAATTAAGGCGCGTCTTGAGGGAACGTTTTTTCTTGGTAACAGAGGGAAAAAGGACTTTAATCCAGCCGCGAGGTTTCTTTACGGGAGCTTTCCCGGCTTCCGATTCTTCACTCAAAAGCTGTGTCGCATCAGTGTCTGAAGAATCGGGAACGTCGGGATCGCTAATGCTTTTTTCAGCGGGCTTGTTCCTGTTTGCCAACTTCGAAAAGAACTTACCCAAACGCATTACGGCATGCGCCATGTGACGGGAAGCCTTGGCAATAACAAAACCCAGAAGGAACGGAAGGATGATTACAATCAATTTGCTGGACAAAAACAACACTGCAGCACCGATGAGAATAAAAAGCAGATATTTAATCACAGCCATGACCGTCGCCCGGTCGCGGGTATAGCGAATATGATCGTCCATCTACTTCCTCCGATGCAATTTGTAAGAATAAAGCATTAACATTATACATTATCCATTAATGGAAAACGATACCTTGTTTTCTATAAGACCTTCGGTCAATGCTGCGCATGGTACTTAAATACCGAGTGTCAGCACCCAAACACCGGCAAAAAAGAGAAGCCCCAACCAAAAAGACCACCCGATATGCTCACGAATAGGAGAGGGTTCTTTCGGAGGATCGTCAATTTTTTCCATCCTCAGAAAATCAGCGATCCGCCTGAATTGATTGAGTATCGGGAAAAGACACAGAGAACCCATGATCACGGTCGTGACGGAGATATAAAGAAGTGTCGGATCAATATCTATATGACTTCGAATCTCGGAGGTGTTGAGATACGGAAGCAAAGACCTGAATGCGTACATGCAACCGGCCATGGATATCTGTGTCAACATCGGACAGAACAAATTATCCGTGGATGTCCGAATATAGCCAAGCAATAGTCCCAGTAAAAAATACCCCAAAAAATCTACGGGACTCAACATGTATATCGCAAACAGCAGTGCGATCCATACATTGCCGCGCAATCCTGCCAGTTGTCCCGGAAGAACACCGAATAACAGCCCTCGGAAATACAGTTCCTGCAGAAGAACAGGAAGTAATGCTCCGACCAAAAGAACCAGAAGAAGTGCCTCTGTCGACGAGTCGCCGGTTGCAAAGAATGTTGCCGGCGGCGGCGGGAAAATATCGTTGATCAGAAGAAATCGCGATATCAGGTTGTGAATCGAGACAAACAGCAACATGGCCGGGAAACCGGCGAGCAGACTGATGATATAAGCACCGATACCCGGGTTCATGCCGAACAGTTGCTTTTCGGGAATTTTGTATCGCGACACAATAAATACAAAAGGGAACAGCAGGCAAATGAGCAGGCGGCATACGCTGATGATCGCGTAACCGATCAAGGAGGTTTTTGAAAAGGTGAGCGCGCTGTCAGGAATGGCGTACCATATGAGTAACATTACGGTGCTCAATAGCGCGCACGCTCCGAAAACAAACCCGATCGTAGGCGTTGCGGGGAAAGACAGTAATTCGGTTATACGAGACGATTTATTTCTGCTCATCCAAAAATCAGCTCCAGCGAAGGCTTGATGATGTCGGTGAAGTAAGCACAAACCGGTGTCTCCAAAAGAAGAAAACAGACCGCTCCAAGAGCCAAAAAAGGACCAAATGCGATATAATCCGGATCCTCCGAGAAGGGAATCGCTTCTTTTTCCCGCTCCAGTTTACGGCGAGCTTTGGCGGGATTGCTGCTTTCGCGAATGGCTTTCTCTTCGCGAGCAATACGCATTCTTTTGCGGACCAGCAGCGGGACGGCCACAATTCCGCCGATGATGAAAGCGAAGAAGAAAACAAAGATCAGTCCTAACGCGCCGGCCAGCAACCCGCATGCAAAAATGAACTTCACATCGCCCTGACCCATTGCCTCCTGCTTACTGATTACCGATCCGATAAATCCGATTCCCCACAGCAGCAGTGCCCCGATGACCGCGCCGAGAATCCGGTTTGCCAATGCAAAATATAAAGGTTTGCCCGCAAACCACAGACTACCGTAAAATACGTCTGAAAGAAATCCGAAGATCGATATTGCACCGGCAAGGATAACCAGCTGATCCGGTATGATTCGGTTAAGCTTATCGGACATCACGATCAGCGCAAACGGCGCGATCGGAAAATACATCAGCAGAATTCGAAAGACCTGCTTGTTTTCGAAAAACAGCGGATTCAAGTATGACCCGAGGAAAAACAGTATTGCAATTACGGGGACCAGAATCAACGAATGCGGAACGAAATTCATCCGCCTGGCCGGCCGCGCACCGGGATCCGCGGGATTGTAATCATAATCCTGGAGCCAGGGCTCAGGAAGACGGTTGTAAATCAAGTGAAGAGGAGCCGCAATCGTTGCTCCTGCGATCGCACATATCAGGGGAAGAACGATATCCGGCATATTCTCCTCCGTTGCTTCAAAAGGTTTGCTATAAGAATACCTTTATATCGCGGTTCACGCAAGATTTTCATCCGTTGCCGTATAGCCCGAAAAAGCGATTATGAAGAAACGGGTGAAGGGCTTTTCGGGTGTGCGGCATTGGAATATTTTCACCCGGCGGATATAATAAAAAAAGATAACAGAAGCGATCCGGTATCAGGGTAAGCGGACAACGAGAAGGGAAAAGAAGCAATCATGAGTACGTTGAATGATGACATTAAAGAATATACCAGTCAATTACGCAAAGGCTCGATTCCGAGGGCATACCGGGGAATCATAGGATTCATGTCTTCGCTGATGAGACACATGAGCGGAAAGTATCCCGAATATACCGCGAGTGCGCTTTATGCCGGTTTTATGGATATGACCTATTTTGCTTTTACACCGGGAGTCCTGCGGACCCGGAACCTGAAGATCGCAATCGTCTACCTGCACGAAGAAAATCGTATGGAAGTCTGGCTCGGCGGCGGAAATCGTAAAATTCAAGCCGAATACATCCAAAAACTCGGTCGGACGGATATCGGCGATTACATTCTTTCCGAAGTTAAGCCCGGCGTTGACTCCATCATCGAAAAAACGATCGCCCTGCAGCCGGATTTTGATCATCCCGATGAGTTGGCCCGGCAAATTGAAAATGAAACGATGCTTTTCTCTCAGGATATGACCGCGCTTCTTGAAGCGCTCCCGTTCTGATTCAACAAGTAAAGGATATGACCGCGCTTCTTGAAGCGCTCCCGTTTTGACTCAACAAGTAAAGGATATGACCGCGCTTCTTGAAGCGCTCCCGTTCTGATTCAACAAGTAGAGGATATGACCGCGCTTCTCGAAGCGCTCCCGTTCTGATTCAACAAGTAGAGGGTATGACCGCGCTTCTCAAAAGCTTACGAACTGACGCCATAAAAGGAAGGGAAGGCACCATGGAGACAGAAAGGCTATTGATCCGCAGATTTTTGCCGGAGGACGGGGAGGGGCTTTTCGCGTATTTGTCACGTGAGGACGTGGTGAAGTATGAACCGTACGGGGTTTTTACGCGGGAGCAGGCGGAGGCGGAAGCCGTCCGGCGGTCGGAGGATGCGAACTTTTGGGCCGTATGTCTCAAAAGCAACGGCCTTTTGATCGGAAATATCTACCTTGCGCCCGGAGAGTTTGAGACGTGGGAGCTGGGTTTTGTTTTTCACGACGAGTTCCACGGACAAGGATATGCAACCGAAGCGGCACGCGCGCTCCTCGGCGAGCTCTTTTCAAGCGGAAAAGCGCACCGCGTCGTAGCGATGTGTAATCCTGAGAACCGGTCATCCTGGCGCCTTCTCGAGCGTTTAGGCATGCGCAGGGAGGGAGTCCTTCACAAAAATGTATGGTTTGTAAAGGACCGCGACGGGCTTCCGGTTTGGCAGGACACCTTTGAGTATGCGGTACTGAAAGAAGAGTGGCATAAGGCTGAATAGGTTCGCCGGAAAATGACCGAAATTCATGCGTGCAAGTCATATGCAACATCGTCGCATTGTCACCGGTATCGAATGCGGGGGACCGCGCGTCGGGGCGGAGAATGCGTATAAAATGGACCGCTTTTACGCTTTTTATACGCATTTCGGGCGGCGTGGGACACCTGAGGAACCGGAGAATGCGTGTGATTAGAAGTTAAGTTGTTTTGGGAGGGATTCTATAGTCGGTGTGACCCTTTCACCGGCGTGGAAACTCAGTCTGCGTTCAAGTTTTTCACCGTGACCCCAATATAACCTCTGTCCCCCAATGGGCTTATTGAAGTGCCCCCGAATATTGGTCGAAAAGGGTAGCGTTGGGAGGTGCGTTTCACTTTTGCGGCAGCCGGTCCTTTTTCAAAGACGAGCAAGTGTGGTAGAATCTCCGGGAAAGCGAGGTTCAACGAATGAAAATCAATCGTAAAAATATAATCATCAGCCTGTTCCTTTCGGCCGCCATTCTCATCTCCGCGACAGCATGCGAAGCCAAAGAAAAAGCCCCCAAGTCAAAAACAGCGGTCGATGAAACACGTTTTACCGAAGTGGCTGAGAAGCATGAACTCGAGGTAACGGTTCTGGATACCCGTCCGGACGACTTGCCCGGCCTTACCTTATGGTATGCGGGCGTTGATGAACCCCTGCGCATTCACTTTATGACATATGACACCGCAGATCACGCGCAAGCCTATTTGGACACACTGAAGGCCGTAAACGGCAAGCGGAGCAACACAACTAGTGAAATAACATTGGGCGAAAACTATGAATTATATTCGATCTCGATCGGTGATACGTATGCGGTGGTGTCGCGCGTGGATAACACCATCGTGCATGCCATGGGAATCAAGGACGATACAAAGCGCATTGATGAAGTCCTTACGGATCTGGGATACTGATCAAAGGATATAGAGAACGATCAGATAACCGAAGCCTGTCGCGATAATATTGCTGATACTGTGAACAGCCATGGAGTAGTATACGCTTTTAGTCTTGAGAAAAATGATGCCCTGGGCAGTTCCGAGCACGAACGCGTACATCAACTGAAAAATATCATAATTTAAGACTAAACCGTTCGGTGTGATCGACCAGCGGATATGCGCGATCGAAAAAAGCAGTCCGGCCATAATTGAACTAAAGAGCGCGGCACTTTTCGATTCGCTTCGGATCAGGAAAGACAGAAGGGCGATGGGCAGCGCACGGAACAAGATCTCTTCGGACGGGCCGCTGAGGAAAAGTTGAAACCCCAAAGTCCCCGTAATGTTCCGGGCATTCAGCGGATAGGGGTAAGGTTTCACTAAATCAAATGAATACCCGACGACGTAGGATACAACCATATACACAATAATTACCGCGGTCATGATGCCGATCAGTTTGAAGCCCAGTCGCACATTTCCCGGCTTGAAGCCGAAATCAATCCGCAGAAACATTGCGAAAAAAAGAATCGGAACCAGCGCAATCAGCGCTTGTATGACATGGTGTATGCTGACGCGCAGGAAAGCATTATTCGGATCAAGCGGGTTGTAGTCGAACAGGTTTGCGACCACTGAGCCGACTTGACTCGCGAATTGCTGGAACGAAAAAAGCCCGATGATCGCGATGAGAATTAGCAAAACTCTGGCCGGACGGATGGTCTCCGGAGATTCTGTGCGCAAAGTTTCTGTCATCTGTTGTTCCTTTTCGATTAAGACGTTTTTCCAAGGCTGTTTGTTTTGCATAGGGTATCACGAAGGCAAAATGCACGTCAATAAACGTTGTTATTTCCGTAGGTTTTACCCGCGAATTTCTTGAAATCGTGCCGGTAATCGTCGTAATATGAGCATAATGAAATGCGAAAGGAAAGCATAGACATGGAAACAAGCGCTTACACGGATTTCGACTTCGCGCAACTTCAGAAAGAACTTACGCGAAAAGGCGCATGGCGTGTCCTTCCGGCCGACCTCAGCGCACTTCCCGCAGAGCAACGCGACGGCTTGCCGCGCGGGGTATCGATCAGTGTCGCGCTTGATCTCTCGATCGTGAACCGACTTCCTATTAGCGTCACTTCGGAGTATGTCGATGAGTGCGAGCGCGTGAATCTGCTTCTGGATCAACTGGCGGATACGGCCGCAGAGCAAATCCGAAGTGCCGGATACCGGGCGTTTTCGCTGTCACGCAATAACGTGACGCATGACCGGAATAATCACGCGACACTTCTTCCCTATAAGACCGTTGCGACACGCGCCGGTCTGGGATGGATCGGTAAAAATGCCCTCCTTATTACCCGGGAGCGCGGATCCGCACTCCGCCTGACGGCGGTGCTGACGGACGCGCCTTTGCCTTGTGCGGAACCGATAAACGAGTCCCATTGCGGCGATTGTGAGGTCTGCCTCAGAAACTGTCCCGGACAGGCGATTCTCGGTCCGAACTGGTCGCCCGAAAGCAAGCGCGAAGATTTCTACAGCGCCTTTTCCTGCCGTAAAGCCTGCATTGAAAGAACATGGAACGTGAAGCCCGGCGTCAGTTACTGCGGGCTTTGCATCACCGTTTGCCCCCATACGCAAAAAGCCATTCGTGCCGCAGGTATCGACTACGGTTTCCCGGCGCCGGTTTTTGCGGGACCGGAAGATTTCAACGAGATTCTCTCCCTTCAGAAACTTTGCTTCCAAAGGGAAGTCGAACGATCCGGAAATCCCAATATATCTCCGATGATCCAGACCGCCGAAGAACTGTCGGAGGACTATTACAATGCCCGAAGTCCGCTTTTCCTTCTGAAACTGGTCGAGGACAAAAGAATCGTCGGCTCTGTCCGGGCGCGCCAGGTGCAGGATGCGACTTGGATCGGAAGGCTTTTTGTACACCCGGATTACCAGCGCAGGGGCTACGGCCGGAAGCTGATGGAAGGCATTGAGAAGTGTTTCCACCACACCCGTTACGAGCTGTTTACCGGCAAAAACAGCGAGGATAATATTCACTTCTACCGGAACCTCGGGTACCGCATCTGCGGTGAGATGGAAGCGGACGGCGTAAGCCTTGTTCGTCTCGAAAAACACTCCGATCCATCCTGAGAAATTATCTGCGAAGCAAACATCATCCGCCTATAGCAAATCATGCCGTTCGTAAAGTTCATTTTGCTTTCCGTGATTTGCGTTCCGCGTTGCTTTGTGATTGCGAACTTTGTGTTGATCCGGATTCCGGTCTTGAAGAAGAGACTATAAAAGACGTATCCCCGGAAATATAACGCGTTGCCGTATCGGCAGGATTTCTCTCATTCTGCCCGGCAGTGAGGTAATAGCGAAGTTCCTTAATAAAAAAACGATTGTGGACCAAGAGTAGGGAGCGGTCGAGCTGATTATGGATGAGCCTGGCAAAAAGATCGAATATAACGATCACCGGGAAAAAGAGAAAAGAGAAGGGAATATATACGATTAGGATCCATTCTTTACCGAGTCGTATGAGAAGGTTGCAAACCAGATCTACGGCAAACAGGCTGATGGGCGGAATGACAAACCACCCAAAATCATTTGGCATATCGGGTGAAAGAAAGCCCAATGCAAGAATGCCCCAAGCAATCAGGAAGCCGATATCAATTTTGAGTGAGAATTCCGCATATTTATAAAGGTCACGGGTTACGGCATGAAACGGTACATTTTCCGGTAGCTTGATGAATAGATTTTCCGGCGTAAAATCGGAATCGGACATGTCCACAAAAGGATTACTGCTGAAATTTTCGACCTTAACAGGCGTGTAATCGGTCTTCTCATTGTCATACCCGCAATTCGGGCATTTTACATTCGTTGTTAAATTGAACCCGCATTTATCGCAAATCATGAAAAAGCACTCACTTTCACCGATATTCAGGTCATCTCAAGGGACATATATATGTGAGTATATCATAGTTATCCTGATCGAAAAGCCATTGACCGGAAATCATATCCCGGCCCGGCTCTCATATACAGGCATGTGCCGTTGCTTTTCATTATGTCGAAAGTATGGTAATAAAGAGTAGTAATAACGAAGAAAACCGGGATAACATGGAGGGGTGCACATCATGAGCAAGAGTCTACGAAAAGTATTAATTCTTATCGCGTGCTTTGTTACTGTATTTGCTCTGTCGGGATGCCTTAAGTCGCCGCGCAGAGAACTGATCGACAACGCGGATGCCGTGATTAAGGAGTCGACCGATTCGGATATCACGCCGACCCCGGTTGAAACTGAAGCGGTTACGGAGCCGCCGGCGCCGACGGAACCACCGATCGCACTGCTTGCTGCCGACAGAATTCTAGTTGAACAGTCCGTTCTCGGTAACGGTTATATGGGCTTATACACAGTGAACGCTGACGGCACAGATCTTCAGGTGTTTACGGATATTGAATCCGCAAGTGAGTTCGTTCCGGCTATTTCTCCGGATGGTACGAAGGTCGCCTTTATGTCCGATTTGGGCGGTGATAGCAACCTTCAACTTTATGTTATTAATCAGGACGGAACCGGTTTAAAGCAAATAACGGATGAAGGCGTATGGGTGAATGATTTATTCTTCTCGCCGGACAGCAAAACGGTTTTCTATCATAAGAATGTCGACGGATTAACCTATATTATGTCCGTTAACGTCGACGGAACCGATCCCAAAACCATCTCGCCCGGTTTTTTCTATATCGATTACACAGTTTTTGACATCTCTCCGGATGGTAAGCAAATCGCATTCAGCTCGAATCACGAAGACGATACCTTTTCAGTTTATCTGGCGGATATTGACGGATCGAATCTAAAGAAACTCGGGGACGGCTTTAATCCTTGTTTTTCACCGGACGGGAAGAAAATATACTACGCAACTAATTTATCGATCTTCGTCATTGATATTGACGGACAAAATGGCCAATGCCTGGTTGAAACCTTACCCGGGTCTGATTTTTCTGTGCCGTCCATTTTGTGGGACGGTACGGAAAGCGTGTCATTTCCTGATTTCCCGGTGCCGGTCATATCCCCGGATGGTACAAAAATAATGTTTGCGACGGATTCGATCTATATCATGAACATAGACGGCAGTGATATCAAAGCCCTTACGGAACCTAAATTAACCCGCTATTTTCCGTCCTTTTCACCGGACGGCACACGGATTGTTTTCACTGACCAAGTGAACGATTCCCCTGACCAAGTGGGCGATTTCCCTGAGGTTTTTGTAATGAATATCGACGGCACCGGACGTACCCAGCTGGTGAAAAGAGATGTTGACAGCGATGGTTTCAGCACTCGTGCAGTCTTCTCACCGTTGTTGCCATCGTAAAATAATCAAAAACACTCGTCTTTCGCGACGGCAGGTCATTGACGATAGGCTTTGACGGGTCTACAGGCCGGACTGAGCTTATTTCTTCCCCGGAGTAGCGGTCTTAGAAAAATGCCCGTAGCATAAAGAGGGTTTGCGGCCGCTATCATATATGGACCCTTCGCATTATTCTGTGACCCACACCTCGAAGGGCGTGCCGTTGACCTCAAAGTCCAAGTCCGATTTATGGATCGCGCCCGGGGTTTCGGATGAGTTAACCGGGTTATCGGATAGCAGTAATTCTTCAAGGTTACTCAATCCCGACAGGGGGGAGATGTCGCTGACCTGATTGTTTTCGAGGTACACTGCGACCAGATTTGTCAGACCTTTAAGCGGAGATACGTCGCTGATGCTGTTGTTCTGCATGTCAACGCGCTCCAGATTGGAAAGGGTTGCGAGTGGCGAAATGTCGCTGATATTGTTTGTCGCTATATTCAAATTGACGATATTTGTCAGGCTGCCAAGCGGTGATATGTCGGCAATTTGATTATCGTTCAGCGTCAACTGCTCAAGACTTAACAATCCGGATAAAGGACTGATGTCCGAAATCAAATTTTCGTTCAACAGCAGACGCCAAAGATTTTTGAGCCCCGAAAGCGCGGAAATGTCACGGATTTGATTCCCGTAAAGCATTAATCTTGTCATTTTGGTGAGTGAGGCGAGAGCGGAAATATCCTCCACCTTGTTATATTCCAAAAACAGCTGGGTTAGCTCCGTGAGATCCGCTAAAGGAGAAATGTCACGAATCTCATTATAAGACAAGACAAGATAATCAAGTTTGGTAAGTCCGGTTAACGGGGCGATGTCTTTGATTCTGTTTCTGTAGAGTATCAGATTTGTGCATTTCTCAAGGTTCGCCAAAGGCGAAATATCCTCAAGTTCCTTTTCCGACAGATCCAAGTACCATAAACCCGTCATATTCGTAAGCGGCGATATATCGCTGATATCGTTATTAAAAAGGCTGAGGCTTTCAAGACTTCTGAGTTCTGTAAGCGGTGACAGATCACTGATCCCACAATCTATTGCGAGAAGAGAAGTAAGGCGGGAGAGATTCGCGAGCGGTGAAATGTCCAGGTTCGGAATAGAGGGCAAGATCAATTCCTCCAGATTGATGAGTTTTTCAAGCGGCGAAATATCCAGAATCGGATTTCCGAATAGGTAGAGTCCTTTCAAGTTCGTGAGTTCTGAAAGCGGCGATATATCTTCGACGGAGTTTTTGTCCAGCTTCAGACTCACCAGATTCTTTAGGCCGGACAGAGAAGAGATATCCTTGACCTCGTTATCCGTCAAGTCCAGGATCTCCAGACTCTCAAAATATTCAAGTCCGGAGAGATCGGTAATCGAGGCCTCGCTCAGATCAAGAGAAGTGACGTCTATCACGTCCTTCTTTTCGATCACACCGGAAGATATTTTCAGGATGCTGCGGATTCGAGTCTCCAAATTCGGACATTTGAAAAAGATTCCCGCGGAAATGATTCGCGATTTAGTCCTGAAACAGCCGGACAGAGGAAGAGTCAGAAGAAGCGAGAAAATAATCAGCAGGGCTAAAGCTCTTTTTACCATCGAATTCATCCTTTCGGCGACACTTTTTCGCGCACTCATTACCGGAATTGTACTATAAATTAGTTATAAAATACCAATGAACGTTGTGTATCGGTTTGCGTTGAAATCCCCTTGACCGGCTGAAACGCTGATGTTAGCCAAACAGGAACATGATATAATAAAAATCGTTATACACGGATAGCATCAGATATATTGGATTACATGCCATTTTACATAATTGGGGAGGGCGTGCTGATGTCGCGGCAAGTCGGAAGAGTATTATGTGTTGTTCTTTTTATTGTGATTTGTTCAGCTTCTTTGGCGGGGTGTTCTAAAAAAATCAGTGCTGCCGGCAAAATCGTTTTTATTTCGACCCGGGACGGGAATCCCGAGATTTATATTATGAACACGGATGGGTCGGATCAGACGCGTCTGACTTTTACCAAGAATGTGGATGAGGCCTGTCCGATCATTTCGCCAGACGGGCAGAAGATCCTTTTTGCCACCGATTATGATCAGTATGGCGTTAGTCCGCTCAGCATCATGAATATTAACGGTAAAAAGCGTAAAGACCTCAAGATCAAAGGCACTAATCCTGTTTTTTCGACGAGCGGCAAAGAGATATACTACGCAACCGATGACGGTATATATCAAATTGAAATAGACGGAACCGGAAAAAAATGTTTGGTCGAGGCGGAGGTAGCGATTCGATTCGCCCTTTCCAAGGACGGTACCCGGATTGCATTCCTCGAGAAAATGGATCAGATGCAGAACTGGGACCTTTTTGAAATCAACAGCAACGGAAGTTCCCAAAAGAAATTAGTCGCGGAGTTGGATACTACTTATACTGATTATGATACGGGCGAGGAGGTAAAAAGCGGATTTTTAGGCTTTTTTGACTACTCGCCGGAAGGGGATTACATCATTTTCCAGTGTAGACAGGACGCTACAGTAATTTACAAAGAGAGTGGCGTCTATGTTATTCCGACCGATGGAGGTGATCCTCTTCTAATCTCTGATCCGGACAGGATCAAAAAATTCGCGTATTTCACGCCGTTCTTCTCATCCGACGGAGAAACCTTTTTCTTTGCACAGGGTACCTACACACGGGGGGAGTATTCGATTGCCTCCATGACGGTGGACGGAAACGGTGAAAAGATCATTGCGGATGTTGAAGAGGAGGTAGACGGAGAACAACGGGTTGCTTTGTCGCCGAACGGAGATCACATCGTATACGTCTCAAAAAAGGGAGACTCTTTTCAAATATTTACTGTCGATACTGACGGCGGGAAGTCGACTCGGTTGACTGACGACGGCGAGAACTATCAGCCCGATTATTCACCCGTAGCGTAAGAGAAAGGTCAATTTGCAACAGAAAAGAGCGGAAAGGACCGGAATATGCTTGATATAATTATTATGTGGATTTTCCGTTTACCGTATGCAGGCATAATTCTTTTGGTCGGTGGATTTGTATTTTTTAAAAGAGAAAAAGTTTCGCTGAATTTATTTTTCTTCTCCGCACTATCGTATCTGATTCCCATCATTTACTGGGTTATCGCATCTCCGTCCGCATTTATCATGTACGTAATCATATTGATATTTTTACTTTTCTACACCCGCAAATCCCGGGTGATGATGATGGTGTTTGCTATTTTCCTTCTGTTGCATTATGTCGTTGCGTTAATTCTTCTCCTTATTTTTTGGCAACCCATAGTTCCTCCCTCACATACCTAACTCCCAATGTTAGAGAAAAGATTAAATCGGAGTCACCGGGCTGACATTTTATCGCCGGATAACAAATACGGGGTGATCAATAACCTGCCGACCCTGCTCTTGATCTGCCGTGTTTCAGCTTCGCAGCCCATAAAAAAGATCAATTACTAATAAAATACTGATTTGACCGCCATGCGGGCGGACTGTTACAATCAGTTACGTATAAAATGATATCCGTTGGGAGGATACGGGGGCATTTGCGCTTCCGTTTTGATAAATATGGGAACATTACTTTCATCTGAGGAACTGCGCGAGAGAATTGCCGAGAATCTTCGGTCCGAGGCGGGAAAAGCCGCCGACCGGGGAACCCTGCGGGATTACTGGCAGGCACTGTCACGCAGTGTAGTCGGGATTTTGGCGGACAATTGGGAGAAAACGCGCGACACCTATGACACGGTGCGGCAGGCGCATTATTTTTCGGCAGAATTTCTGGAAGGCAGATCGCTTCTTAATAATTTGGTGAATTTGGGGCTCTATGAGACGGCGAAAGAGGCGGTGGCTGGTTTCGGCGTGGATATCAATGAGCTTTTAGAGGAGGAGACGGACCCGGCGCTCGGTAACGGGGGGCTGGGACGACTGGCAGCCTGTTTTCTGGATTCATGCGCGACGCTGAACCTGCCGGTGACCGGCTACGGTATTCTTTATCGCTTCGGGCTTTTCCGGCAGACCTTTGAGGACGGTTTTCAGAAGGAGCATCCGGACAGTTGGATGGAGCATTCGTATCCTTTTGTCGTCCCGCGTGTCGAGGAGAAGGTGAAGGTTCACTTCAACGATATTGATGTATGGGCGATTCCTTGCGATATGCCGATTACCGGTTACGGAACCGGGAATGTGAACCGCTTGCGTCTGTGGAGATCCGAGCCTGCCCAGGAGTTTGACTTCAATCTGTTTAACTCGCAGCGTTTTGACGACGCCGTCATCGAGCGCAACCGGGTCAACGATATCTGGCGTGTGCTTTATCCCAACGATACTTCATACGACGGCAAGGTTTTGCGCGTTCGGCAGCAGTACTTTTTCGTATCGGCATCTCTTCAGGACATTGTGCGACGCTATATGTCCGTTCGCGGCGAGGATCTGTCCGATTTTGCCAGGTATAATTCCGTTCAGCTCAATGACACGCATCCGGTCATCGGCATTCCGGAACTGATGCGCATCCTTATCGACGAGCACGGCATGGCGTGGGATGCGGCATGGAAGATTGTCC
Source organism: uncultured Oscillospiraceae bacterium (assembly GCA_964501725.1). GTDB lineage: Bacteria > Bacillota > Clostridia > Saccharofermentanales > Saccharofermentanaceae > CAZCTO01. The sequence continues at coordinate 120,754 of CAZCTO010000005.1, read as the reverse complement.
GCGAGACCTTTGCGTATACGAATCATACCGTCATGGGTGAGGCGCTCGAAAAATGGGATATCACTATTTTCCAGTTCCTTTTCCCGAGAATATATGAAATTATCGAGAAAATCAACGCGCAGTTCCGCTCCGAAATGATCGAAAAAGGGATCAAGTCGAATGTGATCGACAGCATCGCGCCGCTCGGCGACGGCAAGGTCCAGATGGCCTGGCTGGCGATCTACGGATCACGGTCCGTGAACGGTGTGGCGGCGCTTCACACCGAGATTCTGAAAAGAGACACTCTCCGGGAGTGGTACGCCATCTATCCGGAAAAATTCTCCAATAAGACCAACGGCGTCACCCCGCGCAGATGGCTCCGTATGTGTAACCCGAAGCTTTCGGAACTCATCACGGAATTGCTCGGCGACGACTCCTGGGTAACCCATCTCGAGCGTCTTGCCGAGCTCGAGAAATATGCGGACGATGATCAAGTCATGGATCGCTTTCTGGAGATCAAGCATTCCTGTAAAGAAGAACTTGCCGCCCACATTTACCGCAAAAACGGCATTACCGTGGACCCGGATTCGATCTTCGACGTCCAGATCAAGCGTCTCCATGAGTACAAGCGCCAGCTGATGAACGCCCTCTATGTGCTCAATCTCTACGACCGGATTAAAGAAGACCCGTCACTTCCGATCCCGCCGGTTACGGTGTTTTTCGGGGCAAAAGCGGCACCGGGCTACTTCCGCGCCAAGGGAATCATCAAGTTCATCAACGAAATCGCAAAGCTCATCGACAGCGATCCGGCCGTTCGCGATCGAATCCGTGTGCATTTTGTCGAAAACTACAATGTCAGCAATGCCGAGAAAATGTTCCCCGCCGCGGACGTGTCCGAACAGATTTCCACCGCCGGCCTCGAAGCGTCCGGCACGGGCAACATGAAGTTCATGATGAACGGCGCGGTGACCCTCGGCACATGGGACGGCGCGAACGTCGAAATCGCCCAGGAAGTCTCCTGCGATAACATCTACATTTTCGGTTGCCGGGTCGAGAACATGGAAGCGACCCGCGGCTACTATAATCCCAAGTGGCAGTACGAGAACGTCCCCGGCCTCAAAAAAGCCCTCGATCGCCTGATCGACGGCACCTTCGACGATAAGGGAACAGGCATGTTCCGTGATATTTATGACTCCCTTCTGATCGGCTCCAACTGGCAACCGGGCGACGTGTTCTATGTGCTCGGCGATTTTTCCGACTACCGAAAAGTGCGCGACACCGTCTACACGGATTACCTCGATCGCCGCGCCTGGGCGAAAAAGTGCTGGATCAACATCTGCCGCTCCGGCCGCTTCTCCTCCGATCGCACCATCGCCGAATATGCCGGAGAAATCTGGAAAATCAAGTCGCTTCAGATGTAGGGGCGGCGGAGGCACGCCGGGATTTCATTTTTTGATAACGAAGAGCAAATCGACGCGATCTTTGGATACCTAATCCTTTACTTTGCCGCGCGGACGCGACTATAATAAAGCGATGTGTGCTCATTTGTGAGTTCCATGAATAAATAACAATCTGAGGAGTTTTTATGAAGAGAATTATTGCTGCATTACTTACAGTGGTTTTATTGACAACGTCTTTGGCAGCTTGCGGAAAAGCGAAGAAGGAAGAGTTTGTGGTTGGTTTTGACAAGGAGTTTCCTCCGATGGGTTTTGTGGATGATGCCGGCAAGTACGTCGGATTCGATCTGGATCTGGCCAAAGAAGTCGCTAAGCGCCTGGACATGAAGTTTGTCGCGCAACCAATCGCCTGGGATTCAAAGGACCAGGAACTTGCTTCCAAGAATATTGATTGTGTCTGGAACGGTTTTACGATTAACGGTCGCGAAGATAAGTATACCTGGACCGAAGCCTATATGAATAATGATCAGATCGTTCTCGTGAACGCGGATTCCGGGATCACGAAGCATTCGGATTTGACCGGCAAGATCGTCTGTGTCCAGAAAGACTCTTCCGGGTTGGCATCACTGAACGATAACGCGGCATTGACGGATACTTTTGAAAAGGTAGTTCAGGTGGACAGCTACTTGAATGCAATCATGGAGCTGGAAGCCGGCGCCGTGGATGCCGTCGTTATGGACGAGATCGTTGCCTATTATGAGTATGATGCCGCCGGAGGCAACTTTGCGATTTTGGACGAAGCCGTTGCCAGTGAAGAGTATGGGGTTGGATTCCTTCTGGGAAATACTGAGCTTCGCGATAAGGTTCAAAAGGCGTTGGAAGAGATGGCCGCTGACGGTACGCTTGCGAAGATTTCCAATGAGTGGTTCGGAGAAGATATTACGACGATCGGTAAATAATGAGAATGTAAGCGCTCTCGGCGACATCGCACTCGTTTATCTGACGTGCAGGCCGTTCGCGAGTCCGGGATAACGATGGCGCGGTTTTATAAAAGAGACCGCGCCGTTTTTCACAAGTGACAGGGGAGATTAGTCAGATGGAAGACCTGAGGTCAACAATTACGCAACTGTTGTCGGGGATGACCTTTACGCTCGTGATCTTTTTCCTGACCCTGCTGTTTTCTTTGCCGCTCGGACTTCTGGTTGCCAAGGGGCGCATGTCGCGCAATCGATTACTTTCGGGCGCGACGCGATTCTATATTTCTGTGATGCGCGGTACACCGCTGATGCTCCAACTTCTTATCGTATATTTCGGCCCGTGGTACATTTTTAAGATTCCTCTTCGGGATTTGTCGATCGGTAATCTGGATTATCGTTATGTCGCGACCATTATCGGGTTTTCGATCAACTATGCGGCATATTTTGCGGAAATTTTCCGCGGAGGGATTCAGTCGATGTCCCAGGGTCAATACGAGGCAGCGCAAGTACTCGGATTCTCAAGTTCGCAGACTTTTTTTCGTATTATTTTGCCTCAGGTCATTAAGCGCGTCCTGCCGTCGGTAACTAATGAAGTGATAACACTGGTTAAGGACACGTCACTCGCGCAAATCTTGGCGGTCAGCGAAATGTTTATTGCAGCGAAGGCCTTGGCCTCGGCTCAGGTCTCGGTGGTTCCGTTTGTCGTTGCCGGCTTATTGTATTATCTGATGAACGGGGTCATTGAAATCGGCATGAATCGGCTGGAGAAGAGACTCAATTACTACTCGTAAAGGAGTTGTCCGCATGAATGTACTTGAGATAAAAAACATCCGCAAATCCTTCGGCAATTTCGAAGTGCTGAAAAATATATCGTTGGAAGTGAAGCGCGGCGAGGTTTTAGCTGTCATCGGACCTTCCGGAAGCGGGAAATCGACGCTCCTTCGGTGCGCGACAACGCTCGAAAACGTGGATGCCGGCACCATTAAAATTTGCGATCGCGCCTTGGTCTCCGAGACGGACGGGAAAGTGGTTTTCGCCGACAAGAAGGACCTTACGGAAATTCGAAGCATGTTCGGACTGGTCTTCCAGAATTTTCACTTGTTTCCGCATTTCAGTGCCCGTCGCAATATCACGGAGTCGCTGATTCACGTGCGAAAAATGCCTCGTCATCAAGCCGATCAAATTGCTGATCAACTCCTTTCCAAGATGGGTTTGTCCGATAAAGCCGACGAATACCCTTGCCGTCTTTCGGGCGGGCAGCAACAACGCGTCAGCATCGCCCGCGCGCTCGCCGCCAATCCGGAGATTCTTTTTTTTGACGAGCCGACGAGTGCGCTCGATCCCGAATTGACCGGTGAGATTCTCAAGGTCATACGCGCCCTGGCTGAAGAAAAGATGACGATGGTCATTGTCACGCACGAGATGAGCTTTGCGCGGGAAGTGGCCGATCGGGTTATCTTCATGGACGAAGGGTCCATTATTGAGCAAGGTCCGGCGGCAGAACTGATCAATAATCCGAAAGAAGCCCGGACGAAGGCGTTTTTGGCTGGGTATTAGTGTTGAGAAGAGAAACGTAGTTTCCGATCATATAAGGGAAAATTGCCGAAGCCATCGACAGATTACTATTTTACCGGTGCATTCTCCGCCTTTTAACCGATATCAATGTGTGTAATCTGCGGTTTTGAAAAGAGTCGTAGCGGAATAATCACACATCCCAAGCCTCTTGAGATATATCCGGAAATGCCGTTTTTGGAAAACAAGCCTTTGACAATTCCTTCGCGCGGAAGCCGATCGTCACGGAGAAGCCGAAACTCCAAATGAAAAGGAAGAAAAATCTGGCCGCCGTGCAGGTGGCCGGATAACTGAATTCGATATAAGGGGCGCTCGCCCGCCGTAAAGATATAGTCCGGATTGTGGACCAGTACGATTCTCCGCTCCGGAGGAATCTCTGCAGGAAGCGGCCCCGGAAGTTCCGGCCAGACGCGCTTTTTCTTTCCGGAGTCGTCGATTCCGATGAGTACGAATTTCTTGCCGGAACAGCCGCTGATTGTGACAGCCTCGTTTTCAAGCATGTGAAATCCGGACATCGCAAAATCAGCCGCAGTAACAAACCGGTCATGATTTCCCCTCACGGCATAGCAGGGCACAGACTGTTTGACTGAAAGATCCGAGATCGCACGAAGAATGGCGAGTCCTTCTGTTGCACTGGTCCGGGAATTGGTGATGTCTCCGCCGAAAAGAATTGCATCACAGGGTTGCGAAAAGATGGCGTCGGTTATTTTTTTGATCGATACCTTACAGCCCATACCGTGAATATCCGAAAAAAAAGCGACGCGAAGCAGGGGCACATCATTTTTGCCCTCCGTTTCTCCGCTAAGCGGGATACGTTCGCGATCCGCTTCCAGAAGTCCGGGCTCGATGAGTGCGCGAACAAGAAGAGCTATACCCAAAAGAAAAACCGTTACAGCTGTAAGGATCAGAACGATTACGTAAAAAGGCATGAACGACCGCCCTTCTTTTTAGATATAAGCAATTTACTGGACCGCCTAATATGCTATAATCATGAGGTATTTTGAAATCTGTGTCAAATACTTGAACTCGAAAGAACACTCGGGATATGGAGGAATATTATGGTCAAGTCAGAAATCACATCGGAAATCCTTAAGGAAATCGGAGTGCTGTCAACCAGCAAATCCGGATGGAACCGTGAAGTAAATATCGTCCGCTGGAACGGCGGAACACCGAAACTGGATATCAGGGACTGGGCCCCGGAACATGTGAAGGCGGGCAAAGGGCTGACTCTCACCGGCGAAGAAGTCGCCGTACTTAAGGAACTTTTGGCTGAATATGATCCGTACGAGGCGGAAGGCAAATAAGCCGGGAGGTATTCCTTGAATAGCGGATCACGCGGACTGATTGTTTCGATTTTGCTTTTTGTGTTATGGGGAACTGTGATCACCGGACCGTTCCGATACCTCGCTTATGCGTTTCGGAGCGTGTTTCTGATGCTTTGTCGTTCCGCCCATATCCCACCGGTCTTATCTGCATTCCTCGTTACCTTGGCGCTTGCTGTTGTTGCCGTTATTTTTCTGCTGTTGAGCTCGAAGAAATCTGCGGAATATATGGCCGGAATCGGCGCTATCCTGAGTGTTTTGTATTATTTGTACACTTGTATTATCAGCCGTTCTTTTAATTCTCTGTCGTTTTCGGTTGCCCTCGGACTTGCGGCGGCACTATTGTTTATGATGATGCGTGCAGAAGGAGCAAGTCTCTGGCTCGGCGATGCATATTTTTATTCCATTCCGGTTTTGCTTTTCTATGAGTTGGTTATGACGCCGCTATTCAGTGCGCTTAAGATTTCAGGGACACTGCTTTCTCCGTTTATTACCGTTTCGGATTCTGTACTGTCGAATCGAATCGGTAATCTTGGTGGGTTACCAGTGTTGATCTGGGGCGTTTTTCTTTTTACAATAACGCTTCTGCCGGTCATTTTCTTTTCAAAAGGACGCGCAAAGGGATAATTGCTTTCTTTTTCACGATAGGAGATCACGATGGAACCTTGGGAACGGATCGCCGAATTACGCGAACGGATTGCCGAACACAACCGCTTATATTATGAGCAGGACGCACCGGTTATATCCGACTTTGAATATGATGCGCTGATGAACGAACTGCTCGCTCTTGAAAAGGATTACCCGCTGCTTGCCGATCCGGATTCTCCCGCAAAGAAAGTCGGCGGCAGAGCATCCGATCGATTTGCCAAGATTGAGCACAAGAACGTGATGCAAAGCCTGTCGAATGCCTTTTCGAGAGAAGAAATCGAAGATTTCTGCCAGCGCGTTTTTCGTGTTGCGGACGAGGACGGAACCGCGGTTGATTTCGTGGTCGAGCAGAAAATCGACGGACTCTCGGTTTCCATCGAATATGAGAGCGGACGGCTCGTGCGGGCATCCACCCGCGGCGACGGCCGGATCGGTGAAGACATTACTCCGAACATCATGTCGGTAGCAAGCCTGCCGAAGTTAATTGATTCTTCCGTGCGCTATTTAGAGGTGCGCGGCGAGGTCTACATGTCCAATGATTCGTTCCTCAAACTGAATGATTATGCCCAAATCCGGGGGGAGAAGATTTTTTCCAATCCGAGGAATGCCGCCGCCGGTTCTCTCCGGCAACTGGATCCGTCCATAACGGCACAGCGGGATCTCGAAGTTTTCGTTTTCAATATTCAGGAAATATCGGGCAAGGAATTTGAAACACACGCGCAGTCACTTCGTTTCCTTAACGAAATGGGGTTCATGGCGAGTCCCGGCTACAAAGTCGCAAGAACGGCCTCTGAGGTATGGGAAGCGATTGATCAGATTGGTCAGAGCCGCGGCACTCTCCCTTACGGCATTGACGGTGCCGTGGTCAAGGTCAATTTGCTTTCTTTTCGCGACCGGCTCGGCGTGACCAGCAAATCGCCCCGGTGGGCGATAGCGTACAAGTATCCGCCGGAAGAGAAACAAACCTTCCTGGAGCGCATAGAGGTGTCTGTCGGCCGCACAGGCAAGTTGACACCGGTTGCTGTCTTGAAGCCCGTCAGAATTGCCGGCAGCACCGTTTCCCGCGCTACGCTGAATAACGAGGACTATATTCGCGAAAAAGATATCCGCGAAGGTGACGAAGTCATTATTCGTAAGGCCGGAGACGTGATCCCAGAGGTGGTTTCTGTTATAACCGTGGCCCATCGCGAGCGCGGCCCTGAATTTGTGATGCCTGCGTTATGCCCTGTCTGCGGAGCGCCGGTGCTTCGCGAAGACGGAGAGGCGGCAAGCCGCTGTACCGGACCCGACTGCCCTGCGCAACTTTATAAGAATATGATTCACTTTGTTTCCAAAGATGCATTTGCCATAGATGGATTAGGACCTTCCATCATTGACCTGCTGCTTAAAAGCAATTTAATCAGCAGTGTCGCGGACATTTTCGCGTTGGAGCTGAAAGCGCAGGACCTCGTGAAGCTGGATCGCATGGGCGACGCATCCGTGAAAAATCTGTTGGCTGCCGTGGGTAAAGCCAAGAACTGTACAATGGACCGGATACTGGTTGCCCTGGGTATCCGCAACGTGGGCGTGGTTGCCGCAAGAACACTGACGGAGCGTTTCTCGAGCATTCGTGAAATCGCATCTGCTGATGTCGATACGTTGGCGTCACTTCCGGATTTCGGGATGGTTACGGCTCGCTCGGTAGTGGATTTTTTTCAACTCCCGCAAACCGCGCGACTACTGGATGCACTTGAGAGTCACGGAGTACGTCTTGATCACAAAAAGGCAACCGGACAAAAAAACGGTCCGTTTACGGGCAGGACATTTGTGCTGACCGGAACACTTCCCACAATGACCAGAGACCGGGCGACCGAACTGGTACTCGAAAACGGCGGGAAAGTCTCGTCTTCCGTATCGGCAAAGACGGATTTCGTCCTTGCGGGAGAGTCAGCCGGAAGCAAGCTCACCAAAGCAACCGAATTGGGTGTTACGGTTCTGGACGAAGAGACTTTTCTGACAATGCTTGCCGGGAACAGCGGGGAATCATGACAGAGATCGAATTAGTACAGATGCAGAAGCGGGCGATTCGCGATAAGATGCGATCCGAACGCGCAAAATTAACCCATAAGGACGCCGTTGAGGCCGGTACGAGAATCCTCGACAGAATCCTGTCCGGCAGCGTTGAAGGCATTACGGTCAGCAAAGACTCAATGCTCGGCCTTTATGTTTCCGACAAAAATGAACCTGATTTCTCCGGGATGCTGGACGTTCTCAGAAGTAAGGGCATTCGTTTTTGTTTTCCCGCGGTGAGAAGCGGAGCGATCCGCTTTTTTTCAGCACCTTCCGACGGGAAGTTCATTCCCGGTTTACTGGGGATCCCGGAGCCGGGGCCTTCGGCAGAACCCATTCAGCCGGCGGATATTGATATTATGTTAGTTCCGGGAATGGCGTTTGATCGCACAGGCAGCAGGCTCGGAAGAGGAAAGGGTATGTTCGATCAATATCTTGCCCGCATTCCGGAAGAAAAGAGACCGATACTCGTCGGGATCGGCCATGACTTTCAATGTCTCGAATATATTCCCACAGAAGAGACGGATATATCGATGGACTATATAATTGTACCGTCGTTTTGTCTGCGCGCGCGGCAAGCCTTGAAACGAAGCGCAACAAGTCCATTGACAGTAAGACCGCACAAAGTCGATAATGGCATTGAACAGTACGTTTGAAGGGCGGAACAAGAGTGGTTTATTTTTTTATCAATCTGATGCTGCACGGAGCCGTTTCATTGGCTCTGATGTTGGCTTTCCTTCGTACTCTGAGAATTAACCATGAAAGAAAGAACAAGAGGGGACTATCCTATTTGCTTCCTTTCGTGTTGACCGTTATTTTGCTTGCGCAATCAATCAAATTTACGATTCCGCGACTGTTGGACTCTGTGTATGTTATTAAAGAAGATTATCAAACGGTAAGCGGAGAAGTGGAGAGCATTGGTTTTTTTAATAATACGATGCGCATTGACGGGAAAAATTACTTCTATAACCCGCTGAGCTCAACAAGCAAACCGCTTGAGGGCGATTATCTGGAAATTTCATATGCCCGGTATTCCGGTTTTGTACTTGATATGAAGCGCGTGCCGGAGGACTGAATCGTTTTTTTCGCCTGCTTCATTCAAGCTCCCCGCAAGAGGAGCTATTTTTATAAAAAGTTTGGATTATATCATGTTGATTCTCTCGCTGTCGGGTGACAAAATAGATTTTGCGACGAAATGACAGGAGGGAAGAGAAGAATGAATATGATTACCGCAACTACGGACAGGACTTCTTTCGGTTACAATGTCAATCCGGGTAAGGAAGTGGGTTTTTATGTAGTTTGCAGTGACCGCATGATTCTCGATAATATTAATTCTGTGATGAAGAAGCGGGGTATGGTCGGAATATCCGACACGGCGGGCAGGCTTCATTATTTGGTAGATGCCAGAACAGGCGTCTCTACGATGGTTCGAAGAATTACCGGACAAGCGCTCGAGGGACTTGATCACTCTTCCATATCCAACGCAGATGTTCTTAAGATTGTTGAGGCTGTCCTTGAACGACATCAACTCGACCGGATATTACTTGGCGCCAGAATCGCAAGATATATGCTGGTCCAGAGTGTTCGGGACCCTTCTCTGATGACTGCCGTGTCGAAGCGTTTATACCCGATGGCGGGCAAGGAGTTCGGAATTTCCGTATCTCAGGTGGAGAGGAATCTGCGTTATGCTTTTCGAAAAATGAGCGTTTTTAACGAAGGCAGACGGAATGTATATATCCTGCATAAACTCTGTGACGAAGTATCAGCAGGCCTGGTTGACCAACATGACTGTCTGCCCTATGCGGCTCAATTTTCTTTGTAACGGAAGCCGTAACGATTATCCCTCAATACTAATAAAAAGAAGCTCCGGATAATCCGAAGCTTCTTGAAAGATCTGTAAATCCAACAGTTGGATTACTTATTGACCTTGTCCTTCATGCCCTTGCCAGCCTTAAAAACAGGAGCTTTGGAAGCAGGTATGTCCATCGGCTTTCCGGTGCTGGGGTTGCGTCCTTTACGGGCTGCACGCTTCTTTGTCTCGAAGGTGCCGAATCCAACCAGTACTACTTTCTCATCCTTGGCCAATGCATCAACAATCGCGTCGAGTGTTGCGTTGATTGCTGCTTCGGATTCTTTCTTGGTAAGGTCTGTTGACTGTGCAATTGCATCGATTAGGTCTGTCTTGTTCATAGTCACTGAGCCTCCTTCAGGCGATATTCACATCGGCTATTATCATACATTCTGATGTCATATGTCAAGCCGATTGTGTAATTATGCTCTCAAGAGCAAGAATAAATGTGCGTGTTTTCACGTTGAACTGCTTAACACGTTATGAACATTTTACTTCATACCCTTTCTTTTGCATAGGGGCAAATGCCCTTTTTGTTAAAGAAAATGGATTATTTTTTGTGCTTTCTGATACTCATTCCCGCCCAAATCATCTTCAAGGCGGCTAATGCCGTGAAAGTCTTGTGATAATGATTTGCGCGTGATAATGTAAGGAGTGAATACACTAAAAAGGAGGACATAAATATGACGATTACAAAGGATATGATTATCGGTGACGTGCTGAATATGAATCAAGGGACGATTCCGATTTTTTTGCAGAGCGGATTACATTGCCTGGGATGCGCGATGGCCAGCGGGGAGACAATTGAAGAGGCTTGTGCAGTGCACTCTCTGGACTGCGACAAGTTATTGGATGAGTTGAATCTTTTTTTTATTGAACTGGAGAAAAAGGGCTGATTCTAACTGATTTCTTTCGTATAGAATTAACCGCCGCATGCATTTGGGATGTATGCGGCGGTGCTTTTTTGACGTGGGAATTGCCTTCCGATAATTATGGTTTTTCAATCTCTTTATCTTCTTGAGCCGCTTTGGCCCGCTCAATATCACGAATGCTTACGCCGGGAAAGAGGATGTGAAAACGGGAACCCATCTTTTCACGACTCTCCGCCCAGATCTTGCCCTTGTGTTTCTCAACAATACTCTTTACGATAGATAATCCCAGCCCGGAGCCGTTCTTGTGAATCGACGCATTAGTGGCTCGATAAAAGCGATCGAAAATGTACGGCAACTCTGCCGGAGGAATGCCGATTCCGTTATCGCGGATAATGACGTGAATAGACTCGCCGCCCAGAAGCGCGGCTTCACGGAAGACGCGGATATCAATTTCGGCATTCTCATCGGTATAACGTAACGCATTAACAATGATGTTTTCTAACACACGAAGTAGTCGGTTCGGGTCTCCCATGATCGTGAGCGCATCGTTATCCGGGAGATCCAGTGTGATTTTCTTATTGGTTCCTTCGCATTCCATGACGTAAAGATCGTAAAGATTTAAGATCATATCCCGAAGACTTACTGGCTGGGACATCATATCGGCATTATCGGATTCGAGTCGTGTCAACTGAACCAGATCGTCAATCAGTTGCTCCATCTGAACGCTTCTGATGTGCATGTTGTTGAGGTAGGCTTCAAGATTCTGCTTGGTTGCTTTGCCCTTCAAATTCATGATCAATTCAATATAACCCCGGATCGCCGTAATCGGAGTTCGTAAATCATGTGAAACATTTGACATCATTTTTTTACGGGCTTCTTCGTTCTTGATCAGCATTTGATTGGCATTCACAAGCTCGGCGTTAACCCTCGCGATACTTCGCGTCTTTTCCTGTACGGCCCTCTCCAATTCCTGCGTAAAACGTGAGATCTGGTTGTAGTTTCTGACATAACGGATCGTGAAGTATAGTGCCGTACCAAAGATCAAGATGACAATCCCGACGGAGTGAAGGGGGATAAAATAGATTTGCGGGGAGCGGATCAACATGGTCGAAAAAATGATGCTGCCCATCGCTGCGGAAATTAAGTGAAAAGTACCTTCCTCCGGATGCCGCGGGGTCATATATAAGACCCTGAAGAAATTGTACAGGTTAATGAAGGCTGCAAACAGCGTGTTGGCGACAATAGTGGATTTATACGACAACAGGCCGGGATTCAACCAATATATCGTGAGGAACGTACAGATTGCGGCGAAGAAAATCAAGATATCCCAGTTCTTGATCCGGCTGAACAAGTCGCCTTCCGTTTTGGGATAGATGGAAGAAAAGTAGAGTGCCGCGACCAAGGACATCAACAGAAAAAATGTCGCCTGCAATAACTTATTCCAGTAGAGCGGAAGCGGTATGAAGATTTTGTCACAGAACTCATAGCTGATCGATATTGAGATAATCAGAATGAAATAATAATATTTCTTCTTGTCTTGGAAAGTAAAGGAGACATAAAATCCGGTTATTGCAATCAGAAAAAACAGTGTGAGTACACTGCTGAGCCAAACTTTTGAGGCAGTGCGAATATTGCTGATCTGATCGGGCGTACCGATTGCAGGGGCTATGGTAACGCCGCCGAACGGTGTCGAAAAGTTGGAGCAGGCAACTACAATTTCAACGATACCGGTATCGTCGGGAGGAATTTGAATCGTTGAATAGGCTTCCGCATACTCATAATCATCCTTTGATTCGGATATATTGCCGATTTCCTTATAAAGTTCGCCGTTTAAATAGATCTTAGCTGCCTGATTGATTTCCGGAAAATCAAAAGCCAATGCACCGGCGTGGGGCATCACGCGGACGATCAAACGGTAGGTTCCGAAGCCGGATTGGTTCATCGATTCGATATTTTCTCTGTTTGCCTTTGAGGACCAACCCAAATCAACCCAACCATTTGTCGAAATAGAAACCTCAGAGTAGTGGGGAATTGTACTGGAATCATATTCCGGCATAGATGCATCCGTCAAGGCCGGATCAGAAAAGTCCGCCGGAGACAGAAGTTGATTCGGATAGAACTGCCAACCGTAATCAAGATAGTTTCTGCCTTTTTCGGAAAAAGCCCATCCGCTCAAATCAACTGCGCCGGATTTATCGAGAACCAAAGAATTGCCGTGACGTTGATTCGCCAAAAAGACGATAACGTACACGGCAAGTAATACCACCAGAAAGATGACCGTACGCACGAACATCTTCAGGACGATTCTTTTGTCCTTAACATAAAGGGGCGTATTTGTCGTCATTGCTTTTACGGCCGGGGATCGAACTTTCTATTCCGGACGAAGCGTATTCCTTATCGGCGGATATGCGAATGAATATCCGCTACCCCACTCGGTCTTGACAAAAAGAACATCCGGAGCGGCTTTCTCCATCTTCTTTCTTAAGTAACTGATATTGACCATGACCAAATGGTTATCGCACATCCCGTCGTCACCCCATACCACTGAATAGATTCTGGAAAAGGGGACAATCACGTTGGGAGTCTCGGCCAAAAGGCGAAGGATATCAAACTCACGGTTGGTCAAGTGAACTTGTTTGCCGTTCAGGATGACCTCGCGGGACTTAATATTGATGGAAAGCGGAGGGAACTCCATCAGGAAACCGTCTGCTGTCATATTTCTGCGGATATGCGCGGAAATACGTGCGGACAACTCCTGCAGGCTGTAGGGCTTGGTCATATAATCATCCCCGCCAACCTTGAAGCCGGTAATCTTGTCCTCCAGTTGATCGCGTGCGGAAAGGAAAATAATCGGCGCCTTTGTGTAGACACGCAGCTTGGATGGAAGGTCATAAGCGCTTCCGTCCGGCAACATGATGTCCAGAACAATGCAGTCAAATACATTGGTCGCGACCTTCTCAAGCGTTTGCGTCATCGTCGTTGCGACGCCCACATCGTAGCCTTCGTTTTCGAGATAGGCCTTATTAACCTCAAGAATATCTGTATCGTCATCGACTAGTAATAAACGTTGTTTTGCCATACTGCCACCACCTTTTGGCCTAAGACGCATATTAGATTGTATATGCGCCTCAAATTTATATGCATAAGTTCTTTTTCTAAATTATATACCAACTTGTCAAAGAATTAAAGACTACAACAACATTTGACAATGCACAAATTGACAATTCTTGCAAACAATCAGTGAACATGATATATTCATAAAGAACAAACGTTCCTTTATGGAGCAGCTGCTAAATGAGGCCTCAACATAATTATGCTCGAGCAAACCTTGGTAAATTTATCTGAGAAGTGGACGTATGAATCGAAAGATACTGCATATCGATCAAAATTGTTTTTTCGCATCGGTTGAGATGATTAATCAACCGGAACTCAGGAAAGTCCCGATGGCCGTGGGCGGAGATGCGGAGAAGCGGCATGGCATTATCCTTGCCAAGAATCCGCTTGCCGCTGCGTGTGGCGTGAAGACGGCGGAGACGATTTGGCAGGCAAAGCAGAAATGCCCGAAGCTTGTTGTTATACCGGGACACTACGAGCAGTATAACTATTACTCGGCGAAGCTGTTCGAAATGTATTGCCAGTATACCGACAGGGTTGAACCTTACGGACTGGACGAATGCTGGCTGGACCTGACCGATATTGCCGGCGCAGGAGACCCCGTTTGTGTTGCCGACGAAATCAGAGGACGCGTTAATAAAGAATTGGGGCTCACATGCTCGATTGGTGTAAGTTTTAACAAGGTTTTTGCAAAACTGGGTTCGGACTATAAGAAGCCGGATGCGACTACCTATATTTCGGAGGAGAATTTCAGAAGCATTGTATGGCCGCTTCCGGTGGGTGACTTGCTTTTTGTTGGCAGATCCACCCGAGGTAAGCTTGAGAAAATCAATATAAAGACGATCGGTGCACTTGCGGCGATGTCCCCGGATTATATTCACGATTACCTCGGAATCAACGGAACGCGGCTCTGGCTCTCCGCAAACGGTCTGGAGGAATCTCCGGTCGCACTGTCTTCTTTTAAAAGAGAAATCAAGTCGGTCGGGAACAGCACTACGACCGCAAGAGACATGAACAGCGAACAAGATGTCTGGCAGACGATTGTAGCGCTTTCGGATCAGGTTGCCGGGCGCCTGAGAAAGCATGGACTGGCGGCGCGAACCGTGCAAATTTGGATTCGTGACACCAGCCTTGGCTCTTTCGAGCGGCAAGTGAGCCTGAGCGTCGCAACAAATCATGCGGATGAGATTTCGGCTGCGGCGATGGAGCTTTTCAAGCGGAATTATCTATGGACTAATCCTGTGCGAAGTCTCGGGGTGAGAGGTACTCAACTGGTTTCTTCGCTCGCGCCCAGACAATTGACGCTATTTGACGATGATTTCGGAGAAAAAGACAAGACGGCCATTGATCAGGTAATCGACCGGCTACGGCTTCAATACGGGAGCAAGGCGATCAGAAAAGGGGTTCAACTTGCCTGTGATTCTAAACTGATCGAAAATGGACAACTCGAAGAGAACAGGGGCGGGTTTTCCGCTTTACAGCAAATGGATATACGTCTGTAACGGATATTCGGTGTGGCGGAATAACAGCTTTTTATATGGCTCTTCCGGGAGCCGGACAAGCTCGGATATATTGAAAAAAAGGCTTTTTTCGGTTATTATCAATACTGTGGATGTTGGGGTGAAGTCCTAACCGGACGGCGTCTCAGGGCGCTTTTCCGAATTGGAAGGGGCGGCGGAAATGTGGGAAGAAGTAAGCGAAGATACTGTAAATAAAGTAATCCAAATGGAGCGAAACGAAGCACAGAAAAAATTTTGGGCGCTTTTCCTTCTCTGGGTTATCATTCTGATGGTATGGCTTGGCAGTACACGATCCGGGAACTCTGATTCGACTCTCAGTTCGACAATGATTCTGATCAGCTACATTCTACTCGGACTGCTGCTCGGATTGATTGTTCTGGTGACGGTATATGAGTATTTGCGACGTACACGTCCGGTTAAAGATGCCAAATACATGATGGTTACGAAGTGCGAAGGCCGTGACAGAATGAATCCTAAAGGAACAGGAAATCTGTTTCAGGGATACTATGTTTCTTATCTCAAACCGGACAAAAGGACATCCGGATGGGTACAAACAACGGCGGATTTTTATGACCAGTGCACCATAGGGACGCCGGTATTGATTATTTCAGCAGATCAGTCGGACACTTCAAAGATGCGAGCCTTTGATCCTGCTACTTTCGAAATATAAACATTTTGCGTTCTCCGATGAAAGGGACACCTAATATGAGTATTCCGAGAAATTTCGCGGTTTCTTTCGGTCCGTCCCGACCGCGAAAAGGTTTCGGAAAAGTACTGATTGCCGGAAATGTTGTTCTCGATATAACTCCTGTTATCCCCGAAAATGAACATATATCGACACGTGATTTTTTTACGCCGGGAAGACTCAATGTCATGAAAGGCGTTGATATTCATGTCGGCGGCGCGTGCGGTAACACGGGCGCGGCGATGGCACACTACGGCGCTGATGTAATCCTCTCGGCACGAACCGGGATGGATGCGTTCGGAGATATTTTAATCGGGATGATTGAAGACCGGGGGATTACCGGTAAGTTCATCCGGTCCGATGAATCTAGTACTTCCTATACAGTCGTTTTAGCACTGCCGGGAAGTGACCGAATATTCTTGCACGATCCGGGCGCGGGGGACCTTTATTGTTCGGATGATTTGAAAAGTATTGATTTTTCGGGCATTCGCCTGTTTCATTTCGGATATCCGCCGCTGATGCGCAGAATGTATGAGGACGGAGGCGCTGAACTGGTCCGGCTTTTCGCCGAAGCGAAAAAGAATCCGCTCCTTACCTCGCTGGACATGGCGATGGTCAGTCCCGACTCACCGGCGGCGCAGGCGAACTGGAGGGAAATCCTTCGCAAAACATTGCCGCATGTAGATTTCTTTTTGCCGAGTCTTGAAGAAACATGTATTTTCCTGGACCCGGACCGGTATTGTTCGTGGGCTAAAAGATGCGCCGACGGCAGCCACATCCCGTCGGATTTATCCGTATCCGCGGATATTGTGCCGCTCGCGGATGAGCTTATTGCTTTGGGCGCGGGCATTGTTGTGATTAAGTGCGGCGAATTCGGTATGTACTACCGGACGGCCGGGCGGGAAAGATTGGAAGAGACGGCAAAAATGATGGCGTGTGACCCGTCCTTGCTTGCCGACCGGGCGGGATTTGCCCGCGCGTTTAAGGCGGATCGTGTCGTTTCGGCAAACGGCGCCGGTGATGCGGCGATCGCAGGTTTTCTTGCTGCGATGATGGAAAAACGCCCTTTCGAGGAATGTATTGATCTGGCGCTCGCTTCGGGCGCCTGCAGCGTGACCGGCTATGACGCGGTCAGCTCCCTGATCCCCTTTGAAGAGATGTCGGAGCGAATCCGGTCCGGCTGGGAACGAAGCAATGCTATTTCAGAGTGAGGGTGCGTTCAAAGGCAGATATCGCAGTTTCAGCGATGAAATGAAGCACATCTTTGGTACCAAAGTCTATAAGATCGCGCTCGATGCCGGATGCACCTGCCCGAATCGGGACGGTACGCTGGATACGCGGGGGTGCCTTTTTTGCGGCGGCGGCGGGTCCGGCGAGTTTGCCTCCGACCGGGGGTTACCGATTTTCGAGCAAATCGAGCAGGGAAAAGAAAAAGTCTCGGGAAAAAACCCGGGCGGCAAATACATCGCGTATTTTCAAGCTTTTTCCAATACCTACGGGCCAATCGCGCGACTCGAAAAATGCTTCTTCGAAGCCGCCTCGCATCCCGATATCGTCGCCGTCTCGATCGCCACAAGGCCTGACTGCCTTCCGGAGGAGGTGCTTGAACTGCTGTCGCGTCTCAATCAGGTAAAACCGGTGTGGATTGAATTGGGACTACAGACCGTTCACCCGAATACGGCCGCCCTGATCCGAAGCGGTTTTGCTTTGCCTTGTTTCGAGGATGCTCTGCACAAACTTTCCGCACATGGACTTCCGGTCGTCGTCCACCTGATTCTCGGACTTCCCGGCGAGACGAGGGAAATGATGCTGGAATCGGTGGAATATATCGGACGGAAGCGCGAAGTTTCCGGGGTCAAACTCACGATGCTTCATGTGCTCAGGAATACTGATTTAGCCGATATGTTTGAGCGCGGCGAAATTTCTCTGATGAGTAAAGAGGAGTATCTCCAGCTCCTTTGTGATTGCATTCGAAGGCTCCCGGGCCGGATGGTTATCCATCGCCTGACCGGAGACGGCCCGAAAAACCTTCTCCTCGCGCCGCTCTGGACCGCGAATAAAAGGGGTATGATCAACGACATTCGAAAGGTTTTTGGCAGGGAAGATGTCATTCAGGGGGATCAGTTCCATCCGGGTAATTGAACAAGCGGAATGAAGACATGAAGTTGATGTCTCAAAAAAGGGAAAAAGTCCAGCATTGCGGGGGCATAATAACTCTTCCTATCCGGCCGGTACTTCAGCGGCGGCGGCAGGGTCACGCGCAGCCGGAAATGCGTATAAAATGAACTGTTTTGCCGCTTTTTATAAGCATATGGGGCGGCGATGGCGTTCTTTCGGAGAGAAAAATGCGTATAAAATGAACTGTTTTGCCGCTTTTTATACGCATCACATTAAGAAATACTCTTCTAAAAGGCATTATCGACGATTAAAGCGGCCATAAATATCTCGGTGCAGAGGTAAGCTAAAACTGGATACGGCAGATAAAATTGGGTGGTATTTGCCATTCCAACAACCGGATATAATTTACTCTCTGATCAGAATAAACTTCTCAATCGGTTCTTCGCAATAATCGCCGCTCATTATAAACACAAATCCGCTTTTTGATACGCAAACAAAAAGCTGCCTCTACGGACTTAAAAACAAGTCTTTAAGGCAGCTTTATGTGCTCGCACTGATGATCCGTTACTTAATATCCCGTCTCGTAAATGAGTCAAACCCGGTATAGAGCATGCAGAACAGAAGTACGATTAAGTAAATGATTGAGAATTGGAGAGATGGACGGATCACGTACATCCCGAAAGATGTCATCATCGAACCCAGCGGTTCCATAAAACTGCTGAAAGGGAAAAGATTATCGGCCAGATCGAAATTCATAAACGGAAGGAAGTCCATCCACAACTGGTGAGGGAAAGGCAAGTTATCCAGAAGCTGGGTAGCTCCACTTGTCGTAAACAAAGTCGCAATGGAGACTCCGACGGACAGAGCCGTGTTACGGGTGATGATTGAAAGCATAAATGCAAAGGTGCAGTATACTATCGTACTGATATTTTCGATAAAAAGGTTCAGCAAATCATAAAGCCAGTACGGCATGGAATGAATCACGCCTCCGGAAACATAAACGTAGGGGACCATTGCATCGGTACCCAAAAAAACCGCAGCACCGACATTAGAGAAGATGCAGAGCATTACAAAACCGATCACGCCTGTTGTAAACAAAGAAAGAAGTTTCGCGGTGAAAATTTTCCACCGCCGGACCGGCGCGATAATCAAAGATTTTATGGAACCGGTAGCTATTTCCTGAGACATGGCACTCCCGGCAATTACAAGAAGCAGTATGGTTATGAGAAACTGCCCCAGACCGACCGATAACATTTTCGTATCGTTCCATAAAGGAGATTCGGAGGCTAATACAAGATTGTTATTTTTTATTCTGTACTCTACTACAGCAATTTGTTCCCTGAGTTCTGCTTCTCTCTTAGGACTTAATGAAGTGTATCTGGTTCCGCTTAATGTCTCTTCCTCAGTAACGCCGCTGTTGAGTTCGTTCCTCATCTTGGAAAGTACGTCAATTACACCCCGAATATCATTGTAATCATGTTGCCCGTCGGTTCCGCCACTCGGATCCAATTGGTACCATAGATCTGTCTGTTCAATGAATAATGGCATAATGGTTTCGTCAATAAGACCATACGGATCTGATTGAAAATAACGGCGTTCGAAATCAACAAATGCTTTGAAATTCTTCGTCTCCACAGATGAATATGCAAGGTCAATGCCTTCCTCATAAAGCGCATTTTTAGCTTCCCAGGCGGCATCACGATCCTCCTCGCTCACGGTTGCAAGATCTGCCAGAAAACCCCGCAGAACAGGAATGTAATTCACGGCGTCATAAACAAAGCCGTCCTTCTCGTGTCCGGTGATATTGTTCGCAAGCATGAGGTCAATTTTCTCAATTTCTGCTTTATAACTGACCATTTCCATTTGAAGCGAATCAATCTGCATATCCGCATCCGCGGATCCTTCGAGTCCGGAAATTGCTGATTCAATCTGCGCGATTCTTTTTTCTGATTCTGATTTTTGCTGTATCAGCGCAGTGTTATCTGTATAATCGGACATATCGTTGTACAGGAATAAATCCTGATTTACTTTAATGAACAGCGGGAGCAAAAAGCACGCAATGATCATCAGAATCAGCAGTACGATCGTACTGGCTTTTCGGGACAATTTGAACATTTCATTGATATAAAGTTTCAGTATCTTATCCAATGTTGATTCCCCCTCCCGTAATACGCAGGAACGCGTCTTCGAGTGATGATTCAAGCAGACGGACGCCGGATATATCAAAACCACCGTCAACCAGTGCTTTGACGACTCGAGGGATGTCAACGCCGTTCACCTGCACATCCATTTCGGAATCCGTAATATTGGCGATTTTGTCGAAACCGAGACCCTTGAGGACTTCCGATGCTTCCGAAGGTCTGGACACCTTGATGCGTTGAGTGGATGCGCCGCCGGATAAGTTGCGCAGTTCTTCCATGGTCTTGATATCAAGAAGTCTGCCTCTGTCGATGATGCCGACGCGGTCACACATCATCTGCATTTCCGATAAAAGGTGACTCGAGACCATGACGGCAACCTGCTCTTCGTGGGCAAGCTTGATCAGAATATCCCGCAGTTCCCGGATTCCCGCCGGATCCAGACCGTTTGTA
Source organism: uncultured Oscillospiraceae bacterium (assembly GCA_964501725.1). Taxonomy (GTDB): domain Bacteria; phylum Bacillota; class Clostridia; order Saccharofermentanales; family Saccharofermentanaceae; genus CAZCTO01. The sequence continues at coordinate 100,061 of CAZCTO010000005.1, read as the reverse complement.
GGTTCATCCAAAATCAGGACGCGGGGCTTGTGAACCATCGCCTGAGCCACGCCGATGCGCTGTTTCATTCCCAAAGAGTATTTTCTGACTTTTTCGTCTGCACGATCCTGCATCCCAACGATCGTCAACACTTCTTCAATGCGTTCCTTCTGAATCCGGCTTTGCAACCGGGCATACATCCGGAGATTTTCCCTGCCGGTCATATCCTTATACATTTCGGGATTTTCGACAATCCCTCCGATACTGCGCATCGCTTTCTCGTAATTCTTTTCCCGGTCAAATCCGTTGATTTCGACAGAGCCTTCATCCATCGAGAGAAAACCCATAATCATTTTAATCATCGTCGTTTTGCCGGCGCCGTTCGGGCCGAGAAAACCGAATACTTCTCCGGGGTATATTTCAAACGATACGTTATCAATGATTTTCTTTCGTCCGAATGATTTTGAAACATTCGTAACCTTCATCGCCGCTACCACACCATTTCACCCCCGTCCGAGTAATTAAAAAGCGAATCAAATCTGTAGGTCTCATAATTTGTGATTATCCATTTGCCCCCCTCTTTTTCGAAGATAAGGGTTTCGGTCTCCCTGTCGGGATCCATCGCTGAACTTCCGCCGGGGGTAAGTATTTCACAGGAAAAAAGAACATCAAATGAAAGGGTCGCTTTGTTGTTATAGACAGAAAAACTCTTGAATTTCACGATTTCCGTTTTGGCGGAAGCATAGTATTTTTGGGTTGAGCGTTGAGCCGATACAAACATAGTGAACCAGCTTAACGAATATTTTCTGAGTGAAGGATTATCCGAATAAAATCCGGCATTAGCGGAAGATGACTGAATTAAATGGTTTGCAAGATCAGCGTTTCCAAGCAAATCCGTTGATCCGTTTTCATCAAAGACCCGGTACTCTTCCGGCAGTATGACCAGTTTGTCGCTGTCGGCGATAAAGTCCCGAGCCATGGCCTTGAGTTCCGGCTCGAGCTTTTTATCCGCCATTCCCTGAAGGATCAGAAAAACACCGACCCCGATCGCTAGTACAGCGAAAAGCAGAAATCCCCGGTTCACATTATGGAGCACTTTACTGGTTTTCATGAAATACCCCCATCCCGATAATATTATTGTTTTATTAGTAACAACAAAAACCTTTGTCATTGTAGCATTCCTCTGTTCGGATCAGATGAACAAATTGAAAATAAACGATTTGGGTCAAACACGGAAAACAGGAATGTGTTTTTTATCACACCACCCGGGTAAAGTCAGTGAATTGATATATAATAGACGTGAAATTGACACCCGATCAGCGGAGGGGAAAATGTTTACATTGCTGGATGACCTGCTCAATAAACTCGGACTCGAAGGCAATATCGGGAACCTGGTTCTTTACTCAGCCAGAGCGGTTCTGGTAATTGCGTTGTGTTTGCTTCTGTATCAAATCACCAAACTCATTGCGGCCGCGATCTTTTTTCGGATACCCGCCGTACGGAAGAACAAAATGGCGGAAACCATCAACAATCGTCGTTTGATTCAGCGTTTAATGCACCTGATCACACCGTTGGTGGTACGTCTGTGTGTGCCGTATTTTCCGGTTTCTTCCCAGCCGTGGATTACCAAAGCCGCCTCGCTTTATACGATAGTGGTTATCGTAATTTCACTGTCCGCGCTCCTGGATATCATTGATGACCGGTATCGGCAACGTGAAGTATCCAAGAGGCGTCCGATCAAGGGATTACTGCAAGTGATTGAGATTATGGTGGTGTTGGTTTTCGGAATCGTCATTATCGCTTCCTGGATTGACGAGAGTCCGCTCGTGCTTCTGTCAGGGATCAGTGCATTCGCCGCGGTGATGTCATTCGTGTTCAAAGACACGCTTCTCGGACTGGTTGCGGGTATTCAACTGAGCTCCAACGATATGGTTCGCATCGGTGACTGGATCGAGGTCCCGGGGAAGGATATCAACGGCGTCGTGTACGAGATATCCCTGATTTCCGTGTCCGTCGATAATTTTGACAATACCCGGAGCACCATTCCGGCATATGCGCTCGTGTCCGGAACGTTTAAAAACTGGCGCAAAATGACTGAGGGCGGCGCGCGCCGGTTTGCCCGGTCGATATCCGTTGATGTCAATTCAATCCGTTTCTGTACCGAGGAAATGCTCGATGAGTATTCGAGAATTCATCATCTCGAATCGTATATTCTCGATAAGCGCGAAGCCGGCAGGCAGCCTGTGAAGCCGGATATGCCCGCCGGAGAGACAGCCAATGAGAAGCACCTGACCAATATCGGTGTTTTTCGCGTATACATTGACCGATATGTGCGGAATCATCCGGACATCCGGAGCGATTTGACCGTTGTGGTACGCCAGAAACCGTCGGAGAATCGCGGAATCCCCTTGGAAGTGATCGCTTTTTGCTCGAAAACGTCTTTCGAAGAATTTGAAAACGTACAATCAGACATTTTCGACCATATTTATGCCATTGCCCCGGTGTTCGGAATCGCACTTTATCAGGAACTCATCGGCGGCGATTCCCGCCGGAGCGAGTTGAAGACATACAAGAAATAACCTGACGGGCAGTTAACTTCGGTATACTACATTTGATAAATTTGCGGATTGAGTCTTGAATCCCAGAGCAAAACGTTACGCTTTTGCGGCCATTCGGCGGAAACCCTAGGGACTTCGGCCTTTCCCAATTCGTAGTGATTGTGCACAAAAATCAAATAGAAAATGAATAAATTATTGTGAAAATCTATTGACTTTTATGGCCCTGATGCTATAATTAAACCAAGCTCCAGGGAATACTAGAGAACACCAAAATCTAGAGGGAGTGCCGCCACTACAGAGACGCCGAGAATGATGGATAGGAGATTAATTCGAACATCCGGACGGAGCGAAGAAGAGTGGAAAGCGAATAGCGATTGACGGGACGCGCAGGCGGACACAAGTCGCGAGCAGGACGGATGGGTCAAGATCTGAAAGGTAGATCGGTGAGAACGTGAGTTGGATCCGGGAGATCTGGGGGTCGGAAGGAATGAAAGGCGAAGACGCAAGTTGTAACCGAGTAAAACCGGAATCAGTAGGATGGAACGGTAAGGGCATTAGTTCGAACCAAGTAAATCCACAAAGATAAGGGTCACGAGTCAGGCTTTATAGATTCGCAGGTAACAAAGGGCAGCCGGAAAGACAAGGATGTATCAAACAGGTTCGCTGGAGCCCTTTTTTATCCCGAAAGGGATTAGAGATAGAAGCACCCGCTAAATACGGGTGCTTCGTTTTTTCATGGTAATCACCGGTCAAATTCCGACGATTAAATCCGGATTATCGATTCAGTTCCGCGATGTACGGCAGATTGCGCCATTTCTCATCTACGTCCATTCCGTAACCGACCAGCCAGTTCCGGGTCACTTCAAAACCGTAGTAGGCGATCGGAACGTTTATGAGAAGGCGATCGGGATTATATAGAAGGGTACAGACCTGTATATCCGCGGGTTTGCGCGTTTTGAGACTTTGAAGAAGGTACGCGGTGGTTAGTCCCGTACGCAGAATATCTTCAATGAGCAAAACATGTTTGCCGGAAATATTCAGATCGAGGTCTTTCATAATCCTTACAATGCCGGTCTGGCTGGTTGTATCCGGGATATTACCGATTGAAATTAAATCCACCCCTATGGGTAAATCAATGGCTCTTGTCAGATCCGAAAAGAAATACAATGAGCCTTTCAGAACGCCGATGAGGATCAAATCCTTGCCCTCGTAATCTGCGGTGATCTGCTTGCCGAGCTCCGCGGTTCTCCGGCGGATAGCCTCTTCGGTATGTACGACCTGTTTGATATGAAGGTCTTTCATGTGCAATTCTCTCCATCACCGGTAGCTGTCATTTTGAAACGCTCAATCAGGGAAATGAAATCCTTCTTGTATACGATACGAATATTCGTTCCGGGGTACAATTCGCGCACTTTCTTCAGCTTGCGGTTTTTTTCGGTAACGTATTTCTGATTCATCGTCGTAAGTTCCAGATAAGTATCGAATTGAGTCAGGTAAAAGTCCGGGCTGAACGCGAGCGTGATGTTGCCTTCGGCGTCCCATTCGACCGGGAAAGTCCTCGGCTCATATTTCCATGCGATCTGATACATATCCAGTATGCGGGCGAATTCAGCCTCCGAAGGATTCTTGAAAACGGGCAACTCGGTCTGGTGATCGAGTGTGTCCTTTTTCTCGTTATCCTTGCGCAAACGGCAGCTGAGTTCATGTTCGTGCTGCAATGCGATTATTGCCGCGGTGCATTCGTCGACGCTCATCTTTGCGGTATTGAGTGTGATGTGATAAAGAGAGGAGTTGGTGATATCTTCGCCAAAAACCGTTGAAACAAATCTCTTATGCTTCGTGTCGGCCATCGCGAGAATCTGCCCCGCCTCCGAATCCGAAACACTGTACTGCTTTCGAATCCGTGCGATTCTGGTTTTCTCCGGGGCAATGATTCGAACATGCACGGCTTCCGGATAACCGGCAAAAATGACCTGTGAGCCAAAACCAACGAGAATCGCGGACGACTTGTCTGCAAGATCAAATAAAGATTGCTCCAACAGATCCTTATAGGATCCGTAATTTTCAATTTCGGAGAGGTAAAACTTAGCACTTTCATTCAGAAGATGCTTCTGCCTGTCGTTTGTTATATCCGCAAAGAAACGATCAATTAAGTGATTTCTTGTGATTAATTCCCAATCGAGCTTGCTCTTTAACGCTTCGGCAATCTCGTCTCCGAGACTCCCGACCTGCCTGGATATGGTAATGATTGACAACGCTTCTCCCCCTTACCGAAAAACCAGTCTATGGACGGATATTGAAAAGCACTATCGCGCAGGCTCTCAAGGCTTTTCTTCATAATAAAATTATAGCATATTCATTGATTTATATAGTGCGAATCAATATTTTGAATTGAAGTAAAGATATTGTTATCCGTCGGAAAAGTTGGTATATTTGAGAATCAATCCGAACAAGAGTATAATTGTTACTGAATCATATAATTTTGGAGGGAAAAATGAAAAAGAAGATAGCGGTACTGGTAGTAGTTATAGCAATGCTTTTTTCGATGACCGGCTGTGGAGGTAAGGTGACGCTTGAGTCCCTTCTTGAAGATTCCGCAAAGAAGGCAAAAAAAGTGAAATCGTTTGAAATGGGCGCAGTCGTGGAGCTCGATGTCGATATGAGCATGGATAATATGACTGTCGGCATCACCGCAGACGGAGAAGTTGAACTGGAGTATACAAAAGATGCATCGCATATGAAGGGCTATATTGCTTTCAGCGCGGCGACGGAAGAAGATTCAATGGAAGTCGAGGCATATGTGATCAAAGATGATGATGAATTTATCGCATATGCCGATCAAGGGGATGGATGGGAAATGACTTCATCCGAGGATAGTGACGAGACGGATACCGAGGATGTTGATCAGGCTCTCGAAGCTATTCAGATTGGGAATTTGATTGATCTTCTGTCGGAATACGAAGACGATCTTGAACTGAGCGATAAAACTGAGAAGGTGAACAAGAAGGATGCTTATTTGATTGAGGGAGAAGTTGACGGAAATTACCTCATCGACCTTCTGGAATCCATCGATGTCGAAGAAGCTTCGGAAACCTTTGACGAAATGACGGGAAGTTCTGACATAGACTTCGGTGACATCAAGGTGGAAGTCAGCCTTTGGATCGACAAGTCCAGCAAACTCCCGGTGAAGATGGAGATCGATTTTCAGGGAGCTATCGATACAGCAATGGATATTTACATGAATTCGATGATGGCAGCCTTGGGCGGGACGAGCGATGAAACCTCGGAGTATCTTAACAGCATGAAGATAAAGACAAATGCGGCGACCATCGAACTGACTTTCTCCTCTTTCAACAAAGTCAAGAAGATAGAAGTACCGGACGATGTGGTTGAAGAAGCGGAAGAGAACTCATAAACTGGTTCTGGAATTGATACTCACAACGATGAATCAGGACACCCTTGTCGAAATTGACTTGATGGACTGACCCATTCCGACATTTAATCAATCAACTCGAAAAGCCGCCTCCCGGCGGTTTTTCTTTATCGTTTGGGAGTTCGGCCAACCGGCGGTATAATGAAATCAGAAATCAATCGGAGATCATTCTGTTTTAATCTTGAGGTTAATGAAAAATGCACACTCGATTTTCCTGCAAATGGCTCAAAAAGGCAGTATTGGTGCTTCTGATCATCTTACTTTTGCTGCCCGCGGCATCCTGCTTAAGCGATTCCGGTAAGACGAGCCAAAGCAAAGACACGACCCCTGCCGAAACGACCATCGACATCAGTACTGAGGAGACCACCGCAAAAACTACGATGCCTTCAGCCACCGGCGTTACCGGGGCACTCAGCCCTGAGAATGCCGAGTTGGCTGAAAAGATCAACGACTACATGAAAAGGGTGGAATACCATGGGATTGTTTTTGTGGCGCAGGAAGGTACGGTCATTTTTGAGAAAGCTTACGGCTTTTCGGACCATCAAACCAAAGAAGCCAACCGGACAGACACGATTTTTGAGTTGGGTTCAATTACCAAGCAATTTACTGCTGCGGCCATTATGCAGCTTAAGGAACAAGGGCTTCTTACCCTGGACGATCCGCTGTCACTTTATATCCCCGAATATCCGTATGCTGAGAAAATTACAATCCGGCAACTGCTTAATATGACCTCCGGCGTTCCCGATTATGTTACAAACGGCGCGTTGGGAATCGGTCTGGACGCGGCTTCGGAATTTTCGATAGCACTTTTGCAGCAAGTGGAACAAATCCTTACCAGTCAGTTCACACACGACCAAATTATTGAGGCGATTTCGAAGTACGAACTGCTTTTCGAGCCGGGGACCGACCATTCTTACAGCAATTCGAACTATTATTTTCTGGGAATGATTATTGAGCAGTTGAGCGGGGTCAGTTATTTCGATTATCTGGAACAGAATTTTTTCGCGCCGCTCGGCATGGATTCGACGTCGACCGATCCGGCGAACCTGACATCTTCCGGGGCGATATTGCTGGATAACGGAGAGATATATCTTCCGTCTCAGGATCGGACGATTTCTTATGCCGCCGGGGCGATTTGCTCCACCGCTGAGGATTTATATCTTTGGGAAACCGCGGTGCTGAACGGCCGGATCCTAACCGAAGAGAGCTGGGCGGAAGTTTTCTCCGGAGGCGAGTTTGATTACGGGTTCGGGTGGTCCGTCGGACCGGACTGTTACTATCACGGGGGGCAGACTGCGGGATACAACACGGAAGTGATGATTCTTCCCGGTACAGATACCGTGATTATCGCCCTTTCCAATACGCAAGGGCTGGATATGTTGTATTCAAAAGGAAGAGTTAAATCTGCGCAGATTGTTTTTACCATCTACGATATGCTTTGAGAGGTGCTTGTTATCAAGGCTTCCGGTCTTCCCGCCGGATACAATAAAGATAATGAGGCATGTCGATTCCACGATAATGCTTCACGAAATTCGCGGTGATTTTCATGCCCAGGCGCTCGGCCACCCCGATGGATCCCCGGTTCGTGCACCGGATGATGGCGTAAAGTTCATTCGCGCCAAGGGTCTTAAAGGCATATTCTTTACAGGCTTCCGCGGCTTCCGTCGCAAAGCCCTGATGCCAGTATTCTTTTAGGAAAAGATAGCCGACTTCAAGGAGTGTTTCCCCGAGCGGTTCTTGATTCGTAAGGCCGCATTGACCGATCATCCGCCCCGTTTCTTTTAAGATCACCGCCCACAGGGCGTAACCGTCTTTTTGATAACGGGCCAGAGTGCGATCCAGCCAACTCAAAACCTCTTCTTCGGAAAAAGCGCCGTTATAGGCCTCCATTACTTTTTCGTCCGTCAGTATGGCGCGCAGAACCGGTAAATCGTCCGCGGTTATCTCCCGGAGGAGCAGTCTTTCGGTTTCGAGAATCATTTCTACCTCCTTACAGACAGAAAAATGGATTAAAATGTCGCCGGGGTGATATGATTAAGGGGTAATGTATTTTATCACGCTTTTTCTGTCGGAGTAAATCAAAATGCCGTTTACCATTGTAAGACAGGACATCACAAAATTTGAAGCGGATGCCATCGTTAACGCTGCGAATACCGACCTGCAACAGGGCGGCGGTGTCTGCGGCGCCATTTATAAGGCAGCCGGGGCTCTTGCGCTTGAGGCCGCCTGCAATATTCTCTCACCGATCCGGACCGGAGAAGCCGTAATTACTCCGGGTTTTTCGCTTCCCGCCAAGCATATCATTCACGCGGCCGGCCCGGTTTTTCGCGGCGGAACGCACGGGGAAGAGGCATTACTGCGTGCCGCGTATTTGAACAGCCTGAATCTCGCCCTCGAGAATGACTGCACAAGCATCGCGTTCCCCTTGATCTCGAGCGGCATCTACGGATACCCGAAAGAAGACGCCCTGCGCGTCGCGACAGAAGCGATCCGGGACTTTCTTTCTGAGCACGATATGGATGTATATCTCGCGGTTTTTGATAAAGACGCATTTCGGATCAGCGAAAAGCTCCTCGGTGAGGTCAAATCCTACATCGATGAACATTATGTCGATGTGAGGACAGACCGGCGGCGTCGTTATGAGGACCTTGAGGAGGTTCCGGATTTTGAACTCAAGTCGCTGAATCTTTACAGACCCGTGCCTGCGATGGCCGAGGCAGCAACGAGATCCGACTTGGATGCGGTCGTCGGGAATCTGGACGAGCCCTTTTCGAAAACGATCCTTTGCCTCATTGACGCAAAGGGCAAAGATGACGTTGAGGTATACAAGAAGGCAAACATCGACCGGAAACTTTTTTCCAAGATTCGCACCGGCAACGGTTATACGCCCAGTAAACGGACGGCTCTTGCGCTTGCCGTTGCGCTCGAACTGAGCCTTGAAGAGGCCGGTGACCTACTGCGTTGCGCAGGCTATGCGCTTTCCGGAAGCAATAAATTTGATGTGATTGTTGAGTATTTTATTCTTCATCAAAAGTATGATATTTTCGAAATTAATGAGGTCCTCTTCCAGTATGATCAGCCGCTTTTAGGGGGATGATGATTCTGTCACTACAAAACTCCATGTACCATTGCTTTAGAAAAAATTACAACCGGGAGGGTAGAGTCGATTCCATCGCACACCTCAGGGCAAGATCCGATTGAAATGTCGCCTGCCAAGCGACCGATTCAGTCCGGCAGGAAGTTATCCTTAAGGCAGAAAATAAACCTTAAGGAGGATACTTACATGAAAAAGGGATTAACGGAACTGGTTTTTATTCTCGACAAAAGCGGATCAATGAGCGGACTGGAGTCTGACACCATCGGGGGCTATAACTCCATGCTTCAAAAGCAAAAAACCGTCAAGGGAGAATGTCGTATCACAACGGCGCTTTTCGATAATGAATACGCGCTGCTTCACGACCGAATCGATATTGCCGCGGTGAGCCCGATCAGCGAAAAGGAATACTTTACCGGCGGTTCGACCGCGCTGCTGGACGCCATCGGCCAGACGATTCAAAAGATTGACAATGCGCAAAAGCACACGGCTGAAGAGTATCGTGCCGAAAAAGTCATGTTCATTATCATCACGGATGGTGAGGAAAACACCAGTCGTGAATACTCATCCGACCGGATCAAGAAAATGATCGAAGAGAAAAAGGCCAAAAAAAGCTGGGAATTTATCTTCCTCGGTGCCAATATTGATTCGGTCGAGACGGCAGGACGCTATGGAATTTCCCTCGACCGTATCCAGAACTATCATGCTGACAGTAAAGGAGTGAAGTTGAACTTTCGCGTCATGAGCGACGCCGTCGAATCCTATCGCGGAGGCGCGGCTGTGCCGGAAAACTGGAAGGATGAGATTCAGGCGGATTATAAAAAACGCGGAGGAAAGCACTAAGAAAGAAGCGCCGGCACCCGGCGCTTCTTTCTGTCCTGTCAAGACGGATCTTATTCTTTGCGTTCTGCCTCTTCCATCGCTTTCAGATAATTGATCTGGGTCTCGGTTTTGCCCTGGTATTTGCCGGCATCCGCAAATGCGGGAACCCCCGAAGCAGAAGCAGTTTGATCCCGCAAAGATTCGAACTGCTCTTTGCTGAGTTCGAAAAAGCTCTTGCAGTTCGGGCACGATATCTGATAGGACTTCCCATAGGGAATGATGGGAATGAAGAAGAGGGTGAACCATGTTCGAACAATGACAAGTTGCCATACGCCTTCGCGATTACAATAATTACACATCCGGGCTCCTACTTTCCCGACGACCTTGCGAGTACGTTTTCCAAAGCCCCAAATAATAAACATGATGTCGCCCCCTCTATTAATATTTATAATGAACTAATGTGATCATTCTACCATAACTGCCTCTGAGTAGCACCCAAAAAAGGCATAAAGACGCGTGCATCCTATCGCGTTGTCCTCAAACATTTGACAACAATCGCGTCAAGTGTTTAAATAATGAATATATTCATGAATGCGTTCATTTTTAGGAGGACCATATGAAAACCGATTGTATCTCATGTACATGGAAAGAGACTTCAGTATGTTCGGACTGCGGGAATAAAGGTCAGCTGAATTGCAGATGGAGAGCGTCCGATCTCTATTTGTTTATTGCGACTGTCATGCCATCTATGCTGTGTTGCCTGGTCGGCACTGTGATTATTTGGATCGTTCAAGGGATCTGGTGGCCGACGATAGCGTATGTACTGTTTTTCCCGATTGGCTTGGGTGTCTTCGAAACGCGGTTTCTGTGCAGTCATTGCCCGTATTATGCACAGGAAGGACTCGTACTTCATTGCCTTGCCAATCACGGCGTTTTGAAGATCTGGCGTTATCATCCGGAACCGATGAGCAAAATTGAAAAAACAATGATGATACTATTCGGAATCTTCTTTCTTGTTTTTCTTCCCGGCTCTGTTTTCGGGTATGATATCCGGTTCTTTCTCATCAATCTGAATCAATATGGTGTAGCGACGCTTTCAGTCATCATCGGACTCGCGGCAGTCACGTTGAGCTCTTTGGTTGCTTTTGGGTTTATTATGATGAAGTGTATCTGTGCGAAATGCGTCAATTTTTCATGCCCCTTTAACCGGGTGGACAAGAAGCGGCGCGATACATATTTACGTAAAAATCCTGTGATGAAAAAGGCCTGGGAAGATAGCGGATGCACTTGTGACCCGGATCCGCAAAAGAAGTAGTCCGGGGAATGGAGAAGATTTTGCTCAGCAAAAATAGGAAGTAACAGGGAGAGGTATCAGTATGATGAAAAGAGCAGACAAAAAGATCCTCTTAAAGGAACAAATACTCACGGCGGCGCGGGAGATATTCACTGAAGAAGGCTTTGAAACGGCCACGATCGGGATGATTGCCGAGAGGGCGGGTGTCGGCATCGGAACGGCCTATAACTATTTTGAATCGAAAGAGGAGCTATTTGTTCTTGCGATGGCAGATGAGCTGGTTGACCCGGTTATAGATGATACCCCGGGCATTATCGTCCCGGGAGGAGACGCATCGGAAATCATCTCCTCAATGGTTCTCGGCAATGTTCGCAGGTTGAAGTTTTTCGGGAAAAAGGTTTGGAGAGTCACCCTTTCTACTGTTTTTAAAAGTATGAAATCAGAGCATCCTGTTATACGGGAACTCATTCGGGCTGATTATCGCTTTATGGGGAACATTGCTGCGAAGTTGGAGGAACTGAAGAAGGCGGGACACCTGAAGAAGACTTTATCGACGGAGACCGCAGTCAACTTGATCTACGGAACTGTCATGTTCAATTTGATGTCCTATGTGTACGAGGAAGATCGTACATTTGACGATGCATGCCACAAAATAGAAGAGAGCATACGGTTCATCCTCGAAAAATAGTTTTGGTTTCGTCAAACCGCAGGAGCGCCTTGAAAAGGGCGCTTTTCTGCTGCTGCCATAATCCATGGCTAAAATTCATGTCACCTCCCCGCGAAAATGCGATACAATGATTCTAATTTCGCTCGTGACCCAAAAGAAAGGAAACACATGAGATTCATCAAGAAAATTCTGGGAAAAATCGTATACGGGATCGCCGTCGCGAACCGGTTCATCCTGAGAGGACTGGTGTATCTCATCGAGACCGGAATACTTCTGGCCAAGAGTTTTTTGAAGGGATGCTTTTTAATACTGAGCGTGGGCGGGTGCCTTTTTGCGTTTTTATTAGTCATGTTCCTCGGCGAATGGCTTCTGTCACATCCGCTTGTACTGCTGATCCTGATTCTGATTATCGCATTTCCGATTCTCGGGGCGATCATAGTGGGCAGAATTAAAGATTATGAGGAAGTCAGCTCGCGATTCCTGTTCGGACGCGCCGAATACCTGAAGAATTCGGACAAGCAAACCAAACGTTCTTACCAATACCACAAAGGAGCCTATTATGCCGAAAAAGCAGAGCAGGCAAGACGTGAATGGGAACGTCGCGCCCGGGAGCAACGCATGTGGGAAGAGCGTTTCAGGGGCTGGCAGGGCGGATTCGGCGGCTTCGGCACCGGGTACGGCGGAGCCGGGTCCGGGTATTCCTCTGGCACATCGAGCAATCCCTATGTAGATTTTAAGAGCCAATACGAGAAGAGCTGCGCCACGCTCGGCATCCCGGTCACAACCGACGAGAGCCGCATCAAACTGGCATACCGCAAGAAAGCCAAGCAATATCATCCGGACGTCAACAGTGCATCAGACGCGACCGCTCAATTCCAGAAAATTAATGAAGCGTATGAGTTTTTAAACGAAGATAACATACGTCGATACAAGAGCATGTCCGGACCGGCATCCTGATCGCCGCGGAAATCAAGCACTTTATGCGGGAAAGAGTATCCCGCGGCCCTTAACCGACCGGACTTTATTTGCTTATTTAACGTCTTCAACCACCTCTTCCAGAGGCGTTTCCAGTAAAGTCAAATCATTTAAGTATTTCTGGGCAAGCTTCAGTGAGTTGGCCAGATAAAGTCCGTCGCAAATGCGATCGTCAAACGTGTAGCCGATTTCGCAGCATTTTCGCGCAACGACGCGGCCGTCTTCAACAACCGGCATCATTTCCGTTTGGCCGATCGCGGCAAATGTGCCCGCCGTCCCGAGATTGTACTGATGGTGATAGACATAATTCGTCTTGATTGACTTGAGATACGTAAGGAAAAGGGTCGAATGGAACGGACTGACATCCAGGACGCTCTTAGGAAGCATATTATGACGGTCCAGCCACTTGAACATTCCGACGAGTGTTTTTTTGAAAAACCCCGGCGCCGACATGATGGTGTTCACGAGCTTATCGGTGTCTGTCTCGTCCGGATTCTCCCTGGCTTCGGTGATCACCTTGTTGATGATGTCGATGACTTCAAAAATCGTTTCATGACCGGTGAATGGAATTTTCACGGTAGTTTCGGGCCCGGTATCCGTCAGTGACCGCTTGACGACCATGGAAAAATGAATACCATTGCGGGCATAAATCCTGCTGTTCACGACAAAACGGTTCAGGTTCGGACGTTGCGCGATCACCCGCAGAAAGACTGCTATAAAAACATGCAAATAGTTGATCTTGATATCCTGCGCGCGCTTTGCATGAATGTACGAATCAATCGGTTCCGCATGGATCTGCTGCTTGGCAAAAACCTGCGCTTCGCTTCTGCGGTCAATGATGTAGGGATACAGCTTCTCGAATGGGCCGATGGATTTAAGGAGTCTTCCGTCTTTGCGCTTCATGCTTACCTCTGATTCACCCGAAAGTACGTATGTTGCCTGCCGGACATACGTGATCAGCTTCCCATTCGCAGGCATTCTAATTCTAAATACAGTGTACCAATGTAAAGGATATTCTTCTATACATCGTGGAGTAAGGAGATAGGTAAATTTCTTGAGTATTTATTCAAACGATACTTCTTGGATATCTGTGTCCTTCCCGAACTTGCTTAATTTCATCTATCCCCGGTTTTTTGTATACTAAAATAGGCGGTTGCAACTGTAGTGTGCCACAACAGAACATAATATAATGGAAATGCTTCCAACTCCTAAAAGTTTGGCATATATAATTGAACCTGTTAAATTGGAGTCAAAGATAAACGGGGAATATGAATGGAATCTAACATAAAATCAATTTTCGGGCTCCTGGATAAATGGGCTGCCAAAGGAATACGACTATTACCCAATGGAACGAAGATGTTATCTCCGGCGCCTCATGGTACTTCGCAGGCATGGCTGCACATAATATACGCCGGACTTTCAGACTCTGAAATAGAGGGCTATGAGAAGAAATTCCCTTTGCCATTCCCAAGTGAATATAGAGAGTTCCTTCATTATGCAAACGGGATAATTCTTTTTTCGGACAGTCTGAGTCTATGGGGATGGAGAGCAACATACGGCAGAGGCAGAAAAGGTGTGATTCAACCCGATGATCTTTCGGACCTTAATAATGAGAGACCCGAAGGATGCCCTAACGCATGGCTCTTTTTTGGAAATTATGGTTGGGATGGATCGCGGCTCATATTTGATTTGAGTGCAAAATCATCAAATCATAACAGGGTTTTCAGATGTGCCGAAAGATCAACGGCCATTCTTCAGGAATGGCCAAGCTTCAGAGAATTTCTTTACGGTGAAATAGCGAGACTTGAAAAACTTTATGATAAGAACGGAGTTAAGTTGGATAAGAATGCGCCGACCACCCCAAGTTAATCATAAGGAAAAGTTGCATGCGTAAGCACCGGTAACGTGTTGTTGCACTCTTTTTTGCCTTTCTACGCAATTTAACATAATAACTACAGACCGCATAAATATCGCAATACGACATAAATTTATTGATAATCGATAATTATCTATTGCTTTTCGATAGAGCCCGTTGTATGATGAGGTCATCACGAATCTTTAGAATGCCATTTGAATATGACACGTTTGGCATTGCGGGCAGTTGAAAGCAGGTGTATGCATGGAGTCCATCGGTAAAAGAGGTCTTTCGTTTATCCTTCGAGTCTTTACGGATTTTTGTATTTTGGTCAATGTGGGTGTGCTGATTTCTCTGCCGTGGCTGACGCGATATATCATGGATATTTTCGCGAAGACATTTGTCGAGTATGAGCCCTATAATTTCGTTTTGGTTTTCTTATATATCTGCGGGGCATTCGCGCTGGGAATTCTTCTGCAGGGGCACTTGATCCTCCGGACACTAGAAAGGAACCAGCCGTTCGATGCCCGGAACAGTATCCGTTTTTTTCGATTGGGCTTGCTGTGCTTATGCATCGCGGCGGCTTTTCTCGTCAAGATATTTATGTATAACACACTCTTGACCATTACCGGAGCCGGGCTGTTTGCGCTGGCCGCGCTGATTGCCTTCATTCTCTCGGATGTTTTCAAGAAGGCGGCTAAGATTTGGGAAGAGCACGAGCTTACCGTGTGACAGGAGGAACTATGCCGATATTAATTCGACTGGATGTGGAAATGGCTAAGAAAAAGATCAGCTTGGCGGAACTTGCGGAAAGAATTGATCTTTCACAGGCGAATCTGTCCATACTCAAGAATGATCATGCCAAAGCGATTCGGTTTTCGACACTCGAGGCGATTTGCCGCGTGCTTGAATGTCAGCCCGGAGATATACTGGAATACATTCCGGAGGAGAAATGAACATGAAATTCATACGTACATTGATTGCCGCCGCATTGGGAGCTGCAGCTCTGGTTGAATTCTTTTTCTACGGCGATGGCGCCGCGCATGTCGGAGTGACACTGATGTTTCTGATTCTGCTCGGGGGATTTCTTCTGGCTGTCGGCCTTCCGAAAAGAGGAGAAAAACAGTTCGGGCTCCAGGTCTTCCTGACAACAGGAGTGATTTTGGTTGCGCTTAGTTTTACTTTGTTTGATACACCCGGCTTGATCGTTATTAACTTCCAGTCGCTCATTGTGATGATGGGCATATTGTTTCTGCAAAGAGCCTGCGGCGACCTGTGCGGTATCGGTGAAAAAGGCTTCCTGCCTGAGCTTTTCGCCGGATATGTTTTAAGACCGCTCCTTTCCGTCGCGGAACCGTTTAAAGAGATGAGGGAAATTTCGACTGATTCCGAACATTCGGGCGACGGTCAAACCGGGAAGCGGCTCGGGAAGGTCATTGTGCAAATTGTGCTGGCACTTTTAGTCAGTATCCCGCTCATCCTGGTGCTC
Organism: uncultured Oscillospiraceae bacterium; assembly: GCA_964501725.1. Taxonomy (GTDB): domain Bacteria; phylum Bacillota; class Clostridia; order Saccharofermentanales; family Saccharofermentanaceae; genus CAZCTO01. Next base: position 83,895 of record CAZCTO010000005.1, on the reverse strand, counting down.
TCCTTGCTACTTGCGCAGTCGGATGCGGTTTTCGGGAATTTTGTTGAGGAAGTCATCAGCGGAATCAATATTAATATTTTTACGAAGTTGTTCGGCCGTGTTTTTCTGTTCCTGATGATCATGCCGTTTGCGGCCAGCGTGGTATGGAGTTATCGCATCAAAAAATTGCACTTAAATAATGGATCCGGCTCATTTGATGAAAAAACAACTCATATTCCGTCGCTTTCGGCCATCATTGTCCTCGGACTCGTAAATATTCTTTATTTGATTTATGCGGCGATACAGTCTGTTTACCTGTTCGGCGCATGGGCGGGGGATCTTCCGGGTAACCTGACTTATGCGGAATATGCGAGGAGCGGATTTTTTGAACTGGCGTTTATATCGGTGCTTAACGCAGGTATGATATTGCTCACGATTCGTTATACGACGAGGGTCGGATCGGCCGGGAAAGTCATTCGGGGATTGTCTGTTCTTCTCCTCGCTCTGAGCACCGTTCAACTGGCTTCCGCACTGAGAAGAATGTTCCTTTACATGGAGGCATACGGGTTATCCGAGAGCCGGTATCTTGTGACTGCGTTCATGTTTCTTATGGCAATTCTCTTTGTGTTTTTGCTGGTTAAGGAATTGAAAAATCAGTTTCCGCTCCTGAAATTCGGCCTGATTGCCTGTGTTACTGCGTTAGTTCTGGTCAATTACTCCGTGCCGGGATTCTGGATCGCGAAAACCAATATCGACCGGTATCTTGACGGAAACCTTCCTAAACTGGATGCGACTTATCTAACGGGTTCCGCGGATTCGATTCGGGTTGTGCTCGAAAATGAAGACAGGATAATAGACAAAATCAATGAAGATATGATGGTCGAAATGGACGAGTTCCATGCCATCGTCGATTCAAACTACTTCGGCCGGCATGATCACAAATATCCTGAGTACCATAGTATCGGATATGAAAAAGAGATTGCCGACAATTGGAAGATTTTCAATCTGAGTAAGATCAGGGTTCTGGTTTCCGCGGATTGATGCCTGACAGGCAACCTGAGGCTGAGCAAAGAGATAAAATCTGTGTTATAATATAAGAGAAATTTACAATATTGGCGCTGATTTCAGATGGAATAACGTATACTTACCTGTGCGCGCACAGAGAGTCATATGCATCGCGTCGGCCGATCGTTTCGCAACGGTTTTGTTGCGGCAGGTTGCAGTACCTCCCGGAGGACTCCGACATGCAGGAACATTTTCCGGATTCATCCAAAAGCTTTGTATACAGCCGGATGCGTAATGCGGCTTGTCAACATGAAGGGGCTTCACCGGCGCCTTCTTTTAAAATTCGTCTGGCGCATATCGGCAATTACTTCGGACTTCAAGTCATGCGCGTGAAGCTGTCGCATTTTCCGCCGGGCATGATTACTCTGATTCCGGCCTCGCGCTGGCTTTTCGAAAATTACCACCGCCTATATCTGAATTTGAAGGCTTTCCAGTCGAAGGGCGGAGCGGACAATTTCCGGGGGCTCCCCATCGTACGGAGCGGCCCGAACAGTGGTTATCCGCGAGTATATCTGATTGCGCGTGAGATCATATTAAGTTCGAACATGCACCTGAATGAAGATTCGGTAATTGATCTTATAAATGAGTATCAGTCCGTTCAGATTCTTACAACCGCCGAGCTGAGCATGCTTCCGGATGCGCTCAGTTTTTGCCTTTTAGATAAGATTATTGAGGAATCCAAACGAATTATCCCGGCCATTAAGAACAAGGTTAAGGCCAATGACCTGATCAATAAAATCGCTCCGCTTTTGATTCGGAATGACATGCAGGCGATGTCGCTGATGAAGAAGAAAATCACTAAGCGCGACGTGAGAAATCATACTTTCACCTCACATTTGATTTATCGGTTGAAGGGGCTTTCGGTGAACCGCACGGATATCGCGGACTTTTTGGCCGAGATTTTCGGAGTTCCCAAAGAAGCCGGGCCGGGACTTCTTTTAGACATCACGGAACAAGAGAGACTTTTCGAATCCGAAACCGAGTCGACAATCAGTGCATTGATTGAAAGCCTCGAAGAAGTTTCGGACATTGAGATTGATCGTTACTTTTCAAAGGTTTCCGTGTTGGAATCCATCCTCGGCAAAGATCCGGCGGGCATTTATCTTCATATGGACGGGCCGACCCGGGCCAGATATCGACGCGCGGCCGTCAAATTTGCATCACGGCATAAGGTGGGGGAGAGAGAAGTCGCAAGAATGGTGTTGACACTTTGCGACTCGAAGGACGGAAACGGGAAAATTACGAATGCGACGCATGTCGGAGCCTATCTGGTCGGAGACGGACAACCCTATCTGCGGGAAATGATTACCGGAAAACCCGTCGCGAGTAAAGGACTTCGGGACATTCTCAAAATTGCCCGCAAGGCTGCATACTTTGCGTTGATTATTACTCTGACGCTGGGAATTATACCTCTGGTTCTGTGGATCGCCGGAATCGGGATATTTAACTTCAGTCTCGCCCGGTTGATCTTCATGTTATGCATGATCATTCCATCATCCGGTATCGCAGTCTATCTGATTAACAGTATTTTTACCCGGATGGTCACTCCGAAAGTCACATTGGCGATGGATTTTGAGCAAGAAATTCCGGATTCCTGCAGGACATTTATTGTGATGCCAATTATTATTTCGAGCATTTCCGGTGCGCGAAATACAGTGGCTACACTGGAAAGACATTACCTCGCGAACCGGAAGAACAACTTGTTTTTTGCGCTGCTTTTGGATTTCTGTGATTCGAAAACGCAGACCATGCGACAGGATGAGGAAATATTGCTTGCCACGCAGGAAGAGATCATGGCACTCAATCGTCGCTACCCTGCCAAAATGCCTCTTTTTTCATTGTTTTACAGGGAACGGGAATGGAATCCGGTTCAGGATTGTTGGATGGGTTGGGAGCGGAAGCGCGGAAAACTCGAAGGCTTTAACGCACTGCTTCTGGGTGAACCGGACTCAAGATACCGTATTCCGGTCGGCGATCCGAAGATGTTTTCGTCGATCAAATATGTTATTACACTGGACGCGGACACCGAATTGCCGCAGGACAGCGCTTCCAAATTGATCTCAGTGATTGAACATCCTCTGAATCAACCGATATTGGATGCGGTTGGATCCCGCGTAAAATCCGGTTATGTCATTGTGCAGTCCGAAATCGGCAACCGTATTCCTGCGCCGTCTGCCGGTCTTTTCCAGGTAATGATGTCCGGTCAGGCCGGCTTTGATCCTTACTCGTCGATTGTATCCGACGTTTACCAGGACACCTTTAACGAGGGCATTTACGCAGGAAAAGGAATCTATCACCTCCGTGCGTTCCACCGTTTACTTAATCGTCAGATTCCGGATAATACCGTTCTCAGTCACGATCTCCTGGAGGGAAGCATCACGCGATGTGCTTTTGCCAGCGGAATTAAACTGATGGACAAAGTGCCGACATGTATCGAGGCGTACATCAAGCGCGAACACCGCTGGATCAGGGGGGATTGGCAGTTGCTGCCGTACCTTAAAAAAACAAGCAGAATCAATCTGCTGTCCAAATGGAAAATGCTCGATAATCTGAGACGAAGTCTGATGCACCCGGCACAGCTGATACTTATTCTTTGTAACATCATTCTGGTTCCGGAAGCGCCGTGGATCTGGATGTTGTTTCTGTTTTTTGAGCTTACCGTCAATCTGCTCAATACGATTCTGGGTGCGCTGATAAATAAAGTCCGGCATTTATTTGTTCGAATTGCGTACTGGATACTTTTGCAGAATTTATTCGACATTACGTTGCAGTCGTTTTACAGACTCATTCTGATGCCGGTAAGAGCCTATTTCTCGATTGATGCAATCGTTCGAACGCTATATCGCCTTCTCATCAGCCAGAAAAAATTGTTGGAGTGGCAGACGGCCGAATCGGTCGAGAAGAATGCGAGTCACAACCTGCAAAGTTATTTTCGACTGATGTGGCAGACGTATATTCCCGCGGGTGCGTTGATTTACGGAATGACGCTTCCGGCCTTCCTGTGGGTAAAGGTTGTTTTTGCCGCGCTCGCCGTGCTCTTTATATTTTCGCCCATGATTGCGGCGCTCTCGGAGAAACAAATTCCGCGCGAAATCAAGCGTTTTTCGAGTAAGGAGCAGATTGCACGGATCCGGCAGCTTGCGGTACGGATATGGCGATACTTCAGCGATTATTCCGACAAAGATCACAACTACTTGTGCCCGGATCATATGCAGGAAGTTCCCGGACCGAAAACGGCGAACCGAACCTCGCCTACAAACATCGGACTCCAATTCCTTGCCACACTGTCCGCCAGGGACCTCGGATATCTGGGGTTGATTGATTTGGTTGACTCTTGTGAAAGAACACTGAGTGTTGTTCGAAAAATGCCGGTATGGAACGGTCATTTGTATAACTGGTATGATACGGAGACGCTTCGTGTCATCGAACCTCAGTATGTATCTACCGTGGACAGCGGCAATTTTCTGGCGCATCTGCTGACACTTAAAGCCGCCCTTAAATCACTCATCCGCAGTCCCGTATTCGGCAAATCGACGCTTCAGGGTTTTTCGGATTTGCTTGAAGCGGATGAAGAAGGGGACGAGCCCATTCAAAAACCCGGAAAACCGAAGAAGCAGAAAGAGGATATAACCGCCCTCCCAACCACGGATACGGAGAAAATGATCGCATATTTACGGAGATGCGAGGACGACAAAATGCCTCAGGATCAGAAGATTACGGTGCTGTTTTTGTGCATTGACGCACTACTTCCGGACCTAAATATGGGTAAAAGCATCGCCGGTTTCTGCGCGGGACTGCAGAAAGACAGGGATCTTCTGGCAACCGGACAACCTTCGAATTTACTGAAATCTCCGGAGACACTCGCCGGAGAAGGAAACACCGCCGCAGTGCTCCTCATCAACCGGATCGAGAAAATGATGAGCGACATCAGCCGAATGGTCAAGACCGCCAATTTCAAGCCGCTTTTCGACAGTCGGAAGAAGCTTTTTCACATCGGCTATCACGTATCCATGCAAAAACCGGATCGGGGTCATTATGACCTTCTGGCTTCAGAGGCGAGGTTATCGAGTTTTCTGGCTATCGCAAAGGGTGATGTCCCGAAAAAGCACTGGATGACGCTCGGAAGGCCGATGACACTGGTCCGCGGAACGCCGGCGTTCGTGTCGTGGAGCGGATCTATGTTCGAGTACCTGATGCCGAATCTGGTCATGCAGGTACCGCCGGGAAGTGTTATGGATCAGAGTTGTTGGGCCGCTGTGACCAGCCAAGTCAAGTACGGTAAAAAGATGCAATTCCCATGGGGTATTTCGGAATCACAATACTACATTTTCGATAACAACGCGAACTATCAGTATGGACCTTTCGGCGTCGGAAAAATGCGTCTTCAGCCAAGTCTCAAACCGATCAGGGTGGTTGCGCCGTACGCGACTCTTCTTGCCTTGGGTACGGTTCCGCGGAAAGCTCTGCGCAATATCGAACGTTTATATGCTTCCGGTGCGGGCGGCAAGTACGGACTTCATGAAGCACTTGATTTTAGCCGACCCGATACAAAAACAATGAAACCCTATCTGGTAGTACAAAGTTACATGACTCACCATCTCGGTATGAGCCTTGCCTCAATCAATAACTGGCTGAGTAATAATATTCTTCAGACGCGATTTCATTCGGAACCGATGATCCGCGCCAATGAAATTCTGCTCGAAGAAAGGTTCACTTCGCCGATGGTCACGATTGCAAGTATCGGTTATTCCATCGATGTGGAGAGCCGTGAACTGGAACTCGAAGAAATCGAGACACGAATCTGCAGTGCGATTAACACACCCTTCCCGTATGCGCATATTCTTTCAAACGGTCACTATCAACTGATGATGACATCCAAAGGTGACGGGTTCAGTGCCTGTGACCATATCATGATTAACCGGTGGCGGCCGGACCAGCAAAACGGCGGTAACGGGACTTACATTTACATTCGCGAAACCGGAACAGGTCGCCTCTGGAGCTCGACGTATTTCCCGGTGATGATCCGGCCCGATTCCTACAGAGCGACTTTTTCACATGACAAAGTCGAATATGAACGAAAGGACGGACAGATTTCGACGCATACCGAAATAACACTGTCTCCTGTGGATCAACTGGAAATCAGGAAGGTCACCCTGGCGAACCATGGACAGAGAACGGTGAGTCTCGAGCTCACGAGTTACCTTGAACCGGTCATCGACGAATGGATGGCGGATTTATCCCACCCGGCTTACAGCAAATTATTCGTGGAGACCTCGTATATGTCGGACCGCAAGCTTCTGGTCGCAAGTCGAAGACCGAGAGACCCGAAGGATAAAGGCAGATATGTCATGCATATGATCCGCATGGAATCGGTACCGGTTCAGCCGACCCGCTTCGAAACGAGCCGGAATGATTTTATCGGACGCGGAGGATCTCTGTCCTCTCCGAATGCTTTAAAGCCGGGTAATAACCTCGTACAAAAAGGCGGTACACCGACGGATCCTATTATGAGTCTTCAGGTGACAGTGACAATACCGCCGGGAAGAAGCACCGTTATCAGTTTTATTACGGGGTTCTGCCCCTCCATGAATGATGTGATGAGCCTGTGCGATAAATTAACCGCAAGACTCAGCGTAGAGGATATTTTCAAGATCTCCAGGACCAGCAGCCTTTTGGAAATCGAATACTTAAAAATCCGCTCGGTTCAACTTACGGCAATACAGAATCTGGTTGGTGCCATCTATTATCCGACCAATGTATTTAAGAATGCGGAGGATATCATCGTCAAGAACTGTCTCGGGCAAAACGGGCTGTGGAAATTTGGTATCTCCGGAGATAATCCGGTGCTTCTTTTGCGTATCGCGGATGTGAAAGAAATGGATACGCTTCGGGACGTCCTGCTCGCGTATGAGTTTCTGCGCTTGCAGAAAATCAGAACGGACCTGGTGATTCTGAATGAAGCGGAGGGTGGATATGACGACAGCCTACAGCAGATGATTTTCGAGCAAACGGTCACGGTGAGAGTGTATGAACACAGCCTGAGTCGTCTGGGTATTTTTGTTTTGCGTGCCTGTCAGATCAGCGAAGACGAAATAAATCTCTTGTTGACGGTCGCCCGTGTGGTTTTCACACCGCAAACCGGTATCTATTTCCGAAATGTCACGTTGCCGTGGTCCGAAGAGGTCAGCAGCGAGATCATTCCTTTATCGAGCGGAGGGAAGCCGGAGAGCCCTGCTTCACGGGATACCGGGCATCTTGCTGACCCGGTGCCGGAGTTTTTCAACGGGATCGGCGGATTTGTACAGGACGGTAGCGAGTATGAGATTCGCTTGAAAGAAGGTATTCGTACACCGGTACCCTGGATTAATGTTATCGCCAACGAGCGGTTCGGATTTCTGATCTCGGAGATCGGATCCGGCTTTACATGGAGCGGGAACAGTCGCGAAAACAAACTGACTACGTGGTATAACGATCCGGTTCTGACTCCGGTGTCCGAGGCGGTGTATGTCAGAAATAAAGCAAACGGTGCAATCATATCTCCTTATGCGCTTGTGCCGGGAGCGGAAGGCTCCTTCCGAATCCGGCATGGTTTTGGTTATTCGGTCTTTTCGCGAAAAGACACCCGGATCGGATTAACCATGACCGTGTTCGCTGCCAAGGAAGACACCGTCAAGCTGATGTTATTGGATATTGAAAATAACACATCTGAGATGCTGGATTTAAGTGTTGCATTTTACGCGGAATGGGTATTAGGTACGTTCCGCGAGTTGACCGAGCGCTATATCGTAACGGATTTTGATCCCAACACGGAACTGCTGACCGCCCGTAACGCCTACACCGAAAAGAACACCGGGCAACTCGCGTTTCAATTTGTAAATGAGCCGATTTCCGCGTTTACCGGTGACCGGAAAGCATTTATCGGAGAACAAGGAAGCGTCAGGTTCCCCGAAGGTCTATCTGTTAGCGGTCTTACGGGAGACGTGGGAGCCGGGTATGATCCCTGCGGTGTGATTATGAGTGACCTTCGGATTCAGGCGGGTAAATCACAGACGATCCTGTTCGGGCTGGGACATGCGGAGAATAAAGAGGCGGCGGATGGTTTGGCTAAACGTTTCAGGTTGATCACAAACGCCCGCAAAGAACTTGCGGAGGTCCGGAACTTCTGGGGGAAACTGCCCGGAAATATTACGATTCGAACCCCGGACAGAGCGATGGATATTCTGATGAACGGATGGATCCCCTATCAGGTTATCACGTGCCGCCTGCGCGCACGCGCGGCTTTCTATCAATGCGGCGGTGCCTATGGTTTCCGCGACCAACTTCAGGACGTCCTTTCCGTCATGGATTTTGACAGTCAACTGACGCGAAAGCAAATCCTTCTTTGCGCATCCAGGCAATTTGTGGCAGGCGATGTTCAACATTGGTGGCATCCCGGCGGTGTAGGTGTTCGCACCCGCATTTCCGATGATCTCTTGTGGCTGCCCTATGTAACCGCTGAATATATCCGTTACACTGGTGACGCGTCAATTCTCAATGAGCAAGTACCATTTCTCGACGAGAAACCGCTCGAAGATGACCGGCATGAAATGGTATCCACGCCGTTGCCGACGGAGCACACTGCCGACCTTTACACGCACTGCATTCTCGCGATCGAGCATGCCTGTCGGATGGGTCCTCATGGAATCCCGCTGATCAAAGGTGGCGACTGGAACGACGGAATGAACCTTGTCGGACAAAAAGGACAGGGAGAGAGTGTTTGGCTCGGTTGGTTTCTTTCGGTCGTACTGAAGCAATTTGCCGGGATTTGTAAATTCAGGGACGACAATGAGCGGGCAGATCAATACAGGCATACTGAGAAAGAAATCGTCTCTCATATCGAAACCAACGCTTGGGACGGACAGTGGTATCTGAGGGCATTTTTTGATAATGGCGAATCCATCGGTTCTTCCCAAAATGAAGAGTGCAGAATTGATTCTATCAGCCAGTCCTGGGCGGTTCTTTCAGAAGAAGCAGACAAATCGCGGGCAACGATGGCACTGCGTTCCGCGAACCGAATGCTTGTCAACAACGAAGACGGCATTATTCTTTTGCTGACCCCACCTTTCAACCTCAGCAAAAACTCACCCGGCTATATCAGCGGATATAATCCGGGAATCCGTGAAAACGGAGGTCAATACACACATGCGGCCGTGTGGCTGGCGATGGCTTTCTGTGAGATTAACGACGGCGAGGAAGCCTATCGGTTGATCAATATGTTAAATCCGATTCAGGCAACCGCTGATTTCCGGTTGGCCAATCGCTATGAAAAAGAGCCTTACATCATGACCGCGGACGTGTCGTCGGGGTATCCGAATTCCGGAAAAGGGGGATGGAGCTGGTATACCGGTGCGGCGGGTTGGTTTTACCGTGCTGTTATCAGAAATTTCCTCGGATTTAAGAAGGAGGGTCAATATCTGACGATTGATCCTTGTGTGTCATCCGTTTTCGGTCGTTATCAAATCGAGTATAGTTACGGGTCTGCACTTTATGAAATTACTATTATGAAAAGCGTAGATGGTTCAGAGGAAGGGGCACTTATGGTTCTGGACGGACAAAAAAAGAAAGGCAACCGCCTGAAATTAAACGATGACGGGAACGTCCATCACGTCGAGATCCATTTGAAAAACAAACCAATTCCGGGATAGTCGCATAATTCCATACTTGAACAATACTGAGAAAAAGGATATTGTAAAATTGCGCTCGCAATTACCTGTTTGAAAACCATCTGACAGATCATATGTGCAGGAGGACGCCCGAATATGAAGATTTGGGAGTTTTTGGACATCCCGGAGACCACGAAAGTGATGTTGATTCGGAAGGCATATGTTGAAAAACTTTGCGCGATCAAGCCTGAGTATTTCTCCATTGATGGTTTCCTGATGATGAGGGAAGCATATCTTAAAGCACTGACTTATGCCAGAACCGGCGAGTTTTATGACCACGATATTCCGGTAGACGCAGCTCCGGCCGGTGTTTCCCGGGAGGTTCTGGCCAATATAAATTTGATTGACCGAGTATGGAAGCTGACGCTGTCGAAAGAGAAAATGAAAAAATTGCCGATCGCCGTCGCTGTAAGATACAATGATATCGTCAAATTTTATATCTCCATGATGGCACTTCATGATGATTTTTACAGTCGCATCGAGCTTGAAAACTGGAAAAACCTTTTTCAGGCTGAATTGCTGGTGGACATTGAGGTCATTGAGTTTTTAAGAACGGATGTCCTCAAATCATGTGCGGCTAATCCGCTTCTTCCGTATAGTGTATGGACGTATCTTGATTTGATTTTTCATTGGAGCGACAGTGTTCTGAGGCCTATGCAAGGTGTTGAAAAAGAACTTAAAATACTTGCTGTCGAAACAGATCCGCGTTGGGATTTGAACTTTTCTCTATTCAAGATGAATGAGATTCAATCGGCATACGAGACCGATAATGTATCCCCGGTCGCGATCTGGGATATGGACTATTCAGCGGTCCTGAAATCAAGAAGAGCCGTGATTAAACATCCGGATTTTGAGCGCTATGCCAATTTGCGCAGAAACGTGAGAAATGCGATCATCAGTGACGATCCCGAAGCGGCGGAGGCCAATTTTGAGATGGCCGTAAGTGTTTTTGACGGAGATCCGGATATATATGTGATCATGTTTGAATACCTGAAAGAAGCAGCAGATCAAGGACTCCCACGAATGAATATTGATATGCAGCTAATTCTGATTGACCGGCTGATTGAATTTTACCCGGACAACTTTTCTTTCCAGGTTTGCCGGGCTGATATGTATGCAACCCAATCATCGACTGCGGCGATTTTGGAATTTCAGCAAATATCGGAGCGTTTCCCGGACAGTCTTTTGGTGTTATTTCGTGCCGCAGAAGAATACATCAAAATCGGTGAAAATCTGGCAGCAAAGTTGATTATAAAGGGTATTGAAAAAAATGCTTCCGTCATTCAAAACCGGTTATCATACAATGGAGGGCGCTCAATTGCCGAAAGCGCAGCCAAAGAGCAATATGATTTGAATGAACAGGTGCTTGCGAATATCATCCACTTGAAGACAATGCTCAAAAGAAAGAACAAAGTGCCGGGCGATGGCAAAGCGAAGACTCAAAGTGACGCAGAAACAAAAGAAACCGGCGTAGAAAAGAAAAAAATCAAAGGCGAAGCCAGGAAAAAGGATAAGGTCAAAGTAACGGGCAAAGAAAAAAATGAAGTCAAGGTAGTTAAGGAGAAAAGGAAGGCCAAAGTTGTAGAAGAAAGAGAAAATTTAATCAAGCCTAACGTCGTAGAAGAAAGAGTAAATATAAAAAAGCCCAAAGTCGTAGAAGAAAGAAAAAACATAATTAAGGACAAAGTTGTAGAAGAAAGAGAAAACATAATCAAGGAAAACGTTAAGATAACGAAGATTGCTGAAACGGTTATCGGTCCGGACATCGATTATGACGACGAGTAAGGATTAAAAGGACCGTTCTTCAGTCAAGTAGTTTACTCGCTCCGGTGTTTTGCCTTGTTACAAAAACGGAATAATAGCCCTGCCGGATTTGCTTCTGCAGGGCTTTTATGTTGCAAAAGAGTATAAGATCGCTATTGGAATGGAATAGAAAAAAGCTTTCGGACTTAAGGATCATTTAATAATTGAAAATGTATTGTGTGAGTAGAACCGGAAACAATGCCGAATGCACTAAGGGAGACTCACATGATTTTCAATGTACTGAAGAACGATCTGAAACGAAAAAAGTCCATCAATCTGATCCTTTTTCTCTTTATCATTCTGGCGTCACTGCTAATGGCCGGAAGCACTCATGTGCTCTTCTCGACATCGACGGCAATCAGCCGGATGATGGAAGAGGCTAACGTTCCGGACATGTCCGTCTTTACATTTGCCGACCCTGTAACGGACGGACAAGTTGAGGATTGGGTTCAATCTTCGGACAAAGTGAAATCGATCCATAAGGAAGGCATGTTGATGGTTATGAGTGATGCCTTCTACTCCGACGGTAAGATCGTTGTCGGTAAAGAGGATATTCAAAGTGTGCTCATCGGCGCAGTTCCGGAAACCAACTCCTTGGTATATGACCAGAACGATCACTTGCTAATTCTCGAAAAGGGAGAAATTGCGATCCCGATGTCTTTTCATAATAAGTATGATTTGAACATCGGAGAAAAAATGTCAATTCTTACCGACAACCGGTATAACGATTTTACGATAGCGGCATATGAGAAGGATATCGTTTTTGGATCGGATATGATGGGTGTCCACCGGTTTATTATTTCATCGGGGGATTATGCGGGCATCGAGACAGAAGGTTCAAAAGATATGGTAAATGTCACCTTTTGGTCGATTGAAACACCGGAAGGCGTCAAATACAGAGAGGTTGCCGGTGAATTCGGAAGCAAAGCGATAAATTCGTTCTTTATCCTAGGCAAAAGCGATATTGACAGCACCTATTTGGTTTCCAAACTGATCGCCGTCATTATGATCATTGTCAGTCTGTTTTTGATACTCATCACGTTTCTAATTCTCCGTTTCACACTAGTTTTTACGATACAGGAGGACTACCGTGAGATCGGTGTGATGAAAGCAATTGGAATTAAAAATCGTGCGATTCGTCGTTTGTATATCATTAAATACTTCGCCATTTCGCTGATTGGAGGCGCGATTGGTTTTGCACTCAGTTTCATCTATTCCGGAGTGATGCTTAAAAGCATATCAAGTTTATTCGTGTTGCAGTCAAGCCGACTTTGTTTATTGCTTTCGGCGCTCAGTTCCGTTTTGGTTGTAGTTTTCAGCATCCTGTTTTGCTTTATCTGCACGAATAAAATTAACAAGATTTCCGTAATCGATGCGATCCGGCAGGGGAATACGGGAGAACGTTTTTCGAAGAGTCGGAAGATACACCTCTTCAAAATGCTTTTTTTAAAGCCTGCGGATTATCTATCGCTCAGTGACCTGATGAACGGATTTAAAAAATTTGCCGTGCTCACCATCACCTTTATTATTGGAACACTGTTGGTCCTTGTCCCGCTCAATATTATCAACACACTCAAGGATACGGATACGATGGTCGGTCTTTTCGGACTGCCGCCTTATGATGTTGGCGTTTTCAGCGACGAAATGTACCATGCTATCGTTTCGAATGATCAAGCGTTGATTGAAAAAGAAATTATTCGCATTGAAGGATTGTTCAGTGATGAAGGTTATCCGATCGAGTTGCATGCCGAACGCGCAAAGTTAGCCAACATGTACACGACAGATAGCCAAGTTAGCATCAATGTTAATGCATGGCAAAGTCAGGATTATGACATATCGAACTTCAACTTTCTGGAAGGGTCTGCACCCGTTCTCGAAAATGAGATCGCCATTACTACGAAAATGTCGGATTATTTTGACATCTCGACCGGAGACTCGGTTACCTGCCGGCTGCAGGGAAACACATATACGTTTATCGTAACGGGATTATATCAGTCAATGATGGGAATGGGCGCCAACATCCGGTTATCGGAAGCATTTGAACTTTCATCCGGCCGGCTTTCAAGCCTCACAGTCTTGGGCAAATTATCGGTAGAACCGGATGATCTGAAACAAACCGTCGCCGATTTGCAGTTAGCTTTTCCCGACTTAAGTATCAGCAGCAAAACGGGTTTATATGACACCAATTTGGGCGGAACGGTAAAGATGATTGATGACCTGAAGAACCTGATTGTATCCGTTGTTTTAGGCATCATTTTTCTGATCACATGTCTTATCGTCCGCATGCTGATCTCAAGGGAAATCCCCGAAATCGCTCTTTTGAAAAGTATCGGATTCAGACACCGGCAATTGAGGAGATGGCAAATCGGACGGATCGCAATCATTTTGATTCTCTCAATTATCGTAGGTACGGCTCTTGCCGGATCGCTTGGCGGGCTTTTGGTCAGCGGTGTTTTCCGCATCATGGGCGCAACAGAAGTCGGCCTGGTCATTGAACCGATTCAGGTTTATCTGATCTACCCGGCAGCACTTCTTGCCTCGACGATTCTGGCCGCCGCGGTCTCTATCGGCCAAATCAAAAAAACCAAAGTCTGGGAAATCAATAATCAAGAGTAATCGAAGCGATAATAACGAAGATTTTAAAAAACGGAGGAAAATTAAAATGAGCGTTAATACGTTAAAGGTCATCGATCTTTGCAAAACATACATCGTAAACAAGCGGCAGAATCACGTTTTGCGAAACGTCAACTTCTCGATGGAGAAGGGCGAATTTGTGTCTGTCATGGGCCCGTCGGGATCGGGAAAATCCACTCTGCTCTATACGGTCAGCGGTATGGACCGGCTTACGTCCGGTGATGTGGTTTTTGAAGGGAAAAGCATCTGCAGGCTTGATGATAATATGCTGTCGGACTTGCGGCTCAATGAGATGGGGTTTGTTTTTCAACAGATGCATATGCTCCGGAATCTCAGCGTTTTTGACAACATTATCCTGTCGGCCTATAACTCGTCGGAGGGCCGGACCGCTACTCAGCGAAAAGCGATTAACGAGCGGGCAAGAACGCTCATGCGCAAATTCGAGATCATGGATATCGCCGAAAACGACATTACGGAAGTATCCGGAGGACAACTCCAGCGCGCCTGTATATGCCGGGCGATGATCAATGATCCCAAGATGATTTTCGCGGATGAACCGACCGGATCACTTAATTCCAAAGCCGCCGCGGAGGTAATGGATGAGTTTAATAAGATGAACCGTGAGGGGGCAACGATCATGCTGGTTACACATGATGTCAAGGTGGCCGCACGCACGGAGAAAGCGCTTTATATCGTGGACGGTAACATTCAGGGCGAGATGGAACTCGGCAAATACGAAGGACATGAACAGGACAAGGAACGCGAGAAAAAACTCAGCAGCTGGCTGATGGAGATGGGTTGGTAAGTGCTCGGCCGAGTCCTAACGAAGCGCATCACGGTCTTTTTCGGCAGGCTCGTGTATTGAGAAGCATCACCGGATAAGATACTATGGAATTAAGGCATAATTTATAATGTTGTATTCGCGTTGAAATGACAGGTCGACATCTGAGGCTATGAAGAAGCAAGCGAATCAACCGGATCGGGTACCGTATATGGTTGACATCTTGATCATTGAAGATAACGAAGAACTCGGAAATCTGCTCAGCGATTTTCTTAGAAAAGAGGGGTTTTCCGTTTTTCACGCGTGCTCCGGCGAAGAAGGCATAGAGTATCTGCAAAGCAATCCCGCGAAACTCCTGATCCTGGATGTCATGCTCCCCGGAATCGACGGATTCGGCGTATGCAGTGCTATTCGGCAACGAGGAAACGTCCCGATACTCATTGTCAGCGCCAAGTCCGGAAAAGACGACAAGATCAAAGGGCTGACGTACGGTGCCGATGACTATATTGAAAAACCATTCGACATTGATGTGCTGATTGCCAAGATTCATGCCATTCTGCGCAGAAATTACGAGATGACCCGGAAAGGTGAATTGCTGTCGGACGGGGAACTCTCGCTCGATACCGAAGCGAACACGGTGTTTTTGAAGCAAAAGCCTCTGACGATGACCCACAAGGAATTTCTTTTGCTGACGCTGTTTTTGCAGAATAAAGGAAAAGTACTCAGTAAAGAATGGCTGTTCGACACGGTTTGGGGCATGGACAGTTTTAGTGAGCCATCCACGCTCACGGTACACATCAATAAATTGAGGGACAAGATCGAGAAGGATCCGAAGAACCCGAAACGAATCACCACCGTATGGGGAATTGGGTACAAGTATGAAGCGGCTCGATAGCATCATTGTCGTTTTTATTCTGGTCATACTGGTGTTCTGGGCGGCAGCGAATCTTATTGTCGCACAGGTTCTGTCCGACCGGAGCGGCAAAGAATTTCTGGTCGAAATCAACCGGATTTCTCAAGACATCATGCTTGCGGAATCGCTCACTGAGACTGCCGGAGAGTCTGTGGGGGAAATTAATCTTTCTTCATATCACTATGTGAAGCGGCTGTCCTACATGAGCGCTATGACTGACACTTCCGGACTTGAGGCGTTTTTCGGCGGATCCGGTACGTCTCCCGGCATGAATTACCTTGTGAAACCCCTCTATATCGATCAGGAAGTAATCGGTTATGTCCGCTATGAGTACGGAACCGGAAGCCTTTCCGCATACCGGTATGTGTTTATTATCATCAATGTTTTATTCGGGGTGGTCTCGTTTGCGACCATCTTTTTCCTGTTCTATATTCGTTCTAAAATTCTCCTGCCGTTCCGGGAAGTTCAGGATATGCCGCTCGAACTTTCCAAGGGAAGACTCAAGAAGGGCATCAAGGAAAATAAGAGTCGCTTTTTCGGACGCTTTGTCTGGGGTCTGGATATGCTCAGAGAATCCATCGCCACCCAGAAGAACAAAGAACTGGCGCTCGAAAAAGACAAAAAGACGATGATCCTTTCCATCTCCCACGGGATTAAGACACCGCTTTCAGCGATCGTGCTTTACGCAAAAGCGCTTTCTGATAATCTCTACGAGGATGAGGAGAAGCGTAAAACGGCGGCTTTGAGTATCGGCGAAAACGCAAGACAAATCGAGGGCCTTGTGGCGGAGATCGTTCACTCACAAACCGAAGATTTGATTGATATCGAGGTGAGTGATGACGAGTTCTATTTGCAGGAGCTTATTAATGCGCTGAAGATTGCGTACCTCGAAAAAATGCAACTCTTTCATATCGAATGGATTGTCAAGGATTTCTCTAATTATCTGCTGCGGGGCGACTTGCAAAGGCTTCTGGATGTTTTCGAGAATCTGATTGAAAACGCGATCAAGTACGGGGACGGCAAGCGAATCGAACTCGGTTTTCAAAAGGAGGATAACTGCATACTGATCTCTGTCGAAAACACCGGAATTCCGCTCTCCCCGAACGAGAGTATGCACGTTTTCGAGAGTTTCTGGAGAGGCTCCAACGCCCATGACAAGCCCGGAAACGGTCTTGGGCTCTATATTTGCAAACACATTATGAAAAGGATGAACGGCGATATCTTCATTCGCTATATTTGCGGAGGAATGTGCTTTGTTGTGGTTATTCCGTTATCATAAGTTAATCGCTATAATCAGGGCAGGTCACCCGCTTTAAGAAGGAGGTAAAGGTATGCAAGAGATCACCACCGGTAAACTGAGGCGATTCAATCTGATCATGGGATGTCTTCACTTGGTTCAGGGAATTCTGATGTTGTTTCTGGCAACTACCGTGATTCAGAAGATCGCGGAATTTTCGCCCCGAATCACACAAAATTATCTGGCGTTCAATCCCGTAACCCAAACGCTCGAATCCGCATCGCGCGAACTTTTCTCGCTTCCTTTCGGAATTCTCACAGCGTTTTTTCTGTTGATCTCCGCAGCGGCACACGCACTTATTTCCATACCTAAAAAGACCAACGAAATCTACAATCAGGATCTCGAAAAAGGAATCAACCGGTTCCGCTGGTTCGAGTACGCCCTGAGTTCTTCGATCATGATTGTTTTGATCTCGACTCTCTTCGGTATTCGCGACCTGGCATCGCTCATCCTGATTTTTGTCGTAAACGCATCGATGAACTTTTTCGGACTTGTGATGGAACAATTAAATTCCGGAAAAGAGAAGGGGAAAGTACTCTGGGGTTCCTTTATCTGGGGTTCGATTGCCGGACTGGCACCCTGGGTCGCCATCCTTCTATATATGTTCGGATCCGGCAATTTCGACAAGGTCCCGTGGTTCGTGTGGGCGATAGTGATCACCTATTTTGTGGCATTCAATACTTTCCCGATCAACATGATCCTGCAATACAAACGGGTAGGGAAGTGGAAAGACTACATATACGGAGAGCGAGTCTATATTGTGCTCAGTCTTTTAGCCAAAACATTCCTGGCCTGGCTGGTTCTGTTCGGAGCGATGCAGCCTTAGAAGAAAATGACATCGATTTTGCACATACACCCGGAGCGGCTTTCGCAGGAAAGCCCTTCGGGTGTTTTTGGCGCGGAAAACATCAATCCGTTCATCAGAATTCATTCAGAAATTGCAATGGTTATTGATATTTAGCCTGCCTTTTGAGAAGATAAGGAGCAGAGGATTCAGGGTAAGAACGGCTTTGCAATTTGTAAAAAGTCGAAGGAATAAACCTGTCCTCGCAAAAATTCAAGGGAATCTAAGGAGGGTGTTATGTCTGCAGAAAAGATTCAGATACTTGTTGCCATGGGCGCATATCTGGCATTCGCGATTGCGATCGGCGTCTGGTATTCCAAAAAGAGCAATTCGAACCCAGAGGAATACTTCCTGGGGGGAAGAGGACTTGGACCCTGGGTCGCCGCAATGAGCGCGGAAGCTTCCGATATGAGCGGATGGCTTCTGATGGGGCTTCCGGGTGTTGCCTATTTCACCGGCGCAGGCGAAGCTGTATGGACAGCTATCGGTCTTGCGATCGGTACATACGTTAATTGGCGTATCGTGGCGGTTAGACTTCGCAAGTATTCGACAGTCTCAAGTAACTCGATCACGATACCGGACTTTTTCAGCAACCGTTTCAAGGATGATAAGAAAATTCTCATGTCAATTGCGGCAATTGTCATTCTCGTGTTTTTCTCGATCTATGTCGGCGCACAGTTTGTAACGTTTGGTAAGTTGTTCGGTTATGTTTTCGGCATGGAAAAATACTATACCTTAATGGTGGTGCTCGGGGCGCTTTTTGTGCTCATATATACACTGATCGGCGGGTTTCTCGCTGAGAGTACAACGGACTTTATTCAGGGAATACTCATGTTTTTTGCATTGATTGCTATCTTGGTTGTGGGAACAATCAAGGTGGGCGGAATGGGTGCGATCATGGATAATTTGGAGAAAATACCGAGATTCATGGATTTCTTCGGTGTTGCCACTCCGGTCGATGCAACCGGTGCAGCAGTCTCTTCAGCGGTTGGGAACGAGCAGGCCGTCGTGGAAGGTGTTGCTCAATTCGGATCGGGTGCTGCATATAGTGTCCTCAGTGTATTGTCCTGTCTGGCGTGGGGACTCGGATATTTCGGTATGCCGCAGGTCCTCCTTCGTTTCATGGCGATCCGCAAATCGTCCGAGCTCAAAAAATCAAGAATCATCGCGACCACTTGGTGTGTTATTTCACTGTTTGCTGCCATTGCGATCGGTTTTATCGGACGGGCTCTGATGCCGACACTTCTAACCACGGCAGGCCAATCCGAAACGATCTTCATCGAAATGGCGACAAGATTTTTCCCGCCGATTCTTGCGGGAATAGTGCTTTCCGGTATCCTGGCGGCATCGATGAGTTCATCGGATTCCTACATGCTGATTGCGTCATCGGCACTTTCCAAAAACATTTTCGCCGGACTTCTGAAAAAGAATGCCAGCGAGAAACAGATCATGTGGGTGGCCCGAATTACGCTCGTGCTCGTAACCGGTTTCGGAACGTGGGTTGCACTCTCGGGCAGTGAATCTATCTTCAAGGTGGTGTCCTATGCGTGGGCAGGACTGGGTGCCGCATTCGGGCCGCTGATGTTGTTCTCGCTGTTCTGGAAAAGGACGACACTTCCGGGAGCTATTGCAGGTATGGTAAGCGGAGGAGTGATGGTGGTTCTCTGGAAAGAACTAATCAGCGGACTTTCCGGATACTTTGCCATATACGAGCTCCTTCCGGCGTTTCTGAGCTCCTCACTCGCGATCGTTGTCATCAGTCTGCTTACGAAAAAGCCTTCGAAGGAAATCGAAGACGAGTTTGAGGCTGCCAAGGCAGCGGATTGCTGAGAAACGTTTCTGAGAAGAGATCTGTTCGTATACCTTTTATAGTCATTCAATTCAAAAAGGGGCTGTCTCAAAAGACTTGTAACAAAGTCGGATGAGGCAGCTTTTTTTATGCCTAACCATTATCCGCGCTTTTTTTCTTCATCAGAACATTCAACCACATCATTTGATCCCGGCCGATGCGTGCAATCCGCTCACCGGTCCACATGGAAAGAATCTCAATATCCCCAACCGGTTCTATATGTCGACGGAAAGAATCCTCCGTCATATCGGTGTTGTGACGTTCATTCCGGATTCCTTCGAAATCGCCGTATTTGAAAGAGGCATAGAAAATCCCGCCGGGCTTAAGTGTTCGGGCAACTTTACGTAAAATTGCAGTCATTTCGGATCCGGGAACATGAAGGAGTGATGCGCAAGCCCAAATCCCGTCAAATTCCGATTCAGCAGCCAGTTCATCGAACATCATACAGAGCACACGCTGACCGGTTAATTGGGAAGCCGATCTGCACATCTCGTAAGAACCGTCAACGGATCGGACGCTGTAGCCTCTGTCAAGAAAAGCCTTGCTGTCGCGTCCGGATCCGCATCCGAGATCAAGGATGCAGGCGTTTTCAGGAAGCAGAGACAGAAATCGATCATGAAGTTCACTTATGTCGACATCTTTGGTGGTCGACACGAAATCGTTGGTGTTTTTATCATAGTATTCCAGAGTCGGATCTTTTCCAGGTTTCATTTACGTCTCCCTTATGTCGCCGGTTTTCCGGATGATATAATCTGTCCTTCTGCTCATACGAAGAATAATTGAGATCAATTTGTCTGCGCATACGGTGGTATGCAATAAATGAATCGCTCATCCTAATATCGTTTAATACCATAAATGTTATTGTCTATCATTTTTCAAATGAATGCAATAAAATAGCATTATCGAGTTTTACCAAGGGGGAGAAAACAGAAATGGCGGATTTCAAAATAAAAATAATCCGAAACGGACCTTATGTTGTATACGGAAATGTTCCGCTTTTTGAAAAAGTAATTACCTCCCGGAGAAACGGTTATATTTTGACCGACGGTCGGGCACTTCCTCAGGCGAAGGTATACTCGCTCTGCAGATGCGGCAAGACCAAAACCCCGCCTTTTTGCGACGGTACGCATGAATGCGTACATTTCGACGGCACAGAAACCGCATCGCGGGAAAACTTTGCTGATCGGCTTACAGATACCCTAGAAGGTCCGACATTGAATCTGCTCGATGACGGCAGGTGTGCATATGCACGTTTTTGCCACAGAGACAGCGGAAATGTATGGGATCTAATTCGAAAATCGGATGACCCGAGATACCGCACCGAGGCTATCATTGCTGCATATGAATGTCCATCGGGAAGACTTGTCGCAACAGACAAGTCCGGTAAACCATTAGAGCCTGCATATGAACCGTCTGTCGAGATTCTTCAAGATGACGAGCATGGTCTTAGCGGGCCGATCTTTGTCAAAGGGATGATTCCGATAGAAGGTTCGGACCACCGGATATATGAGGTCAGAAACAGAGTCACGTTATGCCGTTGCGGAAAATCAAGGATCAAGCCGTTCTGCGACGCTGCACATATCTCATGGGAGTATAAAGAATAAACCATGATTCCGACGTTGAACGATGGGCACTTGATTATTTATTCGCTTACCAGGGCCTGCGTCCAAAAAGAAAAGCTTTCGTCCAGAACTTGGATGTACAGGATCTCCTGACGACTTTGCCGTTAGAGGAAGAAGCATCAATCATCTCACCGTTACCGACATAGATGCCGACATGTCCGACTCTCTTTCCGTTGGTTTTGAAGAAGAGGAGGTCTCCCACTTCCAAATTACTCATCGAAGAAATCTTGTCCCAATCTTCCACGTCGGAATAGCCGGCGGCATTGTAACGACTGCGTGATGATCCCGCCTCCTTGAGGCAATAGTACACGAGCCCGGAGCAGTCAAAGGAACCCGGTCCGACATGGCCGGATATATACGGATCGCCAAGCTGATCCTTTGCGGTATTTACGAACGTTGTGATGTTGGCTTTCCTGAGTTTCGCCTTCACTTTTGAGGCGCTTTCCTTGGCATTGGGCGAATAGATCAGTGAGAGTGTCTGTTCACCGGTCTTCCCGTCGACTGTAAGGTTATTTCGCTTCTGAAAATCTTTCACCGCCTCGACGGTTTGTGAACCGTAATATCCGGTTGCTTTACTCAAATAGCCCAAATCAACCAGTTGGCGCTGGAGGCTATCGACGTCATTACCACGCGTTCCCTCGAGAAGCGTATATTTTTTGGCCTCGGAAGAATACAGTAAATCCAGCGTTTGCGGTCCGGCAACACCGTCTTGTGTCAAATCGTGCTGTCGCTGGAAAAGCTCCACCGCATATTCGGTTGCGGGACCATATAACTGAGTGGACTCATCAAGATCCAGATAATTCAAATCCATTAATCTTTCCTGGAGCTCTTGAACGCGCTCATTCTCATCATTTCTTCGTAATGTAGGATCCGGTGTAGGAGTGGGGGTGGGTGTGGGTGTGGAAGTAGGCGTAGGCGTGGGTGTGGGTGTGGGTGCGGAAGTTGTTGTGCTTTGAGAGACAGCGGAGGCACGCGCCAATTCAGAAGCCTTTTTCTTGCTTGAATTACCGGCACCGGAAAAAGCAATCGCGATAACGGCGATCATCAAAACAGAGGCAATGGAGCTGATCAGTATAAGTAATGTTTTGTGATTGAGCTGTAAAAAAGTTCCGATAAGACGATCTAATCGATCTCTCCATTTGCCGATCAGCCCGCTTAAATCAATTTTTTTCATTATTACCTGCCTTAAAATTATGTCTGTGGTTATTATAAAGCACCTTGCAAAGGCGATTTGCAGGAAAATTGAAGCAATTAACACGCTTCCTCATGTTATTCTAATTCATGAATAATAAGATTCAGTGACACAGCAGTTAAGACACGGAAACAAATCAGAAGAAGCACGGCATTGTTTTATTAAGCATCAAGAGGTGCACTCAGCACGCAAATTGCGCTATACTCACATCAGCAGAATCTTTTATTTCGAATTATGAATCGCTTGGGGGAGGCATACAATGACCGATGATGATCAGTGCATCGAGCTGAATTATAACCTTAAACCGGATGATTTTCCGACACCTTGGTCAAAAATGTTTTTTTCAAACAAAGTCGTTTACATTTACCTGTCGGTCGGGGTTGTTTTTATTATCCTTTCAGTTTTGATTATGATTTTAGACTTTGATAAGTTGACAAAATTCGGACAAGTATCCGGGTTTATCTTATGTTTTATGATGGGATCCGCGTTTCTTTTTGCGATGCCGTATCAAAGTTATTCCGCTCACAAAAAGATCATGGCATCGCTGACCTTGCCCCGGAACAGAATCCGTATCCGGATGTATGATGACCGGTACTCAGTCACAACAAGGGGCACTGAGGAGACTGTCAAGTGGAGTGATCTGGAATATGTCCTGGAATCTGATTCGGCATACATCCTGCAGAAAATGAAAACCAATGCTTTGATTATTCCGAAGCGTGAACTTGAAAAGGAGCCTCAGAAAAAGAAAGAGATGTTGGCTTTTATGGCTCATGCCGGAAAAACACCGTTGAAACGCGGGAAGTAATATTTTCCTAAATGATTAGGCGGAGTGTTCGAAAGGAGCGATCATTATGAAAATATATAACGAAATTGCCGATCTTATCGGAAAAACACCCTTGCTCGCTCTCAATCGTTATGGGAGGGACGCAGGGCTTAATGCATTGATTCTGGCAAAACTCGAAAGTTTTAATCCTGCCGGCAGCGTCAAGGACCGAATCGCAAAAGCAATGATAGAGACCGCCGAAGCGGATGGTCGACTGAAACCCGGAGATGTCATCATTGAGCCGACAAGCGGAAACACGGGAATCGGACTCGCCTCAATTGCCGCTGCCCGAGGATATCGTGTTATTCTTACAATGCCTGAAACGATGAGCGTCGAGCGCAGGAATCTGCTTAAAGCATATGGTGCCGAACTTGTCCTTACAGAAGGGCCGCTGGGCATGATGGGCGCGGTAGCAAAGGCGGAAGCGCTTGCCGGCGAGATTCCGGGAAGTTTTTTGCCGAGCCAGTTCACCAATGCGGCCAATCCTGCGATTCACCGGACGACTACAGGGCCTGAGATATGGGAGGATACCGATGGGACGGTTGATTTTTTTGTTGCGGGCGTCGGCACCGGCGGTACTGTTTCAGGAGCCGGTGAGTACTTGAAATCCAAGAAGCCGGGCATTAAGATTGTTGCAGTGGAACCGGCGGATTCACCGATCCTGTCCGGAGGCGCACCCGGTCCGCACAAGATACAGGGAATCGGAGCGAATTTCGTTCCGGATACACTGAACACATCCATTTATGATGAAGTCATTACCGTCAGTAACGAGGATGCTTTTGAAACCGGAAGACAGATCGCAAGAATCGAGGGCGTACTCGTCGGGATTTCTTCGGGAGCGGCACTTTGGGCGGCAACCGTGATCGCAAAACGTCCGGAAAATACCGGGAAAACAATCGTCGTTATGCTTCCGGATACCGGAGAGCGGTATCTGTCTACGCCGATGTTCTCGTAAGCAATTATTATTGGAGGGATTGATAGTGGCAAATACAATGAGTCTGCAAGATGTTCAGAACGAAATTCTTTCACTCAAGAAAGAGCGGGATATATGCATCCTGGCTCACAGCTACCAAGCCCGGGAAATCATCGAAATCGCGGATTTTGCAGGCGACTCCTACCAACTCAGTGTAATGGCGGCGACTGCACCGCAGAAAACGGTGATTATGTGCGGTGTCCGGTTTATGGCAGAGACGGTTAAGATTCTGTCTCCTGATAAAACGGTCTATCTTGCAAATGAACAGGCAGGCTGCCCGATGGCGGAGCAACTCGATAAAGAGATGATCCTGCAGTTAAAGAACCATTATCCGGACCATACGGTTGTCGCTTACATCAATACGACAGCAGATCAGAAAACGGTATGTGATGTATGTGTAACCTCCTCTTCCGCGGTTAAAATCGTCGGCAGAATCGAAAATCCGAACATCCTTTTTGTTCCGGATCGCAATCTCGGCGCTTATGTCGCCGCGAAGCTTCCGGGAAAGAATATTGCGTTGGTACATGGCGGATGCCCGACTCACGCGAGAATCACCGCGCTCGAGACCCGCAAAGCCAAAGAATCCCATCCGGACGCATTGTTGCTGGTTCATCCGGAGTGTATTCCGGCTGTCGTTGAGCTCGCCGATTTTGTCGGGAGCACTTCTGCGATCATGGACTTCGCAGTAAATAGTGATCACAAGGAATTCATTATCGGGACGGAGAACAGCATTGCGGAACACCTGCAATATATGTGTCCGGACAAGAAATTTTTTCCGCTGTCGAAGGATTTGATTTGTCCGAACATGAAGATAACAACGTTAGTGGATGTTTTGAATTGTGTGAAGGGTGAGGGCGGCATAGAAATTCTCCTTCCGGCGGACACGATCCGGGACGCAAAAAGATGCATCGATGAGATGCTTAGACTGGGTGAAGGATGAATAAACGGGCGTTGATCGCGATGAGCGGAGGCGTTGACAGCAGCGTCGCCGCTTATCTTATGAAGAATAGAGGGTTTGACTGCATCGGCGTCACGATGAAGCTTTTCACGAATGAAGAAGCGCAAATCGGGCGAGAGAAAACCTGCTGTTCCCTCGATGATATAAACGATGCTCGAAGCGTCGCTTTTCGATTGGATATGCCCTTCTATGTGCTTAACTTCACAGCAGACTTTAATGAGTCGGTAATTATGCGTTTTATTCATGCATATGAAAACGGCTCAACGCCGAATCCATGTATCGACTGCAACCGGTATATTAAGTTCGAACGGCTTTTCAAGCGGGCAATTGAGCTGGAATGTGATTATGTTGTCACCGGGCACTATGCCCGAATCGAGTTTGAGGGCGGTCGGTATCTTCTGAAAAAGGCTCTGGATTCAAGCAAAGATCAGAGCTATGTTTTATATTCACTTACGCAGGAGCAACTTGCCCATACGGTCTTTCCGCTGGGGAGCCTCAATAAGTCAGAAACCCGTAAAATCGCCGAAGAGCACGGTTTTATTAATGCAGGTAAGCGCGACAGTCAGGATATATGCTTTGTTCCGGACGGTGATTATGCTAAATTTATAGAAGGGTACACAGGAAAAAAATACACTCCCGGGGACTTTATTGATAAAGAAGGACAATTCCTCGGTAAGCATCGCGGTCTCATACGCTACACAATCGGGCAGCGGAAGGGAATCGGGCTTGCACTGCCGGCTCCGATGTATGTGCGCTCCAAAAACGTCGAAAATAATACAGTAACACTTTGTGACAGTGAGGGACTCCTTGAAAAGGAATTGATTGCGAGCGACTTCAACTGGATTTCGCTTCAGACCCTCGAGCGACCGATCCGCGTGAAAGCAAAAGTGCGATATCAGCAAGCGGAGCAGTGGGCAACGGTATCTCCGCTGCCGGACGGAAAAGTCCATATCGAATTTGACGAACCGCAACGGGCGATAGCACCGGGTCAATCGGTTGTTCTATACGATGGTGATGTTGTTGTTGGTGGAGGGATTATCGAAGCCGGGTGACATATGACAAATAGGGCATGATGGTGATGTTGTTGTCGGTGGAGGGATTATCGAAAATCGGGAGGAACGGTGTTGCTTTTGGAAAAACATGTTTATCGCAAACTGTTCTTATCGACCCTTTACTTGAGTTCCTTTACCTTTGGTGGGGGCTATGTGATTATTGCGCTCATGAAAAGAAAGTTCGTGGAGGAGCTGAAGTGGATAGAGCAAAATGAAATGAACGACATTGTGGCGCTCGCCCAATCTTCACCGGGAGCCGTAGCCATTAACGCCTGTATATTGATCGGACATCGTGTCGCCGGCTTCCGGGGGGCACTTCTGGCGGTTTTCGGCGCTGTGTTACCTCCGCTTGTCGTCATCTCGATCGTCTCGTATTTCTATGCCGCGTTTCGCGACAATCGCGTTTTTGCTGCCGTTCTTAAAGGTATGCAGGCGGGCGTTGCCGCTGTGATTGCCGATGTTGTGATCAGCCTTGTCGGCAGTTTGATCAAAAAGAAAGAGTTGATTTCCATATTGATCATGATCGCAGCCTTTATTGCTGTATTTATCTTTAAGATCAGCCCGCTTTATGTCATTATCACCTGCGGTTTGATCGGGCTTTTCAATTTCCGGGCATCAGAACCGGTCGGGAAGGCAGGTGAGTTGAAATAATTTATTTACAGCTCTTCTGGAGTTTTTTCCAGGTCGGATTATTCACGTTCGGCGGGGGACTTGCAGCGCTTCCTCTGGTACAAGACCAGGTCGTCGAACTTCATAAATGGCTTACAATGGCTGAATTTTCGGATGTGGTTACGATCTCCGAGATGACGCCGGGCCCCATTTCCATTAACGCCGCGACATTTATCGGAACGAAGCTGGGAGGCGTCGGCGGCGCACTGATAGCGACATTTGGATTTGTGCTCCCGGCATTTATTTTTGTATCGATTCTGGCGTGGATTGTTATGAAGTTTAAGGATATGAAAGCACTGAAGCGTGTACTGTCCGGATTGCGACCGGCAAGTGTTGCCCTGATTGCGTCAGCGGGACTGACGATTCTGATCCTGACCGTGTGGGGACCCGAAGGATTTTCCCTGAATATTGACGGAATCAATTTCGTTGCTGTTGCCCTTTTTGTTGCAGCACTCTTCATGCTTCGCTGGAAAAAGCCCAATCCGATTACCGTGATGCTGTGTGCGGGTCTGATCGGCGGAGCGGTATACCTGTTTGTATAACGGGAAGAGCGGAGGCGTATGGGTAATCACAATAAAAAACGCCGCAACATTTACGACTTGATCGACGTTCTGTATTTTCGACGGTGGAAGTATAGTCCGCGAAAAGCGATTCCGGATCTGATTTCGGATGAGAAAAATACGGTTCTGGATTGCTGCTCCGGAACAGGAACCAATAGTCTTCTGATCGCGAAAAACCGCAAGCAATGCACCGTAACCGCGATTGACATTTCCGCCGAAATGCTTACTATCAGCAAGGAAAAGGCAGCCCGTGAGCAAATGAGTTCAAACAGGTTCAATCATCTACTTTACGGTTTCATATGGCCAATCAATGATTCCGCCGAAATCGTACACATTTGTATACCCGAGGTCAAGCAGCAGCATTGCAGCTGTCTTACTCCGGTTTCCGCTTCTGCAATAAACCAGAATGGTTGCGTTCTTATCCGGCAGATAAGCAGCCGCTTTAGTTTCGAAATCGCCTGATTCCAGCTGAATTGATTCGGCAATATGCCCTGCGTTGTATTCACTTATTGTGCGAACATCCAAGATAATTACATTACCTGCGTCGATCATTGCTTTTGCCTCTTCAGCAGTTATTTTCCTGTATTCTGCCGCTGATGATTCTTCCGCAATCACAGATGCCACGGACTCTGTTACGGTTGAAGATTCTTCCTTAGCAACAGACGTCACCGATGTAGTCATCGTATCGCGATTGGAGGAACAAGCCGAAGCACCCAGTAGACACGTTGCCATCAGTATTGCCGGAATGAGTATTTTTTTCATATAAACACCTCGCCAAAAACTTTTGAGTCCCTATACTATTATTATATCATCTGTTCATATGGCTCTCGTTAACATTGTGTGTATTTGTTATACTTCGCTTAGTGGATTGAAGCGACGTGCTGTTAGCAAACCGTTAACCGTCGGCGGAAAGGAATCTGAATGACGCAATTTTATGAAGTGACTTCGAAAGCGCTCCCTGTCATTCTTCTGATTTTTCTCGGAGTATGTCTTCGATATACGAAATTCATCAGCAAGGGTACCATTGGTGATTTCAAGAAAATCATTGTCAATATTGCGTTGCCTTCGACGCTGTTTCTTACCTTTGCGGGAACAACGTTTGCAGGTAAGTATTTGTGGATCGTCCTATGCGTATTTTCAATCTGCGTCGGCATGCTTTTTGCCGGAATATTTATCAGCAAAAAAATGAGCCCCGGGAATAAGTATTTTCCGGCACTGTTTACCGGATTTGAAGCAGGCATGCTCGGTTACGCGCTTTTTGAATCTTTTTTCGGGGCGGAAAATGTTTTTAAATTCGCGATCATTGATATCGGGCAGGTCATTTTCGTCTTTTTTATATTAACCGCATTCCTTCGGAGCCGGAACGGGGAGAAGCCGACTGCCAAAGCGCTGATCACGGGATTTTTCCGGTCGCCTGTGATTCTGTCGATTCTGCTTGGCATTCTCATCGGCATCGCGGGCATTTTCACGGCAGTTGCAGATAACAAGATCGGAGGTTCACTGATAGACACGCTGAAGATACTTGGCGGACTGACTCAGCCGCTGATTTGCATTGTAATCGGATATGAGCTTCAAATAAATTTCAAAAATATGCTCAGACCGCTTGTTGCAGTCCTGATCCGGATGGCTGTTTTTCTTTCTATTGCTTTTGTTATTAATGCACTGCTGATTGAAGGCCTGCTGCATCTTGATAAAAGCTTTCAGATTTCTGTGTTTACGATGTTTTTACTTCCCCCGCCCTTTGTTATCCCGATCTTTATGGCGGACTCGGCAGAAAAAGAGAAGCCGGTCATTCTGGATATGATTTCACTTCACATCATTTGCTCGCTTGCGGCCTATATTGTGTTGGTATCGATTGTTTAAATCTTCGGAAAGAATTGTGCTTTTTTAGGCATACATCGTAAAATAAATTTCGTAAATATATTAATTAATGCCGTAGTTTTATATATAATAGAAGAAAAGTCCGCGCTGTATTCATTGGTGTCGGCGCAATCTTGAGGAAATGCACATGACAGAAAGCATCATATCCTCTTTTGAATCATTAATGAAGGGCAATTCTCAATCCGATAATGTTCATTGCTCTGCGCTGTCGGATACTCAACTCATCCATACAATCATGGATAATTCCCAGGATACGATATATTTCAAAGATACCAATTCCAAATTTATCCTGAACAGCAAGGCACATGCGATCCAGTTTGGCCTTTCTGATCCGAAAGAAATGGTCGGAAAGTCTGATAAGGACTTTTTTCCTGATTCTTTTACGGAAAAAGCACTTCGCGATGAGCAGGAAATTATGAGAACCGGAGTGCCTATTATCGGTCGAATTGAGAAATGGGTTAAGGATAACGGAGAGATCGTCTGGTTCTCGGCTTCGAAGTATCCCTTGTTTGACAACCAAGGCAATATTGTCGGAACATGGGGAACATCAAGGGATATCTCCGCGTTGAAGAACTCCGAAAATGAAGTGCAGCGAATAAAT
Source organism: uncultured Oscillospiraceae bacterium (assembly GCA_964501725.1). Classification (GTDB taxonomy): domain Bacteria; phylum Bacillota; class Clostridia; order Saccharofermentanales; family Saccharofermentanaceae; genus CAZCTO01. The sequence continues at coordinate 53,697 of CAZCTO010000005.1, read as the reverse complement.
CAGGAACTGGCTCTTGCCAACGCGAAGCTCAAAAAGATTTCCGTTATGGATGAACTCTCGGATCTTTTTAACCTGCGATATTTCTACGAAGTCATGAGAAAGACGATGATGATGTTTTCGAGGGTTCAGAAACGCGGTGTTCCGTCCACGTTCAGCCTTGTTTTGATTGATATAGACAATTTCAAGAAAATCAACGATGTGTATGGTCATTTAGTCGGCGATCAGGCCATCTATCATGTCGCACAAACGTTGAAACGTGCGTCCCGTTCTTCGGATGACTGTTTTCGATACGGCGGTGACGAATTTGCGATCATTCTTCCGGACACCGACAAGGCCGAAGCCATCAGGGTGGCAGAGCGACTTCGTAAGATTGTTGAAAAGAGCAAGATGCGTTCGGGTGATACCTGGATTGAACTTACCATTTGTCTTGGCATTGCAACTTATACATGTCAAAGCGACCCGATGGATATCATACAAGAGGCCGATAAAAAGCTTTATGAGTCGAAGGCAAAAGGAAAAAATAAGGTATCATGAATGAATGAACGAAAGTAGTTTAGCAATTGAAGGGGCTGTCTTAAAGGCTTGTGACAAAGTCGAATGAGGCGCCCCTTTATGTAGTTATGCAGCCCTATACCTTTTCGGCATTCAGAACAGCCGGGCAAGGAGATTGCAATAACTTTTTGGCAAAAATCGCGTCCGTCAGCCATAAATCACTCTGCCCCGGCTCAATAATCAGGGGCATGCGCTCGTGTATCGGGCGAACAGACTCGTTGGCGTTTACCGTCAAGATCACATAGGCGGCGTATTTTTCACCTTGCGGGTTTTCGAAAATCGAAAAGAGTCCGGCCATGTGGAGCACGGATGATCTCACGTCGGTCAACAGATACTTTGTTTTTGTGCCTTCTGTATGATGTTCCCACTCAAAAAATCCACTCGCGGGAATGATGCAACGTCGTTTATCAACACTTTGCATAAACGATGGCTTACTTGCCGCGGTTTCTGCGCGGGCATTAATCAGAACCCCGTTACCCTGCCATTTGGGAAATCCCCATTTCATCAGCACAGGCTGCCGGACACTCTGCTCTTCGACAAGAACTGGCGCAGTATCGGTCGGATTAATTTGGCCGTACTTCAGTACGACGCTTCGATTGGAATCACGGTATCGCTGCGTGATTGCATCGCATATAATCTTAATTTCTTTGCTGGTATTTGCGTCTTCAAGAAAATAATGCCCGCACATAAACGATCCTCTCGGGAAAACAACTCCATCGAAAAGAGATCCTAAAACTGTCCGCTACCTTAATAATAAATTATGCAAAATACTCGGCATAGTCTTCTTTAATTGCCTGTGCATCAAATTCAAACCTCGACAAGTGCTTCAGGATCACTGCCTTGGCGGCAACGGGGTCGCCGGCTTTGATCGCTTCAACGAGAGATTTGTGATCGGAAACGATTTTGAGTTCCTTTACCGAACGGAGGCTCAAGTTGCGAACGCGATCGAAATGCAGGCTCATCAGTTGGACCATATAATAACACTGCATCTTGTTGCACAGTCTGTAAAGGGTCATATGAAATTCATTGTCCAGTTGAAGCATTTTCTCCGGAGCAGGATTAACAAGGTAGAATTCCTGAAGCTTCAAATTATCCTCAAGTGTCCGAAAATCAGCTTCTGTAGCAAGTTCACAAGCCATTTCGACAAGTGCGGACTCAATTGTCATCCTCAAAAAGCGCGCTTCTTCAATAAAAGCGGAATCAATCATGGATACACGACACCCCTTTTGAGGCAGTATATCTACAATTTTGGATTTAGAGAGTTCAAGGAGGGCTTCATGTACAGGGGTACGGGATAGTCCCAGTTCTTGAGCGAGTTCCTGTTCGCCAACCAGACTCCCGGGCTTTATTTCCAAATTAATGATGTTTTCACGAATGACTCGCAAGGCGTATTCTCTATTGGTTTCATTACTTGTTTTCGGTGTTACCTGCATATCATAATCCCCTGTTTTTTGCATTGTAAAGGTAAGTGTACTACAGTGATTTTGAAAAGTCCATAACTAGCATTTAAGCATGTCAGATGCTTCTAAATATCACAATTTAAGCCCTTGATTCACATATTTGGATAAGGTAGATCTAACCGCACCTTTGCCTTCAAGCATCTCGCCGACCATTTTCTCTATTCGGGGAGATAGTCCGCAGGCGACAAGATCGATTCCGAAAAGGACCTCGTTTTTCAGAATCGCATCGAGCTTTCCGCGGCAACTGGATGGAATTCCCAATTCCACCCCCTTGAGCTGTCCGGTAAGCTGCCCGAGAAGGGGATCCGGGCTGACAGCCATCTCTTGACCAAAGTCATCCACCCCCAAGAGGTATCGTAACCATGCGGCAATGGTCAGAGGAATAAATGTAAGTGAAGTCACATCAAGATGGTCATTTGAAATATAAGCCTTAATCGTTTCACCAAAGCGAATTGCGATTTTTTGACTCGTGTCGGTTGCGATACGTTGCGGCATATCAGGAATAAATGGATTGGGAAGCCTCTCGCCAATCACTTCGCACAGAAACGTTTTCGGGTCCATGATGATCGGATCGGTGACAACGGGAAGTCCCTCTTCATAACCGATATGATTAACAAGCGCCACCAGATCGGCATCCCTCATCTCGTCAGAAATGCGGGTGAACCCCAATAGGCATCCGAAGATTGCCAAAGATGTGTGTAACGGATTCAAGCAAGTGGTGACCTTCATTCGCTCAGTTTTGTTTACCGTGTCCCGGTCTGTCATATAGACACCCGCCTTCTCGAAAAACGGGCGGCCATTCGGAAAATTGTCTTCGATAACCAGATACTCCGGAATCTCGGCATTTACAAAAGGTGCGATATAGGTGCCCTTTGACGTAGTTATCGGGGACATGCCTTCTATGCCAAGCGAGGTCAGCTTTCTGTAAATCGATTCATCGGGTCGCGGAGTGATCTTATCGATCATGCTCCAAGGGAAACTTATTTTTGATCTGTCTAACAGATAATCAAGAAAACTCATTTCCATAAACCCCTGACGGACCCAGTAGCGTGCAATCTCGACTATGCTTTTGCATAGCTTGTCGCCGTTATGACTGCAATTATCCATGCTTACGAGAGCAAGAGGGGCGGCAGAACTCAGATACCTCTCGTAAAGCAGAGCACAGACAACACTCATGGCATGAACTGCTTTTTGAGGCCCGCGGGCAATGTCCTGCTCAACAACAGAAAGCAAGGCTCCGTCGATGCCGTGCAAGGCATAGCCTTTTTCGGTAATCGTAAAGCTGATGAGTTGAAGGGAAGGCGCGGTTGCAATTTCACGAAGGCGGGACATCTGTGATAAGTCGTTTGAATCTGCGCGTAGCGCAAGAGCGACACTTCCGATGATTTCATAGGATATTTTACCGCTTGCAGCGAGGTTCGCCATGACGGTTAAGTTGTCGAAAGGCTTATATATTTTATCTATGATCTCATAATCAAAAGAGTCCGCAACAATGATTCCTTCCCCGGAAAACATTCGATTCAGAAGCTCTTGTTGAAGTCGTGCAATGAATCCGCGGAAAATATTCCCTGCCCCGAAATGCAGCCAGACCGGCCGTTCCGTTGTTTTTGCAATCATTGCCGGTCGGTTGAAGCGGGGAAGTGTAACACCGATCTGGTCCCATTGATCTTTATCATGAAGAGAAGCTGAATGAAGTTTTATCATCTTATTCCCCCTGTATCTTATCCCGGTTATTATCGCTTAATACATTTGATCAGACAACAGAGCCGGCTACCCACCTTGCGGAATCAGGGTAGTCGACTCTGTTGCTAAAGGAGTGAAAATGAAAAAAAGGGTGTGCATTGTTTGTTCGGGTCATTTGGGTGAGCTCATTTTCTTAATGGCTTCCCATAACCCCAAGAGGTAGTTAGAACCGATGGCCCGATCATATAGTCCGTACCCCGGTCGGCCGGTTTCGCCCCAAATTCTTCGTCCGTGATCCGGGCGAATATATCCTTCAAAGCCTGAGTCTGATAATGCTTTAACGATTTCAAACATGTCCAGATCGCCGCACTCCGAAAGATGCGCTGTTTCTTGAAAATCCAACGGTGAAGTGTGTAGTACATTTCGCAAGTGTACAAAGGGAACCCTTCCGGCGGAGGCAAACTCCCGGATCATTGCAGGAATGTCATTTGCGCTGTTCGCTCCGAGGCTTCCGGTACACAAAGCGATTCCGTTACGGGGACTGTTATGAAGTGAAAGATATCTCCGTATGGATTCTGAATTAGTGATGATCTTCGGCAACCCGAAAATCGGCCACGGCGGATCGTCAGGGTGAACGGCAAAGTCCAGATCGTATTCTTCCGCATAAGGCATAACTGCATCTAAAAAATAAGAGATGTTCTTCAAATATGTTTCAGAAGATACTCCCTGGTAGAATTCGATATCCTTAACCATCGCGGGGAAGCGCTCGGGCTCCCAACCGGGGAGGGAGAAACTGTTCGATCCTTGAATCATTGAATGCGCCATTGATTGAGGGTCCATCAGCAACACTTTATCATGTGAATAGGACATTGAAGTACTGCCGTCGGGGAGATTCTCCGCAAGATTACTGCGAACCCAATCCATGACGGGCATGAAATTATAACATATGCACTTGACTCCGGCCTCATGAAGGTTCTTCATAGTGACTATATAATTGGATATATATTCATCCCGAGTGGACAAGCCTTTCTTGATATCCTCGTGGATATTCACACTCTCGATTACTTCCATCTCAAGACCCGCGGCATTAACCTGATTGCGAACAGCAATTATTTCGTCGATCGGCCATACATTTCCGACGGAAATGTATGAAAGCTGCGTAGCAACACCGGACATCCCGGGGATTTGCTTGATTTGATGCAGTTTAACACTGTCGTCCCCGTTAGGAAACCATCGGAAAATCATCTTCATTGTTGTGCCTCGCAAGGGGCATTGCCCGTCTAATATTGCTAGTATACTAGATGACTAGAATAGCGTCAAGGCAAAATAAGCATTGTTTCAGCAAATATTATAACAATTATAATCATGAAAGATGCAAGCTGCATTTTGCCGACCGGACTAATTATATAGTATCCGAGAAAGATGATTTCCCGATTGCTCAGAATCAGTCCGAATGAATTGAAGGGAAATGATTAATTTCCGGACTCTTTGCGTTTAGGGGCGCGAATCCGATTGATGATGTAAGGAAGAAACGCGACAAATCCAAGTCGATATGAAGCCTCCCAAAGCGACTGAATCATGATGTCAAGCATGCCATATCCTTCGCCTTCGGTGAGAAGTGCATTCGCTGCGTAACGCCCCAAAGCAAAAAAAAGAATACCCAGAACGATGATCTTTGTGCTGTTAATGATGACGCTCCCGGGAAGTTCCTTTTCTTTTTCATTTTTATCGAGATTTCTTATCGCGTGTCTCAGTCCGATAAATATCAGCGTAACCGCCGCGAGGATAAACACAATTTGAAGACTGTTGTAAATTAACTCCGTATTCATAACCTCTCCTTGTATTCTGCCTTATCCTTTTCCGAAATATCCGCTTCATCGGATACAGCCGGTTCGATTCCATCGTTGTCCATTGGATCTTCGTTCCGTTTCACATCATCATCCTGCTCGCTTGTGTTATGCAGTCCGAGTGCCTGCCTGAAATCCTTCTCAATGTATTTAGAGCACAAAAACGCGCAAACAGCAGGAACCACCAGGGCACAAGGCGGAAAGAAAAACATAGCCGCTCCGGAAAGAAGCATCAATAATAATATAGCAATTGTATGAAAGAGATGTGTTGCGCAAAAGAAAAAGGAATGGCGAAGAATATCTTTGACCTTATTATCAAATCGCGAAAGGTAAGCAAATACAAAGGGAAGTGTGAATGCTACCGGCAGAATAAGAACGTAAGCCACTTGCTCATAAATCTCCGGGAGAGTCGTTCCGTTGAATCCGTTCCGTGCCGCATAAATGTCAAAAGCCAGTAATCCGCCGTATCCGAGATAAATCAGCGTAAGAATGATCCCTTGCTTCCAGTTTTGTCTGAAGGAATGCATAAAATCACTGGCAACCGCCTCGGATTTGTTTGTGAATCGCCTGTTGATCGCATAATACAGAGCAGCAGAGGAGGCGCCTATAGTCACAACCGGCAAGGAAAACAGAATCCATAAAGAGCTCAGGATCATAAGATCGGCGAGTTTTCCGCCGAGAGAATATAAATAACTTTTGGTTATTTTTTCAAATGAAGACATACCGATCTTTTCCTCTCGAACAGCAGGCTTCAACCCGGCCGGTTATTCCGGCTCAGTATAGCCCGTGATACTTTTCAAGTCAATTAATAATCTACTAGAATTCTAGTGCTGATAGATGATTTTATGCTGTTATTATATAATGATTTCAACTAAATCGAATAGAGGTGGCTGACATGAAAAAAACATTACTGCTTGGCGGGATTTTCAGTGATGGAATGGTGCTCCAAAGAGATACTGTCAATAAAATGTGGGGATTTGATTCCCTGGCGGATGAGGTAAAAGTCTTTTTTGAAGGACAAGTATTCACCGCCAAGACCGCATCAGGCAGATTCAGTGTCGAGCTTCCCCTGCGGAGTGCCGGGACCGGTTACTCCATTACAATTAAGGGCAGCGAAACAATCGTGATCAAGGATGTAAGCTTCGGAGATGTTTTTATGCTCAGCGGGCAGTCAAATATGGAACTTCCGGTTCAACGTGTACTGGATGTTTCGGGGGAAGAAGCAGCCAAAGCGGATTACCCGGATATTCGTCAGTATCGTCTGACACCGGATTATGTTTTCGGTGAAAATGAGGAATCAATCCTGCCTGCTTCGAAATGGACCCGGGCAGTGCCCGGTGAAATTATGGAGATGAGCGCAGCCGGATTTTTCTTTGCGCAAAGAATCCACGAAGAAATCGGAGTGCCGATCGGTTTGATACTGAATGCTCAGGGCGGTGCTTCAATTGAGGCTTGGATGCCCATGTCGGCACTCCATTCCTTTGGAGATTTTTCGAAGGAGATCGAGCCATTTCTCGAAAAGGGATCGTTGGCTGCTTTTCTTGCGGAGAGAGAAAACCGGATTGGCAAGTGGTACGGGCATATCGAGTCGGGCGTTAGGGACATCTACTCAAAGGAGATCCCGAAAGACGCGAAGACAATATCTCTTCCGGGGATGTTTAACGGAGAAGGCAAAGACGGTTTTTCGGGAAGTATCTGGTTTTATAAAGAAGTGGTTTTGGATAGCGAACCGGGTGGAAATGGATTTCTTTATATCGGAGAGTTAATTGATTCTGATATGACCTATGTAAACGGGGTTTCTATCGGACAAACGGCCTATAGGTATCCGCCGAGAAAATACCATTTCGACGCATCGTTGCTACATGCCGGGAATAACCTGATTGCTGTTCGGCTGGTGATCGAGAATGGTTGCGGAGGGTTTATTCCCGAGCACCCATATTATCTGGAGGCAGCAGGCAAGCGTATTGAACTTGCCGGAGATTGGTTTTATGCCATTGAAAAAGAGGCGGAGTATCGAAGTGAACCGGGCTTCCTGGCACAGAAACTGCCATCCGGCCTCTTCCGCGCGTCTATCCTCACGCTTCGCGGAATATCCATGAAAGGAGTGCTCTGGTATCAAGGAGAATCAAATGCCGGGGCGCCAGATCGATATGACGAGAAATTCACGACAATGATGACTGGCTGGCGGGATCATCTCTCACAGGATTTGCCTGTTATTTGTGTTGAAATGGCTGACTATACAGATCCGATTGACGGTTCAGGAGACGGTTGGACGGAAATACAGAGATTGCAGCGAAAAGCACCGGAAAGTACGCCTCTTTGCGAGGTAGTATCCGCAAAAGATCTGGGGCAACCTTTGGAACTTCATCCCCAATATAAAAATCAGTTAGGAGAACGCCTGGCAGAAAAAGCCCTTGATTTTTTATATCATAGGTAACATATAAGAAGCGTTCTTTTGCGATAATTTTTTGTGCAATGTGTCCACAAGATCTCAGAAAAAGCGACTTTTGCCATTGACAGGCACCTGAAGAGGTGATAACCTGTGTCTTATAGTCAACTAACATGCAAGTATGCTAGAGATGCGACGACTAAGACTGAGGTTCATTACCAAGTTCAATTTCACTTCAGGGGGAGAATAGTGCATGGGCAGGGCAAAGGACCAAATCGCGACGGAGCCCGTTGTTGAAGAAGCTAAGACTGTGGAAGTCAAGCCCGGCTTGCCGTCGCGTAAACGCAGAAACCCGTTTTTATTACACATAAAACGAAATTGGCAATTATATGCCATGCTGTCGATTCCGATTTTGTACTATGTCGTTTTTAAGTACATTCCGATGGCGGGCAACATTATTGCTTTCAGAAAATATCGTCCGGGAAGCAGTATCTTCGGGGATGAATGGAGCGGACTTAAGTACTTTAAGCAGTTTATCGCCAGCAATTCTTTCAAAAGGGCACTTAGAAACACATTGTCGCTTAACATATCTTATCTCGCCGTACGATTTCCGATGACGCTGATTTTTGCACTGCTGTTAAACGAGATCAGGGTTCTTCGCTGGAAGAAATTTGTTCAAACCGTTTCGTATTTGCCGCATTTTATCGCGGTTGTAATTGTGGCAGGCATGGTGCGTGAACTGTTAAGCGCCAGCGGACCGATCAACTATTTTTTGAATTTGATTGGTGTCGATACCGTTTACTTTATGGGCGTTGCCAAGTGGTTTCCGATGATATTCGTCACTTCGGGAGTCTGGCAAGGCTTGGGCTGGGGTACGATTTTGTATCTTGCGGCCATGTCTAACATCAATCCCAACTTATACGAAGCTGCATCCGTTGACGGCGCAGGTCACTTCCGGAGCGTGCTGAGTGTTACTATCCCTTGCATTATGCCGACCATTACCACACTTCTTATTCTGGATATCGGCGGTCTGGTCGGATCATATGCTTCTTTTGAAAAAGTATTTCTGCTTTACAGCTCCTTAATATATGAAAAAGCAGATATCATATCCACCTTTGTGTACAGAATGGCTTTCCAATCCAAGAACTTCAGCTATGCAACAGCCGTCGGATTATTTGAAGGCGTCATTAACCTGTTTCTCCTCACTATAGCGAATAAAATTTCGAAGGCAATAACGGGTAGCGGACTATGGTAAAGGACCAAAACAACATGCATCATGATCCGGATCAGGAAAACGAAGCGATGTCCGAGCTTCACAGAAAGGCTGCGGAGAGCAAGGATAATGCGCGCAAATACCAGGAGAATTTTGTTGGTCTCAAGAAAATACCCGTAGGAGAAGGAACGAAGTATAAATCCGCGGATCAGATTACGAATAACGCGGTTAAAATCAAAGAATCTACCGGATATAATGTTTTTCGTGTTATTAATACGATTATAATGATCCTTATATCTGTAGCGACATTATTTCCGTTTCTATATCTTGTTGCACAGTCTTTCTCTTCGGAAGCGGCAATCATTAAGGGCGGAATTACGGTATTCCCCGTTGATTTTAATGTTTTTACTTATAAATCTGTTCTGACGCAAGATTCTTTCCTTCTTTATTATCGAAACACAATTGTGTATACAGTGATCGGGACTGTGTTGTCCTTGGTTTTTACTTCTTTTTTAGCATATCCGCTTTCAAAACCCAATCTCAAAGGAAGCAAATTCTTTCTGACATTCATTATTTTCACTATGTATTTTGGTGCCGGGCTTATTCCGACTTATGTACTCATGGTCAATCTCGGATTACAGGGATCCGCAACAGCCTTCATTATTCCCCAACTGATCGGTACTTTTTACGTCATATTGATGAGATCGTTTTTTTCGGGTGTTCCCAAAGAACTGGAAGAAGCCGGCGAATTAGACGGACTGAGTCCCATCGGCGTCTTCCTCAGGATTGTTGTTCCGCTTTCCAAGCCGATCATTGCAACAATGACGCTTTTTTATGCAGTCTCCTATTGGAACAACTGGTTCAATGCATTTCTGTACTTGCGCAGCGAAAAGGAAAAGTGGCCGGTCGCCTACTACCTAAGGACAATTATTCAAGGAGCGAACTCAAATGATCCCGGCGAGGTAAGTGCGGAGACCATGCAAGTTGCCGCGAATATCAAATCGTGTGCGATGGTGCTCATGGCTCTGCCGATCATTTGCGTGTATCCGCTTGTTCAAAAATATTACGTTCAAGGGATGATGCTCGGCGGGGTAAAGGAATAACCTCAAGGCAAACTCGGATTCAGCTTCGGACTCAGATGAATGTTATCGGATCACATAATAAGGAATGAGATCCGATGCAGATAAGAACAAAAGCCATCAAAGTAGGAGGAATCATTATGGGTAAGAAATTGTTAAGCATTTTCCTTGTTGCCATTATGCTGCTTAGTCTCGCAGCATGTAACAGCGAAACAAAGGAAACAACGGTTGGAACGACAACCAAAGCAGGAGAAACGACGACTGCAGCAACCGAACCGGATCTTCCGTATGAATACGGTCTGGATAAGACATTCCGTGCGGATGAACCGGTTACGTATTCGATGTACTTCAGCGATGCCAGTTGGTATGCGTTGCAGGACACATGGAAGACAGAGGGTGTATTTGCTAAAATCACCGAGCGCACGAACGTCACATTGGATATCACCTCAATCAGCTCCGGTGATTACAATGACGGTATCAGCCTTGAGATTAGCTCAGGTCAAGCAAAGTACATTATTCCTAAAGTATATGATGAATCTGATTATGTTGCCGGCGGTGCCGTTGTAGCAGTTTCTGATTATGTTCAGTACATGCCTTATTATCAGGATTTTGTTACGAAATATAATATGCAGCCTGATTTGGCTACAATCACAAAGGCAGACGGCAAGTACTATCGTCTTCCCGGAATGCTTGAAGCTCCTATGCAGGATTATACACTCCTTGTTCGCAACGACATTTTTAAGGCGGCAGGGGTTGATGTAGCTGCTCTTGAAAGCGATTGGACATGGAATGATCTTTGCGATGAGCTTATTAAAGTCAAAGCATACATGGTCGAAAATAATATGTGTAAAGCCAGTGATTACATCTGGTCCGATCTGTGGTGCGGATCAGAATCCGGACAGGGCAACGGCGGAAACCTGCTGAAACTCATGGGCGCTTCTTATGGAGTACCTTCCGGATGGGCTGTCGGAAACGGAATGCAGTACGACGCAGACACGGACTCCTGGTATTTTGCATCTGTCACAGATGATTACAAAGAATTTATTAAGGTTGCGTCACGTTTTGTGAATGAAGGAATTCTCGATCCTGAAACCTTCACGCAGGACGATACAACGGCAACCAGCAAATTTTACAACGGTGAAACCGTTATCATGAGCGTCAACAGAGGCCAGTATGCCAACTTTGTTAAGGGCATTACTGAAATTCAGGGTGAAGGCAATTTTGAATTATATATTGCCGTATCTCCGATCGGAACCAACTCATACATTGCTGAGAGAAATCGTCTTGAAAATGGCGTTATGATTTCTAAAAACGCACTTGATGATCTTGGTGAAGAAGGATTCATCCAAATGATGCGCTTTGTCGATTGGCTGTGGTACTCTCCTGAAGCCTATACTCTGATTAAATGGGGTGTTGAGGGCGAAACATTTGAGTATGTTACCGATGCGACAACCGGACAGAAAGTGAAGCAACTTCTCCCCGGCTATAAGTGCGGCGGCCTCGGAATTGCCGGAGCCGAAGAAGATGTCGACATCAGACTCCAGTGGGGATATGCAGGCGGCGTGTTCTGGTATGGTCATACACTTGCTGAGATGAGAGATAACTTTACACCTGTCATCAATGAATTTAATGCAAGGCTTGACAAGTATCGTACCGTCAAAACAATTGATCCCGCTGTTGCAGCAGACGAAGATCAGAATGAGACACTCAGTCTGATTAAAACTCCTCTGATTGACAATGTGAATACCTGGACGCTCCTCTTCGTTACCGGGCAGAAAGATATCACAAAAGATTGGGACGCGTATGTTGCATCTTGTGAGAACCTTGATTATCAGACTATGGTCGATATGATAAACGAGATCTATCACGGTTAGTACGAATTTAATGTAGAATGAGTTTGTGAGCAACACAGACGGGAAGGGGGCTCTCAGTAATGAGTGCCCCCTCTTTTTCCCGAAAACGGATGCTTGGAGAGCTGCATATGAGAAAGTACATTTTAGCTCAAACCGGAAAGAAAACAGTGTTCTGTGTAAAGTCCGAAGACCGCGGAATTACGCGTGTCGCCTCTTCGGTTGCGGAGGATTTTCGAAAAACAGTGAACGCCAGGCACTGTGATATTCGTGTTGCGGGAAGCGATCATCCCGACAGCGGCGCCTGCGGGAATGCGGACACCGTCATTGTGGCCGGCACGCTCGGAACGGGCGGTTTTGCGGATCAATTCGTTAATGATATCGAGGCGATGAAGAGTCTTTCCGGTAAACGGGAGAGTTATTTGCTGGCAACGACCGTTTATAAAGGCAGGGAAATTCTCCTTGTTGTCGGAAGTGACAAGCTGGGTACGGAATACGGACTGTTGAAGCTCTCGGAGTTTGCGGGCGTATCGCCCTGGCACTACTTTGGAGATGTCACTGTGATTCAAAAAGACAAAGTAGCGGCGGACATCTCAGAACTGAATCGGCTCTCCGCAGAGCCGGCGGTGAAGCTTCGGGGATTTTTCATGAATGATGAGTGGCCTTCCTTAGGTGGATGGGTTCATCACACGTTCGGCGGTTTTAATGAGCTTTTCTACGAGAAAGTTTTTGACCTGTTACTGAGACTCCGCGGCAACTTCCTGTGGCCGGCGATGTGGACAGGCGTTTTTAGCGAAGACGGGAAAGCGTTTCCGACGGCTTCGGCGGAAATGGCTTCCGAGCTGGGGATCGTCATGGGAACCTCCCATCATGAGCCGCTTTTTCGAGCCGGCGAGGAATTCTCGCATTTGTCGACGGACTCCAACGATATCGGGTACGGAAAAGACTGGAGTTATCACAAAAATGCGCGTGGGCTTTACTCCTTCTGGGAAGATGCCGTAAAAAGAAATCGGAACTTTTCTTCCTTAATTACCGTCGGTATGAGGGGCGAGCGTGACAGCAAAATACTCGGGGACAACGCGACACTGAAAGATAATATTGACTTGCTGAAAAGAACGATCACCGATCAGAAAAAAATTCTTTCGGATAATGGTCTTGCAAAAGCGCAAAAAGTCCTGGCTCTCTATAAAGAAGTCGAAGACTACTACTATGGAGACAGCCAAACCGAGGGCCTTGCGGCATGGAGCGAACTTGACGATACCATGCTTTTATTATCGGATGATAACTATGGGAACCTTCGTACCCTGCCGGGCGGGAAAACGCGGAACCGCAAAGCCGGCTGGGGGATTTATTATCACTTCGACTACCACGGCGGTCCGATATCCTATGAATGGATTAACTCAACGCCGATTACCAAGGCCTGGGAACAGCTGACAACGGCCTATTCATACGGCGTTCGGGACTTATGGGTTTGTAACGTCGGGGACCTCCGTCCGTGCGAATTACCGCTGAGTTACTTCATGAATCTTGCGTTTGACTATGATCAATGGAGCGAGCCGAACCGGACCGGAGCGTTTCTTCGTCTTTGGGTCGAAGAACAGTTCGGAGATGCTGTTGATGAAGGAGTCCTGGCTGACATTGCCTCGATTCTGAATGAATATACGCGAATGAACGGGGACTGTCGCCCGGAAGCGACTCATGCGGATACTTTTCACGATGAGGACGACAACGAGGCGCTTGGCGAGCTTTTTCGGGCACAAGACATCATCAGCCTGGTTGAAAAGGTGCGTCCTTTGATTCCTGACAGCCGTAAAGATGCTTTTTACGGGCTCGTGGAATTTCCCGCTATGGCGTCGGCAAACCTTCGCAAAATGATGATCTATACCGGTTTACAGAAGCGTTTTTTTGAACGCGGCGTAAGCTTTGCGAATGAACTTCGGGAGCGGGTACTTGCGTGTATCGATCAGGACCTTGAATTGATCCGCAAATACAATGAGGAAATGAATGGCGGTAAGTGGAAACACATGATGTCTTCCAAGCATGTGGCCTTTGTGAACTGGAATGATGAAGGTTCGGCATACCCGGATCCGGAGGTCTTGAAGCTTCCCGAACAAGGACGGATGATTGTCTCCGTCAGCGGCAGTGAAGCAATTGCATCGGAAGGGAAACTGCAATTGCCGCCTTTTACCTGTTTTAGTCGTAGAGAACACCGGATAGTCCTCATGAATTCGGGTCATACCGCGATCGAATATGATGTCAAAACGTCGGCAAATTGGATTTGCATAAAGCGTTCGGCGATCGGAAAAAACACCTATGAATTGAAGGTTAGCGTGGATTGGTCCGCGATTTCGGATCATGAGCACGGGTCGATAACGATATCCTCGGGAGGAAAAACGGTAGAGGTCGGCGCAGACGCGATTAGGCTTAATACCGATTCGGTCCCTGCCGGTACTTTTATTGAGGAAAACGGTGTCATCAGCATGCCTGCCGATCAGTATATCCGTAAAAGCGAGACCCCGCAGTCAGAATGGATTCGAATCGAAAATTATGGTAAGTCCGGGGTCGCCATGAAGGCATATCCGCCGGACAGAGATTATACCGATCCGCTCTGCGCCCCTTTTCTGGAGTACGATATTTCGATCACAAATGCCGGAACATATACGATTACCGCTTATATCGCTCCGGCGAATAATCCTCAAAAAGGAAAAGGCCTGCATCTGGCCATCGGCCCGGACGGAGCGTCACCTTCCGTTATCAATACGCTGCCTGACGGATTTGCCGCAGGTGATACTGAGGATATGAACTGGTGCCGGTATGTTCTGGAAAACGGTCGCAGGTGTGAGATGACGACAGATTTTTCTGAAGGGCTCCATACGATTCGCTTTGTACCGATGGATGCCGGAATTGTGCTTCAGAAAATCGAAGTCGCCCAAAAGCCATCCCGGACATTCTACGGCTATTTTCCTACATTTCGGAAAACCTGACCTGTCGGGGACGCCTGCCGCTAGGAGAATTGAAATGACTCAAAATCAAATCGGCTTCCGGGAAGGAAAACAAAAGTCACTTCCTGCTTGCCGGTAATACGTTCGAGCACGAACTCCTGCGTGCTGAACTCATCCCCGTCGGTGCCGGAAAAATCAACCAGTCGGATGGAGTCGGCATCCTCTTTTTCGGAATGCAGCCGGATCTGAATCGTATTTTTGGCAAGGGAGGTACGGCCCGAAAGGGTAAGTTTTCCGGCACCTTTGCTTCCGAAATCCATATCTTTAAAGACAATCGAAACATTGTTTCCGATTGAGGAAACCTCACGTGCGCTTCGATAAAACTGATCTCCGCTGATTGAATCGCACAGCCCGGCGAAAAGCCTGCAAAATGCTTTTTCGCGCAGGGTAAACCGGAATCCCTTGATGTGCGCTTTCCGGAACAACCGGAATGACAGTGTTTTTACTCCGGCCAGGCGTTTTGGAAGGAGAAAGGTTTCCGGTTGATAGGTGTTCCAAATCGATGGCTTGTGATAGTTGGCGCTAAGCAGAAGGCAACTGTCTTTTCCGTCCGGAATTCCTTCCCATATTTGAATTTCGAGAGGATCGCTGTCCAGACAGAAAATATCCAGCGTGATTTCGTCGGAGCCGAATGAACCGAAATCGAGGTTTTCAAATCCGGCATAACTCTCTCCGTCACGGGAGGTTGCAAATCCACGCTCGTTTCCGTTCCCGATGCCGCCGCCCGATAACGTATATAAACCTCCGGTGACATAGCCGTATGGGTTAAGCAGCGCCGTACCCATCCCTTGCGCGGCAAAGGAAAGAACGGAATATAAGGATACGGATGAGCCTCCGTTGTTGGTTGCACACCGAAGGCAAAAATCGCCGTCAAACAGGGCCGTAATTCGAACGCCGTAATCCGTTATCTCCCAAACCGCAAGCGGAGAATCGATGCCGGAGATATCGGTCAATCTCCATGAGACTTCCCGGTCGGTGCAATTGGCAGGCAATAGTGAATAAGTGACATCCGCAACAGGATTTTGGGCATTAAGGATCAGGCGGTTTGCGGACAGCTCGATTTTGCGGACAGGGATCTCATGATCCGGATCAGGACTCCGAGGTGAGTTTTCTTCACAGGCACGAATCCCTGCAGTGCCTGCTGAAGCAGTCGATACCAGATTCAGTTCCGCATCGTTCAGCCCCTCTGAACGAACGGTCACTTTGATATCGCCGGGAGACAATTTAGCGGCGATTACAAGAAGAAGCTTTCCGCCGAAAAGCCTCATCGAGGTTCCTTTGAAACTGTCATAATCCGCGCTGTTCCCATTATCCAAACCGATCAGGCGTCCAGCACCCAAAACGGATACCCGTACGCGATTATTTGCGTTTTCGACGGGATTTCCATGGACATCTTTCATTGAAACAGTAACAAAAATTAAGTCGCGTCCGTCCGCAATCATTTCAGTTTTATCGGGTGAAAGGGAGATTTCGGAAGCATCACCGAATGAACATCTGCGCGCCGAAGCGGTGGCCTGCCCCTGCCGGTCATAGGCAATTGCTTCGATACAGCCTTTGGAATAAGGAACCTTCCAGTGCCCCGAAAGACTTGTTCCGTGCAAATGGTCAATCTCTTTAAGCCCCCGGCTGACACCGTTTACAAATAGTTCTACCAACGGTGCGTTTGTGTAGGCAATTACATCAATCGTCTGTCCTTCATTAAAGTCCCAATAGGGGAACAAGTGAACCATCGGCGATTCTTGTTCATCCGTCCATTCTGCTTTGAAAAGGTAGAATGAATCCTTCGGGAAGCCTGCCGTGTCGATATGACCGAGGAAGGAACACTTGCTGTGGTACGGTGTCGGCTCCCCCAGATAATCCCAACCGGACCAGATGAACTGACCGGGGGAAAACGCCGTATCCCTGTCGTTTAGGATGCATTGCTCGGTCGACTTGGCACCCCAGCTGGTGCGACTGTTTCCCAGAGCGGAGCACTGGAAATCATCGTCGGCGAGAACCGGGACCGACAGAGGGAAGTGGTATATACCGCGGCTTTGTGCAAGTGACCCGGTTTCACCCCCGAAAATGACCCAGTCCGGGTGTGCTACGTGGTGAGCAGCGTAATATTTTTCGGAATAATTGTATCCGGTAAGTTTAATGAAGTCGGCGCATTTTTGAGCGTTTTCCCAGGGCATATAGTTGGAACAAAAGGTGACTCGCGCGTTCTCTTTCGGATCGAAACGCTGAACAAGATTCGCAAGCAGTTTAAGAACTTCAAGTCCCCGGGGTCCCGCATGCATATCACTGATCTCATTTCCGACGGACCACATGATGACACACGGGTGGTTTCGATCCTGCTTGATCCAGCATTCCGCATCTTTTTGCACCCAATCCGGAAAGAAACGTGCGTAATCATATGTGGTTTTCGGGTTTTCCCAAACATCGAGAAACTCCGACATCACGAGCAATCCGAGTTCGTCGCACAGATCCAGAAATTCCGGTGCCATAGGTGTGTGCGCACAACGGACGGCATTCGCCCCCATTTCCTTGATCCGCAGCAACTGTCTCTTCAGTGCATGCTCATTGAACGCCGCGCCCAATGATCCTAAATCATGATGCTGGCAAACGCCCCTGATCTTGAGGTGTCTCCCGTTCAAAAAAAAGCCTTCGTCCGGATCAAATCGTATCGTCCGAAGACCGATTCTTTGAGATACGCGGTCGACCACTTGATCATTTATCCGGAGCTCGGAAATTAACGTATAAAGATATGGAGAGGAATCAGACCAGAGATGCGGTTTTTCGATCAGTAGCTTCTGTTGAGCGGCGCCGGATCCGATCGCCACGCATTGTCCGTCCAAATCGAGAATACGATGCGTCAGCTCGCCTTCGCTTCCGGTAAACTGCGTCTCAATTTCGACCGAAAATGAATCTCCGGAGCGGCGCGAACTGACATAGATCCCGTCATATTCGATATGGTTGTCATTCACATCGACC
Source organism: uncultured Oscillospiraceae bacterium (assembly GCA_964501725.1). Taxonomy (GTDB): domain Bacteria; phylum Bacillota; class Clostridia; order Saccharofermentanales; family Saccharofermentanaceae; genus CAZCTO01. The sequence continues at coordinate 35,649 of CAZCTO010000005.1, read as the reverse complement.
AGCCAGACATTCCGATAGATCCCCGCACCGCAATACCATCGCGAGTTGGGCGCCCGGTAGGTGCACGAAAGGAGTATCTCATTTTCGCCTTCAATCAGATAATCGGTGAGATCGAAGGTGAAGCCGGTGTATCCGTATTTCCACACCCCGACCCGTGTCCCGCCCACATAGAGGCAACTGTCCATATAAACACCGTCGAAATGGATGAAGGTTCTGCGGCCGGGAAGGATCGAGTGACGATAGATGCGTCGATACCATCCAATCCCGTCGCGATAGAGATCGCTTGAATCATAGATTAACCAGTCATGCGGGAGATCAACGGGCTTAAAGTACGGGGATGCACGAACCTCTTCGACCGAATCATTAGACAAGGGTCTTTCGACAAATTCCCACGCATCATTGAAAAGTCGTTTATATCGCATCAAGGATCCTCACAGAAGTTTCGCGAACGCTTTAGTCAAACAGACGGGCGGCATTGTGATAGCAAATATCGCGGACGATCGAGCCGAGAAGATCGGTGTCATCCGTAAACAAACCATCCTCAACCATTTGTCCGAGCAGATCACAAAGAATTCTCCTGAAATACTCATGGCGGGGATAGGAGAGGAAGCTTCTTGAGTCCGTGAGCATGCCGATAAACGAAGGAAGATAACTCTGGCTGGCGAGGGTGAGAAGATGATCGCGTATTCCCTCCAGGTGGTCATTGAACCACCAGGCGGAGCCGTGCTGGATCTTTCCCGGTACCGGGCCTTTTTGAAAAGCGGCAAGAATGGTATCGATTATCGGGTTATCGTTCGGATTCAGGCTGTAAATAATCATACGCGGCAGTTGATCGCAGCGCTCGAGCTCATTCAGAAAATCAATCAGCGGTTTGACAAAAGGGGAACCGGAAATACAATCAAAGCCCGTGTTTGCGCCTAGTTTCTGAAACATAGCCTGATTGATGTCACGACGACAACCAAAATGAAGTTGCATGGTCCAGCCCAGTTCATGATACGCCTTGGCACAGAAAAGCAACAACGCGGTTTTGTATTGGTTCTTCTCTGTCTCCGAAATCGCGGCGTAACTGCCGGCAAGGCGCTTTTCGAGTGCTTTTCCGGCAGCCGGTAAATCTGCTTTGTCAAAGGAAAGATATTCCATCCCGTGATCGGCCAAACGGCAACCCATTTGCGCGAAAAAGTCCATCCTCATCCGCAATACTCTCGTGAGGTCCGTAAACCCTCTGATTTTTGTCTGACATATGTCCTCAAGCGTTTCGATATATTCGATGTAATCGGACTTTTCAATATCGATGATGCGATCCGGGCGAAAAGTCGGAAGAACCCGCGGTGTAAAGGTCGGATCTGAAGCGATCTGCTGATGAAAACTTAAATCATCAGCCGGATCATCGGTGGTACACAAAATCTCGACGTTCATCCGACGAATCAAGTCTCTGGCTCCGAACCCGGGGGTCTTGAGCATTTTTCCGGTGAGCTTCCAAACCTTATCGGCGGTCTTTTCGGTTAAAGCACCCTCATAATCAAAAAAGCGACGCAGTTCCAGATGACTCCAGTGGTAGAGCGGATTACCGGCGGCCTTACCCAACACGCCTGCCCAGGCAATGAATTTGTCGTAATCAGAGGCGCTTCCGGTGATTAAATCCTCATCCACCCCCGCGGCGCGCATCAACCTCCATTTATAATGGTCGGCTTTCAGCCAGACTTGGGTAATATTCTCGAAGTGCGTATCCAGAGCGATATCCAGGGGATCTATGTGACAATGATAATCAACGATTGGACTGCCCTTTGCATGGACATGATAAAGCGTTTTGGCTGTATCGGAATTAAGGAGAAAATCGTCACTCATGAAAGTTCTCATAATCATCCCCCGCTACTTGCATTGTTCCTGTATTTACGTTGAAATATACTCAAATAGTAACGTAAGACCGGCTGGAATACAAGCGCTATATATGCTAGAATACTAGGCAGCAAATAGATGCGACAAGGAGATCCGGGCATGGATATTTGGGAAAAAATACGCGCAGCAGGTGTCGTTCCCGTGGTGGTCATCGAAGATGCCCGGGATGCCGTTCCTACAGCGAAGGCTCTTCTTGCCGGCGGAATCGGTGTGATGGAAATTACCTTTCGAACGGCTTGTGCCGCGGAGGCGATTCGGGTGGTGGCAAAAGAAGTACCGGAAATGACGGTGGGCGCGGGAACAGTACTCAATTCTGAGCAAGGACGGGAAGCGTTGGAAGCCGGTGCGAAGTTCATTGTTTCGCCGGGCTTTGATGATACCCTGGTTCGTTTTTGCAGGGATTTGTCTGTTCCGATTGTTCCGGGCTGTGTGACCCCGACAGAGATTATGAAAGCCGTCGCCGAAGGACTGAACGTCGTCAAATTTTTTCCGGCTGATATTTACGGCGGATTATCCGCGATGAAAGCGTTGTCCGCACCTTTTGGACATATCCGGTTTATTCCGACCGGAGGCGTAAACAGCGGCAACTTAGGTGAGTATCTGGCGCAACCGTATGTTTTTGCCGTCGGCGGAAGCTGGATCTGTACAAAGGACGATATATCTCATCATCGCTTTGACAGAATCGCGGAACTATCGGGAAAAGCGGCTAATCAAGTCGCACTGATTTCCGGGAAGCAATAGCGGGCATCACGGGTTTCCGATAGGTGATCAGAGATCATGCCTGACTTGAAAACGGAGGAAATGAAATGAATGTACTCACTTTTGGCGAAATCATGCTTCGATTGAAGACCCGGGATCACGAGCGGTTTTTTCAGAGCCCCTTATTCGAGGCGACTTTTGGCGGGGGCGAAGCGAATGTCGCCGTTTCTCTTTCCAACTTTTCCATGGATTCGGCATTCCTCACGGTCCTTCCTTCAAATACGCTCGGAGATGAGTGTGTTGCCGAATTGCGCCGCTTTGGAGTGAACACGGATAAAATCCAACGGGGAGAAGGACGTCTGGGTATATATTATCTGGAGGCCGGAGCCAACCAACGTCCGAGCAAGGTCATCTATGATCGCGAGGGCTCTTCGATGGCACAGGCAAAAGTCGGTGACATTGACTGGGACAAAGCCTTCGACGGCGTGGACTGGTTTCATATTACCGGAATTACGCCGGCTATCTCGAAAAAAGCCATGGAGCTGGCGCTCGAGAGTGTACAAAAAGCAAAAGAGAAAAATATCACCGTGTCCTGTGATCTCAATTACAGAAAAAACCTCTGGAAATATGGCATTGAGGCCGCCGATATCATGACCCGGATCGTCCGTTATACCGATGTGGTCATTGCCAATGAAGAGGACTGCCAGAAAGCCCTCGGAATCGAATCCGATATGGCCGTCCACGGGGGAAGTATCGATACGGAAAAGTATCGGAACCTTTCGGACGCTGTTCTTGCGACTTTTCCTAATATCAAAAAAATAGCCGTCACTCTTCGCGAAAGCCGGAGCGCGGATATCAACGGCTGGTCGGCATGCATCAATAACCGCAGTAACTTCTATGTCAGTTCTCATTATGAAATCCGCGATATCGTCGATCGTGTCGGCGGCGGAGATTCTTTTGCCGCGGGTCTGATCTACGGGCTTCGCACATTTGATTCGGATAAGGAAGCGCTTGAATTTGCCGTTGCCGCCAGTTGCCTCAAGCATTCCGTCAGCGGTGATTTCAGTCGCGTAACGGTTGCTGAGGTTGAGGCGCTGATGCGCGGAGATCAGTCGGGGAGAGTTCAGCGATAATATTTTAATGTTTCCTGATTGACGTAAAGACCATGCTCATCCATGGTCTTGTTCTGGTATAATCAAATTAAAATTATGAATTATGATCGGTGGCGTCGTTTTTAGGAGAAGCCGTATGAGAGCAAAGAATAATCCAATGGTTTTATTGGGGATACTTCTGATCAGTGCAACGATTCTTTTAGGTTGCGGTTCAAATAAGTCCGCAACCGATAGCTCAAAAACAGAGACGGCCGATCCTGCCGCGTCCGGTGCTTCAGAAACGGAGCTTAAGTCTTTTTCAAAAGAAGAACTCGCCAAGTATAACGGAAAAGACGGCAGTCGTGCATATATTGCAGTGGACGACACGGTGTATGACGTGACCGACGTGCCGCAGTGGAAGAGCGGAATACATGCCGATGAATATGAGGCAGGTAAGGATGTCACGAAGGAATTGAAAACGCAGGCACCCCACAGTGCCTCCAAGATGGACGGAATCCCGGTGGTCGGTGTTTACACGGGTTGAAATTGATTAGGAGACCTTGAATCGAAAACATTTGAGAGGGGTGAAGGGATTGAAGCTTTTCAAGTCGCTTTTTTCGCGGTTTCATGCTGTGATCGTTGTTTTCGCGGCAATGAACATTCTCTTGGGCATCGCACTGAGTCTTTCAACGCCCTATTTTCCCAAAGTAGCCTGGGTGCACCTGATTGCAGGCATCTTATTAATCCCGGTTCCGCTCCTGCTTCTGCTTCTCATGAAGAAGAGGAAGTTGGCATGGCACGCATTGTCGGTGAGAATGTTGCCGGGAAAATCGGATAATAAGAATGTTCTGCTGATCACCGCCAAAATTGCCACGTGGCTTTTCCTGCTAAGTCTTGTTTTCAGCGCTTTTGCAGGGATATTTATCAAGACCGGTTTATCCTCAAAGCTTTTTCCGGAAACGAATTTTCTGCTTCTTCATACAAAGTCCGTTTTCCTGGTGCCGATTTTAATGATTATTCATATCGTTACAATGGTTGCTGCATATCGCAAAAAGAAGAGCAATGAAAAATAATGCTCATACCTGTTCGGGAGCAATATCTATGAAGAGATTCGGAATGTTCACGGTGAGCATCATGCTCTCTGTTGTGTTGTTTACAGCTTGCGGGTCTCCTTCATCCCCCAAAGGAGATACATCGGTCGATGCGGCATCCGGTGCGACACCGGACCGTTTTCGCGAGGGTGAAATCACGGAATATGAAGGCTTCCGGTTGGATCCCGCGATCGGCCCGAGAGATAACTCAATCAAAGGAGTTCAGCATGTGGATATCGATTCTTATACGCTTGCGGTCACCGGCCTTGTGGATAATCCGATCGAACTGAACTATGACGAAGTGTTGGAATTGGATGCCTATAAGCGAAAAATAACGCTGTACTGTGTGGAGGGATGGGACGCAACCATTCTCTGGGAAGGCGTACTGATTGAAGATATACTCAATCTTGCGGGCATAAAAGAGGGTTCAAATACTGTCATATTCCATTCGGTGGACGGCTATACGACATCTCTGCCGCTGGACACGGTTCTTTCCAAGGAGTTAATTTTGGCGTACGGGGCGAATGATCTGGCCTTGCCTGACGAAATGGGTTATCCGTTCATCGTCGTCGCCGAGGATAAACTGGGTTATAAGTGGGCTCGGTGGGTCTCGGAAATCGAACTCTCCGATGATACGGATTATCTGGGATATTGGGAAGAACGAGGGTATGATAACGATGCCGATTTGGGCTATCAGCAATTTTCGTGAGATTTTTCATGCGCGCCTTCGGCACAAGCTGTTTTGACTTAGATTTAACAGAGCATTATAATCTGATGATATTGTTTGATTAAGCATTTGACAACTAAGGAGGACCTATGAACAGGAAATTATCCGTTGTGTGCTCGATCTGCGTAATCAGCGCGCTAATTTTAACCTCATGCGGCATTTTTTCTTCATCTTCTACCAAAGCTGCCGAAAAGAAGATCGAGGAGGCAGTAGAGAATTACTTCGAAGAGATGCAGGACGGAACCTTTACTTCCAATGATTACTCTGATTCGGATTATGCGGATGATGCGCCATTCGAAAAATTGTCATTTCATCAGGACGCATCGCAGGAAATCATGGGGGAAGCGATGAGCGTTATCGAATATGAAATTCTCAGTGCTTCGTGTGATAAAGACCTGGAGACAGGGACATGCAAAGTTAAGCTAACCTATGTCGATTTGGATACCATCATTGATGAACTCGGCGATGGTATTACCCCTGATGCCTTGAGCGAGGCGGTTCTTGACAAAAAAGCTCCTCAAAAAGAGAAAAAAATCGTGTTGGATATGGCTGCGAAAAAGTCTGACTGGGTGATTGAAGACAGCACGGAGATTTCAGAACTGTTGGGCGAGCCATATACCCAACTATCGTTTGCACCGGATAGTGACGAATATACTGAAATGATAGAACTTCTGTTTACATCCCTTGCAAATGGAGATACGGAAACAGTGGACGCCTTGAGTCAGGATTTTGACAGCGATGATTTTTTCGAGGTTGCGCCGGAAGATATTCCATTATGGGAAGCGTTTTATGGGGCAGTTGAGTTTGAGGTCACAGGAGATCCGAAGAAGTATGGAGACTTAAGATCCGTCGATGTCACGCTAACATTTCCGAATATGACAGCAATCAGTCAGGACCTGGCTGATGACGATGACAAAATGCTTGAGCTGATGAAGAAGTATTTTCTCAATCTCATCAAACGGGATGATAATGATGAGACCTATGAGTCGGTATTTTCCCCGGTCAATGAAGAAATTATATCTGCTTTTTCCGATTCGACCTATCAAGTGGAAGTTGAAGTGGAGTTTGATTTTCTTTATAACGATGGAGAAAGCGATATTCTTTTTGCGGACATCCCTACAAAACTTTTTGATTACCCACCGGATGAAATTGCCATGAACGATGCTTACTGGAATGTTGCTGAGCTTGCGATAACTGAGTTGTACGCAAGTGGTGATCTGAGTCAGGAAGAATATAATTGGTATTATTCAGTTCTTTTCGGCGAGGGTACCGTTACGGATTGTACCGGAGAAGAATTAATTGCCGATACGATAGGATGTTCTTGGTGTCATTATGCGGAAGACAATATTTCGATAGAAGTGGTCACCGAATACGATTCAGATGTGACTTACTATCTATGCTATAAGATGTATTTCAACTCTAATTGGGAGGGTGCCGCGATCGATTTCATATGGTTGGATGAAGAAGGGAATCAGATCGGAGATTACGATGGAACCGTCCGTTCCAACTCGTCGGGAGGCTCTTATGTGTTCGGCGATTTTGCAATGAACGCGTTCGCATCGGAAAAGGTAGCTCCGGGTAATTATTACGTTAAGGTTGTGGCACCGGATGGTGTTGTTATTTCCGAAGCAGGTGTTGTGGTCAAATAAATCGGATGATACCCTTTACCTGCGCTGATAAAGACCGGCAGTAATTTATGTGTATTTCCAGCGGTATGACCCGATTCTTAGTTGATTTACGATTTGAGTGACATTATAATTTGAGGGTGTGTTCTGTTTATAGCAGAACGCACCCTCAAATTTGCAAATGCAAAGACTCAATCCCAATAACCCTGCAGTACGGAAGGATGGCTGAAATGATTATTACCGATTTGCTTCTTAGGAATGCCCAAAAATACGGTTCGGAGATATGCCTTGCCGAGATCAATCTGGATCTGCAGGACAAGCACAATGTGATCTGGAAAGAGTTTGAGCTTATCGAGAACAATCCCGCCGGTGAATATCGCAGAGAAATGACATGGCGGGTTTTTGATGAGAAAGCCAATCGCGTGGCCAATCTGATGCTCAAAAGAGGCATCGGGAAGGGCGACAAAGTTGCGATCCTTCTGATGAACTGTCTGGAATGGCTTCCGATCTATTTCGGCATATTACGGTCCGGCGCTGTCGTGGTGCCGCTCAATTTCAGATATTCCGCGGATGAGATCAAGTATTGTCTGGATCTTTCCGACTCTGTCGCACTCATTTTCGGGCCTGAGTTTATCGGGCGTGTCGAATCCATATATGATCAGATTCCGAATGTGAAAACATTGCTTTTTGCCGGCGAGAATCGTCCGTCCTTTGCCGAGAATTACGATCGCCTGACGGCCAACTGTTCATCGGAAGCGCCGGACATTTCAATCAGTGACGACGACGATGCGGCCATCTACTTTTCATCCGGCACCACCGGCTTTCCGAAGGCGATTCTTCATTCCCAGAGCAGTTTGATGTCAGCATGCGTAACCGAGCAAAACCATCATAAGCAAACGCGCAAAGATAATTTTCTTTGTATTCCGCCACTTTATCATACCGGAGCAAAGATGCACTGGTTCGGAAGCCTTTTGGCGGGAAGCAAAGCCGTGCTTCTCCGCGGCATCAGTCCGGAATGGATTCTGAGAACCGTATCCGAAGAGAAAATCACCATTGTTTGGCTTCTGGTTCCGTGGGCACAGGATATTTTGGATGCGATTGACCGGGGCGACGTGAAACTCGAAGACTACCAACTGTCTCAGTGGAGACTGATGCATATCGGCGCGCAACCTGTACCGCCCAGCTTGATCCATCGCTGGCAGAAGGTTTTCCCCGGCCAGCAATACGATACGAATTACGGACTTTCCGAATCCGCCGGTCCGGGTTGTGTTCATCTGGGGATCGAGAACATTCATAAAGTCGGTGCCATCGGTGTACCCGGCTTTGAATGGGAGACCAAAATTGTCGACGAGAACGATGTTGCCGTTGCTCCCGGCGCGGTCGGGGAGCTTGCCGTAAAAGGGCCCGGGGTGATGCGTTGTTACTATAATGACCCTGAAGCAACCGCTAAAATTTTGAAGGACGGCTGGCTTTACACCGGCGATATGGCCAAGACGGATGAAGAAGGTTTTATTTATCTGGTCGACCGCAAAAAGGACGTCATTATCAGCGGCGGAGAGAATATTTATCCGGTGCAGATAGAGGACTTCCTGCGCACCAATGATGCTATCAAGGACGTGGCAGTGATCGGACTGCCGGATCCGAGGCTCGGCGAAATTACCGCGGCGATTATCGAGCTCAAGCCCGGGCATAATTGCACCGAAGAAGATATTGACGCTTTTTGTGCGCCTCTGCCAAGGTACAAGAGACCGAGAAAGGTCCTTTTCGATAAAGTTCCGCGCAATCCGACCGGCAAGATCGAGAAACCGAAATTGCGTGAAAAGTACGGCGCGGCCCACCTGATCGAAGAGCAAATGCAGGCGTAAGATCCGGGATAATCCGGTGTTCAATTGATTTTCTTCTAATATGTATATATATTGCTTGACAACAGTGCCATGAAGCATCCATACTGCTTGGGCATATGCGACGAGCAAAGCCGGGAGCCGGGATCAGTCGCGCCGTGCGTTAAGCAGCACACTGATTCATCGCAGCATGAGGAGAAAACATGGAAGAACTTTCTTTTTCCGGACTACCGATATCCGAGGAAATATTACGCGCGCTTGTCGATATGGGCTTTGAAGAAGCAACACCGATTCAGGCCGAGACCATTCCGCATATTCTCGAAAACCGGGATTTACTCGGCCAGGCGCAGACCGGAACCGGAAAAACATGCGCATTCGGTATCCCCGTGATCGATTCGATTGATCCCGCGTCCACTCATATTCAGACGCTGATATTGTCGCCCACACGGGAATTGGCCATCCAAATTGCCGAAGAGCTGCATAATATTGCCAAATATAAAGAGAGCGTAAGAATCGTCGCGATTTACGGCGGACAACCGATTGACCGTCAAATCCTGGCACTCAAACGGAAACCGCAGATTATTGTCGGCACGCCGGGTCGTGTGATGGACCACATGAGAAGGAAAACGCTGCGCCTGAGCAATCTCGAAAAGATTGTTTTGGATGAAGCGGATGAAATGCTCAACATGGGATTTAAGGAAGATATTGACACCATACTGGAGTCGACGCCTGAAATCATACAGAAAATATTCTTTTCGGCGACCATGCCCAGAGCGATCGTTGAACTTACGAATAAGTATTTGAAAGACCCGATTCATGTCAAGATCGCATCGAAAGAGATGACGATCCCCAAGGTCAAGCAGTTTTATATCGAAGTCAGAGAAGCGAATAAAATCGAGATTATGTCCCGCCTGATCGACGCAGGGAATATTACACGGGCGTTGGTGTTCTGTAATACCAAGCGAAAAGTGGACGAACTGACCGACAAGCTCAACACCAGAGGTTATTCCGCCGAAGCACTCCACGGAGATATGAAGCAGGCCTCCCGCGACCGTGTAATGAAGCAATTCCGGACAGGAAAACTGGATCTGCTCGTCGCAACGGATGTTGCCGCGCGCGGAATCGATGTCGACGACATTGAGGTGGTTTTCAACTATGATCTTCCGACCGATGACGAATACTATATTCACCGCGTCGGACGTACCGCACGTGCCGGGAAATCAGGTGCGGCGTATACATTTGTGGTCGGTCGGGAAATCATTGACCTCAAAAACATCCAGCACCTCATCAAAGCGACGATCAGCCGAGCCAATATACCCACCCTCATGAACGTCAAGGAAAGCCGGATATCCGGAGTACTAAAGGAAATCGGCGATGTGCTTGCGCAAGGTGAACTTTCGGATTATGTGAAGTATATTGATCAGTACGCCGAGGGTTTGAATCTCGAGAGTGATGATGATCATTTTTATACAACCACGGACATTGCGGCAGCGCTTTTGAAGAAACTCTGCGGCGAGAAAATTGATAAACGCGACGATATTCAGGAGGTTATCCCCTACGAAGAGTTTTCAAAAAGGACACGCAACCGCGAGCAAACCGGAGAACCCCTCATGCCCAGCACCCGTAATCACGGAAAAACAGTCGAAGCCGGCATGCAGCGCCTGTTTTTGAATGTCGGCATCAAGGATCATATGCGTCCGAATCAAATTGTTCAGTTTATTGCGTCTAACGGCGACATCACCGGTAAAGCAATCGGTGCCATCGCAATCTTCAACGAGTATACGTTCGTAGATGTTCCGTCCGACATGGCGGAGCAGGTGGTCAGTAAGACCAACATGAAAAGACTCGGACGTACGGTGGTTCATGTCGAATTAAAAAGAGATTCGCAGGTAGGAGCCGCTTCTTCTGAGGAGCGTTCGACTTCTGCCGGCGAGGCTGAGAGGGCGCGTCCCAATAAGAAAAGCGATGCTCCCAAAGCGCCAAAAGCCCGGGAAGCTTACGAGAAAAAGGATACAGCTGATAAGAAGAGCTATACTCGCAAGAGCCCGAGCACACGGGACGGTTTCGAGCCTAAGGGAACGCGCGAAAAAAGAAGTTATGATAAAAAGGGAGACGCAGTTGAAAAGAAGCGCACTTATGGCGATAAGAAGAAGCCCGCAGCAACGGATAAGCCTTACGAAAAAAGGAAGCGAACTGAGGGAACCTGATCAATAAGCACTCGTCTTTTAACCGCCCGTGCAATTCACTTGCGCAGGCGGTTTTTTTGTGAGGGAATTAATAAAAGTTCACCGGATATCTTGAGGGGGCTCTTGATGTTACGAGGGAATTATGAAAAAATAAGGAATAGGAAAAGATGTTTCAACATATTTGAGGAAAGCAAGATGGATTATGAATCCGAGTAAAGTAATCTGCAAATGCAAGAACGTCACCAAGGGTGAAATTATCGAGGCTATGCGGAAAGGAGCCTCTTCATATCGCGAGGTCAGGGACATCACCGGAGCAGGAGCGAAGTGCGGAAAATGCAAGAAGAAAGTAAAAAAGTTTATGAGCAAGTACGAGAGATTTGAAGAGGAACATGAAATTCATACGGAGGATTGAAGTATGTTAAGTAATGAAATAGTCAAGCTGATTAATGAACAGATCAATAAAGAACTTTATTCTGCCTACCTGTATTTGGATATATCCGGTTATTATGCAGACGAAAGCTTGGACGGCTTTGAAAACTGGTTTTATGTTCAAGCCCAGGAAGAAAGAGACCATGCGATGCTTTTCAGACAGTATCTTCTCAATAACGATGAGAAGGTCATACTGACATCCATTGATGCCCCGGAGAGTAACTATGCTGATTTCAAAGCGCCGCTTCTGGCAACATTGGATCATGAAAAGACAGTAACCGCCTCAATTAACAACATTTATTCGGTTGCCAGTTCCGAAAAAGATTTCCGGACGATGCAGCTTCTGGATTGGTTCGTCAAAGAGCAGGGTGAAGAAGAGAAGAGCTCAATGGACTTGATTAAGAAGTATGAACTCTTCGGCGGAGATTCCAAGGGTTTATATATGTTGAACCAGGAACTGAGCGCCCGGGTTTATACACCGGCATCACTCGTTCTCTGAGTAAGTCGCCTTCGATCAACCCGCATCAGAATATGCTTTTTAAATGCCCGAGGGGCTGTCTCAAAAGACTTGTAACCAAGTCGAGTGAGACAGCTCCTTTTTATGCGTTCCGGAATATGGGGGGATAAAAAGGAGAAATCACCAGCATTCATGAAAGAAACGACTGTGCTTGGATTATCCAGGTTGTGAGCAACATGTATTTAAAAACGCGTCATTCTTACCAAAGTTGTATTGTGGTGATATTATAAAATTGTGCAAAAACACAAAACGTGTATTGACAACCAAGAAGCTGAGGATATATTATGAGGGCACAATAAGGTTCCGGGTAACAATAACGTAAGTATCCCATGCTACCTGCAACTTTAAAGAACATCAAATCTTATTACCCACATCACAAGGAGGAGAAAACATGAAAAAACTGATTTGTCTGGTGCTTGTAATGCTTCTGACTTTCTCTCTTGTTGCCTGTACTACGGAAGAACCCGCAGCTACAACAGCGCCAACAACGACAGCAAAACCGGATGCAACTACGACAACCAAAGAGCCGACAGCCGAACTGATCACCGTAGGTTTTGCACAGTGCAAAGCGGATGAGTCCGACTGGCGCAAAGCAAACACAGCCTCTATGCAGGAAGCATTCAGCGAGGCAAACGGCTTCAAACTGACAATGGCTGACTCCAACAATGATGCCGCAAAACAGTTGGCCGATGTCCAGGGCTTCATTGATCAGGAAGTTGACTACATTATCATCGCTGCTGTTAATATGGATGGTTGGGATACCGTTCTTGGAAACGCAAAAGATGCAGGCATTCCCGTTATTCTGATGGATCGTACCATCAACGCCAGCGAAGATCTGTATGTTTGCTGGGTCGGCGGCGGCTTCTACAACGAAGGCGTTAAAGCTACTGATTGGATCTCTACACGTTTCACCGCAGACGAAGAAGTTGGAATCGTTAACCTTCAGGGCCAATTGGGCGCTTCTGCTCAGGTAGGACGCAGCCAGGCTCTTGATGACGCTCTTGCGAAGAACAGCAACTGGAGTCTGGTTGCCCGTCAGACTGGCGAATGGAGCACAGACACAGCCAAAGAAATTATGGCTTCCTGGATTCAGCAATATAAAGATAAGATCGATGTTGTATACGCTGAAAACGACAACATGGCAGACGGTGCCATTCAGGCTCTCGAAGAGGCCGGTATCAAAGTTGGCGGAGATGACGGCGTAGCCATCATTTCTTTCGACGCGAACAGAGCTTATCTGCAGATGACCCTGGAAGGAAAAATCAATTGTAACGTAGAGTGCAATCCTCAGCTCGGACCTAAAGCGGCTGAGCTTGTAAAACTGATCGAAGGCGGCGGAACTCCCGCGAAGAAAGAATCCATCGATGAGACAGCATTCTATTATGACACCATTACCCAGGAAATCATTGACGCACGTCTTTACTAATCCTTACGACATAACGAAAACGGCGATACAGAAGTTTGGCTGTTTTTAGAATTCGACTGGTGGAATCCAAGGTTTACCCTTGGATTCCACCGGATCGAAGCCGTAAATAACACATGGGATATCCGATGAATAGATACGTTTAGATCATTGGGTATCCCATATTTTATTAGCGAAGAATTCCTTGCTGTATATAATACATAAATACTGATTGGAAGAGGATTGGGTGTATGGGAATGGAAGAGCAGACTCAAGACATCGTCTTCCTGACGATGGCCGGTATAGGGAAATCATTTCCCGGGGTTCGCGCACTGAACAATGTTGATTTTAAACTGCGCAGAGGTGAGATCCATGCGTTGATGGGCGAAAACGGAGCCGGTAAATCAACACTGATCAAGGTGCTGACCGGCGTTCATCCGATGGACGAAGGCATCGTCACAATCGAAGGGAATCCTGTAGTTATACACTCCCCTCAAGACGCACAGAAGCACTGTATCAGTACTGTTTATCAGGAAGTTAATCTTTGCCCGAATCTTACCGTTGCTGAAAATCTTTTCCTGGGGCGCGAGCCGCGTTCACTTGGCTTAATCAGTTGGCGGAAAATGAATAAGCAAGCCGCCGAATTGCTCAAGAAGCTTAATATTTCAGCATCTCCTACTTCACAACTCGACAGTTGCTCGATTGCGATTCAACAGATGATCGCAATCGCCCGTGCGGTGAATACCAATTGTAAGGTTCTGATACTGGATGAACCGACATCCTCTCTTGATGAAGATGAAGTGAAGAAGCTTTATGTGCTGATGAGGCAGCTTAAAGCACAAGGCGTCGGAATCATTTATATCACTCATTTTCTTGAGCAGGTTTATGAGGTATGTGACCGTATCACTGTATTGCGAAATGGTGAGCTTGTCGGAGAATATTTGACTGAGAATCTGCCGCGTCTTGAACTGGTTATGAAAATGATCGGTAAGGATCTCGAAATCCTCGAAAACCTTAAAGTAGAAAAAGAAGAGTCGGGTGTATCCGAAACTGAAGAGCCGATGATTGAAGCCCGGAGTCTTTCCAGCGGAACATCCAGAATTGCACCCTTTGATCTCAAGATGCACAAGGGCGAGGTTGTCGGATTCAGCGGCCTTCTCGGATCCGGTCGAAGTGAACTTGTTCGCTCCATATACGGTGCCGATAAGGCGATCCATGGAAGATTATTGATAAACGGGAAACCTGTCAGGATCAGAAAGCCTTTGGACGCAATGAAGCGGGGAATGGCTTATTTGCCTGAGGACAGAAAAGCCGACGGTATTATTGCGGATCTGTCGGTGCGGGAAAACATTATTATTGCTCTTCAGACGAAGTATGGCTTATTCAGAAAGATGAAAAGGAAAGAAACCGAGAGATTTGCGGACGAGTATATTAATCTGCTCAGCATCAAGACAGCCAGTCGTGAAACACCGATTAAGAGTCTTTCCGGCGGTAATCAGCAAAAGGTTATTCTCGCACGTTGGCTTCTGACGAATCCGTCGTTCCTGATTTTGGATGAGCCTACACGCGGTATTGATATCGGAACTAAAACAGAAATCCAAAAAATGATATTGAAACTGGCGGGAGAAGGGAAGAGTATTGCGTTTATTTCTTCCGAGATGGAGGAAATGTTGCGCACCGGTTCAAAGATCGTTGTAATGCGGGACAGGCACAAAGTCGGAGAGCTTAAAGGTAATGATATGAATCAGGAAATCATAATGCGGACAATTGCGGGAGGAGACAGCAACAATGGTTGCAGAGAATAAGAAAATAGATTATCGCAAACAGTCCACGGGACTGAGTATTAAGAAGATTCTTACGAGTCGTCTGGTATTTCCGTTAGTGGTTTTACTCATTGTTGTGATTCAGAATGTCATCACGACTCCGTCATTTTTCAATATTTCAATGACAAACGGACTGCTTTCCGGGTATATCCCGACCATTCTGGATGAAGCAAGCGAACTGGTTATCGTAACGTTAGGGATGACATTGATTACAGCCGCCAGCGGAGGTCAGGATATCAGTGTCGGTGCCATTATGGCGATCTCAGCAAGCTTTTGCGGACTGATGCTGAACGGATCCGAATACAGAACCGCGGTCTTTCATAATCCTTATGCATTGGCGTTGGTCGTCGGTCTTTTAGGCGGAGCGCTGTGCGGTGTGTTCAACGGGTTCATGGTATCGGTATTGAAGATTCAACCGATGATCGCATCCTTGATTTTGTTTACGGCCGGCCGGTCGATTGCAAAGCAAATTACATACGGTCAGACCATTTATAATCAGAATCCGGTGTTCAAATATCTGGGTGTTCAGATACCGGGTGTTCCGGTCAGAACAACGATTCTGGTCTCGATTCTTATGGTGATAATCGTATTGCTTATCACAAAACGAACCAGCTTGGGTATGTTTATTGAGAGCGTCGGAATCAACGGCTCCGCATCCAGGCTCGTCGGTCTCAATTCAGCGGCAATTAAGTTCATGGCATTCGTTTTTTGCGGCGTGTTGGCCGGAGTTGCCGGACTTGTCGGTTCAAGCGGAGTAGGGAGTGTCAACTCGGGCGAGCTCGGGCTTTATATAGAAATGGATGCCATCCTGGCAGTGGCCTTGGGCGGGAACATGTTGGGTGGAGGTAAATTCAGCATTGCCGGATCTGTGATCGGTGCATATACGGTTCAGGCGATTACCACCACACTTTATGCCATGAGCGTACGCGCGGATCAGCTGAATGTTTTTAAAGCAGTGATCATTGTTATCATCATTGTCGCAAGCAGCGACGTGTTTAAAAGCAAACTCGCAGCATTTACCGACACACGCACCCGTAAGATTAAGGCATTCATCAAAAAACCGGATGTCTGGGGGGAGGAGAAATGAGCAGCTTGGATATGAATTTGGATCACTCACTTTTAAAAAAGCGTAAAGGATTAGACAACACCAAAATATTGTTGCTGATCACCATTTCTCTATATGTTGTTTTGTATGCGATTTCTCTTGTCCTTTTCAAAGAGAACAATTTTGCCAAGTACTCCGTGTTTTTTAACTTCTTTAATAACAAAGCATATTTGCTGATGCTTGCTCTGGGCCTGACTACCGTTATGATTACCGGCAGCATTGATATTTCTGTGGGCGGTGTAACGGGCCTGGTCAGTATGGTCGTTGCCGTGATGCTTACGGAAAAAGGGTTAAACGCGTTTTGGGCAATCCCGGCAGCACTTTGCGTCGGTCTGGCATTCGGCGTGGTGCAGGGTTTTCTGGTTTCCTATATGGAAATTCAGCCGTTCATTGTAACACTTGCCGGAATGTTTTTTGCCCGCGGAATGATCAGCATGATCAAAACAAAGTCTGTCCCGATTACAAATGAACTGTTTATGAAATGGTCAAGTACGAAGATATATATTACCTTTCTGTTTAATGAGCGCAAAAACGGTACACGCGATACTGCCTACCTTACTCCGGCAGCAATTACGGCACTGCTGGTTCTTGTTATAATGATTATTGTGATGAAGCGCACGAAGTTCGGACGCTCGCTTTACGCGGTCGGCGGAAACAAACAGAGCGCACTTCTCATGGGAGTGAATGTGAAGAGAACCAAGTTTTTGGCACATGTCTTGTGTGGTTTGTTGGCAGGTATCGGCGGCCTTCTTTTTACGCTTCTGGCTCCATCCGGGAATCCCGGGAACGGACTGGCTTACGAGATTGACGCTATTTCATCCAGTGTAATCGGCGGTGCTATGCTCAGCGGCGGTGTCGGATCTCCGGTCGGAACGCTTTTCGGCGTGTTGATTAACGGACTTGTAGAGCGTGTAGTACCTCTGCTTGGCATCAAAGATCCTTCATGGCCCCGCATTATTACTTCGGCATTTCTGTTTGTCTTCATCGTCCTTCAGAGTATCCTGGTTGCCGTCGGCAAAAAGGATGGCGGTTTCAAACTAAAGTTACCGGAATTCATAAAAAGTAAGGATAAAAACAAGTAATTTGCATGGTTTCATAGGGCTGTTGCTTATTGCATAATAGGGCAGGAAATAACTTGAGTCTCGTAAAGGGGAACGTAGTGGAACAACATAAGTACGTAACACTGGCAAATGATCTAAGGGAAGGCATGCTTAGCGGTAAATACAATGCCGGTCAGAAACTACCGAGCGAGAATGAGTTGACTCGTGAACTCGGCATCAGTCGCCAGACGGTACGGCAGGCAATGTTGCTTTTGGAGAGAGAAGGATTGACGGAGCGTGTTCGCGGAAGCGGTACATATGTCAAGCAGGTGAACAAGCGGCCGAAGAGCCACAATATAGCCGTTATTACGACTTATATCTCGGACTACATTTTCCCGATGGTCTTAAATGGCATTGAAAAGGCACTGGCAAGCAAGCAATATGCATCTGTTGTGGCATCTACACAGAACCGTGTCGATAACGAAAGACGTTTGCTCAAAGAGTTTTTGAAGAAGAATATTGACGGGTTTATTATTGAAGGGACAAAGACAGCACTTCCCAACCCTAACATTGATCTGTATAAGGAAATTGATGAAATGGGTTTACCGGTCGTATTTATTAATGGTGTTTATCCGGAGCTTCAACATTCGGTTTGTGTGATTTCGGATGATCGTCAGGGTGGATACGATGCCTGTAAATTACTGATCGGAAAAGGCCATAAGAAGATTGCCGGGATTTTCAAGAGCGATGACGCCCAGGGACTCGGACGTTATGCCGGAATGGCAGCTGCCATGATCGACAGCGAATTATGTGTGCATGATGACAATGTTCTTTGGTACACGACAGTTGATCAGAGCAAACTGATTGAGACATTTGCACTCGATATTGTCAAAGACTGTACGGCAGTCATCTGTTATAACGACCAAGTGGCGGTCAGATTGATCGAACTGTTGCGCAGGAACGGAGTTCGGGTTCCGCAGGATATGGCAGTGATAAGCTTTGATAACAGTACGCTGTCTGAGATTGCCGCCGTTAAGGTAACATCTCTGGATTATCCCAAAGAGAGACTCGGACGTATGGCCGCTGAAAAGCTTCTGAATATGCTTGATGGCGCCACAGAAACATCATGCGTAATGCCGTGGGGATTTGTTGAAAGGGAAAGTACCAGATAAACAGTATTGATAAGGAAAAATATATACGGACGGGAGGACGCCAATTGGAATTCGATAGCAAAAAAGCACAAATCATTGCAGATGGACATACATACCTGGGAATTGAATTGGGATCAACGCGCATTAAGGCCGTCCTGATCGGTCCGGATCATCAAGTGCTTGCATCCGGTGCACACGATTGGGAAAACAAGCTGGAAAACGGTTACTGGACATATAGTCTGGAAGATGCGTGGACCGGAGTTCAGGACAGTTATCAAAAACTGGCAGACAAGGTACGGACGAGTTATGGCAGACAACTGACAACGATTGGCGCGATCGGTTTTTCTGCCATGATGCACGGTTATTTACCGTTCAACGAGGCCGAAGAGCAACTGGCTCCTTTCAGAACCTGGCGTAATACTACATCGGAGCAGGCAGCCGAAGAGCTCACAAGCCTTTTCGAATTCAATATTCCTCAGCGATGGAGTATCGCTCATCTCTATCAGGCGATATTGAACGGTGAAGAACATGTTAAAGATGTCTCATTCCTGACAACACTTGCCGGGTATATCCATTGGCAACTCACGGGAAACAAAGTGCTCGGTATCGGGGAAGCATCGGGAATGTTTCCGATTGACAGCAATACCGGTAATTATGATGCGCCGATGATGGGCAAGTTTAACAGCCTTCTGCAGAATAAAGGGCTCCGGTTCAAGCTGGAGCGTATTTTGCCAAAGGTTTTGTATGCGGGGCAGAATGCCGGGACACTCACCGCAGAGGGAGCCGGACGACTTGATCCGTCCGGCGTATTGCAACCCGGCATTCCGCTTTGTCCTCCCGAGGGCGACGCGGGAACCGGTATGGTGGCGACAAATAGTATCAAGCCCCGCACGGGAAACATTTCGGCGGGCACATCGGTGTTTGCGATGGCTGTGCTCGAAAAGCCGCTATCTAAAATGCATCCGGAAATTGACATGGTGACGACGCCGGCGGGAATGCCGGTTGCCATGGTTCACTGCAATACATGTACTTCTGATCTGGATGCCTGGGTTCGCCTTTTAGGAGAGCTGTCGGATATGGCCGGCGCTAATCTGACAAAGCCTCAGTTATATGATATGTTCTATCAAAAAGCGCTCGAAGGCGACGCCGATTGCGGAGGCCTTATTAATATTAATTATTACTCCGGGGAGCCTGTAACCGGTTTATCAGAGGGTCGTCCGCTTTTTGTACGCAGACCCGATGCAAAACTGAACCTTGCTAATTTCGCCCGGGTTCAGCTGTACTCAACCGTAGCCTCGTTAAGGCTCGGAATGGACATCCTTTTCGAGCAGGAAAAGGTACATCTGGATAGTCTTCTGGGTCACGGGGGACTTTTCAAAACACCGCTGGTCGGGCAGAAGATGCTTGCGGGCGCACTGAATACACCGGTTTCGGTGATGGAAACAGCGGGAGAGGGCGGACCTTGGGGCATGGCACTGCTTGCACAGTTTATGCAGTGTAAAGCCGAGGGACAATCGCTCGAAGATTATTTGTCAGAACATGTATTTGCCGGCACAAAGGGCAGCATGCAGAAACCGGATCCCGATGATGTGGTAGGCTTCAATCGTTTCTTGAGTGACTATATCAGCGCGCTTGCAGTCGAAAAGACTGCAGTCACCGCAATCAATATGAATAAGGAGAGTTGAATAGTATGAGAAATTTCGAATTCTGGTTTGTGGTGGGAAGTCAATTTTTATACGGACCGAAAGTGCTGGAGACCGTCGCAGCGCGCGCTGCCGAAATGGCGGATCAGCTGAATGCTTCCGGGAATTTGCCCTTCAAATTGGTCTATAAGGCCACCCTCAAAACCAATCAGGAAATCACCGATGTGATTCGCGACGCCAATTATGATGTGAATTGCGCCGGACTCATCACCTGGTGCCATACGTTCAGCCCTTCCAAAATGTGGATCAACGGGTTATCCGCGCTTCAGAAACCGTATTGTCACTTTGCGACTCAGTATAACCGCGAAATTCCGGATTTTGAGATCGATATGGATTTCATGAACCTGAATCAATCGGCTCACGGAGACCGTGAGCACGGTTTTATTGCCGCAAGACTGCGTATGCCGCGAAAAGTAATCGCCGGCTACTGGAAGGACGCTGACATTCAGAAGCGTCTGGGAAGCTGGATGCGCTCGGCCGCCGGTGTGGCGGTTTCGAAAGACCTTAAGGTCATGCGTTTTGGTGACAATATGCGCGAGGTGGCCGTCACCGAAGGTGACAAGGTCGAAGTTCAGACAAAGCTCGGCTGGCAGGTGAACACCTGGCCGGTCGGACAGCTTGTTGAAACCATGAACGCCGTCACCGAATCCGAAATTGACGCGATGATGAACATATACAAGAACGAATACGAGTTGGCGACCGATGATCTGGAGTGTGTCCGGTATCAGGCGCGCGAAGAAATCGCAATGGTCAAAATGATGGAAGCCGAAGGATGTCAGGCTTTCAGCAATACGTTCCAGGACCTTTTCGGAATGAAGCAATTACCGGGTCTTGCCAGTCAGCATATGATGGCAAAGGGCTTCGGCTACGCCGGCGAGGGCGACTGGAAAACCGCCGCCATGACCGCCGTCATGAAGGCGATGAGCGTCGGACAGACCGGCGGCACCTCATTTATGGAAGATTATACCTACCATCTCGTGAAGGATAACGAATACAGCCTCGGCGCGCACATGCTGGAAGTATGCCCGTCCCTCGCCACCGAAAAACCCCGTATCGAAGTCCATCCTCTCGGGATCGGCGATCGCGAAGCCCCGGCGCGTCTGGTTTTTGAAGGACACGAGGGAGAAGCCATCGTGGTCACCCTGGTTGACATGGGCGGAAGACTGCGCCTGATCTGTCAGGATGTTTTATGTGTCACGCCCTTAATGAAGATGCCTAACCTGCCGGTTGCCCGTGTCATGTGGAAAGGAATGCCTGACTTCTCGACAGGCGTCGAATGCTGGATCACCGCCGGCGGCGCGCACCACACGGTACTGAGTTACGACATCACCGCAGAGCAAATGAAGGATTGGGCGACGATGATGGATATCGAGTTTGTCCACATCACGAAGGGAACGACGGTTCAGAACCTTGAGCATGACCTGTTCCTATCCGATTTGGCATGGAAACTAAAGTAAGATTATAAAGGTGAATTATGCTGGAGCAATTGAAAGAGCTTGTTTATAAGGCGAATATGGAGTTACCGCAGCGCGGTCTGGTGACATATACCTGGGGTAATGTGTCGGGTATCGATCGTGAAAAGCAACTCGTCGTCATCAAGCCCTCCGGCGTCCCCTACGAAGAAATGACCGCAGACGACATGGTTGTTGTGGATTTAAACGGAAACGTCTTAGAGGGCAAATGGAAGCCTTCCAGCGATACTCCTACACACCTCGAGCTCTACAAAGCATTTCCGAAAATGGGCGGCATCGTTCACACTCACAGCCGATGGGCCACGACCTTCGCTCAGGCCTGTATGGATATTCCCGCGATGGGAACGACGCACGCGGATTATTTCTACGGCACAATCCCTTGTACCCGCCGTATGACGGACAGCGAGATTGAAGGCGAATATGAGAAGGAAACAGGAAAAGTTATTATCGAAGCTTTTCGGAATGTTGACCCGATGACCGTTCCCGGTGTGCTGGTATACAGTCACGGGCCGTTCACCTGGGGAAGCGATCCCATGGAAGCCACGCACAATGCAGTTGTGCTGGAAGAAGTGGCATTTATGACATGGCATGCCATGACGCTCAATCCGGAACAGGGACCGATGCAACAGACACTTCTGGACAAGCATTTCCTTCGCAAACACGGAGCAAACGCCTACTACGGTCAAAAATAAGCCTATTTCAATCGCGGCCGTTTGTCCTTAGATTATTTCAAACGGCCGCGATTTCCTCCTATTTTTAAATGACCGGATCAATTCAGGTTAGTCATGTGTTGATATCCTGCAAAACATACAACATGTCTTCTTTGAAGGTTTTCAGGGCTCCTTTTTTAGTCAGCAGTCCGGATAAATACGATTCAATCGAGCGTGTCAGATACATCTGAGCCTCATCGTCATACTTACGAACCGCATCTGCCCGGCAATTCTGCGCCGCTGCCGAAAATACGGCATAGGGATTCTGACCTCCCAGGAAAGAGCTCAACGAGCTGCTATCGAATTGAGATGTAATCGCGTCAGCAACGATTTGGCTGCTGATAAAGTCACCGGCCGGCATCAAAACAGGGGTACTGCCTGCATTCACTAATTCAGGTGAAATTGCAGTAAGATATTCATTTGTATATACGCCGGTTGCCCAATTGGTCAGGTTATCCGCATCCATGGTACAGAAACGAATAAATTCTTTGGAGATATCCGGCCTCGCGGTATTTTTCATAACACCCAGCCAGGTTCCGCCCCACTGATAAGGCAGCGGACCCGCGCAACAAGCCCAATCACCGGCTGTTTCAGTGCAGTTCGGAACAAGAACATACTGAAGACCCCAGGTCGGCAGAAAATAACAGAAAATATTCAGGGGTTCCCCGTTTGCATTGGTTAGCGTGTCATTCATTCCGGCATACCACTCGCCGGTCCATTGACCTGCGCCGGCGTCGTATCCATTATCGCGATAATTTTTCGCGATATCAATGTACTCTTCTGCAATCGGATCGATGACAAGCGTGTTGTCCACAAACCAAGGCTGCTCACGCTTGGCCAAAATACCATTGCCGAAATCCTGGTATGAAGAAACCATTGCGGTCTTACCGCCGGACTTCTCCTTTACGGTTTGAGCCATAGCAGTAAACTTATCCATATCGGACATTAAAGCCTGAATCTCAGAAGGATCATCGGTTCCGAAATACTCCTTCGCTAAACTTCTCCGATAGAAAACGGCACCGACCGAATTCTGATATGAAAAGGCCTTAATCTCGCCGGTCGTACTATTGGTACCCATCTGGATCGTATATTGATATGTCTTTGCCTCATCCGCATAAGGCTTTAAATCAGAAAGGTCAAGAAGCATGTCACCATCTACTATATCCTTAACCCAAGCTGCATCCAGGGCAATGATGTCCGGACATTTGTTGGTCTTTGCGGCATCAATCAGGCTGGTTTGATAGTCTTCCATCGGAACCACAACAAATTTTACGGCTATATTCGGGTTCGCCTCCTTGAAGGCAATCGCCATGGGCAACATATCCTGGCTAAAGGACCAAACTAATAACTCGTAATCAGGGACCGGTGTCGGAGTCGGAGTTATCATTACGGTTTCAGCCGGCGGCGGGTTTGCTTCAATTGCTTTCATGCTCTCCAGTTGGCCTTGCAGATCTTGAAGCTCACTTTCAAGTTGCTCATTTGTTTTTTGCCCGTCAGTTTTTCCCTGATTCGAGCAGGCCGTCATGCATCCCATCAGAAGAACCAAGACCAAAACCAACGCGCTGATTCTCTTCACTTTTACAAACATTTGATATCCTCCCCCGCAAATCGACTAGCAAATCCAAGTTTTCCGTCTGCATTTCCAAATATCACTGATAATAATTGGGGTATAGCAAATGATGCATTAAATATGCAATCTAATGCGACATTATTTGACAAATATATGTATTATTTGTGAGATAACGGATGATAAAATCACCTGAATCGGAGGTCTCTTATGAATATCAAATTCAGACACCCCATTGCTTTAGTGAAGGATACACAGATTTCGAAGGCTTTTTATCGCGACGTCATCGGACTTCATATCGTGCAGGATTTCGGAACTTTTGTGCTTTTCGAGGGTAACTTCTCGATTCATGACGCGGCAATTTTTTATGGATATATCGGTAAAAGCTACGAGGGAGAGACCCTCGGCAGGAGCAACCTTGATTTCTACTTTACGACCGATGATCTTAATGCCATGCAGGACAAGCTGGAGCAAGCCGGAGTGATATTTATACATAAAATTCGACACTGTGAATGGGGTGAAAATGTTCTTCGCATCCTTGATCCCGACGGACACATCATCGAGATCGGGGACGCTCACTCGCTTTGATGGCTCGATTCGGCTGAGTGTTGTAACGATGGTTCTTTCATTTGTGTTCGTCTTGTTTCCCGATTTATATTTCTGCTGATTAATCCGATTCGGATAGTCCGGGCAACCAGGGCCGTGCACATTATTCCGAAGAAAGTTTTCGCCGGCGATAAAGACAAGAAGAGAAAGATGAAAGCCCTGTTGTGTGATGCAAGAAGTCAGATGAAAAAGAATTGAGCAAAAGCTTCCCGCCTTCTCAGGTAACTCATGCGACCGTCTTTACTTCGCCCCCGCTCCGTTTTTCAAAGCTATCTCAACTGCTTTCAGATATGCGTTACTGCTGGCGGTTGCGGAGGATACTGTGTCCACATCCGGAGTCTGTTCCGCAAGCACCATTTCTCTCAGGTCTTCAATCAGGCTGTCCCGGCCGTCCTGGGTTTTGATCGATTGAATGTCGGTGATCCGGTTCTGCGACACGGTAACCTTGACCGTGGTGCTGAAGCGGTAGGCATCATACTTTCCGGTATAGGTGCCGTCCGGTATTTTCGACAGATCCACAGACTCAATATCGAGGGTTGCGGATTTTCGGGTACCGGGAAGGGCACCGGCAAGGGTTAATCCGATCAGGACAACCAATACTGCGATCACGATCAGAAATCTTTTCATTCCCTCTTTCATAATTCGTTTTCTCCCTTGAGATGATATGCGGTTCCTATATTTGACTGAGGTGGTCCGCGACCTGAAGAAGCTGCTCATCTCGCAAAATCGTTCTAGTTCCTATATTTGACTGAGTTTTTCCGTAACCCCGGAAATCTGCTCATCCCGTTCTTTGAATGACCATTGGACAATGCCGGAAGCTGTGACGGAAGCGCCCTTTTGCTCCACTGCGCGAGTGATGTACTTTACGGATCGAGAACTGCCCATCCATTTGAGGGTAAAATATTGAGTGATATAACAGGACACAATTTTGCCCTGAAGTGAGGGGAGATGCTTAAGATATTCCCTCATGTAAGGTGAAAGTCGGCCGCCTGTGACCGGGCCCCCGAATATAACCGCATCATAAGCGGACGGATCCGGAATCGAAGTCAGACGGATCTGCCCTTTGGCCTGCGGGTCATCATTTTCGGCTGTAATTCTTTCGAGCCGCACCGAATGCCCTTTTGCGATGAGAGCGTCCTTGATTTTTTCACCGACGGAAAGTGTATTGCCGGTTCGGGAATAAACGATGATTCCGACATTCATGAGGCACCTCTTTCTCTAAGTAAAAATTCTGCCACCCGGTCCAGTTCTTCGAAAAGCATTTCAACGGACATTCCGTTATCCGAAAAATAGAGCGCCAGTAAGCCCTGTATGGAGTAGATGAAGGTCTTTGCCAAAGGCATTACGTCCGATTCCCGGATCACTCCGGATTCCACAAAACCGTGATACGTTTCCAGGTATTGCGCGCTGAAATCAGGCACCTCGGCTGGATCTTTTTCGACCGGATGCAAGCGGTACGAGTAGAAAAAACTGAAGACCTTGGGGTGATCGATAAAATACCCGACGTATATACGATTCTGTTTTTTGATGTCATTCAGGTCTAACACTTTGCGGGGCAGGGTGTTCTGCATGTGGAGCATCAGGTCATGAATCATGTCTGTTTTGACTTCCTGTAGCAAGTCGTTCAGGTTGCCATAGTAGTTATAAATCGTCGAAAAAGTATAGCCCGCCAAGTCGGCGACCTTGCGGACGGAGACATTTTCGACGCCTTCGTCCAGAATGATTTTCTTGGCAGCCTGCACAAAATAGGATTTGACCCGCTGGGTTTTCAGGCTTTGCTTGTCGGTTATTTCTTTTAATTCATCCATGCTTGCCTCCTGAGTTGTGTGGGAGAGCGACTATCTTAAAATAATAACATTGTTCATATATTAGAACAGTGTTATCTTACGACGAATGGAACCGGGTGTCAAGAGGGGGAGAATATATGACGCGATCTGCAATTTATACCTGAAAGAGTGTAATAAAAATCATGATGAGATTTGTACTATATCGGGTATAGAATCATCACCCGTTCGTGTGTAATATTGGCTAAAGAGTTTGTGTATCGTGTATTATATAGGTTGATTCAAAAAACCGTGGTTTGATATATACATTCAGAAAAGGCGGGTACTTTCATGACGAAGTCCGATTCATCCGGGCGATCCGGAGCCAAATTCCTGTTGCTTGCGTTTCTTTCATTCTCCGGGTTAGGGTTGGAGCTGCTTTTGGCGTTCGGCGTCGAACCGTCATTTTATGGTGCACAAATGTCCGAGTGGACGTCTGCACAAAATATCATCCATTGGATCCTGACATGTGTGGTATGGATGATAGTAGCTGGAGCGCTCATCGTCTACGCCCGGCGAAGGGCCGATTTTGACGTTTTATCCCGCGGCGGTGCGGTATCAAAAATGAGATGGGGCGTTGCGGTCGCTTGCGTTATCGTGATGCTGATCATCTCTTATTTCGACTGGAAAGGATTTAAGGTGGTAAAGGAATATCGGTTCCATGGTGCGCTTCGATTTTCATTTCAGTACTTGTATTATTTGATGGAAACTGTGCTGGTGTATTTAGTTATCGCCTTTTCGCAAAAAGCCGGAGAACTTTGGTTCAAAAATCCCCGGGTTCCGTACGGCGGTATCTTCACCGCCATTACTTGGGGAATGGTTCATACGTTCACGAAGGGGGATTTGCGAACCGGCTTGATTAGCGCGCTCGGAAGTGTGATCATGGGCGGCATCTATCTGCTGCTCCGGAAGGACGCCCGAAAAGCCTTCCCGCTCATTTTGATTGCGTTTGTGTTCTGACTCATTTTTATGCAGATTTTATTTCTTTGACGCTGTCGGGTTTCTGATCGGCGTAGTATACGGAATGATCATCGAATGGGTGGTTTTCCGATTGGCAAAGGCTCAAAAACCAGATATTTTTTAATCATACAGCCCCTTTTTTCGCGATATTCCTAGAGACAAACCCGGCCTTCCTCTGTTATGATGGGTTCTGTTTTCGCACCACTCCTATAAGCATGAGGTTTCACAAATGAGTCTTCTTACTGTTGAACAATTGAGCCACGGTTTCGGCGATCGCGCGATTTTCGAGAATATATCGTTTCGTCTGAACCGGGGAGAACATATCGGTCTGGTCGGCGCCAACGGAGAAGGCAAATCGACCTTCATGAATATTATCACGAATCATCTGATTCCCGATGAAGGCTCCATTCAATGGTCCAGGGGCATCGAGTCCGGTTATCTGGATCAACACACAACACTGACTAAGGGCCTTTCCATCCGCGACATCCTTGCCCAGGCATTCGATCATCTGAACCGTAAGCAGGCACGCCTCGAAGAGATCTATACGCTTCTGGGGCAGGCCGACGAAGACGCGATGGCGGACCTGATGGAAGAGATGGGCGAACTGCAGACCCAGATCGAGCACAGCGATTTTTTCCTCATGGACGCCAAAATCGAAGAGATCGCCGGGGCGCTCGGCTTATCCGCTTTCGGCCTTGACACGGACGTAACCGCCCTGAGCGGAGGCCAGCGTACCAAGGTACTTCTCGCCAAGCTCCTGCTCGAAAAACCGGATATTCTTCTCCTGGACGAGCCCACCAATTATCTGGATGAAGATCACATCTCATGGCTCAAGCAGTATCTGCTGAATTACGAGAACGCCTTTATACTGATTTCCCACGATGTCTCTTTTATGAACAGTGTCATCAACGTGGTTTACCATGTGAGCAACTGTCACCTGGAACGTTTTGCCGGCGATTACAACCATTTCCTCGAAGTTTATGAAGTGCAGAAGTCGCAAAAAGAAGATGCCTATGAGCGCCAGCAACAGGAAATTGCCAGCCTCAAGGATTTTGTCGCCCGCAACAAAGCCCGTGTATCCACCCGGAACATGGCAATGAGCCGACAGAAAAAGATCGACAAAATGGATGTGATCGAGCTCGAAAAAGAACGCCCGGTGCCTGTTTTTGCTTTTCGATCCGACCGTGCTCCCGGCCGCGTCATCTTTGATGCCCGGGGCCTTGTGATCGGCTACGACGAACCCCTGAGTAAACCGATCGATCTGCTCCTGGAACGAGGTCAGAAAATATCCCTTGTCGGCGCCAACGGCATCGGCAAGACCACTCTCCTCAAAAGCCTTCTCGGCCTTACGCCCGCTCTTTCAGGAGAGCATACGCAGGGAGATTACCTCTCGATCGGCTATTTCGAGCAGGAATCTGCCCATGACAAAAGCCGCACCTGTCTTGAATCTCTCGGTGATGAATTCCCGTATATGAGTATCTCCGAACTCCGGGGCGCCCTCGCGCGCTGCGGTCTCACCAATAAACACATCGAGAGCAAAGTCTCCGTCTTAAGCGGCGGCGAACAGGCCAAGTTGCGCCTCTGTAAACTCATGAACCGGAAGCACAATCTTCTGGTCCTCGACGAGCCCACGAACCACCTCGATGTTGTCGCTAAGGATGTCCTAAAATCAGCCCTCATCGAATACACCGGCACCATCCTGATGGTGTGCCATGAACCGGAATTCTATGAAGATATCGTTACCGGGATCTGGGATGCCAGGGAATGGGCGCTGAAGTTGTAAGGGATGGAAGGGATATGAAAAAAACAGACAAAAGCCGTGTCGTATGAGGGTTTCGACACGGCCTTCGAGAAGCTCAATGGAAAAGAACACGTATTTTTAGTCTATGGATCGGAAGTCCCGTTATCACTGAATGCATCTTCAGACGGTTCGTCCTCTTCGTCCTCTTCCTCTTCTTCCTTACGTTTCTTTTTGCGATAAAGGAAGAAAAGAAGAAGAAAGATCAGGAAAAGAATCAACAGGATGAGAATAATCCAGAGTATACATTGATTTGAATTATCCGGATCAAGTTTTTCCGATACTGCCGGCAGGAGTGCAGAAGTTTCGGTTTGAGAGGTTTGGGCCGCCTCGGTCGCTTTAGCGGCGGCTTCAGATTCTGTAGCTTTTTGAGTTGCAGCTTCTGTTACTTCGGTCGTTGTTTCCGTTGTCGTCGATGCGGCGGTTGTGGTGGGTGCAGCAGTTGTTGCTGCGGTCGTGCTATTCGGAGCTTTTTTTGTGGTCGCGGCGGTGGTCGGTGCCGCGGTTGTCTCAGCCGTCGTCGGTGCCGCGGTTTCCTCAGCCGCCGTTGTTGCGGCAGTAGGGGTAGTCTCGCCGATTACACCGCCTTGCGCAACCCAAGCTCCTGCCAGAAAGTCCAAATCACCTACGATAATTGCAGTAGTTGTGGCGGCTGTTGTTGTCGTTGCTGCAGTCGTTGTGGTTTCCTCGGTACCCTCCGATCCGGCTACTCCGGCAAAGATCACGACTCGAAAACTCATTACAAGAAGTATCGCAAAGCTTATCGTCACGATGGCTGCTATTCGGGCAGATCGGTCTTTTTTCACTCAAATCACCTCCCTGTTCTGTAACCCCCTCGTTATCGGATCGAGATAAAAAGTGATGTATACCTGTTGTTTTTTTATCGTTTGCTTATTTCTGCGTATAATAAGTGCTTGGCAATCTCTACCTTGATAATATCAGACTCCTAAAGAACTTTCAGTGACTCAACGATTGCCGAATTATTAACTGTTTTCAAATTTTCATAAACAGACGTGAATTATTTCGGGAAAGATAATGTAACCCGCAGAATCTACGGAACCGCTCAGATTTGAGATAGTGTCAGATTCAAAAGGACGGACTTCGTAAATGGCGGGTTCATAAAATGCTTATCGAGTCACCCGCCATTCTCTATGATAAAATGAAAAAAGTAGCACATAGCAGAGAGAGGGTTCCGTATGCAGAAATTGACCGGACGGGTCTGGGCTTCTTTTCTGGTGATCGGATTGATCGGGCAATTCGCCTGGACAATCGAGAACATGTACTTCAATGTTTTTCTTTACAACACGATCTCCACAAACCCGGATTACATCGCCGCAATGGTCGCCGCAAGCGCGATCGTCGCGACGCTTACGACGCTCCTCATCGGTGCGCTGTCGGACCGGTTGGGGCGCCGAAAAATCTTCCTTGTCGCCGGTAATCTCCTCTGGGGCGCGTCCCTTTTCGCATTCGGATTTGTTCGCGTCGACCTGATCGCCGAACTGTTTCCCTTTGCCGAAGCCGCCGCGACCGCCGCGATCATTGTTATTATCCTCGACTGCGTGATGACCTTTCTCGGATCTTCCGCGAATGACGCCGCATTCAACGCCTATGTTACGGATACAACGTCCACGGAGAACCGCGGCCGGGCGGAGTCTGTCCTCTCGATCCTTCCGCTTGTCTCGATGCTTATCATCTTCGGGGCTTTCGATCCGCTGACACAAAGCGGAAAGTGGCAACTCTTTTTCTCGATCTTCGGCGTGGCCGTCTCCGTCTCCGGAATTCTTTCGATCTTCCTTGTAAAAGAGACGCGCAAGCCCCGGGTATCCGGCTCTTTCCTGCGGGACATCCTGCACGGATTCTCTCCGTCGGTCATCCGCGCCAACAAAACGCTCTATATCGTGCTATGTACTTTCTTTCTCTTCTCGGTCTCTGTTCAGGTCTTCATGCCGTATTTCATCATCTATATGCAGCACTACCTCGGCTTTGATAACTATGCGATTGTGCTCGGCATAGTCCTGATCGTAGCTTCTGTTGCCAGTGTCATTGCCGGCCGCTTTATCGACAAAGCCGGCAAACTCCGTTTCCTTCTGCCGGCCGCAATCTTCATGTTTGCCGGTCTGATCTCGCTCTATTTTGCGCGCACATTTGTCCCGGTCATCCTCGCCGGCATCGTCATGATGTCCGGATACATGATCTTAACCGCAACACTCTCGGCGATGATCCGTGATAATACACCGGTCGATAAGGTCGGTCATTTTCAGGGGATTCGTATGATCTTTGCCGTCATGCTCCCGATGGTCATCGGCCCGGCAATCGGATCGATGGTGATTAAAGGGAGCGACAGTACATATATAGATCTGGGTGTTGTAAAGCACGTGCCGACCCCGTCGATCTTTCTCGCCTCCGGTATTGTTCTTCTTCTGATTCTCATCCCGATATGGTTCATGAAAAAGCACTCGCGCCGGAAAGAGACGGCATAGCTCATATTCCAAAAGCATCAACACATCGGATGTTTTTTTCGAAAAAGACTGTGTAACGATACGGAGATTCTTTTATGAAAACGCAATGGGGAATGTCCCTTGATCCTCAACAGGTTCTCCCGGAGTATCCGCGTCCGCAACTTATGCGCGACAGTTTCATGAGCCTCAACGGATACTGGGATTATTGCATCATGGATTCGCCGGAGATGCCCGACGCATTCGACGGACGGATTTTGGTGCCCTTTTCGCCGGAAAGTGAGTTAAGCGGTGTGTCGAGGACGCTCTCACCGACACAAACGCTCTGGTACAAGAAGGAACTGACCCTTTCCCGGGACTATCAAAAGGGAAGGACTCTCCTTCATTTCGGAGCGGTCGATCAAGAGGCGACGGTCTATCTGAACGGCGCCCAGGCATATACGCATAAGGGCGGCTTTACGCCCTTTACCGTCGAACTGCCCCCCTTTGTCGCGGAGCCGCTCACCATTCTTCTTCGCGTGACCGACGGTACCGAGACCAAAGGACATGCGCGCGGCAAGCAGTCGTCCAGGCGCGGCGGCATCTGGTACACGCCGCAGAGCGGAATCTGGCAAACCGTCTGGATCGAGAATGTTCCGGATAACTACGTTCAAGACCTCCGGATCACGCCCGATTATGACGCGAAGTCCGTACGAATCATGATTCATTCCGAGCGGGAGCTCCCCGCGACGATTACCCTCAACGACAAAGACTACGCTGCGAAAACGAACACGGTCGCCGAGCTGCCCATGCCCGATTTTCGTCCATGGTCTCCGGAAGATCCGTATCTTTACCCCATCAAAATCCGTCTCGGCCCGGATCATGTGCAAAGCTATTTCGGCATGCGCAAATTCTCTGTGGAGCCGGACAGTAACGGAATCCCGAGGCTTTTCTTGAACAACCGGCCTTTCTTTCACAACGGGCTTCTCGATCAGGGGTACTATCCCGACGGACTCCTGACCGCGCCTTCCGACGAAGCGATGATTCATGACATCCAAAAGGCAAAGAGCATGGGCTTTAATATGCTCCGGAAGCACATCAAGATCGAGCCGCTCCGGTGGTACTATCACTGCGACCGTCTCGGCATGCTCGTCTGGCAGGATATGATCAACGGCGGCGGCATATACAGTAAGCTCCTCATAACGTATCCGCTGTTTATCGACCATCACATGAAGGACAGCCATTACAGGCTTTTCGCTCGAAAAGATTCCGCGGCCCGCGTGCAATACAAGGAGGACCTCGAAGCGATGATCCGCCATCTGATCAATGTCGTATCCATCGCGGCATGGGTTCCGTTCAACGAGGGTTGGGGACAGTTTGACGCAGCGAAAACCGCGGCGTGGGTGCGCAAACTTGACCCTACGCGAACGGTCGACCACGCCAGCGGATGGCACGATCAGGGGGCGGGTGACCTTAAAAGTCACCACGTCTATTTCCACCCGTACCGCTACAAAAAAGATCGCTCGGGGCGCGCCGTCGTCCTCTCGGAATTCGGCGGCTACAATTACCGTGTCGAAAATCATGCCTGGAACGATGCGAATTTCGGTTACAAACGGATTCCTTCGAGCGAGGAACTGATCCGTGCTTATCGGCGCCTCTATGAAGAAGAGATCCTGCCGGCCCGTGCGAAGGGACTCTCGGCCGCCGTCTATACCCAATTGACCGACGTTGAGGACGAACTGAACGGCCTTCTTACCTATGACCGAGAGATAGAGAAGATTCCGGAGGAGGTCCTCCGGGAGATCAACGCGAGTGTGAGCGGGGCGATCGGGTAGGGGGAGTGCGGAAGAACGGGTGACAACATTACGCATTATTTGATAAGAAATGCGGTGTATCTTGATATGGATTTAATGAAAAGTTTTTTTTCAACGGATGCCGATGAAATCGAAGAAGAAAAAGAAGAGCAGTTTATCAAAGACAGCGATGTATAAAGGATATAAATGTATGGTAAAACATTTTGGGTTAAACCATTGGCCGGACGAACAAGAATTAACCCTCACAAGAGATAACTACCTTGAGGGATCTAAAAAAACGTCGTTTTCCTATCGCCTCTATTTTCCAAATACCTATATTGATGATCTGTCAAATGTATATTCTGAGGAATGGATCGAGCAACATTGCCAAAACTGCCTGACAAACTTTGACATCAATATGCGGTATTTTGCATCCCTCAATCACAATGATTTTGAAAAAGAAGTCTCCAAATTTGTTAAAAAACAGAAATTCACGCCCTGCTCTGACCTGTTTCAGGTTAATGATGTTGAAGGCTTTTACTTGATGGTTCTCGACCAATACTCACACGCCTACATCGGAACTTCAACCAATATCAAAAGAAGAATAATGCAACACTGGTCACGCAAATTGCCATGCGATCGACTTCTTTTTCCAATGAACGGAATTACTTCTTCAAAAATTTCAATTGACTCTTTCCGCCCTCTGGATACAACACGGATCTATTATCGTCGTGAACGCGGCGCAATTAACAAAGAAAATTGGATGGTCAATCAATTCCCCGAAAAGTATCTTTGTAATCGGATTCCCGGCGGTCCGCTTTTGGATATTAAATTGAACGAAGGATTTATCATTCCAAGACAAATCAATCCGGAAGAGTCGTCCTGGCAAAAACAATCAATTTGAATCACATTCTTCGGATCAAGTAATCTATTAGCCATTCCTACTGCCGAAAGAGAATTACACCAACTTATTGGACTTGACTCTATTCAAGCGGTAATATGTAAAGAAAAGCAACATTCGTATAGCTAATGTGTGACAAGCACAAACCAGGGGGAGGTATTTGCATGATATCAATTCCAATTAAAGTGAAGGATCGGCTTGTAACAGGAGTGAAGCGCTTCCAGACAGTTCTTGCAAAAGCAAAGGACAAGGACATTAATGAGAGTGATACTGTTACTATTCTTATGGATATTCTTTCTGATGTTTTTGGATACGACAAATATACAGAGATTACTTCTGAATTTTCGATTAAGCACACCTTCTGCGATCTCGCGATCAAAATGGATAATGACGTAAGATTGCTTATCGAAGTTAAAGCCGTTGGAATTGATCTCAAAGAACAGCAAATCAAGCAAACAGTTGACTATGGATCTAATGCAGGGATTGACTGGGTAATACTTACGAACAGCATCACATGGAAAGTATATAAAATTGTATTTTCAAAACCAATTAATACGGAACTTGTATTTGAATTTGACTTGTTAAAAATTAGCACAAAGAGGCAAGCGGATATTGAGTTGCTGTATTATTTAACACGCGAAGCTATGGCAAAATCAAGCAAGATTTCACTTGAAGATTTTCATATCCAGAAACAACTTGTAAATCGCTTTACCATTGGTCAATTACTTCTTACCGATCCCATTATTGATGTATTCCGCAGGCAGCTTAAAAAAATGTCAAGTGATATCAAAGTATCAAATGAAGAAATCGGTCAGATATTAGCAGAGGAAGTAATAAAACGCGAAGTCCTTGACGGTGAAAAGGCTATTGATGCAAAGAAGAAGGTACTGAAGGCTATGAAAGCTCAAGCAAAACCCGACACAACCAAAGCCGCAACGATTAAGGCTGATGAGTAAGTGAGATAGCATGACTTTATATCCCATCGCAATAAAAGTCCTCTGCAGGTATGATATTTGCTGAGGGCTTTTATGTTTAGGATAATTTGCAATCTAACCTCTTCTGGTGGAAGCGTCACGTTATCATTGCCAGGATGCATGATGCGCGGATTCAGCAGACGGATCTAAAATGAAGGGAAAAGTTACAGGTTCCATCTCTTTGAGCAAAAGCAAAAAACCTTACAACCGCTATGGCTGTAAGGTTTTTTCTGGAGCCGATTATCAGACTCGAACTGATGACCTGCTGATTACAAATCAGCTGC
>CAZCTO010000004.1:42444-153479 GCA_964501725.1 uncultured Oscillospiraceae bacterium | reverse complement strand
CTTGACTACTTAAGTCCTTTACAATGGCTCAAACGCTGGAATCTAAGCCTTAAAGCAAGTGTTGCTTAATAACCTGTCCGAAATAGTGTTGACGTTCCTTTCTTAATGTTTGGTTGAATTTGATATGTGATTATGATAATGGCGTTTATTCTGACAAAATTGCGTACTCAGGTGTAGACGAGATGTGTATTCTTGCGCATGGAGATTCGGAATGCATCGCATTTGATGAAGGAGTGGGAATCAATCTGGGGGATATTAACATCATTGAGCATAACTTAATGAGATATTTGCCATGCAAAATCAAGACTTTGGATATTGTTGCATGTTTTTGCGGAGCAAAGAATTCTGAGGGAAAATGCATTGCAACTGAGTTCGCCAGTTCGGAAAAAATTGGAGAAGTTTTTGCATGGGATGGCAAAATGTACTACTATTTGTCATACAATTCATCAATTCCGTTTCTTACAAATGGATACTATCGATTTTATAGAGATTCGGATGGATTGATTCAGAAAGAATTTATCGGATATGCTATAAAATCAGGCGGTCAGGGGTAGAGTGTAAACTTTAGCTGATAAGCAATGTGCACGAGAAAGAAATGATAAAGAATTATGATATATTCTAATTGAACGTCAAATAGGATCATTATTGAAATGTTATTTGAAGATTAAAAACCCAATAAGACAAATTCATGGATATAGATAGATTTAAGGTGGGAGTAAAAATGATGAAAAAAAAATTATCAATACTGATTCTTGTCTTTATAAGCACGATTTCAATATTTTTTACCGTTTTCTTTGTGAATGCAACAAATGAGAATCACGGAAAAATTAAATTTTATTTTGAGGTAAGTTTCGACGCTCGGATTAGCTCAGATAATTTGTTCGGAAATCTTAGTAAGTCTGACGGAACTATTGGTAAAGAAGTTCATATACCAATTCAAACAGAGGTTCATGTTATTGCAGTAAAAAAGAATGGAGATGTTCGAATTGAAACACCAATTATAATTAACATCGAAGGAGAAAGTCGCGAAGTCTTTTTTGATTATTCTTTGGGTTACATATCAATGGAGAATATTGATAAATCATCGTATGCAAAGGAACTTCTCCAATCAAAAGTTCAAGAAAATGAGCAAGGTATTGACTTAAAGATCAAAAAATATTTTGTTATTTCGGTTATAGCTGCTCTGATCGCGTTTGCTGTGTTTTCAGTGGTTTTTCTCTCTATTGAGAAGAAGTGCAATACCGGTCGTAAATACAAAATTCTCTTCCGCTGCCTGTTATTTACGGCAATTATGTCGTTTTTCATTATGATGATATGCATACAATATATGAGGGGCATACGATAAGATTTTACGAATGGCGGCAATACAAGGTAACGCGCATCTTCCGCGGCGCGATATATGAAATTTCGATCACGACTCCGGACGGCGTGCAAAAAGGCATTCGCTCCGTCACGCTAAACGGCAAGGCGATTTCCGGAAATGGTATCCCGATTTTCGAAAAAGAAGCGGCGTAAGAGGTTGAGGTCGTGATGGGCTGAATGCATAGGAATCAAGGGACTTGAAAAGCTCTCGATTCAAGAATTGCCCCTCAAATGTTGGATAGTATGCTCACTCTTATGTTGAAAGACGAAACAGAAGTTGTCCAAAACGGAAGTGGGTGTGTTTTTATCTGTATCGCAATAAGCAACGAATTCAGGGCATACGATTAGTTGAGATCTGAAAATGCTGCAAATACATATGTATCAAATACCAAGATTGAACATACTGGAATATACACGTTGTGGGGCAAAAGAGGAAACATTTTTCTATTTTATTGATCATGCTCGAGATTGTCGCGGATCTGATCTTCATTGATATTCTCCGGAGTTCATGTCTTCGTTAATGAAATGGATGGCGGCAATTATTTACACGCGTCCGCGAAAACCAACCGCCTGTCCGACG
Source organism: uncultured Oscillospiraceae bacterium (assembly GCA_964501725.1). Lineage (GTDB taxonomy): Bacteria > Bacillota > Clostridia > Saccharofermentanales > Saccharofermentanaceae > CAZCTO01. Next base: position 151,537 of record CAZCTO010000004.1, on the reverse strand, counting down.
ATCATAATCCGACCGGAATCAATTTCGCTTCGGGGGATGAAAAGCGGCGCATAGGCCGGATTCAGGGACAGGAGCGACAGACCGTTTTTGTGAAGCATGATGCGGTAAAGTCTTGCCGGCTCGTTATCGACACAGACGGCACAGATCCGGCCGTCGCGTTCTTCGCGGCTTTTTCGGATGAGGACGAGATCGCCCTCGCAGAAGCGGGGCTCCATCGCGTTTCCGGTTACCGTAAGTGCCAGATAGGCGGAAAGAATATCCTGGTCCGAAAGAACTCCGGATTTTGCGTCCTGATCTTGCATAAAATAGGCAATCTCGCGAAAATTCGCGTCGTAGCAGTGGGTCGGATCCGCGAGCGATTCCCTTCCGCCGTTTCCGAAATAGCGCGAATAGACCGGTATGCACAAGGGACCAAAGGAGAGAGGATTATCGTAAATGAGGTCCAGCGAAATTCCGAGCTCCGCGGAGATTAAAAGCGCCTGGTCCGGATCGGGTAAACTACTGCCGGTTTCCCATTTGGATACGGTGGTCTGGTCCACGTGGAATCGTGCACCGAAATCTTTCTGACTCAAACCTAACGCTTTTCGCTTTTCCCGCAAAATATTCATATGCACCCCTTCGGTATACTTCGGTTAACCCCAAAATATGACCGTAAGGAATGAGAAACAAGGCATGATTGGCGATACTTCGCGAAATAAGAAATTAATTCATAATGTTACGGACGTGAATTCAGATTATATGAAGCAAATTCATGATTTGGGCGCGTGACGCATTACACCGCTTAAAAAAAAGGCCCCTCGGATAACCGCGCGACGTATCAACGGAGTCCATTTCGAAGCCGCGGCTCAGATAAAACGCAACGGTACTCTCGTTCCGGAGGGAAGTGTGTAAAAAGATCGCCGGCAAGCCTTTGCTTGCGGCGAATTTCTCGCCTTCCGAAATCAAGAGGCTTCCGATTCCCTGGTTCCGGGCGTCCTGTCTTACGGCAAAGCGGGTAAAATATATCACTTTGGTATCTCCGTTACTGCCAAAAAACGAGGAACCCGTAAAGAAGTTTCCCGTTCGCGTCATCAGCCTGACCGTGCCGACGATCCCAAGGGAAGGATCGGTCGCGACCAGAACAATGCCCTCGCGCATCGCCTTACGGGTATCTGCGGGGGTTTCGGAACTTGATTCGAGGCGGTTTTCCGGAATACCGGAAAGCGTGCGATACGTTTTCATCGAATCGCTGACCAGCCGGTGAATCTCGTCCGCCTCGCAGTCAAGCGCCCGGCGGACAGTAATACCCGGGCCGGTTTTCCCCGACGATGCCGGTTGAGCAGGCTTGTTCAAGGTATCTTCAGAATTCATGCTTTATTCAACATGCAGTGCACAAGAATCGCTTTGTGCGCGTGCAAGCGATTCTCTGCCTCATCAAAAATCACGGAACAGGGCGAGTCGATGATATCGGAGGTGACTTCATATCCGCGATATGCGGGCAGGCAGTGCATAAAGATCGCATCTTTTTGGGCGACGCTCATCAGTTCTTTATTCACCTGATACTTCTTAAAAATCTGGATCCGCGCGGCTTTTTCCTCTTCCTGACCCATGCTGGTCCAGGTGTCCGTATAGACAACATCCGCGTCGCGAACCGCCTCGAAGGGATCTTCGGTCATCGTAATGATCGAACCCGTCACGGCAGCATCTTTTTTTGCCTGTTGCACGAAAAACTCCGGGCAGGAGTACTTTTCGGGAGAGGCCACGGAAATATGCATGCCGGCTTTGGCGCAGGCCTGCAGAAGAGAGTTGGCCACATTATTGCCGTCGCCGACATACGCGAGCTTCAGGCCGCGCAGATTTCCCTTGTGTTCCTTAATGGTCAGAAGATCGGCAAGCGCCTGTGTCGGATGCTGGTCGTCGCTCAGACCGTTAATGATCGGGATGGATCCGTGCTGTGCCAGGTCGACAATGTCCTGATGCGCAAAGGTGCGGATCATGATACCATCGAGCATTCTGGAGAGGACTTTGGCCGTATCGCTGATGGTTTCACCGCGGCCGAGCTGAATATCGTCGGAGCTCAGGAAAAGCGGCTGCCCGCCGAGCTGGAACATGCCGACTTCAAAGGATACCCGGGTCCGGGTCGATGACTTCGAGAAAATCATGCCGAGCGCCTTGCCGGCAAGAAGCGGATGAGGGATGCCGGCCTTCGTTTTGGCCTTCAGATCCGATGCGGTCTCCAAAAGCGCCGCAAGTTCGTCGATCGATACATCTTCGTGAAAATCGATGAAATGTTTCATGCTTTTACCTCCGGTGCTGTGGTTGCTTTGGCAAGGTCCGTGTTTTCCATATCGAAAAGTACTTCTTCAAAGTCTTTCAATAAAAATGTCACCTGGAGCTTGGTTAGAATAAGCGGCGGGGCGAGACGAATGGAGGAGTCCCCGACGGAGCCTACCAATATGCCGGCTTCAAAACATTTCTGTTTCAGCTCCCTGGCAACCGGCTTGGAAAGCCCGATTCCGATCAAAAGCCCTTTGCCCCGGACTTCTTTAAGAAGAGGATGACATTCCGCAAGCTTCGCCAGCTTCTTTTGCAGGTAGGACCCGGTCGACTTCGCGCGTGCGATCAGATTCTTTTTCTCGATCTCGTCGAGCACGGCAAGAGCGGCGGCGGTAGCCAGAGGATTGCCGCCGAATGTTGAACCGTGGTCCCCGAGTTCAAAGCCGGTCGCGGCTTCCTTGGTGGCAAGGACAGCGCCGATCGGAACACCTCCGGCCAGACCTTTTGCGAGTGTCACGATATCCGGGGTTATATAGTATTGCTCATATGCAAAAAACGTTCCCGTCCGCCCGACACCGGTTTGTACTTCATCAATTATCAACAGTGCGCCGGTATCATTGCAAATGTCCCGAACCGCTTTGATGTAATCCAGATCCGCAGGGAACACTCCGGACTCGCCCTGAATGAGCTCGAGGATAATGGCACAAGTATTTGAATCCGCTTCTTTGATCATCGCGGAAATATCATTGTAAGGAACATGCACAAAACCGGGAGTCAACGGCTCGAACGGAAGCTGCATTTTGGATTGTCCCGTCGCGGCAACGGTCGTCATTGTCCTTCCGTGAAAAGAGCGCGACGCGGTGATAATTTTTGACCGTGGAGCTCCTTTGTGGTAGAAATAGCCGCGAGCAAGCTTTATCGCACACTCATTGGCTTCCGCGCCGGAGTTGCAAAAGAAAGCTTTTTCGGCAAAACTGATCTCAGCAAGCCTTCTGGCGAGTTCTGCCTGGTTCACGATATAGTAGTAATTCGAGCAGTGGATCAGTTTTCTTGCCTGTGAAGAAATGGCGCGTACCAGTCTGGGATTACCGTGACCGAGTGAATTTACGGCAATGCCGCCGATCATATCGTAATATTTCTTATCTTCGCTCGAAAAAAGATAAATGCCCTTGCCGTGAGTGAATACCACCGGTACTCTTTTTCCGAAAACATTCATATAGTATTTGTTGTCCAGATGCATGGTCCATTCCAGTAGCTTTTCCATAAAATACCTCGCTTCTCAGAGTTGAATATTGCTTCCGTTTCGGATGTAAAAGGGAATAATCAGTCGCTAATTAATCTTTTCGCCCTCGAAATACGGGCGGATATCTTTTGTAATCATCGTCCCGATACCTCGGCCGGTAAATATTTCCAAAAGCAGACTGTGCGGGATTCGGCCGTCAATAATATGCGCGCGTCCCACTCCGCGGTTAATCGTATCCAGACAACCGAGCACCTTTGGGATCATGCCCCCGGAGATCACTTCATTTGCGATCATGTCATGAATGTCTTTCTCGGTCAGAACGGGAATCACTTTGCTCGTGCCGTCCGGGAGAGACTCCTTCACGCCCTCAACATCCGTCAGGGTCATCAACTTCTCTGCCTTCAGTGCCGCGGCAATTTCGGAAGCAACGGTGTCGGCATTAATATTGTAACTTTGCCCGTCCTGTCCGACGCCGATGGGCGCAACAACGGGAATAAATTCATCACTTGCGAGCATGGTCAATACCTTTGTGTTGATCTTTGTGATCTTGCCCACAAAACCGACATCCACCGGATTGCCGTATGCGTCGGAAGTCAGCTTCTCGCATTCGATCAAATGACCGTCGATGCCGCAAATACCGATCGCTTTGGCGCCTTTTCCGCCGAGCGCGGCAACGATCTCCTTGTTGGTCTTTCCGATCAGAACCATCTGTGCGATTTCCATGGTCTCACGGTCGGTCACGCGGAGGCCTTTTTCAAATCTGGACTTTATGCCCATTTTTACGAGCATATCGCTGATATCGGGGCCGCCGCCGTGAACCAGAACGGGGTTGATTCCGACATACTTGAGAAGTGTGATGTCGTCCATCACCGAAGACTTCAATTCCTCATTGATCATGGCGTTACCGCCGTACTTGATCACCACGGTTTTTCCGGAAAGGCTTTGTATGTAGGGAAGGGCTTCAATCAGGATTTCCGCTTTACCGATCAGCTCCTGCATGCCCAAAGATTTAATTACATCATTCAGCGTATCCAATGTTGTGTCCTCCTGTATTTCAAGTGCCCCGGTTCAAATTCCTTTGGTAAGAGCACGTAACGCCGTTTCTTCGGGATATCCCTGCATTACGTTGAGTGCCTGAATTGCCTGAAGGGCAGCGCCTTTTCCGAGATTGTCGAGAGCACTGAATATTTTAATCTTACCCGTTCTCGGATCAAAACTGACGGCGATGTCAATATAATTCGAACCGATTACATTTCCCGTCTCCGGAAGATTCCCGTCCTCAAGGATTCTGACAAAAGGATCCGCCGAATATTCTTTCTGATATAAAGCGCGGAGTTCTTCCGCCGTGCATTCTCCGACCGGATCCGCATAGATCGTGGCGAGCATGCCCCGCTTCATCGGTGCAAGATGCGGTGTAAAGGTGACGTGAATGTCCTTGCCGGCAACAAGGGAGCACTCCTGCTCGATTTCGGTGGTATGCCGGTGGTTAAGGACCGCATAGGGCTTAAGGCTGTCGCAGGCCTCGCAAAAAGAATACGCGAGATCGGCCTTCCTTCCCGCCCCCGAAATTGCGGAGATTGCGTCGATGATTATGCTGTCTGTTTTTATCATTCCGTGGCGCAACAGCGGCACGAGTGCAAGAATTGAGCAAGTGGGATAGCATCCGGGATTGGCGGTGAGCCGCGCGGTCGCAAGCTCGTTGCGATATAGTTCCGGAATTCCGTATACAGCTTCAGTCAGCAAATCCGGCCTCGGATGGGACAGACCATATGAAAACTCATATGTATCGGCTTTTCTGTAGCGAAAATCACCGCTGTGATCAATCACCTTGACCCCGGAATCCAAAAGTACCGGCACGACCCGGGACGATACCCCGTGAGGAAGTGCCGTTATTACCACATCGCTGAGTTCCGCCATTTCGGCCGGTGTGCAATCGGATAGCACCGTGTCGCATATTCCCCGAAAAGCGGGATAAATGTCAGAAAACGCTTTCCCGGCAAAGCTCTTTGATACCAGGCAAGTGAGCTCCACATCAGGATGGACGGCTAAACCGCGTATAAGCTCGACACCGACATAACCTGTCGCACCGATGATTCCAACTCTTGTTTTATGCATTGCGGACACCTCTCAATTCAAAAGGAAATTTACACGCCGTTAATTAAATATGCATCCGACACGGGATAAGCTCAATACAATATAACAATTCTACATCATTAGTTTGCTCTGATAAACGGTCAATTTGAATATTTATGCTCCTTGCGTGAATTATTATACACAATACTGAATAAAATCTCATTTTGCAATACTTTTTAAGCGATTTTCTTCTGTTTATACATTGTGCACAAAAACGATTTGAATTGTCTGTTCACTTTGACATATTTTACGAACAGTCATCCAAAAAGAGCAGATAACTTTTGGCTAATATGGCATATAGAATATCGGGAAGGCAGGTGTTATATTATGGATATACAAATTTTGGATGCCGCTTTGCGCGGCACATTTTCGGAGGTATTAACATGGCTAGTTTATCTCTTCAGCATGTTTATAAGAAGTTTGAAGGCGGCGTTGTCGCAGTCAGCGATTTCAATCTTGAGATTGCCGATAAAGAGTTCGTCATCCTGGTCGGACCTTCCGGTTGCGGAAAGTCAACAACGCTCAGAATGATCGCCGGACTCGAAGATGTCAGCGAAGGCGAGATCTACATTGAGGACCGTTTCATCAATGATGTACTTCCAAAGGATCGTGACATCGCGATGGTTTTCCAGAACTACGCTCTGTATCCGCATATGACCGTTTATGACAACATGGCTTTCGGTCTTAAGATCCGCAAAGTCCCGAAGGCTGAGATTAAGAGACGCGTCAGCGAAGCTGCAAGAATTCTTGAAATTGAGCACCTTCTCCTTCGTAAGCCGAAGGCTCTGTCCGGCGGACAGAGACAGCGTGTTGCTCTCGGACGTGCTATCGTTCGTGACCCGAAGGTCTTCCTTATGGACGAACCTCTTTCCAACCTCGACGCTAAGCTTCGTGTTCAGATGCGTGTTGAGATCACTAAGCTGCACCAGAGACTGCAGACCACAATCATCTATGTTACGCACGATCAGACTGAGGCCATGACGATGGGTACCCGTATCGTTGTTATGAAGGACGGTTTCATCCAGCAAGTTGACTCCCCGAGCGAACTCTACGCGAATCCCGTAAACACCTTCGTTGCCGGATTTATCGGAATGCCTCCGATGAACTTTATCAATGCGGTTGTTCAGGTCGAGGGCAATGATGTTTATATCGCTTTCGAGAACTTCACCATCAAGCTGCCTGAAAGATATTCAGTTCCCGAAGTTCTTGAGAATGACGGCGTTGAAGTTATCTTTGGCGTACGTCCTGAAGCAATTACAGACGAGACGACATATGTCGGACAGCATCCGGAATCCTCTTTCTCTGCAGACGTCGACGTTGTCGAGTTGCTCGGTGCGGAAACCTATCTGTATGTTACGGTGAACGGAGCTCTTCCGCTGACCGCAAGAGTTGACCCGACCACATCCCATTCCCGCGTCGGAGAAGTGGTTGATCTTGCTATCGATGCCAACCGTGTTCACATCTTTGATAAGGACACAGAGCAGGCCATTATCTCCTGACAAAGAGTTATTATTTACGATCAAGGAAGCACCGGTTCCCCTTTTCGGGAGCCGGTGCTTTTGCATATTGAATACTTCATAAATGCGCGCAACATCCATAACCGGTACGGGCGCTGTACTTGCAACTTGCCAGCTAAACGTATAAGATTAATTGGGTGTAAATTTGATTTTGAATTGTTGTTTACTGAAATGTTAGCTTTTGCCGGAAAGGCGGCCGGGTGGAAATCATGGAAGAAATTAAGAGATGCATGCGCGAGATTAGAAGAATCCTGGATCAAACCGTGGGCTTGATGGACATTACCGGACTGATCATTGCTTGTACAGATCCCGCACTTGAAGGCGGAGAGGATCCGTCGGTTCGGGCGGTATTGATGTCTGAAGACGTTTTCGCAAGCACTTCCGAGAAGACATATTTGAGGCTTTTAATCGGCGAACAGACTCAATATATCGCGTTTATTGCCGGAACGGATGCCGCATCGCATACATATCTGGAACTTGTCGCCCAATGGATTAAAACCGCGCTGAAGGACCGGAATTCCGATACGGAGCGTGCGACTTTTATCAAGAACATTTTGCTCGAAAACGAGCTTCCCGGAGATATTCCGCTTAAAGCCAGAGAGTTTAAAATTCCGTATTCGCTGGACAGAATTGTGTTTCTGGTTCGTGTTACCCGAAATGACGGCCCCGAAAGTCTGGATGTTCTTCAGAATATTTTTCCGGATTCGAAAACGCACCACACCTTCGCCATGGACGAGGAAACCATTGTTCTTGTCATGGAAGTCGAAGGTGATTTCGGCGAGTTTGTTTCCGAGAAGAGCAAGACGATTCAAGATAACCTCAATGCTGAGTCTATGACCCGGGTTAACATCGGAATCGGTATGCCGGCGCAAACGCTCAAGGACGTCGCGAAATCATATCGTGAAGCGATGCTGGCTCTTCGCGTCGGAAACATTTTCGAGAATGAAAAATGCGTCATGAGGTATGATAAGCTCGGTCTTGGTCGGCTTATTTACCAGCTCCCGCCGACGCTCTGTAATATGTTTCTGGACGAAGTGTTTGCGCACGGTGCTTATGAAGCGCTTGATTCCGAAACCCTTCTGACCATCTCGAAGTTTTTCGAGAACAATCTGAACGGAAGCGAAACCTCCCGCAAACTGTTTGTGCACAGGAATACGCTTGTTTATCGCCTGGACAAGATCCAGAAAATAACCGGACTGGATTTGCGGAGCTTTGATGATGCGGTATTGTTTAAGCTTGCCGCAATGGTACGTACATATCTTGAAAAGCAGGAGAAAAACAACCGACCGGCAAAAAACAGCTGGTAACTTTGGTTGACGGTGAAATGTATTGATACGATTTGATAATGTTCACAAGACTTACAGAACAGGCACTGATGCGCTGTCAGGCGTCAGCTTCAAGATTGATGACGGCGAATTCGTTTTTATTATCGGCAAAAGCGGATCCGGAAAATCCACATTGATCAAGCTGATCACCCGGGAAGAAAAGCCGACAGCCGGTTACGTATTGATGGATCGCTTTCCGATCTCGAAAATGCAGAGCTCGCTCGTACCTGTACTGCGCCGTCAAATCGGGATGATTTTTCAGGATTTTCGATTGATCGAAAGCAAAAATGTCTTTGAAAATGTTGCGTTTGCCGGAGAAATTGTCGGCATGCCATCAAAGCAACTGTCACAGATGGTTGAGATTGTTCTCGGCGTAGTTGACTTAAGACACAAGGCAACCGCAATGCCTCTTGAACTTTCCGGCGGTGAACAACAGCGCGTCGCCATCGCGCGTGCAATGGTCAATGACCCGAAGCTGATTGTTGCGGACGAGCCGACGGGAAACCTTGACCCGCACACGAGTGAGTCTATTATGGCCCTCCTCGAAGAGATTAACCGTAATGGGACTACCGTGGTTATTTGCACACATGACAGCAATCTTGTGGATCGAATGAAGAAGAGAGTTATCGAGATCTCCGACGGACGTATCATCCGTGATGAGCTCTCGAGCGGATACAACGGGAGCCTGCCGCCTGTGCAAACAGACAACAAGGGAGGCAACTCATGAGTTTTCGCGCTTTTTTAACATCCTTAAGGGAAGGCATACAGGGAATCTTCCGACATCCATTGGTTACGATCGCTTCGGTGACAACAATTCTTTTGATGCTTTTGCTCATGTCTACCTTCTTAATTTTCTCGGCGAACGCGAGGTTTATTATGAAGAAAGTCGGACAGCAACCGCCGGTTGAAGTATACATGAAGCTGAACTCTTCCGAAGCCGACCGAACCGGAGTACAAAGTTATTTGAATGGCGCAACGGAGCATGTTCTTTCACACCAGATGATGAGCCCGGAGGAGAATTATCTGCGTTTCAGAGAGAATCTGGGCACGGGATCGTCTATTCTCGATGACTTCGACTATAATACCTATTTGCCTTACACGTTTCATGTCCAACTGACCGATCCGGTTTATGCCGATGAAGTGGTGATGCGTCTACAGGCGATACCCGGTGTGAACAAAGTAATGCAGGAAAGCAGAGTGATGCATTTCCTGGCGTCGGCGACAAAGTGGGTAAACATCGGAACGGGCGTTGCATTTCTGGTTCTTTTTCTGATTTCGCTGTTTATTATCTCCAATATGGTACGAATATCCGTATATTCAAGATCCGCAGAAATATTCATCATGAAATTTGTCGGCGCGACCAATGGGTATATACGTCTTCCGTATATAATCGAAGGTGCGGTGGTCGGGCTGATCAGTGCGCTGTGTGCATGGGGAATTACATATTTGGCATATGATCAAATTTTTGATATTATGATGAGTAAGGTCAATTCTTCAAGCTTTTACGCGCTTGTTCCGATTAGCGGCCTTACGTACTGGGTATTGATCGTATGTTTGTTTTGCGGTGTGATCATCGGGGCGTTTGGAAGCGGAATTGCCGTTAGGAAATACGTCAAGGTTTGAACGGAGAGTCTGTGATGAAAATCAATACAACGAATATTGTTGACAGAAGAGTCAGCCGGAGGAAATATTTAGTTTTTTCCTGTGTTGCCCTTGCTGTTTTGCTTTGCATTTTATTTATTTGGCTTTCGTCTCCCGTATCGGCAAATACGGAGCGGCTCATAACCTATTATACGCCGGCTCAGGATATTGAAGACGCAAAGAAAGATAAGAAAGAAACTGAAGAAGCAATCGATGAAGCAGAAAGCAAGATTGATGCGCTTGCCGAAGAAGTGAATACGCTCACAGGTGAACTGGAAGTGCTAAACGGTCTCAGCGATGAGCAGCTTGCTCAATATCTTGAGCTAACCGAAGATCTTGCCGCAGCATTAATTGCAAAAAAGGCTGCGATCGTCTTATATCTGGAATCACAGGAAACACTTGAGATTAAGACCGCCGAGTACTCTGAGCGCATCAGTGTAATGTTTGAATTTCAAAACAAGTCCACATTGGAAATATTGCTTGAATCAGACAATCTGGCCGGTTTTTTTACAAACCTGGAAATCATTGAACTTATCGGAGACTCCGACAAGCAGACAATGGAAGAGATGCAGGCAACGCTTGATGATGCCAAGCTCAAGAGTGAATATGCACTGCAGGAAGCGATCGATATGCAGGCAGTTGCAGACGCAAAAGAAGCGGAGCTTAAAGAGCTTGAAGCATTGATTGGCACGACCACGGCAACTCTGAATGAGAAGAAAGCAGAACTGTCGGCATGGGAGAAAAAAGAAAAGGAACTTGAAGATGCCTCCGCCGCGTTGGATGACGAAATTACGAAACTGCAAAAGCAGTTGTATTCATCAAATGCCAAGAAGAATACAACGCCTCCGCCCGAAGGATCCATGACATGGCCCTATCCCGGAGACTACAAAATCTATTCCAAATACGGGATGAGATATCACCCGGTTTACAAGAAAAACAAAATGCATTGGGGCGTTGACCTTGGCGGCAGTTATGGAAATCCGATTGTTGCCGCAGCGGACGGCACTGTACTTAAAGTAGATACCCCGGTCCCCGGGAAGAATACCGGCGGCACAAACTATGGCAACTATGTTGTCATTGATCATGGCGGCGGAATTTCAACCCTCTACGCCCATTGTAAAACAGTAAAAGTTTCTGTCGGCGACCACGTTGTTGCCGGACAGACGATAGCCGCGTGCGGAAGCACCGGAACATCAACCGGACCACACGTGCATTTTGAAGTGAGAGTGAACGGGAGCAAGGTGAATCCGGCAGACTATATTACCTGACGGAGGTCACTGATGCCGGATTCCCCATACGATTCTCTGGCCGAAATATATGATTCTCTCCAGACTGACGCAACACCGGCCGCATGGGCGGATCGTGTTGCGCATCTTATAAAGCAGTTCGGACCGGTAAAAGGTGACGGGCAGGACGGAAAAATTCTCGTCTGTGATTTGGGGTGCGGTTCCGGGAGTATGTGCCTCGAACTGGCTGAAAGGGGCTTTGATGTTATCGGCATCGACGCTTCGGAGAACATGCTCGGGATTTCCTCGGATAAATTTGCCAAGCGCGGACTTGAGGGCCTGTTTTTATTGCAAGACATCTCAAAAATTGAGCTTTTTGGTACAGTAGATGTGTTCCTGTGCATGACCGATACGGTCAATCACTTGATCCGGAAAAATGATTTTTTGCGCATGACGCGAAGCTTTTTGAACTATTTGAATCCAAACGGACTATTCATATTCGATGTTTTGACAGAGCACCATCTGAAGAATTCATTGGGTAACAACGTTTTCTATTCCGTTGATGATGACCATGCACTCCTTTGGCAGAACCGCTATGTTGAGCGCTCCGGCTTGAGCACTTCCGAAATGACGCTTTTCAAAAGAGATGACAGCGGAAAGTATGACCGGCACGAATGCATAGTTAAGGAAAGGTATTATTCCGACATGGATATTTCGGAAGCGATTGACGCCGGGGGAATGAATATTTTGTCCGTTTACGGAGACCTCAGGGACACAGCCCCGAGAAATAAAGATGTGCGTCGATTGTATGTAGCAAGAAGAAAATAATAAATTTCAGGCGCTTCATACGCCGTCGGAAGGAAATCGTTTTATGCAAAAGGAAAGTTCATTCTATCATGCAAAAGGATCACCGGAGGAGCCGGATCAGGACTATATGGTTACGGCTGTGGCCTTGGGCGGGAAGGTTCGCGTACTTTCGGCGCGGACGACAAATCTATGCAAAGAGGCGCTTCGTATCCACGGTACTTCACCCACGGCGACCGCCGCACTCGGACGGTTTCTTACCGGTACGCTGCTTCTTGCCGCAAGCTTGAAGGGGAAGGACAGTTCGGTCACGGCAAATATTCGATGCGACGGCCCGCTCAAGGGCATGACGGCTGTTTGTAATTCCACCGGCGGAGTAAAAGGGTATTGCATCGAACCGGTCGTTCCCACAGTTAACCGGGCACCCGGCAAACTGGACGTGTCGGCCGCAATCGGAAACGGAATGCTCTCTATTGTGAAGGATCTCGGACTGAAAGAACCTTATGTCGGAACGTGTGAGCTGATCTCCGGTGAGATCGCAGAGGATTTTACATATTATCTGGCGGTATCGGAGCAGACCCGGTCGATTATGTCGCTGGGGGTTTTAATGAATTCTTCAGGCGTTCTCCATGCCGGAGGCTTTTTAGTTCAACTGATGCCGGAAGCCGGTGAACAGGAGATAGTGTATCTTGAGCAACGTGCATCCGGCGGATTCCCGGATATTACGTATTTACTTTCGGAAGGGCTTCGTCCGGAACATATTGCCGACATGTTTATCGGTGATCCGGATATTCAATTTCTGTCCGGAAATCCGGTTCGATACGAATGCGGATGCAGTCGTGAAAAAATGGAGCGGAACCTGATCACACTGGGCAAAAAAGAGCTTGAGACACTCGCGTCGGATCCGGACGGAATCGAACTTTGCTGTCACTTCTGTGATGCCAAGTATCACTTTAGCTCCGCGGAAGTCAGCGGATTATTGTAGTTTCGGACGACTTTTGCATTTGTGAATGTTATTCAACGAGCACTCAGGCAAAGATCCGCATAAAACGTATATATTTCTATTGCATTATCCCGATTTATGAGTTATACTTTTGCCTGCGCGACAAAATTGCGCAAGCGAAGAAGTCGGAGATTGCCGTTAGGCAGGCGTGCTGCGCCGGACATACGGGTAACTTCGACGGAGAAGTCCGGGCATCTGACCCGGGCGATGTTCAACCAAGTTGGCAGCGTGTGTTTTGTAACGGACACATGCCCAGGTCCAAAGTGCCGCAGGTTTTAGCGGTAACTGGTTTCCTGGGTTTTCTGACGGGTACAGAAGAAACGCCCGGCACAGTTGAAGAAGCAGCAAAGTAATTGGAGGAATAACGATGGCTACCAAACAAAAGGTCAGAATCAAATTGAAAGCATACGATCATGAGCTCTTGGATCAGAGCGCGGCCAGAATCGTCGAGACAGTGACGAGAACCGGCGCAAGCTTTTCAGGTCCGATTCCGCTCCCGACGGAGAAAGAAATCACCACGATTCTCAGATCTCCGCATAAGGACAAAGATTCCCGCGAGCAGTTCGAAGTGCGCACACATAAGCGCCTGATCGATATATTCGCACCGAACCAGAAGACAGTGGATGCACTGATGAAGCTTGACATGCCTGCAGGCGTGAGCATTGAGCTCAAGGTCTGACAGGCTTTTTTCCGGCTGACGACGCATGCGTCGCGAGACCGGAGGGTCATGTTCTCGGGAAATCCGAGAACCAATAACTCAAGGAGGAACGAAGATGACAAAATTCATGCTTGGCAAGAAGGCCGGAATGACGCAACTGTTTGATGAGAACGGTACTGCAATCCCGGCGACCGTTATTGAATGTGAGCCGATGTTCGTCATTCAGAACAAGACGGAAGAAAAAGACGGGTACAAGGCCGTGAAAGTTGCTGTCGGCGACATTCGCGAGAAACTTGTCAATAAGCCCGACAAGGGACAGTTTGCGAAGGCGGGCGTTTCGCTGAAACGTGACATCCGCGAGTACATGACGCAAGAGGATTATAAGCTCGGTCAGGAAATTAAGGTTTCCGATATGTTTTCCGTAGGTGACCATGTTGATGTTAGCGGTGTCTCCAAAGGAAAAGGTTTTGCCGGTAATATCAAGAGACACGGACAGAAGGGCGGACCTTCCGGCCACGGCTCGATGTATCACAGACGTGTCGGTTCCATGGGCGCGAATACAACCCCCGCACGTGTTATCAAGGGAAAGAAACTTCCCGGACATATGGGTGCTGAGAATTGTACAGTTCAGAATTTGAATGTCGTCCTCGTGGACGGTGAGAGAGGGATCCTCGTATTGAGAGGCGCTGTCCCGGGCCCGAAGGGCGGCTTGATTTCGGTTGAGTCGTCTGTCAAGGCGAATTAATCCGGCATAAGGAGGAGCGGAAAAATGGCAAAAGTAGATGTATATAATCTTGACGGAGCTGTCACCGGACAGATCGAGCTTTCTGACGATATCTTCGGTATCGAGCCGAATGAGTTCGCAATGAAAGCGGTGGTCAGAAATCAGTTGGCAAATCTTCGTCAGGGAACTCATTCAACAAAGACGCGCAGTGATGTCAGCGGTGGCGGCAAGCGCCCCTATCGTCAAAAGGGCACCGGTCGCGCACGTCACGGTTCGACCCGTTCGGCACAGTATGTCGGCGGAGGAATCATTTTTGGGCCGAAACCGAGAGATTACAGCTATTCCCTTCCTAAGAAGGTGAGAAGACTTGCAATGAAGTCGGCACTCTCAACCAAGGTTCTGAGCAAGAGTATTATCGTTCTTGACTCGTTGTCTTTCGACGAAGCCAAGACAGCGAAGATGGCAAAGGTTCTCAGCGCACTGAAGATCAAGAGCCCGGCGCTGTTGGTTCTTGCAGAGAAGAATATCATTGTTGAGAAGTCAGCAAGAAATATTCCGACCGTCAAGACGGCACTGGTTAACACGATCAACGTTTTCGATATTCTGAAGTTTGACCGCTTCGTGATTACGAAAGACGCTGTGATGAAGGTACAGGAGGTGTATGTATGATTAAGACACCGCAAGACATCATTATTAAGCCGATTATGACAGAGAAGAGCTCTTCGGAAATCGCGGACGGGAAGTATTATTTCAAGGTGGATCCCAAGGCCACGAAGACCGAGATCGGAAGCGCTGTGGAGAAAATCTTCGGCGTGAAGGTATTGTCTGTAAACACCGCCCGTTATGACGGTAAGATTAAAAGACAACGTAATATTCCCGGAAGAACACCGTCATGGAAAAAGGCTGTGGTTACGATCGCGACCGGAACCAAGGATTCGGCATATCTGGGTAAGGGCGGCAAGACAACGAAAGTTGCCGCGAAGTATAAGACTTCTATTGAAGAATTTGGTTTCGGCCAGTAATCGGCCTGATGAATGAAGGAGTGAAGAAAGATGCCTGTAAAAAACTTTAATCCAACTTCCCCCGCAAGACGTCAGATGACGGTATCCGATTTTTCCGTTCTCAGCGACAAGAAGCCGGAGAAGAGCCTTCTCGTTTCTGCGAAGAAGACTGGCGGAAGAAACTCGTATGGCCGTATCACAGTGCGTCATATCGGCGGCGGGAACCGTCGTAAGATCCGTCTTCTTGACTGGAAAAGAAACAAAGATTCGATTCCTGCGACAGTCGTAGCGCTCGAGTATGATCCGAATCGCACCGCGCATATTGCACTCATTCAATATGCCGACGGATTCAAATCCTATATTCTGGCTCCCCAGGGACTGTCTGTCGGCGATAAGATTGAGAGTGGAGCAGCGGCGGACATTGTTGTCGGCAACGCACTTCCCATCGAGAATATCCCCGTCGGTACTATCATACATAACATTGAGCTTAAGCCCGGTAAAGGTTCTCAAATGGTTCGTACCGCCGGTGCGGGAGCGCAGCTTATGGCTAAAGAAGGCGGTTACGCCCAGATCAGACTTCCTTCAGGTGAAGTCCGTATGGTTTCCGTACGTTGCCGTGCAACGATCGGAAGCGTCGGAAATAACGAGCACGAGAACATTTCCATCGGCAAGGCCGGCCGCAAGCGTCACATGGGCGTTCGACCGACTGTCCGCGGTGTTGTTATGAACCCTTGCGATCACCCTCACGGTGGTGGTGAAGGTAAGTCCCCGATCGGTATGCCGGGTCCGGTTACCCCGTGGGGTGTACCGACACTCGGAAAGAAGACAAGAGACAAGAAGAAGCAGTCCGGCAAGTATATTGTCAAGGGCAGGAAGTAATTGAAGGGAGGCAAGACACAGTATGAGTAGATCAACCAAAAAAGGCTATTTCGTTCAGGATGCTCTTATGAATAAGATTAAGGCTATGAACGTGGTCAACGAAAAGAAAGTGTTGAAGACATGGTCTCGCTCTTCCACTATTTTTCCTGATATGGTCGGACACACCATCGCTGTTTATGACGGCAGAAGACATGTTCCGGTATATGTAACGGAGGAAATGGTCGGCCACAAGCTCGGCGAGTTCGCTCCCACAAGAACATTCAGAGGTCACGCCGGCGAGAAGTCTGCCGGAGCCCGCTGATTGCGCGCTAAGTTGAAGGGAGGATAACAACGTGGAAAAGAAAGTCATGAGCAAGGACTTTATGGAGCAGAACCGGGAAGAGATTCTCGCAAAGTATGCTGTCCCTGCAAAATCAAACGCAAAACCCCAGTTGCTTACCAAGAAAGAGCGGAAAGCCCTTGGAGTAGGCAGGGATCAGGGCAAAGCGATCGCGAAGTATATTCGTGTGAGCCCTCGTAAAATGAATATCGTTATCAATCTGATTAAGGGCAAGAGCCTTGACGAAGCGTACGCAATCCTGATGTATACCCCAAAGGAAGCATCTCCGATTCTTACGAAGGCACTGAAGTCTGCGGAAGCCAACTGTGTAAATCGTGAGTTGGGCGCCTTAAGCCGTGACTCCCTTTATGTTGCCGATGCTTACGCGAATCAGGGACCGGTACTGAAGCGTTTCATGCCGAGAGCAAGAGGTTCCGCCGCACGCATCAATAAGAGAACCAGTCACGTGACGGTTGTTCTTAAAGAAAGAGTATAAGGAGGATTTCGTAAAATGGGCCAAAAGGTAAATCCCCATGGTTTGCGAGTCGGGGTCATTAAGGGATGGGATACCCGTTGGTACGCTGATAAGAAGACATTCAGCGAGTATCTCGTCGAGGACAAGAAGATCCGCGACTATGTGAAAAAGGAATGCTTCAGCGCAGGCGTTACCAATATAGAGATCGAGCGTAAGGGCAGCGATAAGACAATGATTATCATCAATACCGCAAAGCCCGGTATCATTATCGGTCGTCAAGGTGCCGGCATCGAAGACTTCAAGAAAAAACTGCAGAAGGAATTCGGCAAGAGTTTTTTCCTGGATGTTCGCGAGGTTCGCACTCCTGATATGTCCGCGCAGCTTGTCGCGGAAAGTATTGCAGCTCAACTCGAAAAACGTGTCTCTTTTCGCCGTGCTATGAAGCAGGCAATGCAGCGCACAATGAAGGCCGGTGCCAAGGGAATAAAGACTCAAGTTTCCGGACGTCTCGGCGGAGCAGAAATTGCGCGAGTAGAGCACTACCACGAAGGAACGATTCCGTTGCAGACACTGCGTGCGGATATTGATTATGGATTTGCTGAAGCGAATACAACATACGGGCGTATCGGCGTTAAAGTATGGGTATACCGCGGCGAGATCCTTGCCGCTAAGAAAACAGTAGCGGTAGTCGAGGAAGGAGGCGAAGTCTGATGCTTCTTCCCAAGAGAGTAAAACACAGAAAGCAAATGCGCGGACGTATGACCGGCAAAGCCACCAGAGGCAACAAAGTTACATATGGTGATTACGGTTTATATGCTACCGAGCCGAGCTGGATTACATCCAATCAGATCGAAGCCGCACGTATCGCTATCAACCGTTACGTAAAGCGCGGAGGTAAAGTCTGGATCAAGATTTTCCCCGACAAGCCGGTTACATCAAAGCCTGCCGAGACCCGAATGGGTTCCGGTAAAGGATCTCCGGAGTACTGGGTAGCTGTTGTTAAGCCCGGCCGTGTGCTTTTCGAGATTTCCGGTGTAACAGAAGAAATTGCCAAAGAAGCTATGCGTCTGGCGGGCCACAAACTTCCCTGCAAGACGAAATTTATTGCTAAGGAACAGGAGAGTGAAGTAAATGAAGGCTGATGAAATCCGCGCAAAATCCGGAGACGAGCTTCAGAAGGAACTGCTCGCTCTCAAGGAAGAGCTCTTTAAGCTCCGTTTCCAACATGCAACCAACCAGCTTGAGAACCCGATGCGCCTCAGCGCAGTTCGTCGTGACATCGCACGTGTGAAAACAGTATTACGCGAGCAAGAGCTCAAGGCTAAGGGATGAAGGGGGAAAAGTGAATGAGCGATCGTAACCTCAGAAAAACGCGCACGGGTGTCGTGTCGAGTGACAAAATGGACAAGACGATTGTTGTATCCGTCACAGAGCATGTAAAGCATCCGCTTTATAAGAAGATCATCAAAAGGACCTATAAGCTGAAAGCGCATGACGAAGAGAACGCATGCGGAATCGGCGACAAAGTCAAAGTGATGGAAACCCGCCCGCTTTCGCGCGAAAAGCGTTGGAGACTGATCGAAATAATTGAAAAGGCGAAATAAATCGCTGATTGAATGGTTTTCACGTAAAGGAGGAAATCTAGCATGATTCAGGTTGAGTCCAGACTCAGGTCCGCTGACAATACCGGCGCGAAAGAGCTCGCGTGTATCAAGGTGCTTGGCGGTTCCTGGAGAAAATATGCCAATATCGGCGATGTAATCGTCTGCTCCGTCAAGACAGCCGCCCCGGGCGGAATTGTCAAGAAAGGCGAAGTAGTCAGAGCCGTCGTCGTTCGCACCAAAAAAGGCGTCAGAAGATCAGACGGATCGTATATCAAATTTGACGAGAATGCAGCCGTCATCATCAAAGAAGACAAGAACCCGCGCGGCACCCGAATTTTTGGGCCGATCGCCAGAGAGCTCAGGGACAAGGATTACATGAAAATTTTGTCTCTTGCTCCCGAAGTTCTGTAAGGAGGACGACCAATGACAAGTAAAATGCATGTAAAAACAGATGATAGCGTCATTGTCATCGCCGGTAAGGATCGCGGCAGAACCGGAAAAGTTGTTAAAGCGGATCCAGCCGCAGGTCGCGTGTTTGTATCGGGTGTCAACATGGTCAAGAAGCACCAGAAGGCACGCGGACAGAATAAGCCGGCAGGAATCATCGAACGCGAGGGATCAATTGACGTATCAAACGTTATGATTGTTTGCTCAAAGTGCGGCAAGCCGACTCGTACCTCGACTCAGATCGATGCGGACGGAAAGAAGACACGTGTCTGCAAAAAGTGCGGTGCTTCGATTGATAAGTCCAAGAAGGCCGCTTCAAAAGCAACACCTGCAAAAGCAGCAGCACCGAAGACTGCGGCAGAAAAACCGGCAACCGAAAAAGAAGCTCCGGTGAAAGCTGCGGCAAAGAAGACACAAACCAAGGTTACAGCCGCAAAACCCGAAGCAGCTAAGGCCAAAACAACCGCGAAGAAAGCGTCCGCAAGTAAAGAGACAACTGTAGCGGAAACGGCAACAAAAGCAGCGAAGGCAAAAACGACAAAATCAAAAGAGATCAAAGAAACAGAGAAGGGGGAGTAATTCATGTCCAGATTAAAAGAAAAATTCGTAGCTGAAATAGCACCGGCAATGCGGGAACGTTTCGGTTACAAGTCTGTGATGCAGATCCCCCGCGTGGAAAAAATTGTTCTTAACATGGGTGTCGGAGAAGTGAATACCAATCCGAAAGCTCTTGAGAACGCGATGCGTGATATGGGAATTATTGCCGGACAGAAGCCTGTTTCGACGGTTGCGACCAAATCAGTCGCAGCATTTAAGCTCAGAGAAGGAATGAAGATTGGCTGTAAAGTGACACTTCGCGGAGAGCGCATGTACGACTTTCTCGATAAACTTATCAGCATCTCGCTTCCTCGCGTGCGTGACTTCCGCGGCGTAAGTCCGAACTCTTTCGATGGTCACGGAAACTATGCAATGGGAATCAAAGAGCAGTTGATGTTTCCGGAAATAGACTATGACAAGGTCGACAAGATTCGCGGCATGGATATCATTATTGTTACAACGGCCAATACAGATGAAGAAGCAAGAGAGCTTCTGACTCTGATGGGAATGCCGTTTCGCAAGTAAGCAGGAGGGAAAGATTAAATGGCAAAGTTGTCTATGATCCTTAAGGCCCAAAGAGCAACGAAGTTTAAGACGCAGCAGCACAACCGCTGCAAGCTCTGCGGAAGACCCCACGCCTATATTCGCAAATACGGCATTTGCCGTCTTTGCTTCCGTGATTTGGCTTACAAGGGACAAATTCCCGGCGTCCGTAAGGCCAGCTGGTAAACGATAGCAAGGAGGAATACGTATGCAGATTACAGATGCAATTGCAGATATGCTGACGAGAATCCGTAATGCCGGCACGGCGGGTCATCCGACGGTTATGGTACCGGGTTCAAATCTCAAAAAAGCGATCGCGCAGATCCTTTTGGACGAAGGCTATATCAGCCGGTTTGATTTTACAGCCGATGATAAGCAGGGAATGATCAAGGTGACGCTTAAATACGCCGGTCGTAAGAATGTGATCAAGGGCATCAAGCGTATATCAAAGCCCGGATTACGCGTTTACGTGGATAACGAGAACCTTCCCCATGTATTGGGCGGTCTCGGCATCGCAATCATTTCCACATCAAAGGGTATTATGACGGACAAGAAAGCTCGTACGCTTGGTGTTGGCGGCGAAGTAATGGCTTACGTCTGGTAAGCAAGTAAAGAAGGCACTCTGAAAGGACGATTCGGATTTTTTTTCGAGTCGCCGCAATCTAAAGAGCAGGAGGAAGATAAAATGTCAAGAATTGGCAAAATGCCGATTAAGATCCCTGCGGGGGTCGAAGTGAAACAAGATGGGCAGTCCATCACTGTCAAAGGAAAAGATGCAACGCTATCCATGAGTGTGCACCCGGAAATGACAGTTAAGATTAATGACGGTGTCATCACCGTTGAAAGACCTTCGGAAGAAAAGCGTCATAAGGCTCTGCACGGGCTGACCCGTTCTCTTCTGAACAACATGGTGGTAGGGGTATCGCAGGGATTTACAAAGAATCTCGAAATAGCCGGTGTCGGTTTCAAGGCAACCAAAAACGCTTCGTCGCTTTTGCTGAACCTCGGATACTCTCATCCGATTGAACTGGAAGAGCCCAAGGGAATCACTATTGAAGTACCCGCACCGAATAAGATCATCGTTAAGGGCGCGGATAAGCAGCTAGTCGGCGAGACAGCCGCAAAGATCCGTTCATTCAGAATGCCTGACGCTTATAAGGGTAAGGGCATCCGTTATGCAGGCGAGGTCTTGAAGATTAAAGAAGGCAAGACCGGAGCTAAGAAATAAGAGAAGGGGTGAAATGCATGATTAATAAACCGGACAAGAATGAAATCCGCAGGAGAAAGCATTTGCGCGTTCGCAAAAAGATCGCCGGCACCCCTGCACGTCCCAGACTTTGCGTATTCAGAAGCAACTCGCAGATTTATGCGCAGTTGATTGATGATGTTGCCGGACAGACGCTCGCAAGCGCATCTTCTTTGGAGAAGGACATCAAGACCCTGTTGTCCTCCGGAGGATCGAAGGAAGCTGCCGCGGCTGTAGGAAAACTGATTGCAGAACGTGCCATTGATAAAGGCATTAAGGAAGTTGTTTTCGACAGAGGCGGATATATTTTCCACGGTCGTGTAGCATCTTTGGCTGAGGCGGCACGCGAAGCCGGCCTATCATTCTAAGCAGGAGGAACGATTAAAATGGGATTTGATCCGAGTACAACAGAATTCAAAGAGAAAGTCATCCATATCGGACGTGTTTCAAAGACTGTTAAGGGCGGAAGAAATTTCAGGTTCGCCGCGCTGGTGATTGTCGGTGACGAAAACGGTCACGTCGGTAAGGGTCTGGGTAAAGCAGCGGAAATTCCGGATGCAATCCGCAAGGGCATCGAAGATGCCAAGAAAAACATCATTACGGTTCCGATCAGCGGATCGACTATTCCGCATGAAGCGTACGGTGTTTTCGGAGCCGGCAAAATTGTCATGAAGCCTGCCCGCGAAGGTACCGGTGTTATCGCCGGCGGCCCGGTTCGTGCAGTCTGCGAACTGGCTGGTATCAAGGACATTCGTACGAAGTCTTTGGGAACCAACAACCCGAATAATATGGTAAATGCGACGATCGAAGGAATGAAAAGTTTAAGATCTCTTCAAGAGGTCGCCAGACTTCGCGGCAAATCCATACAAGAAATACTGCGATAGGAGGAACTTCAGCAATGGCGGACCTAAAAATTACCATGGTGAAAAGCACCAACAGAGCGAAAAAGAATCATTGTGCAACGATGCAGGCGCTGGGCCTTCATAAAATCGGGCAGAGCGTGACTCATGCAGATAACGAAGCGATTCGCGGAATGGTTCATAATGTTGCGCATCTCGTCAAGTGTGAAGAAGTCTGATGGAGGTATTAAGAAGCATGAAACTCAATGAAATGACTTTCGGCGGAGACGCTAAAGCATACCGAAAAGGGCGTGGAGTGGGAAGCGGAAACGGCAAAACAGCCGGACGCGGACACAAAGGCCAGAACTCCCGTTCCGGCGGCGGCGTTCGTCCCGGATTTGAAGGCGGTCAAATGCCTTTGTACAGACGTTTACCGAAGCGTGGATTTAACAACAAAAGATTTGCCAAATCCTACATTGAAATCAATGTGGGTGACCTCGAGGGTTTTGCCGACGGAACGATTGTTGATGCCGTTATGCTTTCTGAGACCGGGCTCCTGTCCGTTCCGAAGGTAAACGACGGAGTCAAAGTTCTCGGAAGCGGTGAACTGACAAAGAAACTCACCGTGAAGGCAATTAAGTTCACGGCCTCGGCAAAAGACAAAATCGAAAAGGCTGGTGGCACGGCTCTGGAGGTATGATCATGAAGGGTATGTTTGACACCTTGACCAACGCTTTTCGAGTCTCGGATCTTCGGAAGAAGCTCTTGTTTACAGTGTTTATCCTTGCGATCTACATGATCGGAGGATTGATTCCGACGCCGGGCATTAACCGGGAGATTTTTTCGGGACTTGTTCAGGGTTGGGGACAAATCGGAAGTTTGATGGATATTATTTCCGGAGGCGGTCTTTTTGCAGCAACCATATTTGCAATGGGTATCACTCCTTATATCAATTCATCGATCATTATGCAGCTTCTGACCGTTGCTATTCCTGCGCTCGAAAGACTGCAGAAAGAAGGCGAGTCCGGCAAGAAAAAGATTCAGAAGATCGTTCGTTTTGTAACCGTCGGACTTGCGCTTCTTCAGGCGTCGGTTTTCTGTTATGCGACACGGTCCGCGATGACAACCTTTCTTCCGGGCTGGTTGAATGCGATTTTGATTATTGCAACGTTTACAGCCGGTACCGCATTTATTATGTGGCTCGGCGAGCGTATTAACGAGAAGGGAATCGGAAACGGCATATCGCTTCTGATTTTTGCCGGTATCGTGACGAGACTCCCGGACATGGCGATTGATTTATACAAATACGCGCTGGATGTATACGGCAGAATTAAGAACGATGTTCTCGGATTCTTTGCCGGAAGCGGCCTGTTTATCGTAGTCAGCGGACTATCTCTTCTGACCATCATTTTTGTTGTGTTCGTACAGAACGCGGAGAGAAGAGTACCGGTACAGTATTCAAAGAAAGTAATCGGAAGAAAAGTCTACGGCGGACAAAATACGTATATTCCTCTCAAGGTCAATCAGTCCGGAGTTATGCCGGTAATTTTCACCATGTCGATGATTGCGTTACCGTCAACGATTATTTCAATGTTTTTCTCGAACAGCAACAATTTTATCGTTCAAGCGTTCAAAAATCCGCAGGCACATTGGTGGTATTATCTTGTTAATTTCCTGTTGATCCTCGGGTTCACCTTCTTCTATTCACTGATTCAGTTCAATCCGATTGAAATATCCAACAACCTTCAGAAAAACGGCGGATTCATCCCCGGTGTACGTCCCGGCCGCCCGACAGCTGACTTTATTGCCAAAACAGCTTCACGACTGAATTGGGCGGATGCGCTCTTCCTTTCGATCGTGGTTCTGGTTCCGTCCATCATCGGAAACGTTACCGGCATGCAAAATGTTTGGTTTGCAGGAACATCCGTCCTGATTATGACCGGCGTAGCCAATGATCTTATAAAACAGATTGAGTCACAGATGGTTACGCACCATTACAAAGGATTTCTCGACTGATGCATGGAGCTCAAAGCACAGGGTGCGGCAAATGCACGGAGACTGATTTTTAATTAAATGATTGCACATGACCTTGTTCGGGACATATTCTCCCGGATAGGGTCATGTGTACATTATTAGGGCGACGCTTGTGGGACTGCTAAGGAATAAACCATACGTAAGGCAAAGGAGGAAGGTAAATGCGTTTAATACTGCTCGGAGCTCCGGGCTCCGGAAAAGGAACAGTAGCTGCGTCACTGCATGACCAGTGCGGGTTAACCCACATCTCGACAGGAGATATTTTTCGGGCGAATATTAAAGCAAAGACTCCTCTGGGCGTGAGAGCGAAAGAATTCATCGATAAAGGCGAACTTGTACCGGACTCTGTAACGATTTCAATGCTTGAAGACCGGCTTTCCGAATCTGATTGCACCGATTCGTTCATGCTTGACGGGTTCCCGAGAACCATCGCCCAGGCTGAATCACTGGATCGCTTCCTTGCAAAAGCCGGAAAGAAGATCGATGCTGTAATCAGCCTTCTGGTACCGGATGACATAATCGTTAAACGGATTTCCGAACGGCGTGTCTGCGTCGCTTGCGGCTCCGGATTCAGCCTGACGTTTCGTCCGTCACTTGTTGAAGGAATTTGTGATGAGTGTGGCGGGCAAATTATTCAACGGGAGGATGATAAGCCTGAGACTGTACTTAATCGACTTAAGACGTATTATGAAAAGACACAGCCTTTAGTGGATTATTACGAGAGACTCGGCTTGATTTTATCTGTCAATAATGAGGGCGGACATGATCTTGCCATGAAAGACATTCGGGCCGGTTTATCCGGGCGCGGTATTTTATAAGGAGCGTAAGATGGTTCGCTTGAAATCGGTCGGAGAAATTGAGAAGATGAAAAAATCGGGTCGGATCGTTGCGATTGCCTTGCAGGCAATCGAGAAAGCGGTGCGCCCGGGCATCACAACATGGGAACTCGATGCAATCGCCGAGAATCTGATCCGCGAACACGGTGCTGTTCCGTCTTTCTTAAACTACGGCAGCCCGCCGTTTCCCGCTTCGATTTGCGCCTCCGTTAATGACGAGGTAGTTCACGGGATACCCAGCAAGAGCAGGACTCTTCACGAAGGAGACATCGTGAGCATTGATGTCGGCGCGTTTCTCAATGGTTTTCATGCAGACGCAGCACGAACCTTTGCTGTCGGCGAAATCTCTGATGATGCGAAAAAACTGATTCGGGTTACTGAAGAATGTTTTTGGAAGGGACTCGAGCAGGCTCGGCCGGGCAAGCGGATCGGTGATATATCCTCGGCGGTTCAACAACATGCCGAAAAGAACGGTTTCGGTGTCGTCAGACAACTTGTCGGACACGGTGTCGGAGAACATTTGCATGAGGATCCTGACGTTCCGAATTTCGGAAGGAGCGGACATGGTTTTCGAATCCTTCCCGGACTGGTCATTGCGGTCGAGCCGATGATCAATCAGGGAACATACAACATCAGGCTTCAGGAGGATCAGTGGACCATATCAACAGCCGACGGACTTAATTCCGCTCATTACGAAAACACATTTGCCATTACCGAAAACGGTAACATCATTACGACAATAATCGACGATTAATCAGGGATTAACAGGTTGCAACGGAACAGACAGAAAAAATTGTGCAGAGATCGCCAAAGTAATTACTGAGTGGACTTTAGCGCAATCAAGTAAAAAAGGAGATAAAAAATGACCAAAGAGGATGTTATTGAAGTTGAAGGTATTGTGGATGACGCGCTTCCGAATGCTAAATTTCGCGTTAAGCTTGAAAACGGCCATATGGTTACGGCGCATATTTCGGGCAAACTCAGACAGAATTATATCAAGATTTTGCCGGGAGATCGTGTGACGTTGGAATTATCGCCCTACGATCTGTCCAAAGGCCGCATCACTTGGAGAGCAAAATAGCTTTCGTGAAGATTGTTTTCCGAAAAGCTCTTGCAAATGATCGGGTTTTTGGTATTATATTATAGCGTGCGCCGGATAGGCGTCAATTTTTCTGCCTTTTGACAGAAGATTTTTTGGGGGAGGTTGGGAACTATGAAAGTCAGAGCGTCCGTAAAGACGATATGCGAGAAATGTAAAGTAATCCACCGTAACGGTCGGGTTATGATTATTTGCTCCGAGCCTAAGCACAAGCAGAAGCAGGGCTGATAATCAGCCTTCCGGACGGATGTCCGGACGTTTCAGAAACAGGATATTACATGCAATTGTGAAGGCGGCTGCCTCCGTTAACCCCGGAGGAATCTTTGCTCCGCATGTTATATATAGTTTTTCAGAACATCACTTATTCATTCACGGAGGTGTACAAAGATGGCGCGTATAGCCGGTGTGGATTTGCCGAACGAGAAGAGAGTAGAAATTGCTCTAACTTATATTTTTGGTATCGGCCCAACTACTTCTGCACGAATTCTTAAGGAATCTGCGATTAATCCTGACACGAGAATGAAGGATCTCACCGATGATGAGATTGCTAAAATTCGTGAGCAGATCGAGAACAACTACAATGTCGAGGGTGACCTCAGAAGAGAAATATCATTAAACATCAAGCGTCTTACGGAAATTGGTTGCTACCGCGGCCGCCGTCACAGAATGGGACTTCCTGTTAACGGTCAGCGTACGAAGACGAACGCCAGAACCCGTAAGGGACCGAAGCGTAAAATCGCTGGCAAGAAGAAATAAGGAGGGGAACCATGGCAAAGGCTGTTAAGAAAGCGGTTGCAAGACCGAAGAAAAGAGAACGCAAGAATATTGATCGCGGACATGCACATGTTCATTCAACGTTCAATAATACGATTGTTACAATCACAGACCCTCTCGGGAACGCAATTTCCTGGGCATCCGCCGGCGAAATGGGTATGAAGGGTTCCAGAAAAGGGACTCCTTTTGCCGCGCAGATGGCTGCTGAAGATGCGGCAAAGAAAGCGGTTGATCATGGAATGCGGACCGTTGAGGTTTTTGTAAAGGGCCCCGGAGCAGGTCGCGAGTCTGCTATCAGAGCACTTCAGACTGCCGGTCTGGACGTCACGATGATCAAAGACGTGACACCTGTCCCTCATAATGGTTGCAGACCGCCTAAGAGAAGAAGAGTCTGATTACGGAGGTATAGAAATAATGGCCAGATATACAGATGCATCATGCCGTCTGTGCCGCAGAGAAGGCGACAAGCTTTTTCTCAAGGGCACACGGTGTTATTCCACAAAATGCTCTCTTGCACGCAGAAGTTTTGCGCCCGGACAGCATGGACAGGGCAGAAAAAAAGTATCAGAATACGGTCTTCAGCTTCGTGAAAAGCAGAAGGCAAAGCGTTTTTACGGCGTGCTGGAAGGTCAGTTCAGACTTACCTTCGATCGTGCGGTTCACATGAAAGGCAAAGCAGGTGAGAATCTTCTTTCGCTTCTCGAACTCCGTATGGACAACATTGTATACAGAATGGGTTATGCGGCTTCCCGTGCTCAGGCACGTCAGCTGGTAACACACGGTCACTTCCTTGTGAATGGCAAGAAGGTGGATATCGCTTCCATCACGCTTAAGGCCGGCGATGTAATTACAGTGTGTCCGGAATCACGTAAATCTCCCAAATTTGAATCCCTCACGAATGCTCGTTCTGTTCCGGCATGGCTCACTTTTGATGAAGAGACCTTAACCGGCAAAATAGTAGAGAACCCAGCTCGTGCGGATGTAGATCTTGAGGTCAAGGAGACATTGATCGTCGAGTTGTACTCGAAGTAATCAACCGTGACCGGCAGCGGAAGCTGCCTTAGGAGGAGAAATATGATTGATATAATGAAGCCGGTTATTGAATGTGTTGAGCTGGACGAGAACAATGCTTACGGCAAGTATGTCATTGCACCGCTTGAGCGCGGATACGGTACGACTCTCGGAAATTCGTTGCGTCGCGTATTACTTTCTTCTCTGACCGGAGCCGCGGTTACCGCGATTCGTGTCGAAGGAGTATATCACGAATTTTCAACGATTCCCGGTGTTATTGAGGACATGACGGAGATCATTTTGAATGTTAAGGGTATTCGCGCGAAGCTTCATGTGGATACACCTAAGACGGTCTACATCAGCACGGATGAAGGCAAATCCGGAGTGATTACCGCCGGTGACATTGTTCACGACGAAGAAGTCGAGATCATGAATCCGGATCACGTCGTCGCGACTCTGAACGGTTCCGGAAGACTCTTTATGGAGCTTACAATCGGAAAAGGACGCGGATACTCAACGTCAGATCAAAACAAACCGGCCACACAAACCATTGGCGTGGTCGCAGTGGACTCTATTTTTACGCCTGTCAAGAAAGCAAACTACTCCGTACAGAACACGCGTGTCGGAGAGCGTACGGACTTTGACAGCTTAACGATCGAAGTCTGGACGGATTCAACAATCGAAGTAAATGAAGCCCTTTCGGCAGCTGCTTCCATCCTCTGTGAGCATCTTGGTTTGTTTATAGCACTTACAGGTAAGGGAAACACGCTTAGCTTCAGAGATGCGGATGAAGGCGCGCATAAGAATTCCAAGCATGATATAGCGATTGAAGACCTGGATTTCTCAGTTCGGACATATAATTGCCTGAAAAGAGCCGGAATCAATACAATCGGAGATCTTGCCGCACGTACTGAAGACGAGATGATGAAGGTTAGAAACCTTGGTAAAAAATCTCTTGAAGAAGTCATTTTGAAGCTTGAAGATATGGAGCTTTCATTGGCATCGGGCGACGAGTAGACAGATCGTCCGGCATTACAAGAATCACATAGGAGGTTACACCCATGTCAGGAAATAGAAGACTTGGACGTGCATCGGATCAACGTTTGGCGATACTTAGAAATCTCGCTACCGCGTTGGTCGTTAACGGCAAAATTGTAACGACAGTTGCACGCGCTAAGGAAGTCAGTCAGATTACAGAGAAGCTGATTACACAGGCAATTAAGGAAAGAGACAACTTCTCTGCCCGTGAGATTACGGTTTCGGCAGCGAAACTGGATTCAAAGGGTAAGAAGATGCTCGTTTCCAAGACGTCCAAAGCCGGACAGAAGTATGATGTCGTGGTTCGCGAAATCAAGACAAAGAAAGTTCAGGTTGATAGTCCGTCACGTTTGGCCGCCAGAAAGAACATGTCATATTGGTTGAGAAAATGCCATGATGCTGATAAGAATCCCGTCAATCCGATTGACATTCTTTTCGATACGATTGCACCGAAGTATGCGGGCAGACCCGGCGGGTACACTCGTATCATCAAGCTCGGAACCAGAAGAGGCGATGCTTCGGAAATGGCGCAGCTCGAGCTGGTGTAAGGATTCGAAGATCAATAGCGGAACAGTCAAAGGGTGACGGTGTGCACATGCGTACCGCACCCTTTTTGTATCGGAGAGGAACATGAAGCAGGACGAGAGCCGGATAACAGAGCAGAACATACCGGAGCCGGTGATCCGGGTGAGGGATGTCCATTACTCGTATTCGCATCCGGATACAGTGGCTGTCGAGGCGCTTTCGGGAGTATCGATTTCCGTCGAGAGAGGGAAACATATTGCACTTCTGGGCCGAAACGGATCCGGAAAATCAACTCTTGCAAAGTTGATTAATGTGCTTGAGACTCCGAGCAGCGGGACGGTTGCTGTTTTCGGGAAGGCAACGGATGACGACGCAAATTTCTGGTTTGTCCGAAGCCATTGCGGAATGGTTTTTCAGAATCCGGACAACCAGATCGTCGGGACCTCTGTTGAGGAGGACGTGGCTTTTGGCCCCGAAAATCTGGGGATTCCGACCGGAGAAATTCGCGAGCGTGTCGACGCTGCACTCAAGTATGTCGGACTTGAAGACTTTGCGCTTCGAACTCCGAGCAGTTTGTCCGGAGGTCAGAAGCAAAAGCTTGCCATTGCCGGAATTCTTTCCATGATGCCCGAGGTTTTAATTCTTGATGAATCGACGGCCATGCTTGATCCGGTCAGCCGAAACGAATTTCTTCACCTCATTAAGAGACTGCAGAAGGAAAAAGGAATAACGGTTCTTCATATCACACACGATATGAGCGAAGCGTATCTTGCTGATTATATATATGTACTCGAGAAAGGGAAAATTGCCCTTGAAGGAGTTCCGGGAGATATCTTTTTTCAGGCGGACAGGGTTCGCAGTCTCGGACTGGATGTGCCGGTGTTTGCCGGACTGCTTTTCGAGCTTTGTGCGCGAATTCGGATTGCGCCGAGGAAAGAATGGTTCTCTTCCAGAATGTCGGCAATTTCAGCCATTCAGACATTGCTGCCGGCAAGAAGCGGGACGCCGGTCGAAGACGCGGCAAACCTTGTCGAATGTTCGGATGACAAAACGGTGCTGCGTGTTTCCGGACTTTCTTATTCGTATGAATCGAACGGCCTCAAAGCACTCGAGGACATATCATTCTCCGTTCAGAAGGGCGAGATCTTTGCAATTATCGGTCACAGCGGATCAGGGAAAACAACGTTGATATCACACTTGAACGGGCTTATCCGCCCTCAAACCGGAGAGGTTCTTTTCTATGATACGCAAACCGGTGTGACACTTGATACAAAGAAGAACAGCGACGTCCGGAAAATACGCAGGAGAGTCGGGTTGCTTTTTCAATACCCTGAATATCAGCTTTTCGAGGAGACGGTTCGAAAAGACATTTCTTTCGGACCATTGAAGATGGGAATGGATAAAGAGGATGTTGAAGAGAGAGTGCTTGAGGCGATTAAGAGGGTCGGCCTGGATGAGAGTATCCTGGAGAGATCACCGTTTGAGCTGTCCGGCGGGCAGAAGCGACGCGTCGCTTTTGCCGGAATTATCGCGATGGATCCGGATATTCTTGTCTTGGACGAGCCTGCTGCGGGACTGGATCCAACGGGAAGGCTTGAGGTATTCAACTACATTCTTGAACTGCGGAACTGCGGAAAAACGATCATTCTTGTGTCGCACAACATGGATGAAGCAGCTCGCTACGCAGACAGGCTTCTGGTGCTTTCGAAGGGGCGCATCACGCGAATATCCACGCCCGGCAAGCTGTTCGAACAGGAAGGCGCCATTCATGAATACGGATTGGAATTGCCTGAACTCGTATCCTGCTTGCAGGAGCTGAAGGCAGGAATTCCTGATTTGAGGGTATCCGTTTTTGACACCGGTGATGCAGCGGAGGAATTGATTCGGGCATCGTGCGTTCTTGTGAAGGATTCGCACGACAAGTCAGGAGGCGCAGGAGATGATTAAAGATCTTTCCATCGGAAGATACATTCATCGCGATTCTGTGCTGCATCGCTTGGACCCGCGTGTGAAAGTAATTCTGTTTGCACTCTATATGACGATGATTTTTCTGCTATCCGCACCTGTTGCCATGCTTGCATCCTTTATTGTCGTTATCTTCGTTTGTCTGCTGTCCCAAATTCCTGTTGGCGACATTATTAAGTCGGTACGACCGATTGTTTTTCTGATGATATTTATCTTCATCATCAATATGTTGACGATTCGTTCCGGAAAAATTCTTTTCTCCTTTTGGATTATACAGATCACCGATGGTGGTATTTTACGTGCGTCACTGATGGCCTTGCGATTATTTCTTTTGATCGTCAGCACCAGCGTTTTGCTTTCTCTGACGACCACTCCTCTTAAAATGGCCGATGCATTGGAATCGCTTTTCGGGCCGCTTAAGAAAATTCGTGTACCGGTTCATGAGATGGCGATGATGATGTCCATCGCACTGCGATTCATCCCTACATTAGTCGATGAAACGGACAAGATCATGAAGGCACAAGCATCCCGCGGAGCAGAATATGATACCGGAAACATCTTCGTCAGGGCCAAAGGATATGCATCCGTACTGGTGCCTTTATTTGTCAGTTCGTTTAAACGGGCGGAGGAATTGGCAATTGCTATGGACGCAAGGTGCTATCGGGGCGGGGAGGGAAGAACCAAGCTTCATCCGCTTCGAATGAAAGCGAGCGACTTTTTATGGCTTTTGTTACTTTCTGCGATGGCGCTTATCCCGGTGTTTATAGATTTCTTAATGAAAATAAGATAGAATCATCTTGGTCTGAAAAGCACTTTTCGACCGGGTAATCCAAAATCCAGGGCAACGGGGAAGGTATTATGAGATATTATGTCGGAATTGATCTTGGCGGCACGAATATCAAAGCCGGTGTAGTCACACCGGACGGCAAGATTGTCACTAAGCTAAATATGAAAACAAACGCATCCCGTCCAATGGAAGATATTTTGACGGACATGGGCAAGCTGGCCATGGACGCCATTCGTTCAGCCGGTTTTTCTCCTTCAGAAATGGGGTCAATCGGGATTGGTTCTCCGGGGACTCCGGATAATAAAGCCGGTGTTCTTGTGTATTCCAACAACCTGCCCTTTGTTATGGCGCCTATGCGTGAGATCATCGGAAGAATCACAGAATTGCCTGTCTATATCGAAAATGACGCAAATTG
Organism: uncultured Oscillospiraceae bacterium; assembly: GCA_964501725.1. GTDB lineage: Bacteria > Bacillota > Clostridia > Saccharofermentanales > Saccharofermentanaceae > CAZCTO01. The sequence continues at coordinate 118,573 of CAZCTO010000004.1, read as the reverse complement.
TGCGGCGATGGCAGAGAGCGTTGCAGGGGCGGCATGTAATGCGGCCAATTCGGTTACCATAACCTTGGGCACAGGAATCGGAGCCGGCGTAATTATTAATCGCAGAATCTATTCCGGCTTTAACCAGGCCGGATCCGAGTTCGGACATACGGTGCTGGTCGCGGGCGGTGTTCCGTGCACCTGCGGCCGAAGGGGTTGTTTTGAGTCATATGGCTCAGCGACAGCGCTGATTCGCATGACAAAAGAGGAAGCGAGTGTACACCCCGACTCCATGCTGAATCAACTGATCCATGAGCGGGACGGCAAAGTAAGCGCCAAAACGGCCTTTGAAGCCATGCGTGCCGGAGACCCTACCGCTTCGGCGCTTGTCGACCGGTATTTGGAATATTTGTCGGACGGACTGGCGAACGTTATCAACGCATTTATGCCGGAGGTTCTGGTCATCGGCGGCGGAGTCTGCAACGAGGGGGATGCGCTTCTGATTCCTCTTCGTGAGAAGACGATGAGCAAGCCCTATTTCGGTTCCGGAGTCCCGAGAACAGAAATAAAGCTCGCGGAGCGCGGGAACGATGCTGGAATCATCGGAGCCGCGATGATGGGTAAGACTTGCCTCGAAGACGGTCTTCCGGGTTGAGCAACATGGCCGGGGATGCAGATAATTCATCTTCTGTGAAGTATCGGATTGCGCTTCTGGTCGAGTATGACGGAACGGATTTCTCCGGGTTTCAATATCAAAAAAACGGAAGGTCGGTCCAGCAATCTCTGGAGGAGGCTCTTTTGGCTTTGTTCGGAGTGCCGTGCCGTATTTACGGATGTAGTCGAACCGACGCGGGTGTTCATGCACGGGGACATGTCAGCCATGCGGATGTCCCGTTTTTGATTCCTGTTGATAAATTGCCTCTGGCGATGAATGCCAATTTGCCCGACGATGTAAGCGTCCTTGGAAGTAAGGTTGTCAGTAATGATTTTCACGCCCGTTTTAACGCGACCGGGAAAAAATACATATACAGAATTAACAATAATCGCGCGAAACCCTGCATTGACCGGCGATTTTCGGCGCATATCCCGGGCGAGCTTAATCTCGAAAAAATGGTTGAAGCCGCTCGTAAATTCGAAGGCAGATTGGATTTTTCCGCATTTTACGCAAAAGACGAGCGGCAAATAAATCCGGTAAGGACAATGCAGGAAGTGAAAGTAGAGAAGAATCCGGACTCCGGGCTGATCGAAATTACGGTTATCGGAAAATCGTTTTTATATAATATGGTTAGGATTATTGCAGGGACGCTTGTGTATGTCGGGCAGGGAAAGCTGGACCCGGAACGAATTGAAGAAATTTTCGAGGGAAAAGACCGGAGACTGGCCGGAAAAACAATGCCTGCCAAGGGTCTTACACTCGAAAAGGTCTACTTTGATCCGCCTGTTTTTTAATGCAGTTCGATCGGCAATAAGCGGATGGAATGCGGAATTGTTGCAAACCCAATTGAAAAACTATACTATTAACCATGCAGCTGTTGCTTGCGTGTCCGGATGACCCCGGGCATGTCAAAATGGCCGATAGAAGGGAGACAGTGTTGCGGGATCTTGTAATCCCGGGTGCTGGCGGCGGATTTATGGACATTAAAAAATGGACTGATAAGACTAACCTCAGCATGCTTACCGACTTCTATGAGCTTACGATGGGTAAAGGATATCTGGACGGCGGACATGCCGATAAAATTGCCTATTTTGATCTGTTTTTTCGCTCCGTGCCGGAAAAGGGCGGGTACGCAATCATGGCCGGTCTCGAGCAAATGATTGATTATTTGCAGAATATCAGCTTTTCGGAAGAGGACATTTCGTATCTTCGCTCACTTAACACTTTTGACGAGAAATATCTGGAGTATCTTTCCAAATTCAAACTGACATGTGATATTTGGGCTGTCCCGGAAGGCACACCGGTTTTCCCGGGCGAGCCGCTGGTCAAGGTCAGAGGCCCGATCGCGCAAGCGCAAATGATTGAGACAATGCTTCTTACCACCGTCAATCATCAGAGTCTTATCGCGACTAAAGCATCCCGGATTGCCCGGTCGGCATCGGGAAGGCCGGTATTCGAGTTCGGTGCCAGACGGGCGCAGAGTTACGATGCCGCCGTCCTCGGGGCACGCGCCGCGTACATCGCGGGTGCGGCGGGAACCTCCTGCACGATCGCCGGCCAGCAATTCGGACTGCCGGTTTTCGGGACCATGGCGCACAGCTGGGTGCAACTATTTGACACGGAGTATGAAGCTTTTGCCGCATACGCGAGGTCTTTCCCGTCGGATACGGTACTTCTGGTGGATACTTACAACGTCCTGGAGTCGGGCATACAAAACGCCATCGCGGTCTCGAGGAACATCCTGGAGCCGATGGGCAAAAGACTCAAAGGCATTCGAATTGACAGCGGAGATCTGACATATCTGACCCAATGCGCACGGGAAATGCTCGACGAAGCAGGGCTTCAGGATTGCAAAATCACCGTAAGCAATGCGCTTGATGAATATCTGATCCGGGACCTGTTGTTACAGGGTGCGGCAATCGACTCTTTTGGTGTCGGAGAGAGGCTGATCACATCACGCGCAGAACCGGTTTTCGGCGGGGTATATAAACTTTCCGCGATCGAAGACTCCGGAAAAGTCATTCCCAAGATGAAGATTTCCGAGAACATCGGAAAAGTGACGACCCCTTGCAGCAAAGAGATCATTCGTTTTTACGATAAGGAAACGAACATGGCGCTTGCCGATGTTTTAATCGTGGAGGGAGAGGAAATCGACGAGTTGGAGTCTTACGAGATTTTCGATCCGATTCAGAATTGGAAGCGCAAGGTACTGACAAACTTCACGACCAGAAGACTTCTGGAGCCGATTTTTGTCAACGGCAAATGCATTTACGAGAGACCGGGCATCGAATCAATCCGCGAGCGGTGCAAGAAGGAATCCGAGACGCTTTGGGACTCGATCAAGCGTTTCGAGAATCCGCAAACATACTATGTAGATTTGTCACAAAAACTCTGGGACATCCGAAACAGTTTGCTTCATAAACATAAAGACGGGTTATAATAGAAAAAAAGACAGGAGGAAGCGTTCCCTAATGATTGCCCGGAAGGGCAAGGAACGCAAAAACAATGAAAAATCCGATTGTAACCATTACCATGGAAAACGGCGGAGTGATCCGTGCCGAGCTTTATCCGGACACCGCACCGCTGAGCGTAGATAATTTTGTATCGCTGATTCAAAAGAAATTCTATGACGGCCTGATTTTTCACCGCGTAATCCCGGGTTTCATGATTCAGGGCGGATGCCCGGACGGAACCGGTATGGGCGGCCCGGGACATCAGATCAAAGGAGAATTCAGTTCCAACGGAGTTATTAATCCGCTCAAGCATACGCGCGGCGTACTGTCGATGGCCAGATCCATGTCTCCGAACTCCGCGGGAAGCCAGTTTTTCATCATGCACAAGGACTCGCCGCATCTTGACGGACAATATGCCGCCTTCGGGAAAGTAACGGAAGGCCTCGATGTCGTAGATGCGATTGCTTCAACACCGACCGGCAGCGGGGATCGCCCTAAGTCACCTCAGAAGATCGCATCAATGTCGGTTGAGCTTTGATACCTGAGTAAAATGAACCAACGAAAGGCGGCCGACAGGCCGCCTTTTTTATGGATTTTCGTCTTTTTCGCGGACAATATAGATCGGCCGATGCTTAACCTCCATATAGGTTCTTGCGAGATACTCTCCCACAATACCCAGGGCAATCAGAATCAGTCCGCCCAGAAACAGTATAATAGCAAGCAAGGACGGATATCCGGGAGCCGCTTCCCAGGTCTTAAAAATAATCGCGAAAATCACATAATAGAGCATATACAAAAACGCGATCGAGGAAACAATAAAACCGGTCATGGTCGCCAGTCGAAGCGGTACGGTGGTAAAGGAAACAATTCCCTCCACTGCGTATTTGAAAAGCTTCCAGAAAGACCACTTGGTCTCGCCCGCTATTCGCTCTACGTTCTGAAATTCAAGCCAACGGGTCCGAAAGCCGACCCAACTGAACAAGCCTTTGGAAAAACGTTGCCGCTCCGAGAGTTCGAGTATCGCGTCGACCACCTGCCGCTTCATCAGTCTGAAATCGCGTGCTCCGTCCACGATCTCCACGTCGCTCATCCGGTTGATGAGACGATAGAAACTTCTGGCAAAAAAACTTCGAATCTTCGGCTCACCCTTGCGGTTCACCCGGCGCGTGGCAACAATGTCATAGTCTTCCGTAAGCAGGAACCGAACCATTTCCGGAAGGAGTGACGGCGGATCCTGCATATCGGCATCCATGACCGCGACCAGATCTCCTTTGGCTTCGCATAGCCCGGCATACATGGCCGCTTCCTTGCCGAAATTCCTAGAAAAACTGATGTAATGAGCGTAATCAATCTCCGATGAGATGCTCTTAAGAATACCCAGAGTTCCGTCCTTACTTCCGTCATCCACAAAAATGAACTCAAAAGTGTGCTCGTTGATTTGTCCGCACACTTCCTTCAAAGCGGAAAGAAGAAGGGGGAGCGATTTCTCCTCGTTATAACACGGAACAATCAAGCTGATCAGCATATCCAGCGCCTCCTAAGGGGGTCGTTCGTTCTTGATCTGTATAGTGTAAGTATACTACAGGCAATGTTTTTTGTGGTATCATTCATCTGTAACCATATATTTCCGGAGGGTACATCAAATGATTGAAAGAAAGACAATTAGCGAAAGATCCGGATCCGTCCGGAAGAGCTATAATCCGCTGATTTCTTTTTTTTCGACGTTCTTTTTTATCCTGGTTCTTTTTGCCGTATATGAGTATTCACCGATCGGGAAGGACTCCATTCTGCTGTCTGATTTAAAGACACAGTACGCCCCCGCACTGATTGCCTATAAGAATCAGTTGATGGCGGGAGAGTCGATCTCGTACTCTTTCCTGATCGGGCTCGGCAAGAACACTTTCGGAATGTTTGCCTATTATCTGTCCAGCCCGCTGAATTTCCTTTCCTTCTTATTTCCGGCCGGAAAGATCGATCAGGCTGTCGTTCTTTTGATTCTTATTAAGCTTTCTCTGGCCGCGTCATTTATGACGCTTTTTCTCGAAAAGCGATATGGCGAGAAACGAAGAATTTCCGTGATCTTTGGCGCTATGTATGCATTGTCGTCTTATACGATTATTTTTATGATCAATATCATGTGGCTGGATGGATTCCTGCTTCTGCCACTGCTTCTTTTTTTCATCGAGAGGTTCCTTGTTGACCGGAGCCAGTGGCCGCAACTGGTTATCGTCTTGCTGGTTTTATTTGTATCCGGTTACTATATCTCATATATGGTCGGGATATTTTCGTTCTTCTATCTTATCGGCAGACTCTGGGGAAATCACGGATTCGATGAGAGAGACAGAAAGACAACCTGTTTTACGATGGTCCGCTTCATTCTGTGCGCAATGCTTGCCGCCTTGCTTTCGGCGTTTATTCTTCTTCCCGCCGCGATGGACACACTTCGCAATCCGGATTTTTATGTTAACGCATACACAAAGCCGGTTAACTTCACGTTGCTTTCTTTTTTGGATCAGTTTTTTGCGGGGACATTTGATTCTCTGTCCACGAATAAGCCGTTTGTTTATTCCGGACTGGCAACAACGCTGCTTTGCCTTCTCTATTTTCAGAATCCGGAGATCCCGGGTCGCAGTAAGCGATTTACCGCATCGGCGCTGATCCTTTTTATTTTCAGCTTCCAGTTTTCGGTGATCGATCACATGTGGCATTTTTTCGATAATCCGAACTGGTTCAAGCACAGATATTCATTTCTTTTCATTTTTCTTTTGATTTCAATTGCCTATCAGTCATTTCTCCACATCAAAGCACTTGAAACCAAAGCGTTTCTTCGGACCGGAGCGATTTTCCTCGCAGCCCTGATTTTTGTCCAGCGTTTTGGTGATTTGCAATCGGAAGGAGACCGTTTCCTGGGAAACCTTTTCATGGGAGGGCTTCTTATACTTATACTTTATGCCTTCTCACGTCCCAAGTGGCCGGAAGTTGTTTCCGGACTTCGCATCTTAACCGTTCCGATGCTGGTCATCGTGATCCTTTTGGATATACTCCTGTTCAATCCGATGTATCTGCGTCCCAAAGCATTTGGCGGTGCTTTCAAAGCGGCAGACTTGGCATATGTTGTCGACGAAGCGGAGGGGCTGATTGAATACACCAAGGAAAAGGAGATGAAGGAAGGTAATTCGTTTTTCAGGACTGAGATTGACAACAGTCTTTATAATGAGGTAAATGCTTTCAACGGAGCATATTTTCTGGATTATCATTCGGTTTCCAGTTTCCTTTCCTGTGCGGACAAAGAAACCAATCGCTTTTTGAAGCAACTCGGATACGGTACTAATTTTAATTACTTCACGTCGATTCATTCATACAGCGCGATTGTCCCCGACTCTGTCATGGGGATCAAGTATGTTATGTCACAGAAAAATTACTGTGCCGGATATGATGCTGTGTTGGAGAGCGAAAGCGGAACGATCCGGCTTTTTGAGAATTCGGACGCACTGCCGATTCTTTACCCGGTCAAGGCCAATGCGGGAACCTTTGATTACTATCAGTTGGAAAAAAAGTTGCAGGACAAAGATTTGTTTGCGTTTCAAGACGAATTGCTGGTATCCCTTTTTGATAGCGCAAGTTCGGAAGAACCTGTGTATTACGAAGCACAGACCACAGGACCGGTCGTTTTCAACGCAATACTCAAACAGACACCGTTTTCTCCCAAATCAGAAGATGCCAGGGTAAAAGATGAGGATCTGCTGGGTCTTGAGGCACCGGCATCGGCACATAGCAAGATGATTACCTATCTGCGTATTAATAAAAATGACAACATTTCGTTGGAGTACGAAGTAGCAATAAAATCCGGGGACCCCTTGTATTTGTCTATTCCTGCGGGCACGGTGAACAATGAAGCTGAAATATATGCGGACAGTAAGCTCGTTGGCAAACTGAGTGCGTCGACTTTTTCGCAAATCAACTTTCTGGGGATCTTTGAACCCGGCCGGACAATCACGGTTCGAGTGGTGGTTGCCGGCGAATTGGACGAATTCAGTTTTCTCGACGCGGATTTTTACTACTGTAATACTCAGCGTTTGGCTGAAGTAATCGATGGGTCCGGTGCACGGGAAAGCGTAACGGGTCTTGAAGTGAGCGATGGACATGTAACCGCGACAGTGAGTGTTCCCGATTCCAGATTGCTGCTTACCACGATCTCCTGTGAAGCCGGATGGACACTTTGGGTAGACGGTGTCAGGACAGAAATTGTCCCGTATCAGGATGCGCTGATCAGTGTTCCTCTCGAAAAGGGAACCCATCAAATTGAACTTCGATTCGCCGCGCCGGGCTTGATTCCGGGAATAGCAATCACAACGGTTTCTCTTGTCGGTTTCCTTGTACTCGTTTATTTCACAATCAGATCCGGGAGAAAGAAAAAGTGAGCACTTGGAGGAGTGAAATTATCGATGCTCTTTCGCAAGGCGGAGATGTTTTCCAAAACGGAGAACAACTTGCCGAACGATTCGGTTGCTCACGAGCCGCAATTTGGAAAAAGATAAATATCCTTCGTCGTGAGGGATATCCGATTGAAGCAGTCACAAACCGCGGTTATCGATTGATTCCGCGAGCCGCGTTACTGGGAAAAGAAATTGAGGACGGCCTGAGTGAATCCGGACTTCAGGGTCAATTTGCGATACGCGTTCATAGCGTGGTATCTTCAACGAACCTGACTGTCAGAGAATCGGGAATGTCGGGTGCTCCGGAGAACGAGGTGGTCGTCGCGCTTTCTCAAACACATGGCAAAGGGCGCATGGGCAGAACCTGGGAATCGGCCGCAGGCGAAGGCCTCTGGTTTTCCGTACTGCTTCGGCCGGAAATATCACCTGAGAGAACGGGGTTGCTGTCGCTTTTTTTCGGGCTTTGTATATGTAAAGCACTTCAAGGGCTTTATTCTTTACATGTGGGTATTAAATGGCCCAACGATGTTGTTTCCCTGGTGACCGGAAAGAAGATATGCGGTATATTATCGGAGACGGTTTTTGAAGACAATAAGCTTGCCTTTGCGGTAGTCGGTTGCGGGATAAACATTTTGCAGAAGGCTTTTCCCGATTCAATATCCGAAAGAGCAACATCTGTACTGCTCGAAGGCGCAGTAAGGCCGTCCGTCGCCCTGACACTGGTTGAAGTCTTGAAAAATATAAACCGGCAATATCCTGAATTTATACGAAATCCAAGCGGATTTATTGAGGAGTACCGAAAAAATTGCGTCACCCTTGGCCGTGAGATCCGCGCGGAGGGTGCAACCGAAATCAGGGGAAGGGCCGTCAATGTGACTGACCGTGGCGAACTGGAAGTGATATACGGAGACGGCAATAAGGCAATACTGACTGCCGGCGAAGTTAGCGTAAGAGGTATACTGGGGTATTCCTGAACATCGGACATATGAGGCGTGATATTTATAAGATCAGATCATTAATGCAGCGGCAATATCAAGAAACGAGGATGAAAAAATGGAGAAATGCATGGAACTCTACAAACTTTGGAGCGAAGATCCTTATTTTGATGAGCGGACGCGTGAGGAGCTGGCCCGGATTAAGGATGACCCGAAAGAGATCGAAGAGCGTTTTTACAGGGAGTTGGAATTCGGAACGGGCGGGTTGCGCGGCATCATCGGTGCCGGGACAAACCGAATGAACGTTTACACGGTGAGCAAAGTAACCACCGGACTGGCAAGATATATAAAAAGCATGGGCAAGGAAGCGACAGAACGTGGCGTGGTTATTTCATACGATGCGCGAAATTTTTCGCCGGAGTTTGCACAAATCGCAGCCGGAGCTCTTGCCGCTGAAGGAGTGCATGTCTATCTTTCGGATACGCTCAGACCTGTCCCGGTACTTTCTTTTGCAGTCCGCCGGTATAAGGCATTTGCGGGAATAATGATTACGGCTAGCCATAATCCTCCAAAATACAACGGTTACAAAGCCTATGGTGAGGACGGAGGTCAGTTAACACCGGAGGCAGCCACGGTAATACTCGATTTCACCGAAAAAATTGAGGACATACGCACAATTACGCCTCTCTCTGTTGAGCAGGCAATTGCGGAGGGCTTTGTTAAAATGATTGGAAAAGAGCTCGACGAGGCATATACGGAGATGCTGATGGAGCTTGTCATCGACCGGCAATCAATCCTTAGGAACAAGGACATGTCGATTGTGTATACCCCTCTTCATGGCTCGGGGAATCTCCCGGTAAGAAGAATTCTGGATCGGGTTGGTTTTACTAATGTGCAGGTAGTTCCCGAACAGGAATTACCGAACGGTGACTTTCCGACCGTAAAAGTACCGAATCCCGAAGATCCGGCCGCGATGGCCATGGGAATAGAACTCGCTAAGAAGACAGGGGCGGGAATTGTAATCGGAACGGATCCGGACAGCGACCGGCTCGGGGTTGCGGTTTTAGACCGGTCCGGCGGAACTTCAGAATTCAAGTGCCTTTCCGGGAATCAAATCGGACTTCTGCTTTTGGACTATATTCTCGGATACAAAAAAAGTACAAATACGCTCCCGGATCAATCTTTTGCGATAACAACCATTGTGTCGAGCCGGCTTGCGGGTGTCATCTGCGACCATTACGGCGTGGAACTTCAGGAAACGCTTACCGGCTTCAAGTTCATCGGAGAAAGAATCAAAATCGATGATGAAGAGGGTGAAAAGCATTTTCAATTCGGGTTCGAGGAGAGCTATGGCTTTCTTGCGGGATTGCATGTCAGGGATAAGGACGCAATCGTATCCGCAATGCTGATTTCCGGAATGGCTGCTCAGTCCGAAGAAAAAGGACAGACGCTGCTGGATCGCATTGAAGAACTGTACAGGCGTTTCGGGTATGGTCATGAAGAAACCATTTCTTTCACGCTTGAAGGTAAAGAGGGTGTGGAGCGTATCGGTCGCGCGATGCAGTCTCTCCGGAGTGAAATTGAATCATCTGCCATGCAAACAACATCCGGTATATTGGGCGGACTTAAGGTCCGTGCGGTCCGTGACTACAAGAAAAGCAAGAAGTACGATTTTTCGGGCGATCATATCCGGGTATCAGAGATCCTGTTGCCGGAATCGGATGTCATTTTGTACGAACTCGGCGGAGAAAAGGGCTTGGATTGGGCGTGCGTTCGCCCGTCCGGAACGGAGCCAAAACTGAAGGTATATTTCGGAGTGTACGGAAAAGAGAAAGAATCGGTGTTAGCGGCTCTTTCCGCGATTAAAAGTAAAGTGGCCGGGTATGTTGAAGCAAGACTCTGAGTCATGCGCCCCCGGTTGCGACATAACGGACACCGCTCATTTGATCCGGATGATCTGGAAAGACAAGGAGTTGCTTTTCGAGACAAGCAGTACGCTGTTTTCTCCGCGATATCCGGATCCGGGCACATTGTTTATGCTCCAAAACGTTGACTTCACCCCTGCGGATAAGGTGCTTGATCTGGGCTGCGGTTACGGGTTGGTCGGCTTGGTCGCAACGATGACGGTGCCTGCCGAAAGTGTCTTCATGACGGATATTGACCCCTGTGCTGTCGAACTCGCGCGCAAAAATATGGAACGTAACGGAATCAAAGGTGCGACGGTAGTGCTCGGTAACAGTTTTGCGGCAGTTGAGGAGACAGGCTTTTCGATGATTCTTTCCAATCCGCCGTATCATGCGGATTTTTCGGTCGCGAAATCTTTCATTGAAAAAGGCTTCAACCGTCTGGCGGTCGGCGGAAAAATGATTATGGTCACAAAGCGGAAAGATTGGTATAAGAATAAACTTATAGCGATTTTCGGGGGTGTCCGTATTCTTGAAAAAGACGGCTATTTTCTTTTTATTTCCGAAAAAAGAACTCAAACATATGCAAAGAAGAAGTAACAAATAAAAAAGAAGCCCGAGCGAACGGGCTTCTTTTGCTTACTTCAGAAAAATGGACTACGCTGTCTGCACGGCAAACGCATACATCAGGCTTGAACAACAGCCGATCGCTGTGCGAATATCAGTCAGGAAAGCATCGATACGATCGCCGGCTGAATTACCGCACTCCAAAAAGTCACGGATGAAGTCGGACTGTACGACGGAATAATTGTCGTGCCAACGATGAAATTCTTCAAGGAGAAGGTCTGTCGTAGCCGACTTGCATGAAAAAGAGACCTCATTGGGAACCATGCGGCAAAGCGATTCAATCGCAGATCTGTTCTCGTAGAAAAAATCTCGCATTTCATGCTCATAATCCAAGTGATGTCTGGCGCCGTTAATCCCTTGACCCTGATGTGCGACGCAGAAGAAATCACAGAGGTAATGGCAGACAATTCCGAGACGAAGAGAGAACAAGGGTGAAATCATAATGGAATCAACGTTTTGCTTTTTCCGTTTCCGGATGGATGTGTTGAGCATTTCGCTCATGAAAGGTTTTGAGTGAACCGCAAAATGCGGATGCGTTAAGGGAAGCCAGCTGATGTCGGGAAGCATGTTCCCGATGCCGTACCAAAAAGGAGAGAGTCGAATGGATTTGTTCTTTGGAAGAGATGCGATTACATTGTCTCTAATCAGTGCGCCCATGTGTCTATGAAGTTTTGTGACCATTTATTAACCGTCCTTTGTGCATGCATGTCGCTCCCAGTTGTCTTAGTATTTCCAATTATACTCCTCAAATGTTAAAAGTATACAGAAAAACGACCTGTCTCAAGCTAAAATTTTTATGGCATTTAGAACAAATAATGTATATTATATGTTAAAAAAGGGACGATCCTACTTGAAAGATAGACCTTTGTATAGTAACTTCTTAGGTGACGCTAATTTGCTTTGCTACATAATGTTGGCTTCGTTATAAAGAGGCTGCGGAATAGGGTGAAATCAAGACTATGAAGAAAAAAACACAGACAGCAATGAGAAGTAATACACAGTCAGCAATGAGAAGTAATGCGCAGACACATGTGAAGAGAAGATCACCGCCCAAGAAGAGCCCGGTGAAAGCAATTCTGATCACAACTGTCGCGATTGTCGCACTTCTGGCCATCGGAGCAACGACGTATTTTTTCGCGACCCGAGAGCATAAGTACGAGGTTAAATTGCCTGACGGCAAGGTTTCCAAGCTGACCATCGAAGATATGAAAAAGGAACTTGATGTCACGACCTTTTATCCCGGCATAAAGATCAACGGTCAGGACGTATCCGGCAAGACGCTCGCTCAAGTCACGACCATGTTCGAAGATGATCCGAAATTAAATAATACTGAACTGAACATTTCGCTTTCGGTCGACGGGAAGATCTATCCGTTGGACATGAGCGATGTTAAGCTTGAGTCAAACCTGCCTGATGTGATTCAGGAAGCTTACAATTACGGAAGATCGGGTGTCGGGGCGACGGAAGCAGATATTATTGCTGACCGGTATCAACAAATTCAACTCATTAAAACGACCCCCAAGGATTACACTACTATTTTTACTGTGAGTACGGATAAGGTCAGCGAACTCGTCCACGATGTGCTTGATCCCCTGAACATTCCGGCATCCGATGCGACGATAGCGTCTTTTGATGTTGAGACGGTTTCTTTTGTGGTTCAAGATGCCGTGACCGGAGTTAATTTGAATACGACCAGTGCGATTCTTGATGTGAAAGAAGCTTTGGACAACGGTGAGTACGTGAAGACAATTCCTGTCAATGTGACCAAGGTTGAGCCTTCGATTACAAAGGCAGACCTGGAGGCCAATCTCGTACTTATTTCATCGACGAAGACGAGTACCAAGGCGGATAAGAACCGCAACACCAATATCCGCCTGGTCTGTGAGACCATTAATGGTCTGGTTCTGCAACCCGGCGAATCTTTTAATTACAATGATTTTGTCGGCAAGAGAACCGCAGAGAAGGGATACAAAGAAGCCGGCGGAATCTATGACGGTGTTCTTCGTGACGAGTTAGGCGGCGGAATATGTCAGGTTTCCGGAACGCTTTTTCACAGTGTAATGAAAGCGGATCTTCAAGTTGACGAACGTCACCCGCATTCATGGCCCAGTGGATATGTGGATACCGGAACGGACGCAACCGTGACATGGGGCGGCGCTAACTTCCAGTTTACAAATAACACGGATTATCCGGTGGCAATTCACGCAGTCTATGCAGACAAGACAAGCGGCGGCGGTGGTTGGTGCACAATTGAGATCTACGGCCGTCCGATCCCGGATGGAATGAACATTGAGTTTGTCGGTGTAATCACCTCCAGCAAGGCACCGACAACCAAAGAATATGTCGCTGATCCGACTTTAGCAGTCGGAAAAACAAAATCAGCCCGTGATTCGCACAATCAAATCAATGCAGTAGCATATCAGGTCTTTTATAAGGATGGCGTCGAAGTTAAGCGAGTGAAGACCTTTTCTAGCTTCTACCGTATGATTACCGAGCAGGTTCTGGTAGGTGTGCTCAATCCGGACGGAAGCCACAGCACGATGGATCCTTTAACCGGAGCCGTGATTACGCCGATACCGACAGTTACTCCTGTGCCTACCACTACTCCCGAAGAAACAACTTCCGCAGATACTACTCCCTCCGAGACAGACCCATAAGTCATCATATAAAGACATTAAAACCCCCGATGGCGAAGTCGCCATCGGGGGTTTTTGTTGCTTTCAAGATTCACCGAATCCGGTCAGACAGCCATTATTTCGGGCTGATCATCGACGGATTCCAGCATTCAAGCGGTTGGACTCCCAGAAGGGTACTGATGGTAGCCGCGATATTGGACAAACCAAATTCATCCGAAGGAACCACATCGTATTTATCTCTATTCTCCGTGTTGTCATAAAAGATACAGGGAACCGGATTGAGACTGTGGCTTGTCTTAGACTTAATACGGCCGGTGCTGTCTTTGACCGGGGCTCCGCTCTTGGAGGTCTCGTACATTTCTTCTGCATTTCCGTGATCCGCGGTGATGATTGCCATACCGCCGACTTTATCAATTGCCAGGAGCAGTCTTTTCAGTGCGATATCCACGGACTCGACACCGATGATGGTTGATTCAAGCACGCCCGTATGGCCGACCATATCTCCGTTGGGAAAATTGACGCGCATGAACGGATACTTGTTTTCGAGTATCTTTTTGGAAAGGACATCGGTAATCTCGGCTGATTTCATCCAGGGGCGTTCCTCGAAAGGAACGACATCCGATAAAATTTCAATGTACTCCTCTGTTTCGTCGCTGAACTTCGATGAACGGTTACCGTTGAAAAAGTAAGTGACATGTCCGAACTTCTGCGTCTCGGAAATGGCAAGCTGAGGGATTTTTTTGTCTGCAAGTAATTCGCCGAGCGTATTGCGGATCAACGGCGGAAATACAAGATATTTCTTGGGAATATGGAGATCACCGTCGTATTCGAGCATACCCGCGTAACACACCTTGGGAACGCGGATCCGGTCAAACTTATCAAACGATTCGTCGCTCTCAAACGCTGAAGTCAGTTCCTGTGCGCGGTCTCCCCGGAAATTATAAAGGACAACACTATCGCCGTCCTCGATTGTACCGATCGCATTACCCTGATCTCCGATGACAAAAGCGGGAAGATCCTGATCAAGGATTCCGGGAATTTCCGCGCGGTAGGTCTCGATGGCTTCTTGAGCGCTCGAAAACTGCCTGCCCTGACCGAGCACATGGGTCTGCCACCCGAGTTCGACCATTTTCCAGTTGGCACCGTACCGATCCATAGTGACGCGCATGCGTCCGCCGCCGGAAGCAATCCGATAATCGGTCGTATCATCGCAGAGAGAAGACAATTTGCTTTCAAGCTGATCCACATAAATAAGCGCGCTGGTTTCGCCGACGTCGCGTCCGTCGAGCAAGGGGTGTATGCGCACGCGCTTCACGCCTTCTTCTTTTGCCCGGTCCAGCATAGCCAAAAGATGGTCAATGTGGGAATGAACGTTTCCGTCGGACAGTAATCCGATGAAATGGAGCGTTCCCCCGGATAGGGCTCCGCCAATCAGTTCTTTCCAAATAGGAGTGTCAAACATCGCCTTGGATGCAATTGACTCGGTAACCAGCTTGGCGCCCTGACTGTACACCTGTCCGGCACCGATTGCGTTATGACCGACTTCGGAATTGCCCATGTCATCATCCGTCGGAAGGCCGACCGCTTTTCCATGCGCTTTGAGCTTCAGCATCGGGAAATTGGACATGCACGATTGCAACGTGGGTTTATTAGCAAGAAAAACAGCGTTGCCCTCAGTTGAACTATTCAGACCGACACCGTCCATAATAATCAGTACGACAGGACCTTTATAAGATATACTCATTCCGATTCTCCTTTAACGTCATTCTTTCGCCAAATAATAATACCATATATTTACTCGTACGGCATGAAATATCCATTCATTTCGCCGGCGCATATGCTATAATATATGCGGCTCGCCATAGGAATCGGTTAGCCGCTTGGAGAATTTCGTATTTTTTTATATAAAGGAGAGACTATATGGCACGAGAACTCAAGAAAATGACCATGGACGGCAACACCGCCGCTGCTCACTCATCGTACGCATTTACGGAGGTTGCAAGCATTTTTCCGATTACGCCTTCATCACCGATGGCGGACTACACGGATCAATGGTCGCAGCAGGGAAGAAAGAACATTTTCGGGCAGACGGTGAATGTCGTTGAAATGCAATCCGAAGGCGGCGCTGCCGGTACGGTTCACGGATCTCTTGCCACCGGAGCATTGACCACAACGTATACCGCTTCACAGGGATTGCTTTTGATGATTCCGAATATGTATAAGATCTCGGGCGAACTGCTTCCGTGCGTATTCCATGTGTCCGCAAGAGCTCTTGCGGCTCATGCGCTCAGCATTTTCGGAGATCATGCGGACGTTATGGCTTGCCGTCAAACCGGCTTTGCCCAGCTTTGCTCCAACAGCGTACAGGAAGTCGCGGATCTTGCCGCGGTTGCTCATCTTGCGACCATCAAGGGCCGTGTGCCGTTCCTGCACTTTTTCGATGGGTTCCGCACATCACACGAAATCCAGAAAATTGAAGTCATCGATTACGCTGATTTTGCCGAGCTGGTCGACAACCAAGCGCTGGAAGGATTCAGAAACCGCGCACTGTCCCCGAATCACCCGGTACTTCGCGGTACCGCACAGAACCCGGACATCTATTTCCAGGCTCGCGAAGCGGCTAACCCTTACTATCTGGCACTCCCGGAAATTGTTGAGTATTACATGAATAAGATCAACGAGATTCGCGGAACCGACTACAAACTGTTTAATTTTTATGGCGCACCGGATGCGGAGCGCGTCATTATCGCGATGGGATCCGCGGTCGAAACCGCCGAAGAAACCGTTGACTATTTGCTTTCCAAGGGTGAGAAGGTAGGACTTCTTAAGGTTCGTCTGTACCGTCCTTTCTCTGTTGAGCGTCTGCTCGAAGCCATTCCTTCCACAGTGAAATCAATCGCTGTTCTGGATCGTACCAAGGAACCCGGAGCTCACGGTGAGCCCTTGTTCCTGGATGTCTGTGCCGCTTATGCGGGCAACTGCAATGCTCCCCGTATCATCGGCGGACGTTACGGTCTGGGTTCCAAGGATACAACACCGGATCAGATCCTTGCCGTTTTCAAGGAACTTTCGAAAGCAGAGCCGAAGAAGCAGTTTACAATCGGAATTGTCGATGACGTCACACACCTCTCCCTTGATTTGGATGAGTCAATCGATGTTGCCGGTGAGGGAACCGTTGCGGCCAGATTTTGGGGCCTGGGTGCGGACGGAACCGTCGGCGCGAACAAGAACTCCATTAAGATCATCGGCGATCACACCAATATGTACGCGCAGGCTTATTTCTCATACGACTCCAAGAAATCCGGCGGTGTAACGATTTCCGACCTTCGTTTCGGAAAAACACCGATCCGCTCCACATACCTTGTCAATAAGGCAGACTTCATCGCCTGTCACAATCAATCCTATGTTGAGAAGTATGACATGCTGTCTCCTTTGAAGCCCGGCGGCACATTCCTTCTGAACACATCCTGGACGGGCGAAGAACTTGAGGCAAACATCCCTGCCTCCATGAAGCGCTTCCTCGCAAAAAACAAGATCAAGTTCTATACAATTGACGCTGTCGAAAAGGCCCGTGAGATCGGTCTGGGCGGACGCATTAACACCATCTGCCAGTCCGCTTTCTTTGCCCTGTCGAAGGTTATTCCGGTCGATGATGCGATAAAATACATGAAGAAGGCTGCCCTCAAATCATACGGAGCCAAGGGCGACGAGATCGTCAATATGAACTATGCCGCAATTGATGCCGGTGTAGGTGCCGTGGTTGAAGTGAAGATTCCCGAGTCCTGGGCGACGGCCGGTGATACCCAAGCAGTGAAGAAGGAAGTTCCCGCATTTATCCGTGATGTCGTTGAAGTCATGAATGCCCAGGAAGGCGACAAGCTTCCTGTATCGGCTTTCAATGGCCGCGAAGACGGAACATTCCCGCAGGGAACCTCACAGTATGAGAAGCGCGGAATTGCCGTGGATATTCCGATTTGGGATTCTACGAAGTGCATTCAGTGTAATCAATGTTCGCTGGTTTGCCCCCATGCCGCGATTCGTCCGTTCCTGCTTAACGAAGCAGAAGCGAAGAAGGCGCCGTTTGTCACGAAGACCGGTATGAAGGGTTACGAGAATTATCAGTACCGTATTCAGGTATCCGCATTGGATTGCACCGGTTGCGGAACGTGCGCAGCGGTTTGCCCGGCCAAGGAAAAGGCTCTTACAATGAAGTCACTCAAGGACAACATGCAGGAATCCGCCAATTGGGATTATGCGATGACGCTTTCCAATAAAGAGAATCCCGCAAACAAGAAGACCATCAAAGGCAGCCAGTTCGAACAGCCGCTTCTTGAGTTCTCCGGCGCTTGCGCGGGTTGCGGAGAGACGGCATACGCTAAGCTTCTGACCCAATTGTTCGGCGACAGGATGCAAATATCCAATGCAACAGGCTGTTCTTCCATCTGGGGAGGATCCGCTCCTTCGATGCCGTATACAACAAACAAGGCCGGCTGCGGTCCCGCATGGGGCAACTCGCTTTTCGAGGACAACGCGGAACACGGCCTCGGCATGTATCTCGGTTATAAGCAACTTCGGAATCGTGTTGCGGATCAGCTCAAAGAACTGATTGCGGGAGTAGAAGACGACGCAATTAAGAGCAGCGGTGCGACATGGCTCGAGAACATGGCCTCGGGTGATTCAACCCGTGCGTTGTCGGACAATTTGGCAACCGCTCTCCGCGCATACAAAGGCGATAACGCGGATACCAAGAAAATGATCGCTGAAATTTTGAAGGGTGAGAACTACTTTGTTAACCGGTCTCAATGGATCATCGGCGGAGACGGTTGGGCATATGACATCGGTTACGGCGGACTCGACCATGTTCTTGCCTCCGGTGAGAACATCAATGTGCTCGTCCTGGATACCGAAGTTTATTCCAATACCGGCGGTCAGGCATCCAAGTCAACACCGACCGGAGCGATTGCCCAGTTTGCCGCAGGCGGTAAGGCGATCAAGAAAAAGGACCTCGGCATGATGGCGATGAGCTACGGATATGTATATGTCGCACAGGTCGCTATGGGTGCCAACCAGAATCAGTTAATCAAAGCCCTTACCGAAGCGGAAGCCTACCAGGGGCCGTCGATCGTCATTTGCTATGCACCGTGTATCAATCACGGAATCAAGACGGGCATGGGTTCAACCCAGACGCATGAGAAGGATGCGGTTGAGTGCGGCTACTGGCACCTGTACCGCTTCAATCCTGCATTGAAGGAAGAAGGAAAGAATCCTTTCACCCTCGACTCTAAGGAGCCTACAGGAGACTTCCTGGCATTCCTCGGAAGCGAAGTCCGTTACAATTCACTTTACAAGAAGTACCCTGCTGAGAAAGTGGACGCGCTTTTCCAGAAGAACCATCAGGACGCAATGGAAAGATATGCTTCCTACAAGCGCATGGCGGCAGAAATCGAATAAGTTCTGTCTAACGTAACAGGCATGGATCGGGCCCGGACGGAAATATCCGTTCGGGTCTGATTTTTTTCGGGCGATCGTGAAAAATCGAATCGAATTCGTCGGTGAAGGCTCGGGCGGGGATGCTTCTTCCAATGGAAAACCAAAGGCCGAGATGCTATAATGAAACTTGATTTTACCTTGGGCGGAGGTTGCCTTTACGTGAAGACAAACGACAAAAGAAAATTGCTTTTATCGGATACGATCGTTCCGGATTTATTTATTTCTGATTATATGTCAGGCCTTTCCGGCAAAGCGATTCAAACATATCTTTACCTTCTGATGACCACCTCGCATGGTAAGAACGTAGGGGAGAGGGAGATTGCGGCGCGTTTTTCGATAACAACAGATGACGCGAAAGGTGCGATCGCCGAGCTTTCTCTTTCCGGACTGATTGAACGCGGAGATAAAGGAAAAATCCTGCTGACGGACATCAAGAGTGCTGAGGTTGACACATATATTTCCCGAAAAGGCAAAGAGGAGTTAAGTGAAGCAGAAGAAATCTCACCGCTGGATCAGGCCCGCGAAGAATTAGCCAGATCGATCGAGAAAACGTTTTTTCACGGCTCCATGGCATACAAGTGGTATCGGGAAGTGGATATCCTGTTATTTGAGTACGGTTTTGAGCCTGACGTTGTTTACATGCTTTTCCAGTCACTTTATGACAACAAGCAACTTACAACCATTACTCAAATGAAGGAAAAAGCTCTCCTGTGGCACAGCAAGGGAATACGGGCCACGAAGGAGCTTAGTGTCTACCTTTCGCACGAAGATGAGGTCATGAAAATTCTCCTCAGAATCGGCAAAAAGCTTCGCAGGAAGATGACTGAATTTGATGAAGAGTATGTTCGACTTTGGGTAGAAAAGCTCAAATACCCATATGAAGTGATTGAGTTTGCTATTCGAAAAATGTGCGAATACAACAGCTCCCCCAACCTGAAGCATGCTGATGATCATCTCATGGCGTGGTTTGCCGCGGGTGTTCAAACATTGGAAGAGGCGGAGACTTTTGAAGCGGAGACCGCAAAGAGAAATAAGATGAATTATCAGCGCGAAAAATCCGCGAAGATATATGCACCAATGGAATTAACCAAGCAGAATTTTGAGGGTGTTA
The DNA here is from genome assembly GCA_964501725.1 of uncultured Oscillospiraceae bacterium. Taxonomy (GTDB): domain Bacteria; phylum Bacillota; class Clostridia; order Saccharofermentanales; family Saccharofermentanaceae; genus CAZCTO01. Next base: position 98,347 of record CAZCTO010000004.1, on the reverse strand, counting down.
CATATACCGATGAAGAAATCAAGGGATTTGAAGTGGATCCCAAAGAGCTTCTCGAACTTTACGCAAAACGTAATTCCGAAGCCGAATCATAACAGGAGGAGATATGGACGGATTTTCCGTTGATGTATATAACGTACTGTCCGATCGGAAAAGCCGGAGCGAACTGATTCGTGACCGGCGCGTTCTCGAACTTTACGCGAAATATCCCGGGCTCGAAGACCTGGATCGCCGGATTAAGATTTGCTCGGCGGAACGGATTCTTGCTTTGCTGGAAACCGGCGATGACAGCAAAAGCGCAAAGGAACTGGCTTCATTGCAAGAGGCCAAAAGAGCGTTCATCTCCGGGAATCAGATAGCGGAAGACTATGGTGAAGCGATCCCTTTTTGCGCCCGATGCGGGGACGAAGGTCATGTTGAAGGGAAAGTCTGTGTGTGTGTCAGAGACCTACTGATACCGCAGTATCGAGCCGCATCCGGTCTTGAGAAGTACCCGGGAATATCTTTTGCAAATTACTCAGACGTATACTTTTCGGAACCTCTCAAGATGCAACCGATTCATGATTTTTGCGTCAAATATTCATCTCCTGATTTCAAAGATCGTCCAAACCTGCTTTTCTGGGGTAAACCCGGTACCGGGAAGACGTATATGGCCATATGCGTCGCGCGTCAAATTCTGGAACAGGCGATAACTGTTCTTGTGATTCGTGCCCCCGAGTTGATGGAAGTCATGGATGAGTATCGCACGTTGAAGCGCTCGTTTTCTCCTGATGTCGACAGAGACACTTCTGTTTCGGGGCTTCGCGACCGGCTGTTTGATGCTGATTTCCTGGTCATCGATGAACTCGGCTTAGAGGCTAAAGGACCCAATAATGTTTCTGACTTGCTTCAAATCCTCGGCACACGCCAGCAGGGCGGCAAAATCACAGTAATAACGACGAATTTGTCTCTGACGGAGCTCGAAAAGCATTATGACAATCGTGTGTACTCCCGATTAATCGGTGACTATATTCCACTGCAATTTGAGGGAAGGGACATTCGGACCGGTGACAAGTACAAGATAAGAAAAATGGGAGGAAAGATCTGATCCCGGGGGATCAGATCGGAATAATTTTTGGCGATAACATGCGGAATTGACACGATACGAATTTCCAGAATACGGGATTTATATAAGCGCAAGGGAGAGATTTTCCTTGATCGGATATATACGAAATCAGAAATGGAAGTTTGTCTGGCTAAAAAAACCGGTTGCATGGAATCGCTTGCGGCCCGGTTCGCGGCGAAGGAAGCGGTTTCGAAGGCTCTGGGCACCGGCATATGGAGACATGGAATTCGATTCACCGACATCGAAATCATCGTGGATGATTTCGGGAAACCGTCGGTTCTTCTTCATGGAAATGCAAAGGCAGAATTTGAACGAATCGGCGGTCTTCATGCGGCAGTCAGCATCTCTCATGACGGAGATCTGGCCGTTGCGATGTGCGTTATGGAATGCAGTTCGCAGTCAAGAGGGGGAGAGGGTAAGTGAAATCTTTCCGCCGGAATATTCGCAAGGTGTTTTTTTCATTCGGACATAAAGTGCGCACACCCAAAGCCGGCACTCCTGTACCTCCCGAATTTGAAGAGAAGGAGATTGCAAAGCTGGACGGTGCTTTCGGCGCACCTCAGGATGTTCGGGAAGTATGGTCTCTTGAAGACGATGACACATACGTTCAAGCCAGAAAGAAGCGCGGTATTCCTAAAATAATCATTCCCGCGATGGTTTTCATACTGGTTATTGCTTTACTCTTTTGGGTCTTGCCTGTCATGCTGCCCAAGATTTTCAAAAACAGCGACATTGCCTTGTTTGTTTCCCCGGAGCCGGTCCGTATATATGGTTCCGACGACCGGGTGGTTACCGAATATGTTTCGAGCATCATGGCTGAGGCGAATGTTAAAAGCGCCCGCATATCGCAGGTTCTTTTTAACGAGCCGGTGAAGCTTTTGTCGAATACGGAAGAGAACGGATATGTTAAGATCCGGACAGTTGACGGAATTGAAGGATATATTCTGGCAAAAGATCTCTCAGCCAATATGGATTCTGTGGAGCCGGATCTTCATCAACAGAAACTTGTCGTATCGGACATCTCCAAAAATGTCATGTCACACGCAAGCAACGGGACCCTTGAGATTGAAGTAATGATGAATACGGTTCTTTTCTCTGATCAAAAGCGTGACGGAGTGTACCACGTAGCACTTCCCGAAGGGAAGGACGGGTGGATCAGCAGCAGCGGTGTCATTGAGCTTGGCATTTTCGAATCGGTGGAGAAGGTAAGCGTTCGATACTTTGTCAGCTCGGTTCTCAGTTGCGTCAATATGACGCAGCTGGATCACGGAATAACAAAAAAGGGTCTCTCGGTAGAAGGCCTCGTTTACGTTTCAGCGTCCGTCAACGGCTTATCCGTTCCCAGAAGAATGGAAGATCAAATGACTGCAGGGAAAGCGGTTGAGCTCCGGTATGATGAGGTCACGGGAGAACTTGATATTGACAGCATTATGCCCGGAGATATTGTTTTCCTCAGACATGCGCAGGAACCTGATTCGCGAATCCCTGTTGAGATGGGAATCTGCACGGACACCGGAATGTTGTTGATGATTTCCAAGAGCAAAACAACCCTTCGCCTGTTTTCTTTTAGTGAAAACGAAGCACTTCACGATCGGATTATTTCAGTACGAAGAATTTTCGAATAAAAAATCCGCCCCTTGCTGCGTAAGCAAAAGGCGGATCCGATAATCAGAAAAATTCGATCAGGCTCTCTTCACCGCATCAGAACGAAGACAACGGGTGCAGACATGCATCGTCTTGGGTGTTCCTTCAACGACAACCTTAACATTCCGTACATTCGGATGCTGCTGTGTCAGCGCACGGCGGGACACCTGTGAACGGGTAATGCTGATCTTTCTGCCGAAATAGGTATCTTTCTGACAGATTTCACACTTAGCCATTAGTAACACCTCCAATAAATATATAACGTGCAGATGGAATAATATCACAGATCCCATCCCGGTGCAAGCAAAATATTCGAATTCAGGCTATAAATGCGCAAACTTCTACAGGACACCCGTGAATCGAAAAACGCCGGTCAACTAAATCACCGACTGACTCCGGCTCGCCACCGCCTTGGTCGGGCAGACCGTAACGCAGGCACAGCAATTGGTACAAAGCGACTGATCAATGGATGCCAGTGATCCCTTCAACGTGATTGCTCCGGTGGGACATGCCTTAACACATTTTCCGCAACCGATACAGCCGATATGGCAATTTTTCCTTGTCAACCCGCCCGGCCATTCGTTACGGCAAAGAACCTCGACCCCCGAGGTTATGGGCAACAACTGAAGAAGGTTCTTGGGACAAATCTTGGTGCAGGCGCCACAGCCGGTACATTCAATCGGATCAACATGAACGATACCGTCGCGCAGGCTGAGGGCGCCGAAGGCACATGCGGCGATACAGTCGCCAAAACCGAGACATCCGTATGTACATGAGCCGGAACCGCCCAGAAGGCCGTGTGCGGCGTTACAGGACTGTGTCCCGTGGTACTGATATCTCGGAGATGTCTGGTCTTGGGTGCCCTGGCAATGCAAAACAACCACTTTGGGTGTCGGCTCGACAGCCGTTGTTCCCAGTATGGATGCGATCTCGCGTGAACAGGCAACTCCGCCGACGGCGCACAGTCCGGTGTCGGCACCGGGCTTAAGCAAATAATCCGCATAACCGGCACATCCGGCAAATCCGCAGCCGCCGCAATTTGCACCCGGCAACGCTTCGAGTAAAGCCTCCTTCTTTTCATTTCGGGAAAGCTGGAAAAAATTGGAGACGATCACGATCAATAAACCGAGTACCAACGAGACTCCCAGCATCACAAGACCCGAAAGAAGGATGTTATTAAGAGAAAACAGTGCAAACGAAACCATGTTTTATCTCCTTAGCCGAAGCAGACGTATTAACCGAACAAATTCTCAATCAAGCCCTTAAAGCCCATGAACGAAACCGAAACCAGCGACGCGGCAATGAGTGTGATCGGAAGCCCCTTAAGTGCTTCGGGGATATCTGATTTTTCGATCCTCATCCGGACACCGGAAAACATAAACAGCGCCAGCGTAAAGCCGAGTCCGCCCCCCAGTGAATTGACCATCGATTCCCAGAAGGAATACGACTTGGTGATGTTCAGGATGGCGACTCCGAGAACAGCACAATTCGTTGTGATTAAGGGAAGATAAATGCCTAAGGCTTTATAGAGGGGCGGCATTTGCTTTTTAATGATCATTTCGACCATCTGGACAAGCGCCGCAATGACCAGGATAAAAACAAGCGTCTGGAGGTAAGAGATTTGAAGCGGTACCAGAAGGTAATAGTGAATCGGCCAGGTCAGCGCCGTAGAGATCAGCATAACCAGAATAACAGCGCCGCTCATCCCCATTGCCGTGTTCAGGTTTTTGGAGACGCCGAGAAAAGAGCAGATACCGAGGAATTTGGACAGAACAAAATTGTCGACCAGAATGGCTGAGAATAAAATAATGAGCATTAGTTGCATCGGATTATTTCACCTCGCTTTCAATGGGATCATTATTCGTGTTACACGCAGATCCCGCCGCGCAAGCGCCACAGGCGGCACATCCGGACACCGGAAGAGCAATTTTATGCTTTTTGATTTTTTCGAGTTTTTTAATGACAATTTGCGTTACGCAAATACAGATTCCGTATACGAAAAATCCGCCCGGAGGAAGCAAGAAAAACATCATCGGCTCGAAAACGGTTCCGAAAAGCGGAAGCTTGAGATCAAAGATCGTCCCGTTGCCGAGAATTTCGCGGACAGACCCCATAATCACCAGAGCGACCATAAAGCCCGATCCCATGCTTAAGCCGTCGAGCACCGAGAGCATTACGGGGCGCTTGCATGAAAAAGCCTCTGCCCGGGCAAGCACGATGCAATTAACAACGATCAAAGGTATATATATCCCGAGGGATTTATTCAAGGCCGGCAGATAAGCGGAAACCGCCATTTGAACAATCGTTACAAAACCGGCAATAACGGTGATAAACGCAGGGATGCGAACCTTATCCGGAATGATATTCCGAAGCATTGAAATAATAAGTTCAGAACCGGTCAGCACAAAAATAACCGCAATTCCCATAAAAAATGAAGATTTTGCAGAAATTGTAACTGCCAACAGGGGACAAGTCCCGAGAACCAGAAGAAACGCAGGATTCTCATAAAGTAATCCGTTCAAAACTACACGCAGCGGCGACTCGCTTTTCTTCTTCTCCTCAAGACGCTGATCCGGAGACAAGTAAGTTTTATCGGCCATGTTTTCACTCATTATGCGATCACCCCTTTCTCCCGAAGATATATAATCGCGTCAACGGCAGAATTAAAAGCTTTGCCGGCCGCTTTGGACGAAATGGTAGCGCTGGAAACTGCCCGGATCCCGTCTGTTGAGCCTGCCGAAACATTTGCGTGAACCCCGGCCTCCACCGAAGTGAACTGGGAAAGGAATGCATCCTTTTCCACTTCTTTACCCAACTTGGGCGTGTCATTTTCCGCGACAGCGAAGACCCGGACCACGGAGCCGTCCGGCGTGAATCCCGTGGTTACAACCACATCTCCGGCATAGCCGAAGCTGCGGGTGACCACAACGTATCCCAGATTTTTGCCGGAAGCGTCAAGGGCAGAGTGGACCTCGTCCACCGGGATACCCTTGCTGTTCATATCAGTGGTCATGTCATCGGTAATCTCGATTTTGACAAAAGTCTCGCCGTCCGGAAATATAGCTTTTTTTCGTTCCAGTGCAGCAATTTCTTCCTGTTTTGCGATCGGACCCTTTGTCAGCTCATTGGTTACCGCAAGAAGAAGCACACAGACCAGACAGATCGCCGCAAGAATCAATGCCGGAAGCGTTTTCTTAAGCGCGTTCATGTTTTCTTCCTCCGAAAGGCTTTCTCATCGTCAAACGATCAATGTTCGGCGAAAGAATATTCATCAGAATAATGGCAAAGGAAACTCCCTCGGCGATATTTCCGTAGTAGCGGATCAGAAATGTCAGAAGGCCGCATCCGACACCGAAGATAATCTTTCCTCTGCGGGTAATCGGCGAAGTAACATAATCGGTCGCCATAAAGAAAGCGCCGAGAATCAGGCCGCCGGACAGAAGCATGTAAGTCGGCTCGTTTATTGCGGTCTCCCAGGATGATAAAGCAAAGGGCGCATCCGCAATTGTTTTGAAAAAGGAAGTATTCCCGAACAGCATAATCATCAGGGTAAAAGAACCCAGATATGCGAGGGGGATCCACGGAGCGATGACTTTTCGAGCGAGAAGATATACCGCACCAATAAGCAGTGCGAGAATGCAAATTTCCCCGATGCAACCACCCTTATTTCCCAGAAACAAGTCAAGCAAGCCGGGCAGGGGATTTGCATCCGCGACCGGGGTCGCACTGGAGACGACCTCGGCATTCGCATTGCGGAATGCCGCAAGCGGGGTGGCTGAGGAAACCAGGTCCGCCCCCTTAAGTGAGTTTAAGAAAGAAAAAGCACCTTCGCGTACCGTCCAGATGATCATTTGATTTGGAAAAGCAATAACCAGAAAAATTCTGGATGTCAGTGCCGGATTCACAAAATTCTGTCCGAGACCGCCGAACATCTGCTTTACGACTACGATCGCAAAGAAAGCACCGATCACCGTCATGTAGATCGGAAGGGTCGGCGGTAAACCAAAAGCAAGAAGAACACCGGTAACCACTGCGGATAAATCCGGCAGCGTGTTGTTTCTTTTCATGATTTTGCGGGCCAAATACTCAAACAACATACAACTGATCACCGATACAAGGATCAGCATGATCGATCGAAGACCGAAAATAATGCCTGCGGCGATCACGGCAGGAAGAAGCGCGATCAACACGTCGCGCATAATCGCGGTGGTGGTTGCGCGATCCCGAATGTGAGGTGAATTGGAGACTTCCAGTTTCATGGGTTATGCCTGTGCAGAAACGTCCGGGCGATCCTATTGTGCCGGTTTGACGTCCTGCTCCTCCTTTCCCGATGAAGAAGCGGATAGTGATACGACCAGTTGTTTTTCGCGCTCGAGACGCGCGTTCTCGGCCTTGAGGAAGATCTTGCCGTTCTTGATGCTTTGCGTCAAAAAGCGCTTCGCGGGGCAGACATACGTGCAACAACCGCACTCGATACAGTCCATAACATGAAAGTATACAAGTCCGTTCAAATCCTTAGTCCGGGTGGACTGATCAATGCCGGTGGGCATCAGATTCATCGGGCATGCCGATACACACCGGCCGCATCGAATACAGGCCGATTCGGTGGTGATCCGGGTCTCTTTGGCACCGAAAACCAAAATTGCGTTATTTGCCTTTATGATTCCGCAATCGTCACGATCCAGAGAGACGCCCATCATCGGGCCGCCCATGATGATTTTGCGCGGTTCTTCACGCGTTCCTCCGGCTGCCGCGATGACATCTTTAATTTTGGCGCCGATGGGAACATTGAAATTGCCGTGAATATTTAGAGCGCTTCCGTCGAGCGTAACGCGCTTGCGGACAAGCGGCACGCCTTCTTTCATGAATCTTCCGATGAAACAGACGGTCGACACGTTCATTACCAAAACGCCGACATCATGGGGAAGCTTACCGGTCGGCACCCTGCGGCCTGACAGTGAATAGATGAGCATTTTCTCGGCGCCCTGTGGATAGACTGTTTTTAGCGAACATATCCGGATGTCGCTCTTCTCTCCGGTCTTGAAAACCCTCTTCTCAAGCTCATGCGTAAAAATGCGGGGCACCAGAGGCTTATTGTCCTCCACACCGATGATTGTCTTTGGAATATCAAGCCATTTCATCACGGCCAGTATACCGTCGATGACCTGGTCGGGGTGTTCGTTAATCAACCGAAAGTCGGATGTGATATACGGCTCGCATTCGGCGGCGTTAATCAGAAGAAGATCAGGCTCTTTGCCTTTGGGAGGATTTAACTTGACATGCGTCGGAAAAGTCGCTCCGCCGAGACCGACCAGACCGCTGGATTTAACCATTTCAATGAATTCTTCTTTGGAGTTCACCTGCGGCGGAGAAAGGGAAGGGAGCAACTTGAATGCCATATCCGATTCGATACGAACGGCTTCGATCGGAGTGCCCGTCGCGGAAACAACATAGTGAATTTCCTTCACGGTACCGGACACACTGGCGTGGATCGGAACCGACATGGGGTGTTCTGCCTTGCCGATCAGCTGTCCGACATAAACATAATCCCCCGGTGCGACAACACATACGCAAGGGGGACCGATATGCTGCTGAAGTAAAATTTCGACTTCAGGAAAATCGTTGAGGCGAATAGACGGAAGGACGTCCGTGTTCTTGTTTTGTTTCGGATGCACTCCTCCGCGAAAGATATGAACTGCTTTCAAACCATCGCCTCCTAAAATAATCTAACGTCATTATAAGCAATAAGAATAAAATTAGAAACACATTTATTGATAATAACCAGAACGTTCTCATATAATTGTTGCACGCCTGTTTTTCCCCTCTTTCTTTCTAAACTTCGCGCAATACGTTATAATACCTGCATCGGTAAGAAATGTTTTTTTAGGAGGCAGTTATATGCTGGATATCAATGAAATTCGAAATAATCCCGGGGCCGTCGCTTCTAAACTCGCAAAAAAGGGATGCTCCGTTGATTTTTCCGACTTTCTGAAAGCGGATCAGAACCGTCGCGAAATCATCGTCAAGGTGGAAGCGCTGAAGGCCAAAAGAAATCAGGCAAGTGCGAAGATCCCGGGCATGAAAAAAGCGGGACAGGATGTCGAATCGGTTTTTGTCGAGATGAAAGAAGTTGCGGAGCAAATCCGACTCCTGGACAGCGAACTTGCCGTAATCGAACTGAAGCAAAATGATTTTTTAATCGGACTGCCGAATGTTCCCGCAGATGATGTTATTGCGGGAGGCAAAGAAAATAACAAGGTGGTTTCGGTGTTCGGAGAGAAACCGGTATTTGCCTTTCCCCCCAAACATCATGTGAATATCGTTGAGAAACTCGGCATGATCGACTACGAACGCGGCGTCAAACTTTCCGGTAACGGATACTGGATATACAGAAAAGACGGCGCACTGCTTGAGTGGGCACTGCTGAATTATTTCATGGAATGCCACCTGGCTGACGGTTACGAGTTCATTTTGCCGCCGCATATGTTGAATACGGCTTGCGGCTACACAGCAGGGCAATTTCCGAAGTTCAAGGATGAAGTCTATCAGGTTCGTAACGAGGAAGCCGCGGAAGGTTTCACGCATTTCATGCTTCCGACCGCTGAGACGGCGCTCGTAAATTTGCACCGCGGCGAAATCCTGTCCGAAGCCGAACTTCCGCTTAAGTACTTCGCATATACGCCTTGTTATCGAAAAGAAGCCGGATCATATCGGGCAGAAGAACGCGGAATGATCCGCGGTCATCAGTTTAATAAAATCGAGATGTTTCAGTACACCCGTCCGGAGGATTCGGATGCCGCGCTCGAAGAGCTCGTCGGGAAAGCATCGGCGCTGGTTAAAGGTCTCGGATTGCATCACCGGGTGACAAAGCTTGCAGCGGAAGACTGTTCGGCCTCCATGATGAAAACATACGATATCGAGATATGGATCCCTTCGATGAATGATTACAAAGAAGTCAGCTCCGCATCGAATGCGGGAGCCTATCAGGCAAGGCGCGGAAATATGAAATTCCGCCGGGCAGACGGGAAGAGTACTGATTTTGTACACACACTGAATGCTTCCGGACTGGCGACCAGCCGGGTACTTCCCGCGATTGTTGAGCAGTACCAGCAGGAAGACGGAAGCGTCATCATACCGGAAGTCCTCCGGAAATGGCTTGGCGAGAGGGATCGCATTACTGCAGAGTAAGTTTCGTCTACGCCCGCCGATGGCTTGGCGAGAGGGATCGCATTACTGCAGAGTAAGTTTCGTCTACGCCCGCCGATGGCTTGGCGAGAGGGATCGCATCGCAGCAAAATAGAATCTCTGTAAAATGGTCAATTAAGTAAAAATGAAAGCATCCGCCCTTCAAAAGGGCGGATGCTTTTTTGCGAAATCGAGAGTTTTTTTACTTATACCCGGAATCTATTTGCCGTCATAGTTTCCTTGAGTGTATTCGGCATTGGCATTCCAGAGAATAAATTCATTACATCCGGCGTCTTGTGCCCCTTTGATTTGCCGATTAATGTCGTCGTATCCATAGTTAAAAGCCGCTAAATAAGGGCGAATGATGCTGTATCCCTCTCCTGCCTGCTGCTTCGCAACGACAAGCGCGTTGTAGATGATTTCATAGGGGTAGTTTTTAGGCGGAGAGTACAGTTTGCCGTTCAGGTAAAATTCTTTTCCGTAGTGATCCGGATAAATCATCGGGCACAAGGTATCCACACCGGTTAAACCGACGGTCGGCCAGTCCTGACCGACAATCAGACGATCCGGCGCGTTGGTCATTACGATGGCAAAAATATCCGCGCTGACCGGTACTCCATAGGTATCCTGAATCCGCCTTCTGGCTGTCTGCAAGAAGCGATTGACTGCCTCGGCTCTGGTCGGCGTAGTTTCTTCAGGTCCGAAGTAAGGCTTTTCGCCGGTAGTGGATGGCCCGGTAGGAAAACGAACGTAATCGAACTGTATTTCATCGACACCCGCATCGACAGCTTCAATAGCCAGATCAATGTAATAATCCCAAGCTGTTGGACTATAGGGATTGACAAAAGTCATATTGCCCTCGTTTTTGAATTTCAACGGAACTCCGTTTGCATCCTGAATACTTAGTTCAGGGTGTGCTTTGGAAAGACCGGGGTCCTTGAAGCAGACGATACGGGCAATGACCCATATATCATTTGCGTGGCACTGCTCGACGACGGCGGAGAGGTCATACACACTCTTAACATCACCGATCTCTTTCGCCAGGGCGTTTTGGCTATTGAATGCAACTCCGTAGGACTCTTTCAAATCGATCACAAAAGCGTTAATTTCCGAGTTTTGGGTAAGTTTGATATTTTGCTCCAGATTACCTGCGGTCCCTATATATATTCCCTTGACTGACTTCCGGCTCAGCTCCGTAATTTTTTCGGGTTGAGGAAGCGGACCGAAATAAGAATCGACAATGGCGGAACCGGCAAGCAGTTCAGTGATTTTCGGAACCGGGGTCGTTACCGGTGTCGTATCGGTTGCCGTCGTTGTTTCGTCACTGTTTGTTTGAGTTTTTGTCGTTTGTCCGGAACTTGCAACAGGGGGATTCTTGTTAATGATCCGCTCCTCGATGAGATGCCAGAAAAGCACGCAAGATACCGAAATAATTAAAACAATCATAACAAAGATAAAAAAGCGCAAGAATCGAATCAACTTGCGTTTTCTCCTTCGGGACGCATTGCCGGAATATGCAGAAACCTGAGGACTATAGTCGGTTTTTCTCATGAAAACGCTCCATTTCCAACCAAAGCGCGATACACATGTATCGAAGACTGTGATCTATTATAACGAAAAAGGGCAAAGCCAACAAGTGACGCAGTGCTCCGTAGGGATAAGGATCTTTGATTGGAAATGTTTTGACTGCATGATACAATATATTTGAATTCGAAAATAATGGAAGCAGGGGGCGGAAATATGCTGGTTCGTAATTGCTCGGGAGGAATTGTCTTTTTCGAGGATTCGGTGCTTCTGCTTAAGAATGAGAAGCACGAGTGGTGTTTTCCGAAGGGGGTTATTCGTTCTGCGGAGCAACCGGATGAGGTGGCTCTGGAACGCGTATCCTACGAAGCCGGAGTCCAGGCGAAGATCTTGTCTCCTGCCGGAAGAACCAATTATGAGTTTTATTCAGTGACCAGACAGAAGCCGGTATGTAATAAGATTGTCTGGTATATCATGAAGGCCTCCAGTCCGTCCGTGAATCCGAACCCCTCCCAGAACTTTTCGGACGGGAAGTTTTTTCCGATTAAAGAAGCGCTGGAAAAGGTGACTTACAGTCAGGACAAATCCCTGTTGATGATGACCTATCAGCGTTATAAAGAGTTGGTTTAATTGTGCGGGTCAGTCTGCCGGCGCTTTATTTAGGATGAATAGCCTGCGTTTGAAGGAGTTTATCGGTTGCATAAAGTAGAATGGAGGACTCTGACAAAGGAGTCACACATTTCAATTGAAACCAAGAAGTCCATTTTTATTGCGGATGCTGCACCGATTACCTCAGCTGAGCAGGCGCAGCATTTTCTCAGCGAAAGGAAAAGAAGATATCCGGATGCGACCCATCACGTGTACGCGTGGCGAATCGGTATTCAGGATACACTTCAAAAATACAGTGATGATGGTGAACCTGTCGGAACAGCCGGGATACCGGTTTTGGACATACTCAGAAAAAACGGTATCGACGATTCAATCGTGGTCGTTACCCGGTATTTCGGAGGTGTACAGCTTGGAACAGGAGGGCTGGCACGGGCTTACGGAAAAGCTGCGGGATTAGCCGTTTCCGAGGCGTTGCCCTGCATATGTGTGCCGGCAGCGAGATACGAAATCAGTGTGAATTATTCGCAGAGCGAAAAGCTCGGCAGAGCCATCGAGAAGGAAGGCTTTGTGACGGAGTCGGTGCGATATGAGCAGAATCCGACACTGCTGGTTCTTTGCAGAAAAGGGCAGGAGAGCCGGCTTTTGGAGATCTGCGGGGACGTAACTTCCGGACAGGCCGGGACAAGATATGTCGGTGAAGCGGAAATGGTGATCGGAAAGGTAGGTGCGCTTTCAATTGACCCATAAGAATAAAGAAGAAATTGACCTGGATCAGGCTTCGTCTGAGCTGTCTCAGGATGCACTTCAACCGGATCATCTGATGTGGTGGAGCACTTTCTCCGAACTTGTTTCCAAGATGCCCAAGCAACCGGAACAATGCAGATTATCCGACGACCCGGTCCATCGGGTACACGGGAGTATACTTTCTATCTATGACTGCGCGATGAGAGCGATCGATTCAGCTTACGAGGAAGAGCTGGATCAGATTGCCCGCGAATACGAAGAACAGGCAAGTCGCATGATGGCCTCATACGACAGACATGTGCGGTTAAAAGTCAGCACGCGGATGGATAAAGAGATGATCAAGTATATTCTGATCACGGCTGCATGTGCGTTTTTCGCACTGATTTTCCTTTTGATAAATGACAGACGTGCGACTTCGTCTGCAGGATTGATGACAATTGTCGTGATATCTCTGTCCTTTTCTCTCGCATCAATGATACTGTTTGTGGTATTGTTTATCAGAAAGAGAAAAATATTGAGGGCAGGCCCACGTGCCGGCGACAGAGGCGAACAGGAATTGCCATAGAAACGCCCTGATTTTCACCATTTCTGCCGAAAATAGTGTAATGGTAAGCGTTATATTAAGAAATGTGCAAATCAATTATAAACGGTTATTTGAATAAATTATTTGAGCGGAAAAGGATAGTGAATTGTTATGGAAAATAAACCGAACGAATTTAATGATGAAAACAATAAAGATACTGAGACAACCCAAGAAAATCCTGTCAGCGTTTCGGATACATCGAAGAAACGAATGAACAGGGGACTCATCGCCCTTCTTGCGGTAGGAACGGTGGTGGTTGTTGTTTCGGTGCTCGCAGTCGCGGTGGCGGTGGTTGTTTACCTTAGCAGGCTTGAGCCCGACTCTAAGGAGAGACATGGTGAGATCACGAACTCCTCTGCAACAGAGACAACAATGGCAGCAGAAACAGAAGGGTCCAAGCACTTTTCGCTTGAAGATGCGTCCGTGCTTCCGGATAACGGAGATAAAGTCGCATTGAGCACGGTACAGATTGCCAGCAGCGTCAGTCCGGCAACCGTCTCGATCATCGCTGAAGTATCCTATGGATCGATTTACGGGGAATCGTTGTACGAGTCTTCCGGTTCCGGATTCATTATTTCTGCGGATGGTTATATTGTTACCAATAACCATGTTGTATCGGGTGCCGGAAAAGTATCCGTGGTGATCCCCGGATTTGAAGATCCGTTCGTGGCTGAGATCATCGGGATTGATGCGCAAACAGATATTGCGGTTCTCAAGGTAGAATCAAACAAGGAATTTAAATACATCACTTTCGGCGATTCCGATTTATTGCAGGTCGGCGAGTTGGCCGTCGCCATCGGAAACCCGTTCGGCGAGCTGGCCGGAACGGTAACTGTAGGCGTAATCAGTGCATTGGATCGTGAAATAAGTATTGAATCAGTTACGTACAACCTTTTACAGACGGACGCATCCATCAACAGCGGAAATTCCGGCGGACCATTGGTGAATTCATACGGTGAAGTAATCGGCGTGACGAATGCGAAAATCTCTGACGGAGAAGGAATCGGCTTTGCGATCCCGATCAATGATGTGAAGGGCATTATCGAAGAGCTGATCAATAACGGTTATGTATCCGGAAGACCGGTCATGGGCGTGGTTGTTGTCGAGGTCGACGAATTAACGGCACAACAATATGATTGGCCTGTGGGGGTATATGTCCGCGAAGTGACCGCCGGCGGACCCGCTGAAAAAGCGGGCCTCCAAATTCGGGACATTATTACGGAGATCAACGGACAGAAGGTTACCACGAGCCAGTCCGTGATTGATATTCGGGACCATCTGATCGTTGGAGAGGAGATGGAATTGACCGTTTTTCGTGGCGGGGATACAATTTCATTGACATTGGTTCTTGAGGAGGGAAAGGCAAATTGAAAGCATCAGGCCGTTCGGGATTGATGAGAGCCATTGCAGTGGTACTTGCATTACTTATGGTATCAGGTGTTCTTATAACACTGATTTTTGCTATTGTTTTCGGTCTGTGAAGAATGCTTCCCGTTTCGGGTAAGCACGCTCCAATGATCACCATTCCAATTGATATGGAATAGCGAGGTCTGGTCGACCGGCTGCGCGGTTCGAAGGGAAGAAAGCGGCCTGTTGTCGCAGATCATCATGATTGCCTGCAAAAGGATACAATGAGAAACGCAGAGAATCGGCCCGGTTCCGTCCGGCTGGTTCTCCATTTTTTTCAGAAAGCTTTTTGCGCGTTCTATGACATGCGGAAAGCTTTCACCTCCTTCTGAGGGTTGATAAAGATCCGCGCGATTGCGAAAAGCATAGAAAGAGTCCGGGTCGTCACGCGAAAAATCCTCTGCGTAGCGTCCTTCCCAGATTCCGATATCCATTTCAGTGAGTAAAGGTTCCGGAATCAGCGGGATGCCTCTGTTTCCGATCAGCAGGTGTGCGGTATGCATGGCGCGTGGCCGGGGGCTTGAGTAGCATGAAGTAAACTCAATATCCCGAATTTCACGGGATAGTTCCTGAGCTCCCTTAATTCCTTCATCAGTCAGAGGCGAATTCAATCGTCCCTGGATACGCCACACACGATTCCACTCCGTCTGTCCGTGGCGGGTAAGGTATACGTCAATCATCATTTCACCTTGTTTTCCGCAGACAATGATTCTGCAAGGAATACGACGCTGTATGCTATATTCTTCAAATATATTTCAACCCTTCAGCGTTAAATTTGTAAGGATACTCCTCCTGTTTTTCGAGAAGAAAAGCCTGATAATTATTCATCCGGATGAAACTGTTTACGCGATCAAACCATTCGGGGTTTTCGGAGGAGCCGACATAAAAAAGAATCACGACTTGTGTAGGCGTCTCAATGATCGTTTTGTCGTTCGGCTGACGCACCGGATCAAAGACCCACTCTTCAAAAGCGACATCGTACTTGCCTCTGTAGGTGTCGCTGCTTTGAGAAGTGCTCATGATTCCGCTTTGCAACTCATCAGCATATGCAGTTTCAAGATTCATCATCGACACTTCATCGGTTACCGAATCGAAGATTGTCTGTGCAAGCGGCAGTATTTCGGCGTCCGAAATGCCGGACGTACCGTTTGTTAAGTCTTCACGGTTGATGTAGAAGAACCGGAGGTTCCTCAGAGGCTCCGTTTGTCTGACCCGCTCCGAAAAACAAACCAGTATCGGAAATCCGTACTCATCGTCGAAAATTGTACAGTCTCCGGGTTCCCTGGCCGGATCGAAAAGCCAGACTCTCCATTCCATATCGTCAACTTCGTTATAACGGATTCCGGATATCAGTGTTGAGTCTGGAACGAGCAATTTTTCTTTTTCTTCACCTGAAAAATACTCGGCGGCAACAGTCTCAAATTTGGATTGGTCATGTCCGATACCATCGATAATTTCCTGCGCACGAAGGTGAGCTGTCGCTACAAAACTATCCTCTTTCTGCTCGAAAACGATGCGAAGGACACGGTATGAGATTAAATCATATTGATTCGGCGCCTGTGAATAAGCTTCTTCCGCCTGTATATCCGTTGCCTTCAGTTCGTCAAGCTTATGGCCTGAGGCGTAATCCTCTGCAAAATACCTGCGGGACAGCACCTCAATAATTAAGTCCTTCGTGACTGTGTTGCCATATGTACCCATAATGTAGGTATCCAGATCAACACCGATTGCCTGTGCTTTTGTGCCGAGCCAATCCACGTAAGCCTGTGCACGCTCAATATGAGAGGGTTCAATCTGATATCCTTTACTGATGGCATCATCATACAATATGGCGGTGGTCTGCATCTCCTTTGCCGTCATATCCAGAAAGTACTCGCGATTCGTTGCAAAACCATTTTCACCGGGGCTCTTCAACATATCCTTCGTTGATGCATCCAAAACATCAACGCCGTTTTCCATGAGGACAAACGTATACATGAAACTGAACGCCGGATTCGATACAGCCTCTCCGTGTATCATCAACGGGCTTGCGAGTCGTTCGTTTAAGTGACCGACATTGATTACGGAAAGTACAAAAACGACAATGGCGATAATGGTCAAGGGAATTATTATATGGCGCGGTTTTAGCCAGGAAAGCTTTCTTACCCTTGGTTCAAAAACCGTATCGGATGAGGAGACGCGAACCATTGAAAACTCTTGAATATCCGGATCGAAAAGGGGCTGTTCCGAAGGCGTCACGTCGTGCTTTTGAAGCGCGATCGGCGTCGGAATTTCTTCGGGAATGTATTCATCGATATCTTCTGTCCCGGTCTCAGAAACCGCATCCGCCGTCGGCTTCTCGATTTCCGGCGCATAATCAGGATCAATCATGCGCATCAGATCATCGTTAGGAATGAACCGGGAACCCAGAGGAACCTCAACTGTTGAAGGGATAATATCAGAGACATCTTCTGAGTCATGATCAGACAGATCACTCATCATCTCAACCGGAGATAAAATATCCGGGTGCACCGCATTGCCCGGTCGCCGTACTTCTTCCGGCTTGTTTGGCGACGAGTCGCGATTTGCTCCTGCATCCGCAGCCTTTTTCTTCATCTCTCAGTAATCCTCCTCTGGCCCGTTATCCGTTCATTTTTCATAGTCGACGGGAACAATCAGCGTCAGCGCCTTGGGCAGACATTCAATGGTCGCCGGAAGGAAAGGCCCTTCCTCTCCATCGAGATCAAGCCTGACCTCCTGATTATCGGACGTGGATATAAAAATTTTATTGGTCTGAAAATATTTGATTTTTTCGAAGCTTAAATGATCCCCGATCAAGACTTTTCCGAGTAACGGAAATAGTTCGCCGGCGTTCAGTTTCGGAATGATAAGCACATCAAGAAGTCCATCGCTGATCCGGGCGTGCGGAAGGAGTCTGCGCACGCCGCCGACATTGGGACTGTTTGAAATGATGAACATCATTGCATCTAAATCGAACGTCGTATCATCCGATATGACGGTAATCGGAATACCTGTTTTAATGTTTGACGGAAGGACGACTGCACCCTCAAACCAGTACGCTAACCGGCCAAAGACAGCCTTGGAATCCGAAGGAACTTTATAGGCAATATCGGTCAGCATTCCGCCTGCAAGTACATTTAGGAAATAGCGGTTTCCGACCCGTCCGAGATCCACTTTTACCGTATTGCGTGCAATCAGCATTTTAGAAAAGGTATAAGGGTCTGTCGGCAAATCAATATAGGTCGCGAAATCATTGACTGTTCCGCCCGCGAAAATGGCAAGGGGTATATCATTGCCGCTGTCTATGAGGCCGTTTACAACGTCGTGCGCGGTGCCGTCACCGCCGACGACTATAATTAAGTCAAACTCATCTGCGCTTGTTTCTCTGGCAAATGAATAGGCGTCATTTTTATCCCGGGTATAGTTAATATCCGCGCGCGCAAGCTCGCCGGCATCAATCAGATGACCCAGCAGATCATCCACCAGTTGCCGGCTGGTCTGCCGTCCGGAATTGGGATTCATAATTATTTTTATCTTCAAAACTTACACCGTCGCTAAAAAATAAATATGCCTCAATACATCAGCAAGTATACTCTAGCACAAAAACGGGGTGAAGAAAACGACGGACACCCAAACGTGCCCAATGCCTTCCGATAATTATGGAGGCCTATATCGCTCAGAATTCCGGCAATATAGGCCTCCATTCGTTAAAAACGATTAAATCCGCTCATTTTTTACGGTCGTGCTTGACGCGGTCTTTTTCTTCCGCACGCTTGGCGTCGTTAAATCGGTCGACTGTACCCACCAGATACCCGGTAATCCGGCGGATCCGGTCAAAGCTCAAACCGTCCTCGCCTTCGAATTCCGCACGGCCGCAACAAGGACAATGGTCTCCGATGATACCGTTGTAACCGCAAACGGGATCCCTGTCGATCGGATGATTGATTGAACCGTAGCCTATACCTTGCTCACCCATGAAACGAATGATTTTTGTGAAGGCCTCCAGATTGGATGCAGTGTCACCATCGAGCTCAACGTAAGATATGTGTCCGGCATTGGTTAACGCATGATACGGTGCCTCCAGTCGGATTTTATCGTACATGGATATCGGAAAATACACGGGGACATGAAAACTGTTCGTATAATATTCCCGATCGGTAATGTGAGGGATTTTTCCGAATTTCTGCTTGTCAAGACGAACAAATCGACCCGACAGACCCTCAGCCGGAGTGGCCAGCAAACTGTAGTTCAATTGGGTTTCCGCCGCTTTTTTATCGCAGAAATCCCGCATGAATGAAATGATTTCCAGTCCCAATTTCTGAGACTCATCCGATTCTCCGTGGTGCTTTCCGGTAAGGGCGACTAACGTCTCGGCAAGTCCGATAAACCCGATTGAGAGTGAACCGTGCTTAAGTACATCTTTGACTGAATCCCTCGGACCCAGTTTGTCGGAATCCATCCAAATGTGTTCACCCATGAGGAAAGGGAAATTATAAACATGTCTCCTCATTTGGACAAGCAATCGCTCATACAGTTGATCGACGACCAATACCAGCTTGTCTTGCAGAAGAGAGTAGAAGCGATCAATATTACCCTCCGCAAGGATACCCAGTCTTGGCAAGTTGATGGAAGTGAACGACAGATTACCTCTGCCGAAAGTGGTTTCGCGATCAGGATCGGCCACATTTGAAATAACCCGGGTTCTGCATCCCATGTATGCAATCTCTGTTTCGGGATGGCCTTCTTTGTAATACCTGAGATTATAGGGCGCGTCCTGAAATGAGAAGTTGGGGAAAAGGCGCTTTGCCGAGCAGCGGCACGCAAGCTCAAACAAGTCATAATTAGGATCCCCCGGCGCGAAGTTGACACCCTTTTTGCATCTGAAAATCTGGATAGGGAAAATAGGAGTCTCACCGTTACCCAGACCTTGCTCGGTGGCAAGAAGAAGGTTGCGTACGGCCATCCTGGCTTCCGGAGAAGTATCCGTACCGTAATTGATAGAAGAGAAGGGAACCTGAGCTCCCGCGCGGCTGTGAAGGGTATTGAAGTTGTGGACAAGTGCCTCCATTGCCTGAAAGGTTCCGCGATCCGTCTGCATTGCGGCATGGCTTCGTGTATATGTCAGTACTTTCTGCTGCAACTCTGCGGTCATGGACTGAAGCGCCGGTATTCTGTTTTTTAACTCTGACATTACGGCTTGGTCATACTCATCGGAAACAGAAAGCGACGGTCTGCCGATACCGTTCTTTTCAAAAGACTTCACGATGATTTTTATGGTGCGCTCGGCTTCGTCAAAAGGGACGTCCATGATCAGTTCGAGCGATTCGGTCAAAGCCAGTGAGTATTCTTTCGCGTATGTGTAGCGGACGCCGTCTGCCATTACATAATCAAAGTTCGGGAGAGACTGCCCTCCGTGTTGATCGTTTTGATTGGATTGGACGGCAATGCAGGCGAGAGCAGCATAGCTCCGGATGTCCTTTGGCTTTCTCAGATGGCCGTGCCCGGTGTTGAAACCGCCTTCAAATAATTTCAGCAGGTCAATCTGGCAGCAAGTCATGGTCAAAGAATAAAAGTCCAAATCATGGATATGAATGTCCCCGAGTTCATGCGCTTGTGCATGTTCCGGCTTCAGCATATAGGACTTGTAATATGCCTTTGCGCTCTCGGATCCAAACTTCAGCATGGAACCCATTGCCGTATCCCCGTCGATATTGGCGTTTTCGCGCAGCAAATCGTTGCTTTTCGCATCTATGTTCACGATATCATCGAGTGTCCGCATCAATCGTGTGTTTTTCTCACGTATTCTGGAACGCTCGGCACGATAAAGAATGTAGCACTTTGCCGTTTCCGGACAGTTTTCCTCCATGAGAACATGCTCGACCATGTCCTGAATTTCTTCGATCTTCGGAACCGGCTTTCCCTGAAGTTCAAGGTATTCAGACACTCTGATCGCAAGTTCGAGGCTGAGTTCGTCAATTTTGTCGCGAGCTTCCCCGGTTTTCTCAAACGCCTTATGGATTGCGCTTACGATTTTATCCACATTGAACGGTACTGTTCGTCCGTCTCTTTTAACTACTTTTACAATCATTTGGTGCCTCCTGTCATACAAAAAGAGATTAGCTTCAACTTTTCGTATTTATATTAAACCCCTATATTGTGGTCATTGCAAGAGAATAACACAACATATTGTGTTTCTTTCTTGTTACAAGTTTTTTCCCAAGATGAGAACATTGTGATAAAATATCTATCAGACGATCTTGCGAAAATGCAACGCGTTATTTCCGATATTGTCGAGGTTTATATGCGGAATTGGCTTAATTCATTGAATGATTCATTTAGTAAGCGACGATCTTCATTCACGGTGATGTCCTTTTTCATACCTTTCTTTTTGCTTGCGTCATGCTTTGCGGTTCAACAGGTTCATCCTTTCGGGGACAAAATGATACTCACCGTGGATGCTTACCACCAGTATGCCCCTTTTGTTGTCGAACTGCGTAATAAGATTTTATCGGGTGACAGCCTGTTCTATTCCTGGAATATCGGATTGGGTACGAATTTCTGGGCAGTTTTTGCCAATTACGCAGCCAGTCCGCTTAATTGGATTTCACTTTTATTTCCGACCAAATTTATACCCGACTGTATCGCTTTAATCGCCTGTATCAGAGCCGGTCTTGCCGGCCTGTTCATGTCATTTCTGCTTCGTGACATCGACAAGGGGAGAAAGGATCTCTTCCTTTGCGCATTCTCCGCATTTTATGCGATGTGCGGATGGGTGCTGTCTTATTTCTGGAACATCATGTGGATGGACGCGGTCGTTCTTCTTCCGCTGGTTGTCCTGGGAATGAGAAAAATGTTCCGTGACGGGAAGCCGTTGCTTTATTGTATAAGTTTGTTTTTTTGCTTGTGGTCCAATTTTTTTACAGGATATTTCGTTTGCCTGTTCATGGTGCTTTATGCGCCGGTTTGTTATATTACCACCGTCGAGAAAAAGACAATCCGGAATGTTTTTGCCTCCGCAGGCAGATTTTCACTCTATTCGCTGATTGGCGGCGGAATGGCCGGACTTCTCCTTTATCCGACGTATGTGGCACTCAAGCATGCCTCTGCGACCGGAGATGCTTTCCCGAAGGATTATAAACTGACAAACCATATGTTCGACTTTTTCAGCCGCTTTTTTATCGGATCCCAACCGATCATTCGGGAAGGCATGGCAAACGTATTCACCGGGGTTCTTGTCCTGATTTTTCTGCCGCTCTTTTTCCTTTGCACGAAGATCAAGCTTAAAGAGAAGATCGGGTATGGAGTGTTGATACTGATCATGTATTTCAGCTTTTCCAGCAGAATACTGGATTTTATCTGGCATGGCTTTCACTTCCCGAATCAAATTCCTTATCGTCAGGCTTTTCTCTTGTCATTTCTTCTGGTGATTGTGGCATACAAGGTCCTTCGCAATTTGAAATCATTTACGGTGTCGGACATTTCGATATCGGTGATGCTGATCCTCGCATATATCGTTATTTATGACAAATTCGGAGAAGACTCGAAGAAATTTCTTCCTATCGCGGTCACCGCATTCTTTGTCATTGTTTACGGCGTGGTACTCAGGTCCATTCTTATTCAAAGCAAACCGGGAGTAATGCTGAGAAACGTTCTATTTGGTGTTATTATCGCCGAATTAATTGTCGCCTCGCAATGGACGGTCGGACTTGTGTCCATGAATGAAGGATTTACCGGCTGGGATTTTTACGGAAAGAAGGAGTCACAGGTCAGATCGTTTCTTAATGAGCAAGAGAAGGATCCGGAGGTCGGACCGTTTATTCGTTCGGAAATCTACCCGGCGCATGTTTGCAATCTCCCTGCTCTTTACGACATGAAAGGTATATCAGTTTTCTCTTCGACGGCACGCGAGAGTTATATCAAATTCATGAAAACACTCGGCTTGCATAACAACGGAATTAATTCGACCAGGAACAACGGGCTTACGGAGGTGACCGCATCGCTTTTCGGTATTCGCTATTTCGTTGATCTCGAGACCGAATCGAAGATCCCTACGACGTTCGGTGTATCGGATGAAGTTGTAAAAGGACTCCGGATTTTAGAAAATGAAGACGCCCTGTCACTTGGGTATATGGTTTCGCCCGACATTCTGAATTTTGAAGTTGTCCAGAAATCCAACCCGTTCATCACAACAAATAACTACCTGGAAGCACTGGGTCTCGAACCGGTGTATGAAGTCCGAACGGTAATTCCCGGTGAAATGGAAAATGCTGAATTCACGGGTGGAAATGCCATGACAGGATATAATTTTTCAACGAAAGCGTCATCTGAAGAGAAGACGAAAATTACGTTTTCAATCGAGCCGGTCGCGGATGGGACGCAGCTCTATCTTTTCGAAAATTCCAGAGACGAACTGTACATCAAAGTGATGTTCGAGGAACCCGACACTACCGTTGCTTCTTCTTCATCACAATATACCCGCGTCGGTCAGATTGTTGATTTGGGCAAATACGGCGAAAAAACCTGGAAATCCGCGGAACTTTCATGGAGTAAACTGAAGAGCGGGTCAGTCAATATCCTCTGTTACAGCGTGAATGAAGAGGCCTATAACAAGATGATTTCGACATTGAAAGAGTCGCCGCTGAAAGTAACTTCATTCGACTCGACAACGGTAAAGGGTACGGTTAATGTCGCTGAGAGCGGAGTATTGCTCCTTTCGATACCGTATGAAGAAGGTTGGACAGCCTATGTAGACGGACAAAAGGCGGAGATACATAACATAGCCGGAGCATTCTGCGGATTATCTCTTGCAAGCGGCAATCATGAGATCTTGATGGTCTACAAGCCGGATGGGATCGATGCCGGCATACTGATTTCTATCGCGTCGGTTGCGCTTCTGATTTTAATTATCTCGGGAAAGTATGCGCTCCGGAAACTGAAAGAAACATCAGACGGAAGTCGGCACGAGGCCGTGCAAACTGCCGCCTCTCTCATTCCGGAGGATATGAATAACGAGCTGAAGGATAGTGCGGCGACCGTCGAGCCTGAATCGCAAGGGGACCGGGAGAATCCGAAATGAGCAAAGATCTCCGCAATTGGGCTATCAAAGATATACGGATTCCCCGTGAATGCCTGTGGGGATCTTTTCTGATTCCGGTCTTTCTGATGGGTATTACCCTGATTTCCTGGCAGGTTCATCCCTTCGGGGATATGTCGCCTCTTACCTGTGATTCGTTTTATCAATTATCCCCGTTGATGGCTGAGCTTCGAAACAAAATCGGATCCGGTGAAAGCCTTTTATACTCCTGGAATATCGGAGGCGGTAACAATTTCTGGGCAACCATCGGTTATTATTTAGGCAGCCCGCTCAACCTGCTTCTGATTGCTCTTCCCGAGTCACTGCTGCAGGATGGATTTACCATACTGATATTACTGCGAACCGGATTGGCAGGATTGTTTTTTGCGATTTTTCTCCATGGAAAAAGCGGGCGGGAAGACTCCGTTACGATTGCCCTTTCGTCGGCATACGCGCTGTGCGGATATATGGTGTCGTACTACTGGAACATGATGTGGTTGGATGCAGTGGTCCTGCTGCCATTGGTACTTCTCGGATTATTGCATCTGTTCCGGGGGAAAAAACCGACGCTTTTTATTATTACTTTGTCTGTTACTCTGTTTTCGAATTTCTATACCGGCTTTTTTGTTTGTGTTTTCCTGGTGCTTTTCGGACCGGTGTTATATTTGGAAGCGACGGGAGGACCGAAACCAGTCATTCGTCTTTCCATCGCGGTCATTCGATTCTCGATATCTTCGCTGATTGCCGCCGCGATTTCCGCCGTGATGCTTATCCCGGTCATGCATGCGCTGAATAATACCTCGGCCATTTCGGACAGGCTATCAATACCTGCTGACGGAATTATGTATTTTAATCTCTTTGATTTCGGAACGAGATTATTTTTTAATTCATCGCCGATGATTCGAGACCGACTCCCGAACATCTTTTGCGGCGTTGCGGTTCTGATCCTGGTGCCTTTGTACGGAATGTGTACGGGAATCAGATTTCGCGAAAGACTGGCATCCATAATCCTGGTTTTGTTTTTTTACTTTTCAATGAGCAGCCGCATTATGGATTTTCTCTGGAACGGGACGCATTTTCCCAATGAGGTTTATTTCAGACAAGCATTTCTGCTCAGTTTTCTTCTGCTATATATGGCTTCGAGAGTGCTCGAATATCGTGAATCTGTTTTGAAGAAGAAGGTTTTTGCGATCTCCTTCGGCGCACTTATTTACGTGGGAATGTTCAGCCGGTTGGGAGAAGTAGTGCCAAACTGGAAAACAACGACCGGTACGATCGTGTTTATCTTTATCTACGGGTTGACACTCAACGCGATATTCTCGGGAGACACCAAGAAGATAAAAATCGGACGGCGAGTATTTCTTTATGCCATGATCCTCGAGCTCTTTTTTACAACTGAGCTTGCGTTTCAGCAAATTGAAAAGTCCGAGCATCTCACCAGGTACTCCTCCTACGGCCAATTCGTTTCAGAGATTCGCAGGGATGTAACTCAAAACGAAGGAGATTCTTTTGGACGCTCTCTTATTCTGCCCGAGTATACCGGAAATGACGGAGCTCTTTATGGCATTAAGAGCATGAGCATTTTTTCCTCCATGAACTCGCAGACCTATGTCGAGTTCATGGAAAGCCTCGGAATTGGCAGCGAAAACATAAATGACGTGCGGGATACCGGGTATACCGATGTGACGGCCGGTATTTTCGGTATACGATCAACCATACAATTCAAAAATGCCGATACACCGATGAAGGAGACGGAAAAATCATATTCCGCGAATCAGGAGGAATGGCCGGTATTTGTTGCCGTAAAAAATAATATGCGCAGTCCGGATGCAGACGTTATCTATGACGGATATGAAATAATTTCCCGTGATTCCTATCTCCCGGTTGGATTTGTCGTCCCGTCCGAAGGCGCCCTGACAAAAGTATCCATTTCCGAGTCTCCTTTTGAGAATGCAAACAAGCTTTTTGAGAACTGGGGCGCCCCCCCGCCGTATCTTGACGGAATGGCACTTATGATCTCCGGCGTAAATGTAAAATTTGTCGGGGAGGACAACCTGTATTCATTTAAGAATGCCGGCCGGGCGGAAATGATCCTGGAACCGGATGTTTATCGTGCCAGAAGTCGCGTGTTTCTATACATCGGAACGGACCAGCCCGCGACGATAGAGACACGTCTTCGCAATAACGATACCGGGAAAATTACGGTAAAGGCGATATATACTCAGGGAAAAGAAATCATAGACTGCGGAGATTCGGCACAGTATGGAGACGAGTATCTCTCCTTGCGTGTGATTTTTGAGTCAGCAGAACCGGATACATTTCCGATTTACTGTTCGACCATTGACAAAGAATCTCTGGCCGAAACGTTTGAATCCATTGGGAAAGGCGGACTGAACATATCCGGTTATGATTCTTCGGGGATCACCGGAACGCTTCAGACGGAAAAAGCCGGATACCTTCTTTTCTCCGTCCCTTTCGACAAAGGGTGGTCAATTGAAATTGACGGCAAAACGGCAGTTCCCAGAGCTGCGTACGGGGCGCTGCTCAGTGTCCCGATTCAAAGCGGGAGTCACGAAGTCCGTCTTCGGTACATACCCCCCGGATTTATCGCCGGACTTGTTATTTCATTGATCGGAGTGATCGCAGCCGTAACGATGCTGACGATTAATCCAGGCGGATTGATGGGAGAAGATAAGAATAAACGACCGTTCTTAATGGAGTCGACCACCACACATAGTCAAGCGGAAGAGGATTAAGATGCAAGGTTTTCGATCGGAACAGATATCGGGACATAACGTTTCTGCTTATATTGTCATAGACCTCGAATGGAACCAACCGATTCCATGGATCAGATCAAAAGTGGATCCTAAAGAGCTCCCCGGGGAAATCATTGAAATCGGGGCAGTCAAGATTCTGGTGGAAGATGACGGATTGGAGATCAGCAAACCGTTTCATGTAATGATCCGTCCTGTCTGCTATACAGTGATGAACAAAAACGTATCCCGTGTCATCAACAAGATTTCAGCCGATCTGCGTTGCGGTATGCATTTTACAGAAGCATATGACGCATTCAGAGATTGGTGCGGCGAGAATTTCATTCTCTGCGGTTGGGGCAATTCCGACCTGTCCATTCTAAAGGCGAATCTCCGTTTTCACGGAAGACCCGACCGTTTGAACACCAGATTTCTGGATGTTCAGCCGCTGTTCTCGAAAATCGCCGAGAACGAGAACAAGCAACGCAGCGTCGAATACGCGGTTGACTTTCTTAAGATATCGAAGCTCGAAGAGTTTCACGAAGCACATCGCGATGCGGAATACACCGGAAGGATTCTTCTGAAATTATTTGAGATGATGAATCAAGATGCTGAATCAATTTCGCAAAAAAACGGAGCAGGCCAAATCCTGAACCAATATTTCTATGATCCGGATCTGGCTGCGCAAACCTTCAGAAATACGGAAACTTATCATTCATGGGAAGAATGCTTTTCAAGAAATAGTGGCCCGGAGTGCCTGTGTCCTGCTTGCGGAGAGGCTATGAGCGCCGAGATTCCGTGGTTCCGGCTGAAGAAGAGCGCGTTTTCTCTTTGGCGGTGTCATGAACACAATCTTGCGGCCGGACGGATGCGACTTAAAAAAAGCAACGAAGGGAAGTATTATGCTTCAATCACGGTCAGGTTGATCAATCCCGCCGGTGAAAAATTAGTATCAGACCGCTTCGAAGAGTATAAGGAGTTCGGAACAGCCGGAAAACCTCCGTTGCCGGCAACTTCTGACACACAAGAGCCAGTGGCCCCGGAGATGGAGATACCCGTGCCTTTGCAGGATTCATGAAGGTATTTTTTCTGATTTGCTCGACTGGTCCGACTTTGCTTTTCCATATATTAAGACAGGTAATCGTAAAGAAAGTCTTTCTTTACACAATGGTTACACCTGAAGGATTGAATGTTAGTCAAATTTTTATATAATAATAGTCGGAGTAATGTATTTTTTTCTTTGAACATATGCGGTAATGATTTATCAAGTGATGTCGGAGGGCATATATATGGTGAATGAGAATCTTTCCCATGGAAATCGGGCGACGAAGCGAAGCAAGTTGCGCGGGCGATCCGGCGGTATGCTTATATTGGTTTTAATCATTATGGCTGTCGGAGTTATTCTGATTACCTCTGCGATGTCTATTACCATAGCATCCCGGAATCGTTATTATTCGGACACAGTTTCAGGACAGGCCAGATTGACAGCTACGGCAGCCGCGAAAGCGATTGTTGGGGCTGTTAAGACACAGGAACTTCGGGATGTTGAGATAGAAGCTCTTGCGGAAAACGAAGTTACGTTAACGATAACGGGAGCAAACGGTACAGCGAAGAACGCGGGCGCGGGCGCGGGCAACACAGTTGCTCCCGGTATAGCGACGAATGCGGACTCCTATACGAAAGTGAAATTTTCTTACTACCCCAGCAAGACGGATAAGCAATATATAGTAGCTGACGTTGAAACCGGACTGATTGCATCCGGTACGGATGCTGCCTCTGAGCACGTAAAGGCGTATTTGAAATATAATCCGCCGACCGGTGGAGATGTGGAGGCTTTCGGAGCCATGGTTACCGCCGGTGGTGACGGAGCCAATAACGTTTTCAGAAACTTCTATGTCGGAGAGGGCGCAGGGGCCGGTGCAAAATCGAACTATATCATCCTTCATGGTAATTTCAATGTTGGTGAAGGATCAATTAAATCGTTTGGTGATGTTATTTATACGGGTCTTGTGGGCGGTGCTTCGGGCGTAATATACAACGGAGACATTGTTTTCTATGGGGACAAGGCAGGAATTACCGGAACAAGCGGTGATGCGTTCAATGCGAAGGGATCATTGTTGTTTATCGGCAAGACGCCTTCTCTTGCAAGCGTATTCCGTGACTCTGCCGGTAACAAGCGTAGTAATACAGCTGGATTGTCCGGCGGAATTAGAGGGGAAAAGGGAGTTTACATATACAATACTTCATTTATTAGCAGTCAAGGCGAAGGTTTTTATAAAGCATCTTCGGATCCGTCGAACATTTTTGTGGACGGCACATCTACTTTTAAAGAGACTATGGGTTACGTACACACCGGAACCTATGGTAGTGAGAATCCGAACGTTTCTTCGAATGACAAGATGATTAAGTTATCTTCGTCTTCAACGGTCACGTACAATAACGGCAAAGTGATTAATGTCGTTGACACACAATCGGCAAAGTTTACCGGGGAAATTCAAGCTGCTGCTTTAAAGTATTTAGGCACTGATTGGGCGGCGGCAGCAGAGAGACAAGTACCTACCACCGCACAAGCGGTTGCCATGACGGGTTATTCAGGCGTGCCCGGAGGCGCTACAGCGTTGGACGGACTTTTATCAACACCCTCAGAATTTACGGGCACGACTTTCAAGATCAATGCGGCTGCAAACCCCGTGCTTAAGACAACTTGGAATTTTAAGCTTGACCAGGCAGCCGGCGACGTAACGATCTATGTATATGGAACAGGGACATTTAGAATTGGAGATGCCGGAGGCAATTCCCCCGGATTGATTCAATTTACCGGCGGCGGAGCGCGTAAGGCTACAATTATTCTGGTTAATGGTGCGAACCTTGCATTATCAGTAAACAACTCTCCGAGTTCAAAAGATTCCGGAATCCAATCAACACTGCACAGCGCGGTGAATCAAGTAGCAACCTCTTCCTCCGGGAAGCCTCGTCTTTACATTATTGGGCTTGGCGGCAATAAAGTAGAGGCATATCGTAATGCCTATGTTGAAGGTTATATCGGAATGTATGGTAATCCTGCGGTGACAGCAACAGACAGTCCGGGTTCAATACTCTTTTACAACGGGCCTCATGCATACGGGCGATATGAAGCGGTCAATTTGGGAAACCCTGGTTCATCAGGAGGAGATTTTATCCATCTCTACTATTGTCCCGGACCGAATGATCCGGATGTGCCCACCGGCAAGACGCCTATTCAATCGAATTATACAATTGAGGGATATCAGTATTATTAGTCTTAGGTACTGAGACAGTATAAGCAAAAACCGAAAGAAGTCGCATA
The DNA here is from genome assembly GCA_964501725.1 of uncultured Oscillospiraceae bacterium. GTDB lineage: Bacteria > Bacillota > Clostridia > Saccharofermentanales > Saccharofermentanaceae > CAZCTO01. Next base: position 68,398 of record CAZCTO010000004.1, on the reverse strand, counting down.
TCTCCGAAAAGATATGTGACTTCTTTTATATAGATAATTGAATTATGGCATTGCCGATGAGCTCATTAACTAATCCGGAGAAGTGAAGACTAATTTGCATTTGAATACCAGAGGATGCATCATTTTATGGTCATTGTGTAGGCAGCTATGACGCTCGAAGGTGTATGAGCTATATGAGCAATTTGAGCAATATGAGCAACACAAAGGATTATACCGCAACTCAAGAGAGGCAATTGACCGCTCAAGGGCTTTAGATGCCTTTTTAAGGTGACTGCTAAATGAATAATGAAGCAACCCGCTGATTCCGTATTGAGCGCAGAAAAGCGGCTGTGGATCAATCACGGCCGCTTATAAAAATCATCAGAATAAGAATCTCGAACTGTCAAAGCAACAACAGTTAAAGAGTATTAAAATGTAGGCTTGGAAAACTTGACTACGGTTCCGCTGGATCCAAGCAACAAGTCGGGTTGAGCGCTTGGCAAGTAGACCGAAGAAACAAGTGTATATTTAACAGGCTTACCCGGCTTCGTATTGTCCTTGACTTCAATCGTATAGTTTAGAGTCTTTGAGCCCGATTCCAAGAGAAATGAAACGCTCACAGTCCACTTCTGCGTTCCGTCCTTAACCTTGTAATGATCATATGTGAAGGCCTCGGATCCGTTAAGTAATAGCTTCCCATCGGCATCAAAGGAAAGAACCGAGAAGCCGGCTTCCGGTGACGTAGAGTTTGACACAGTGACTGCCTTCGAGTTAATCAGAATATTTTCGATTGCGCGACCATTAAGTGCGGCATAATCTTTCGCATCATTTATTAATGTCACATTCGCATGGGATACATTAATAATATAGAACGTCCCGAAAACAAACGGAATAACAATCAGCATAATTGCCATTGCCAGAACCAGTTCCAGCAAAGTAAAGCCTTTGTTCTTCCTGTTATATGATTTAGGTGCCGTCATGTCATCATCTCCTCAGAAAATATATCCGACGCAATCGATCAGATTATAAGAAAAAACTTGCTCAGTAGGTACTGCCGGTTCCCTCATCAAAAGGGCAAGAACTGTCACTGCAGAAAGCATAATAATTCGCGCCGTCTTTGTACCATTGCAAAGGAGCAGCATGGCAGGTTGGGCAAACTCTCCCTGAGTATGCAAAACCGTGCCTGCGTACAGAAACGAAGTTACTCTCTGTGAATTCGCCGTCTCCAACAACAACCTGACTGGGAGTAGGAGAGGCTGAATATTCTTTTACAGGTAAAACTTTGGCAAAAGATGTGCCCCCATAATTGCCGCTTAGGTACAATGCACCATCGGGACTGACAGCACCCAGGCTGTCTCCGGCAGAAAGATTAAGCTTGATAGACTTATCCGCCGCCTGTGCTGTTTTAGCAAATTGTGCAGTATTCGATGAGTATTGCATTGTTGACGCAAATCCTCGATACACAATGATAGTTGCGATCATAAGCAAAGCGACAGCAATAAGTGTCTCGAGTAACGTGAAGCCGCCACGAGCGCGACTTGAGAAAACTCTTTTGTTAGTACATAGTCTTTGCCTGAGTAGCTTCATAGTACCCACTCCTTATCAATAACCCAGATCAACAAGCTCCTGATTAATCTGCATATTAGCGGATTCCATCTCTGATTGCTGTGCTGAAACCTTATCCTTAGTTGACTTCGCACGGTTCACATAAGTAGATACGGCTAAAAACATCACACTGGCCAGTATTACAATGATCGCAATTACTATTACTATTTCAATCAGGGTGAATCCCCGAGAGTTTTTGTGCAACCTTTTCATTTTGCGCCTCCGAATAATAGCTAAATGTGAACATAATACACAACTTATTATATCACAAAAAGCTCAATGATAACAGATGAATTGAAACTAATACGTTAACATAGCAAGAGAGCACCGCTTGCGGTGCTCTCTTGTTGTTCTTCTTCAAACGTTCAACTTACATTGCGGCATCGATATCAACGAGCGCCTGAGAAATCTCGGCATTGTGCGTGGAGATCTTATCCTTAGCTGATTTAGCTCTGTTCAGATACTCGGATACTGCAAAGAACAGAACAGATGCCAGGATAACGATGATGGCAATGACGATGACCATTTCAATGAGAGTAAAGCCTCTCTTGCTCTTCTGAATCTTCTTCATGATAAAGTCCTCCTTGTGTGTTTTGTGGGTTTTACTGACTTCATTATAACACGCTTGTGACAAAATGCAACATGAATTTTGAAAAAACTTCACAATCTTATGTCATTAATGATAACAATTTTACATGACAGAAATTACTGGGCAACTTGCTCAGCTACGAGTGCCTGCTCAGCCAAGGCAATCAGCGCAGCATATCCGGGAACCAGTTCAGGTGCCATAATTGAGAAAGGTCTATGTACGTCTACATCAAACTGGGAAACCGGTACGCTGGCAAAAGGAATACCGACAAGACCATTGGTGGTAATGTCTTTGATATCGGTTCCGCCCCAGACAATGTAATCCTGATTCATGTCGGCAGTAGAAATACGATCCGGAAGAGAATAAGCAAGTACTTCGATTGATGCGGAATAGGACATAAATCCTTGTCCGGAGTCCTCAAAAGAGATCGCTTTAATTCTGACCGATTCCGGATTATCGTCCTCGATATCCTTCACCGATTTGATAAATTCATTATACCCGACCAGGACAGGGACTCCTCCGGTAAACTCATCAAGAATTGTTGGAGCAACGCCGTCTGTACCGGATACAGTAATATTGAAAATGACAGACACGAGTTGATTATCACTGAATGAACCATCCGGAAGCATAATTTGACTTTGCACAACCGGTTCGCTGGTGCATTCGACGATAAACGGAATACCGTTATCGATGAATGCCGCCTGAATTTCTTGAGTGATTGCTTCGGAGCGAATTGTAGGCAAAAGGCTTTTTTCGATTTTGGTAGCTTGATCTTTGGCTTCGACAATTTGCTTTTCAAGATCCTTTTGCTTCACGATGATGGAATCATTAGAAACTTTAGTGTTTTTTACAGTTGCTAATTCATCCTCAAGCGTCGCCAGTTTTTTCTGTGCCGGCGAAAGAAGGAACATATAATAGCCCAACAGCATTAATACAACTAGCATGATAAGGATCAAGGTCGTTTCACGTCCGGATAGTTTCATTTCGCATCACCGCCTTCTTCAACTACTACATCATAATAGAGCTTGATGTCTACCGTTGATGAAACTCTGCCGGAAATGGCATCCGCGGCGAGAATTTGGGAGAGTTGATCAATGGAAACTGCAGAGTCGTTAATCACTACTCGTGCAAGTTTATAATTTACGGAATCGACGTTATAGGAAACCACCTTGGCAATACCATAGTTCTCTCCGACGAGGTATACTTTCGTATCACGAGCAGATAGCGGTTTACCGGTTGCGTCATTTGCAAATCGGGTCACAGAAACTGAGTATGATGACTCAAGGGACCCGGTAAAGGAAAATTTGTATTTTTTAACGGTTGCATATTCTTCCGGCGTCAGACCGTCGGCAAGCAAATCCTTTTGCGTGATATCGTTGATGCTGACAAAAGTAAACGTACCGGAATCCTGCAGCTTTGCAATCATATCCAGAGGAGCCGAGTAGGTCTCCGAAGTTCCGGCGACAACGATTGCACCGTCGATATATTCAAGATCGGTCAAAGTGATTACATCGGGCACCGTGGATGTAATTGCGTCCATGTACTTGGTATCCGCAAATTGCATTTCCTCGATCCGTCCCTGTAAAGAGGTCAACACATACAGATACTCACGAAGGCTTGCCATCGTTGCGGAAGACCCTTCATATCCGGAAAGAGCTGCCGTATATTCCGCGGAACCCATTTCCGATTTGATCTTACTGATTTCTTTCTTCGCCGTGGCCGTCTTGGTCAGTACCACAATGAACAGAACAGTTGCAACAATAAATACTAGAGCAAAAACGACCAGAGCAATCGACAGCGCAGAAGCAACCTGAGTACTCGACGAAGTAAACTCTGAAAAGAAGTTCATGTCTTTTTTTGAAGCATCTACTTTCTTATTAATCGGCATATTATCACCCCCCCCTTAATTTTCTCTAATGAGTGCGCCGCAAGCATTAACGAAATCTGAAAGAACGAAATCCTTCGGGCCTACCACTGAACTTAATGAGTTCAAAACCTCGACTTGAGTGCCCAACTGACGGGACAGTTCTTTGTCAATCTTGCGATACTGCGAACCGCTGCCATAAAGGAAACAAGTACTGATACTGTCCAAACGATATTTTGAGATGGAGAATTGCGCCGTTCGGGATACTGCATCGGTAAGACTCTTAAAATACGCAGAAACAGCACTGCTGAGTGACGGCTCATCCTTCACGGTCTCATTCCATACATCAATGTCCGAGATCTCCAGTTGCTTAACGCCTTCCCCTTTTACTACTTGCAGACGGCGGGTAAGAATGGAGGTCTTATCGGCAGCGTTGCTCTGAACTTTCTTAACGGTCTCGGCAACCTGGCGAATGTTGGAGTGACCAAACTGGAGTCTGCGAGTGAGAACCGGGAAGCCTTTATCGAGAACAGTTATGTTGGTGGTCTTGCTGGAAAGTTCAATAAGCAACAGTGTATTCGATTCAAGGTTAACTGAACCGTTAACAACACCTGTTCTAAAAAGCTTTCGAATTGCATTCGGATTGACATCAAGAGCTTCGGGGGTTAGCGAACAGGTTTTCATTAAATCGCGGAAATCAGTTACTACTTCCTTGGGTATGGCTGTTGCGCGAACCTTGTACTTAGCTTGCTTTGTCTCTTCGTCGACAATTTTCCCGTAAATGATATACTCAACAACCATATCGCGGTTCGACGAGCTTTGCCCGAGAATTTCGTAACGAATCATGTCCTTGAGTTGCTCCGGGCGCACGGCCGGAAGTTCAAGATCACGGGTGTGAAGATAGCTGCCCTCCACTGTAAAAATTGCTTTCTTGGAAGCAACGTCCAATTTGGCAAGGGAACTTTTCAGAGCCATAACGACTCCGAATTGGTCGGACACAACGCCATCGGTGATTGTCTCTGACTCCAAGGGAATCATGCTGGATTTTTCGATGACAACAAGTCCGGATTTGCGATTATAGCCACCCACAACCATTCGCAAATTTGAACTCGAGGCATCAATCGAAATATCCATACCCCCCAGTCTGTTTAACGGATTTCCCATACTTTTCTCCTTTCGGGCTAACGTTTCTTGATAATTGTTACATTATTGAGGATGACATTGAAAGAATCGGGGCGCCGCAAGCGGCGATAACAAAGAAGATAACAATTGCCATAACAATGATCATTAACGGTTCCATAGCGGCGGTAACCTTAGATGTCGCCGCGTCTGCCTCGTCTTCAAAAAAGTCAGCTGCTTTATCAAGAATTGAATCAAGCGTACCGGACTCCTCACCGATCGCAGTCATTGCGTAGATCATGTTCGGAAACTCAGGGATACTGCGGATAGATCTCGAAATTGAAGATCCTTTTCGAATTTCGTTACGTGAATCATATAACTTTTTCTCAAGATAACGGTTTCCGAGAGTACGGCTGGTTATTTCCATAGACTCTAAAACGTTGATACCGCTTCTGAGGAGAGTTGACATCGTTCTTGTAAAACGGGCAGACGCCGTTGCCTTAACGGATTTCCCGATAATCGGAATTTTGAGCTTCATACGATCCCAGTTAAGACCGCCTTTTTCAGAGCGCTTGTATGATCTGACGAAGAAATAAATTGAAAGGACAATGGACAGGTAAATATACCAATAATCAATAAGACTGTCGCTTATACTCAACACAAACTTAGTTATTCCGGGAAGCTCTGTACCCAAATCCTTCAGAGTAACTGCAAAACTCGGAACAACAAACAGCATCAAACCAAGTGTGATCAAGGTGGTAACGATAGCAAGGATAATCGGATAAATCATTGCGGCAGCAACTTTGTTCTTAAGTTTGGAATCTTTCTCAAAGTGGCTCGCGAGTCGCGTCATGACATCATCAAGACGTCCGGATTCTTCTCCGGCAGAAATCATACTGATCATGATGTCCGGTAATGCCTTATGCTGGTCTCTGAAAGCTTCCGACAATGTCTTACCGGATTGAATTCCTTCGTAGATGGAGCCGATGACTGCTTTACCTTTCTTGCTCTCCATTTGCTGGTAAAGCATATCCAGAGCTCGAATGATTGTAATACCCGCTCCGAGAAGGGACGCCAGCTGTCTGCAGATAATCAGCAAATCTTTGGTCTTCAGCTTAGGACTGCCGATCTTCATGTTCAATACGCTTGTTCCGGTATCCTGAGCCAGAGAAGAAACAAACCTTCCATCCGCGCGCAGCATCTTTGACGCATCCGCAATGCTGGCAGCTTCTATTATGCCTTTACTGATCTTGCCTGCTCCGTCGATGACTTCATATTTGAAATTAGGCATTTAGTTAACCTCCCTTAAAATTGTGTGTCCTAATACTCAAGAGAATCGAAAAGACCCTTGGATGAGGCGTTACTCGCACTTCCTGTATTGGACATGAATCTCCTGAATTCTTCGGGACTCTTACAGCGCGACAAAGCGACCTCGCGGGTGATCAAGGACTTCTTGCACAACTCCGCGAGATAATAATCGAGTGAACACATACCCATCTTAAGATTTGTGGAGATCGTATTGTCTATCTGGTAAGTTTTTCCTTCACGAATCAAATTGCGAACGGCGTCATTGGCAAGCAGTATTTCGAAGGCGGCAATTCGGCCGGTACCGTCAGCACGGGGAACCAGGGTTTGGGAAATAACCGCGACCAGCACGGTGCCGAGCTGAACCCGTATTTGATCTTGCTGATGCGGAGGGAAAACGTCGATAATACGGTTGATTGTGTCGGCAGCGCCGCTGGTATGAAGTGTTGACATAACCAAGTGACCGGTTTCAGAAGCCGTTATCGCTGTGCTGATTGTGTCGAGGTCGCGCATTTCACCGACCATGATGACATCCGGATCTTCACGAAGGGCCGCACGGAGAGCGTTTGCAAAAGATAGTGTATCTTCATGAACCTCGCGCTGGTTAATCATGGACTCACCGTGTCTGTGCAGGTATTCAATAGGTTCTTCAAGTGTTAGTACGTGACAACGACGGTTCTGATTAATATGACCGACCATTGCGGCAAGGGTGGTGGATTTGCCTGAACCCGTTGGTCCGGTCACGAGTATCAAACCTCTCGGACGAAGTGACAGTTCCTTGAAAAGCTCCGGAAGACCCAATCGTTCGCACGTGGGGATCTCGGTGGTAATCGTTCTGGCTGCCAACGTGTAACTGCCACGCTGTTTAAAAATGTTGCATCTGAAACGACTGTAGTCTTTGACTACATAAGAAAAGTCAATTTCACCGCGCTCGTTCAGATACTGAAGCCGTGATTTGTCGAGCATTGATTTGCACAAAAATTCCGAATCGCTTTGCGTAAGAATATTTGTGTTCATAGGCATCAAGTCGCCATGAACTCGAATCATCGGCGGCAAGCCAACCGTAATATGCGTGTCTGACGCCTGGCGCCTGACCGCCTCAGTAAGAATTGCGTCCATGGATAATGAAAAAGCTTCCATTCCCAGTCCTCCTTGTTAGTCGATAGAGTATGTGACCTTATTCATCTCGCGAACCGTTGTGATCCCTTCGAGAACGAGTTGTGCGGCAGAGTCGGCAAGCATTTGAGTTCCTTCACTGATAGCCAGCTTGCGCATATCATCTTCGCTGGCTCTCCTGTCCAGAAGTGCTTTCATTGCCTTAGTCATGATAACGATTTCATGAATCGCGATTCTGCCCTTGTAACCGGTACCGGAACACTCGGGGCAACCTTCGCCATGATAGAGCTTCTGTCCGGGCTTCAGCTTAAGGAGTCCGACCTCAATTTCATCCGGCTCATATTCAATCCGGCAATTCGTACAGATTCGGCGAACAAGACGCTGGGATACAACGCCGACAAGTGCAGAAGAAACCATGAAAGGCTCAAGCCCCATATCAATCAGACGATTGATGGAGGAAACCGCATCGTTTGTATGGATTGTACTGAAAACCAAGTGGCCGGTGATAGCAGCACGCATTGCGATTTCGGCAGTCTCGCCGTCACGAATTTCTCCGACGAGAATGATGTCCGGGTCCTGACGAAGGATGGAGCGAAGACCGCTGGCAAATGTCATTCCTGCTTTCACGTTCACCTGTACCTGATTGATTCCTGCAATTTGGATTTCAACAGGGTCTTCAACCGTAACGATGTTTGTCTCGTTATCATTCTTCTCGGCAAGAAGAGTATACAGTGTTGTCGTTTTACCGGAACCGGTAGGACCGGATATCAGGCAGATCCCTTGCGGAACTTTGACTATGCGGTCAATCATCTCATTGTTGTGCGCGTTGATACCCAGATATTTGCGGTTCAGGTTCGCGTCATTCTTTGCAAGAATACGAATAACCGTCTTCTCTCCAAAAACGGTAGGCAGTACGGAAACACGCATGTCAACCGCTTGACCGTTGATGATAGTCTGTATACGACCGTCTTGAGGAATTCGTTTCTCGGCAATGTTGAGGCCTGCAAGAATCTTTAAACGTGTAATAATTGCGTCACGGGCGGCAACAGGATTACTCATAATTTCAGAAAGAACACCGTCAATACGAATTCGGACGCGAACTCTGTTTTCCATCGGTTCCACATGAATGTCGGAAGCGTTGGATCGAATCGCAAATTCTATCATTGAATTGACAAGCTTAACAACAGGGGCTTGATTTACTTCATCCGTAATTTGCTCGCCGAGTGATCGCATTGCTTCGATATCGAGATCTTCGGCCAGGTCAGCGGCTGCTTTCTGGGCAACCTCTTTGCCGAAGTTGGTCCTGATTGCTTCCTTAATTGCCTGCTTGGGGGCGAGCATAGCGATTACTTCGTTTCCGGTGCGGAAGCGAAGATCATCGGTCACGAGAATATTCAGCGGATCATACAACGCGACAACCAGTTTGCCATCTTCATATCCGATCGGGATAACGAGGTTCTCTTCGCAATACTGCTCGGTTACCGTCTTGGTTGCTTCGGGGTCAATGTCAACATTCTGGAGGTCGATAATCGGTATATCGTATTGACTGGAAATCGCTCTTAGAATGTCAAGCTCAGAAAGAAGACCCATTGTAACGATTACTTCGCCAAGTCTCTTATCCGTCCCCTGTTGGGCGGAAAGCGCTTCTGCCAACTCGGCAGCGGTTAAAAAGCCGCTATCAATCAGTATGTCACCCAGTCGCTTCATCATGTCCTCCATTAACCGATAAAATAATGAAAAAATGGTTAAAACATATTTTTAGTAAAATGAAACGGTTATACAATAATGTACACCATAAACCCGACACTTGTATAGTGTCCCCAGGTCAAGAGAACGCTAAAAAATGATGTTAATCATCCGCAAACGACTCTCTAAAGACACATGAACTAATCAAATGGCATTTACCAATATATTATACGCTCTGAGATTCGCAAATAATACACGATAAACCCCGAAAAAGAAAAAATATTTTAACATTTTGTAAACGGAATAAGTATTTTGAATGTCAATACGTATTATATGCATTCGTTACGGCAATAAAGGAATTGTGCTAATATATAGTCATCATCAAAACCGGAGGACATAATATGGAGTTTGCAGACGTTTTGACGATTCTTGGCGTCATCCAATCCGGATTGTTCGGCCTGGTCATCGGAAGTTTTCTGAATGTTTGCATTTATCGGATTCCGGAAGGTCGAACCGTAGTAAAGGGACACTCGATGTGTATGAGTTGCTCGCACACATTGGGCGCGATGGATATGGTTCCGCTTTTCAGCTGGATGTTTCTCCGGGGGAAGTGCAGATATTGCGGTGCTCCGGTCGCATCGCGGTATGCGAAGATCGAGGCACTGACAGGCGCGGTTTTTGCAGTTGTTGCGCTGGTTCGCCGGGACTGGCTGTTTTTTCCGGGCGACCCGATCATCCGAATCACCGAATTCATCCGGTTATTATTGTTGCTTGCGATCGTGTGCGTTGTGATTGTTGCGATGATGATTCAAAGAGACAAGGGGAGAGGAATTCCGGGCGCTTCGATCGTGATCGGAGTTTTACTTGCGTGCCGCCTGGCGCTTCTTTTTTTCTCTCCGGCGGATGCGGCCCGCACCCTTCTATCGGCTGCAGAGGGTCTCGGGATCGGTGTTGTTGCCGTGACGGGAGCAGTGCTTTTCTCTCCGGCTTACCGGGATAAAGGGTCCTATTTTCAAGGACTGATCCGGTTTGCGGGCGTCAGGCGATATTTTTCACCGGAAGCCGCACCACAGAGAATTGCGGACTCTTTGCTTGTGACTGTCTGCGCGACGATCGGATTCCCCCCCGCGGTGGTTTGTGCGGCCGCGTACTTTGCGGCGGTTGTTTTGGCCGGCCGCAGAAAAATCCTGCCGTACCTTGGTATCATCACAGCAGCATTTGCGCTGATCGGTTTTCTGATTTTGAAACCCGGTGTTTTTTAGCGTTTTACGGCACATGGGGTCGTTGAACGCATGATATAATAGAGACAATTCAGTTATTTATTGGAGGTATTTATGTCAGGTCATTCCAAGTGGGCAAACATCAAGCGGAAGAAAGAATCATCCGATGCCGTAAAAGGCGCGGTTTTTACCAAAGCAGCCAAGGAAATTGCTGTGGCGGTGAAGAACGGAGGGCCCGATCCTGAATCCAATTTCCGGCTCAAGGATGTGATATTTAAGGCAAAAGCGGTGAACATGCCCAATGACAACATCATGCGGGCAATTAAGAAGGCCGCCGGATCTGCCGAAGGCGAAGAATACGAAGAGAATATTTATGAAGGATACGGACCGGGAGGTGTTGCGATTATGGTTCGGGCACTGACCAACAATCGCAATCGAACTGCCGGCGATGTGAGACACTTGTTTGATAAGCACGGCGGAAATATGGGCGTTTCCGGGAGTGTTTCGTTCCTTTTCCAGCAAAAAGGATCCTTGATCGTTGATTCTTCCGAGTATCCGGATGAGGAGACGGTAATGATGGACGCACTTGAGGCCGGAGCCGAAGACTTCGCTGTTGAAGAGGATTATTTTGAAATCGTGACTGCCTATGATGATTACTATTCGGTGAAAGAAGCCCTTGAGAAGAAAAACTACACATTTGCGGACACATCTCACGGACCCGTTCCGATTACCTGGGTTAAGATTGAGGATGAAGAGACCGCGGGGCTTATGGAGAAACTTCTCGAAAAGATGGAAGAAAACGACGATATTCAGGAAATTTTCCATAATTGGGAGAATTGACGGAGTTTTAGCGTTTGGAGTGGATCACAATTGGAGCAGACAAAACCGCAACCGGCTAAAGAGAAAGGAAAAGATGCTGCGGAGCACTCACAAACGCCGCTGCGCAGCCGTGTCCTGATCCCTGAATTAATGGCGACGCTTAAGCGGTTCGAAAAGATTGGGGACAATCGGGTTCAGCAGCGCGCTGAAAAACTGATTGAAGACGCCGCCTATGATGAGAAAAAAATGCGGGGGCTTTTGTCTCAGATCACGGTGGTTGCTTTCATCGGACCTTCGGGATCCGGAAAAAGCACGCGGGCGATTCAAGTGGCCAAGGAAAACGCTATATACTACATTATTGACGACGGACTTCTGATTAACGGCAGCAGGATCGTAGTCGGTTCTTCGGCGAAAAAAGCCAAAACGAAGCTGGAGTCCGTCCGGCAGGCGCTTTTTGCCGATCCGACCCGATCAGTGGCCATGCGACGCGCCCTCGCGGAACATCTTCCCACGACACTGATGATTCTCGGGACATCGGACGGGATGCTCGAAAAAATCTGCGCGAATCTCTGGCTTCCTGCCCCGGCAATGTTGATTCGAATCGAAGATATCAGTACGGAATCGGAGATGCAGCAGGCAAAGCAGACTCGTCTCTCGGAAGGTCTGCATACAATTCCCGTTCCGAGTATGGAAATCAAACATGAATTCTCAGGCTATTTTTCTGACCCGCTCAACCGTATACGCAGAAGGCTGGACAGAGAACGCGGCGTGCAGACGTTTGCGCCGGATACGGAGCGAACGATGGTTCGTCCGACTTTTTCGAGCCTCGGAGCATATTCGATTTCGGACGACGCGCTTCTGGATCTGGTCCGCATTATTCTGCGAAGAATTCCCGGAATATTTGATGTGATTCATTTCAGGACGGAAAAGCGTGTGTATGGTTTCGCGATCAGCGTCGATCTTGCACTGGCATACGGATATAACGCCCAGGAGGTGCTGATGGCGGCGCAGGAAAGAATCGGACGTTATATTGAGGAATATTCATCCATTAATACCGTCGCTGTTGACGTTCGTGCGAGCCGCCTCGTGCATGTTCGATCAACTGACGAAGACACTTTGACGGAGGCGGCACAGTGAAGGAAAAGATTTATACCATTCCTGTAAACGACGCGTACCAATCCGATTGCGCATGCCCGCTGTGCAAGTTGCGCGCGGATGTTGAGAACACATCAGCGGATTATTTTCTGGGTGCCTCCCTTATGGAACCCGACACGAGAATTGCAACCAATAAAGCAGGCTTCTGTCATGATCACTACCTGCTTTTGTACGGGAAAGAGATTAATCGTCTCGGGTTGGGACTGATTATTCATACACATCTGAAGGAACTTGCAACCGATATCGGCGATACGATTGGCAAGATTGCACCCGACAAGCGCACAATGCTTAAGGGCAGGGATTCCGAATACAAACGCAGATTAAGTGACGCGGCTGACCGGATTGATAAGCGGGTGAATGATTGCATCGTCTGCAGCAAAATTGAATTTACGATGGATCGATACTTGGATGTGCTGCTTTGGCTCTATTTTGAAGACGAAGCTTTTCGGGAGGCTTTTTCGGGAAAGAAGGGTCATTGTCTCAAACACATTGCCTTTCTTTTGCGGGGCGCGGCAAAGTATCTCACACAGAATCAGGCATCCGAGTTCGTGGCTGATCTGGCGGCATCTTATGCGTCCGGTTACGGCGAAATGATCGATGATGTCGAAGGATTTACATTAAAGTTTGATTATCGAAATAAGGACAAACCATGGGGAAACAGTAAAGACGCCATACCGCGCGCCATCGCGATGCTTTCCGGAGAGGATGGGAAGAACAATGGAAGATGATGAGTTATTTCTGTTTGGAGGCGCACCTGCAGCTACAAAAGAACCGGGACTGCTCCATGGGGATTCGGATACAACAACAGAAACTTCTTTTTCGCTATATGAGCAAGGCAGGCACTCCGGTCGTGTGATCGTTGCGATTTCCTCGGACGCAATCGGATCAGCAGATCCGAAACATGGAGCGGAGTTGTTGATTCAATTTATGAAAAGTCTTTGTGAACGTGCGCTTCTTCCGGATGAGGTATTGCTCTATCATCGCGGGGTTCTGCTGCTGTCGGAAAATCATGCCGCGTCGGAATGGATCCGGTGTCTGTGCAACAGAGATGTTGAAGTGAAGGCGTGTGCGGAAAGCCTTGATTTTTATGACCTTAAGCCGGCGGAGGCGAAGATTAAGTCAGCATCGATGATCGAAATAACGCGAAGTCTGCTGCGTGCGGACCGAGTGGTGCGCCCGTAAAGACTTCGCGTCATGAACATATCATCCCGAAGGTCAGAGAATTACTTATAGATTCTGAATTTGCCGATGACAGGCAGCTCTTTCTGAACACCGTTGCCCGCATTTATGATGCCCATGATTGCGAGAGCAATCCAGCCAAGTGAAACGGTTGCCATCAGTAATCGCCCGATGAAGGGTATAAACATAAAAATTCCGGCGATAACACATGCGACTACGCCTGCGATTGTTAGGATGATTCCCTGATTAACGTGAAACCGGACATCTTCATCCTGAGGCATTTGAGTCATACCCACGAGCCATAGGATGAAGATGTAAGCTAAAATGCAATAGGTTTTCTTGTTGCTACTATTAGCGTCATTACTTGACATAATCTTACCTCCTTTATTGGTCGCCTTAGCAAATCTATTCTACCATATGGAAGTATAATATAAACATGTTAATTTTAGATTCTTAAAGGATTTAAAATCAAGAAGAAAATAATCTGCCGGCGTTTGGGTGTATAATAGCGCGGTAACTATTTTGAATAAGTATTAAGAGACGGCAGGGCACGATGGGAAAGATAGAGTTAACTTCCACTGAAATCACACCGACTGATACAAAGATCAGTGAAGGAGGTAACATTCATCACGAACGCGAGAAAGTGCTCGCGACAAAACCGATCCTTCCGCTGATTCTGACTTTTTCCATCCCGACGATTCTGGCGATGGTGGTCAACGCTTTATACGGTGTCGTCGATCGATTCTGGATCGGCCGGATGGCGGACAGTTCGATTGCGATGGCGGGCGTGGGTCTTTCCTTACCCATCACAACAATCGCTTTTTCTTTTATGGCGCTGGTTGGCATTGGCTCGACGGCGCTGCTTTCGATTCGACTGGGCGAAAAGAAATACGATCAGGCGGAAAAGGTACTCGGTAACTGTCTGACGGCGTCGGCGATCATCGGCGCGGCGGTCAGTATTATCGGCTTGATTTTTGCGGAGAAACTGCTCGCTTCTTTCGGAGCGGACGCGGAAACAATGCCGCACGCACTCAGCTATGTGAGAATTATTTTGATGTTCAATATCATTAATTCCATCCAATTCTGCATGTCCAGCACCATGCGCGGCGTCGGCCATCCGACGTGGGCCGTGGTTACACAGATCGTGGGTGCGGTTACGAATATGATTTTGGATCCGTTCTTCGTCCTCGAAAAATATACAGTCAGGCTTTTTGGCGCGGAGTGGACGATGGATTTCGGATTGGGGCTCGGCGTTAAGGGTGCGGCGATTGCGACCGGCATCGCGCAATGCGTATCCTTGCTGATCGTCATCATATACTTCGTCAGCAAGACATCACCGATTCCTTTGCTGTTGAAAGCGATGATACCGAGATGGTCCGTTCTTCGCCGGGCTTGCTCCATCGGGTTATCGGCCTTTGCGGTAAATTGCGTGGGCTCCTTCGCGCAGATGGCGGCGAGCCGCCAGTTGTCCGATTTGGGAGGCAACATGGCAATATCGGCGATTACGGTGATTTATTCGGTATCGATGTTTGCGATCATGCCGATTATCGGTGTGGCACAAGGGGTACAACCCATTATCGGATATAATTACGGGGCCGGTAATTTCAGGCGCGTTCGCAGTGCGTTTTTCGGTGCGGTCGCCGTCGCGAGCATCATCGCGATCGCGGGGGCAATCATTATTCAGACGCGGCCCGACCGGATCGCGGCTTTTTTCAGCGATGATCCGGAACTGATCAGAATCGCGGCCGGTTCAATGAAAGTAATGATGCTGGCTTTGCCGGTACTTGGCTTTCAAATCATGTCCGGTCACTATTACCAGTACATCGGAAGGTCTTTTGTATCACTGATAATAACGCTTCTGCGGCAGGCGATTTTCCTGATACCGCTCTATTTTATTCTCCCGCATTTCCTCGGACTCGACGGAATTTTTATCGCGTCACCGGTCTCCGACTTTCTGACGCTGCTGATTTCCCTGACGGTGATGTCCTTTGAGCTCCGCCGCATTTCGCGAAAAATAAAGAGCGCGGATCTTGCAGTACCGGTCAGTGCGCCTGTTTCCTGATCTGCCCGAAGGCCTCGTAAAGACCGATTCCTACGGCAACGGGGAGATTCAGGCTGTCTATGCGATCCAGGTGTGAAATCCTTACGGGTTGACCGATTCCGGTAAATTCACGGGGAAGGCCGGTAGCCTCATTCCCGAAAACCAGTGAGAAATTATTGCTGAAAACAGTCTCCCGAATGTCCGAAGATCCGTCGAGCATAAAGGGATAGAATTTTTTGTCGGGAAACGCTTTCGCATAGTCTTCGAAGGAGTCAAAATACCGGTGGCGGATGATAAATACCGCGCCCATAGAAGCGCGAACGACCTTAGGATCAAAAATGTCTACGGCCGGACGAATTAAGATCAGGTCGGGCACGTCAAAACCGGCAGCGCTTCGAATAATCGTTCCGAGATTTCCTGCGTTTGAGGGCTGAACCAGAACGATGTGCGGCCGCTCCTCCGAAACCATTTCCGGGCATTTCTCGAAAACGGCGATCATGTAGCAGTTTTCTTTTTGGGAGAGAATCCGGAAGGCTTTGTCATTTATCTCCACCGGAATTCCGTGTTCCAGGCATAATCTGACGACGAGATCCTTTGCGTCCGACGGGGAGAGCTCACTATGGAAAAACACGCCCCGGACGCTCCCGGGGCGGTTTTTCAGAAGTTCAATGCATATCGTGGCGCCCAGCGCATAAGAGTATTCGTCACTTTTCGAGTATTTCCTGATCGGTATCATGCCGTTCCTCCGTGAAGATTCGAAGTGCTTTTTGAAGATTATTTCTGCTGCGAATCTTCAGGGTCTTTACCGGATGTGTTTTCCGGTGGAGGGTTCGCACCGGGATAGGAAGGGTATGAAGGGAATGAGGGTTTCTTATCCTTGCCTCTGATCTTACGTATTTTCTTTCGGATCATCAGCAAAATGAACACGATCGTTCCGATAATGAGGACCGGTATGAGAACATAACTGAGGAAAATCAGAAGGCCGCCGAAAAAGTTGGCGATAAAGGCAACACTGTTGTTGAAGCCCTTCACGATACTTTTCCAGACATAACTTGAGCTCCAACGGGCAATGACACCTTCGTTCTCTTTGACTTCCGGTGCTTTGGGCACATATTTTTCGGTAACCCGAATCGTTACCGTTGAGTAGTCGACCATGTTGTCCAGATAACGAAGTTGGCCTTTATACTGTTCAATCTCTTGTTGAACGATATTCAGTTCGGTCCGAACCTTGAGGATATCTTCGATGAGGGTGGCTTTATCCATGATCGCAAGAAGCTGTTTTTCCTGAGCTTCGGCGTTTGCCAGCCTGGATTCAATATCGACGTAATTGTAGGTGACGTCCTGAGAAGTAAGGCTGGAATCAAGAATTTCACCCATCGTTCCGATTTTGGCAGTGAACTCTGAGTACTGATCCGGTTCAATCCGGATCGTAATCGTGCCGGAGGCGACATTATCATCGTTTCTGTTGAAAGTAGAATCCGATATATATCCCCCGAGCTCTGTTGCCGCTGCGGAAATATCCTTGATCGTTTCGGTAGCGTCATCCACCTCGATGGAGATCGAGGCAGTGTAGATGATCTTTTTACCTTGGTTATCGGCTTGCCCGAGATCAACGGCAGGAGATGCCGTTTTCTCAGCGTTGTCGGTATCTGCCATTCCTTCTCCCTGATCCACTTTGACAGGGGCTTCCGCGAGATCTTCACGAGTTCTGTCTGACTTTGCGGAGCATCCGGTAAGAAGCAGGCTGACGGTAATTAAAGCGGCAAGAAAGGACAGAATTTTGTCTTTCATAGCTACGCCCTCCTTCATTCTATATGTTAATTATCCATTCGAAAAAATCGAATGTCAATGAATAGACGATTTGAAGCCGTAAACTATTGCAACGACACCTGAATCATGATAAAATCGCTTGGTGTCAAAAGCAAATTGAAGATGGAGGTGAAGGAAATGCCGAATATCAAGTCTGCTATCAAGCGTGTGAAGGTGTCTGAGAAGAAGACCGCCGCGAACAAGATGAAGAAGAGCGAGATCCGCACGGTGATCAAGAAGGCGAAGGCCTCCGTCGCTGCATCTTCGACAGAGACAGTCGAGCTCGTGAAGGTTGCTCAGCTGGCACTCGATAAGGCTGCTGCCAAGGGTTACATTCATAAGAATGCCGCTGCAAGGAAGAAGTCACGTTTAGCGAAAGCCGCGAACGAAGCTGCGAAATAAGAAATCTTTATTAACAGAAATGATAAATCCCCGGACTTCCTGGAAGTTCGGGGATTTTTTGTTGAAGTTTTTAGGGGAGCGGACCGGATGGTTCATCAGCCGCCGCAGGGGTGTGCGGTTTCACCGTGCCTGTTTTTGAGAGGCGGATCACACGCCTTTCAAACTCGTCGCCGTATCGAAATCCTGCGGCAAGTCCCCAAATCTCGGCACTGATCAAGTCGAGTTCTGCCATACGCGTCAAACGGCTGTTTCCGGAATGCTGCAGAAAATCGGAAGCTTTGTCCATGAGCGGCAATCGGGCGGATTTGCGCATGATCCGAAGGAGGTTGCGGCCTCTTTCCGAAAAGCCGAGCACGCGGAGATACTCGGGCGCGGATAAATCCAAAAGATCCTTTTCGAGTTGACCGGCAA
Organism: uncultured Oscillospiraceae bacterium; assembly: GCA_964501725.1. Lineage (GTDB taxonomy): Bacteria > Bacillota > Clostridia > Saccharofermentanales > Saccharofermentanaceae > CAZCTO01. Next base: position 50,099 of record CAZCTO010000004.1, on the reverse strand, counting down.
GGAGACTGACCAACGCCCGATTCATACGGGTAGCGGCAAAACGCCGGGTATCGGATAATTCCCGAAAGGTGTCAAAGATTTGCTCCGGCGACGTGTCTCTCATTTGCGATACAGCATTGCGAAGCCGGAGGGACAGGTTGTCACCCATATACGCATAGGAAAGCAGTGATTCCGGGGACTGGGACCGGATTCGCATGATCTGTTCATTCACAAACGTCGACGGGAAAACGGGCTGAATCCCTTTTTGCCACTCGGAAAGAAGCAGGGCAAGAGAGGCGTCCGGCATTCTGCCTTTCAATGCTTCGGCAAGCGCGGAAACGTCGGTGCGGCCCCCCGCCGTATGTTTCCGGACGATCGCCCGGATACCGGTGGCGCTTGCAAAGGATGAATCCGTTGCGCAACTGAGATAGCCGGCACCCTCCCTGCGAAGCACTGCCGGAACGATAGCGGAATTTGTCTTGCGTATGGCAATCAGATATTCCAGCGCAAGGATACTGTTGGGCATCCGCATCAGCTCGGAGGATGCTTCCCCCAGCTCCGGGCGCCCGATTTCTTTGAAAAGCGCCGAGACGGCAAGCTCTCTGGATTTGGCATAAGAGTGTCCGCTGCGCAGATTATCGCGCAGTGTGGAAACATATATCGGATTCTCCTCATCGTATTCCTCCGACAGGCAACACAGCAAAGCCAGATCATCGCACTCTGATCCGAAATAAAGGTCAGTCACGACGCCGGTTGCGTTGAGGAGGCTGATGGCACCGTAAGCAAATCGCTCGGCGGAGGCACAGGCAAAAGTGAAAGGAATCTCGATCACAAGATCAACGCAGCAACGCAACGCTGTCTCGGTACGAAGCCATTTTCCGGCAATCGCGGGCTCGCCGCGCTGTACAAAATTACCGCTCATGACTGCGATCACCGGCGTATCCTCGCCGTAAAGTTCACGCGCCTTTTTGATTTGATACTCATGACCGCTGTGAAAAGGATTATATTCGGCAACAATTCCGACAACCCGCATCGCTGATCCGACTCCTTCCGAAAGCTTGTTTTGTGGTAGAATTAACCGGTACGGGGTTTATGATAACGTATTTCTATTCTACACAATCCGGTGACGTTCGGATAGCATTTCACGGGCGAAGAGGTAATTATGCAGACAAAAGACCAGTCAGATCGAAAGTACGGGAAAAACCTCAAGTGGTTCATTCTGATCCCGGTGACATTTCTGCTGATCGTGTCGGTCGTTCTTCTCCTCTTGTTCCGTGAGCAGCTTTTTTATCGTCGGATCCAATATAAGGTACAGAAATATACGCTGTCGGAGGAAATGCAGGACGCCATTGATCAGGAAGGATATACACCTTCCTATATGCTTTCAAAGACGAAGACACTTCTGATTCAAAAGCAAGGCACTGCGCCATACATTACTTCCTGGTATCTTCTTCCCGGACAGCTCGATAAGATGAGCTCCGCGCAGTCCCGGTATCTTGAGACGACGGACCAAATTCTCCTTTTGCGTCTCTATGTCGCCAGAGGAGACAAGAAGAACGCCAACACGCTTAAAAAAGCAATCAACAAGAATTTTACGGACGATAACGGAAGTATTGTCGGTTACCGGGACATTTCAGAGATCAGCGGCATTTCCGACAGTGCTCCCCGGAACGATTTTCTCCCGGGGATGGAGGATCCGGACCTGACGGCGGGGGTCTCCCTTGAAGCAAACTGTGCTTACCTGAGGGCGCTTCTTGAATACTACGCCAAGTGGGGAACGGCAGAGGACTGGACGCGAATCGAGGAGCTTGCAGCGCTTATTTACGACGATGGCCGGTTCCTCCATGACAGGGTGTTTGATCCGCTTCAATCCACGGATATTCTTGTCGGACTGGAGGACATAAAGGCATATCTTGATGCGAATCCCGAAATCAGCGAAGCGTATCCTACGCTGATGCTTTCGGCGCTGGATCCGGAGGCTTTTCGAATGTTGGCGGAGGCGGACGAGAAATATCGCCCGATCTATGATGATGCGCTGGCACTCATCGAAGGCGGTTTGTTGTCAGACAGCCTGCCGCTTTTCGCGTTGGCGTTTTCGGAGGAGTACGGAGGATATATCTTTTATACCGGCGAGGAAACCGAAGTTCAGCTGGTTCCTTCGCTTAAAACCATGCTGCATCTGGCAGAGGTCGGGAAACTGCCGAAGCAGTCGCTTGCATGGGTCAAGGAACAGATTTTCAACAGCGGCTATTTATTTAAGAGTTATGATATCATCAGCGGAAATCCCACATCCGAAATCGAAGCGACCGAAGCATACGGACTGGTTCTTCAGATAGCGGCTACCGAAGGTGACACGGACCTCTATTTGCGGACCCTTTCCCGGCTGGAAAGAAGCCTCGCGACGGCGACATCCAGCCAGGCCCAATACATGATTTTCCGGAATGCGGAAGATAAACGATATCAGGTGACGGCAGAAGATAATCTTCAGACATTGCTCGGCATGAAGTCGCGATAATCAGCGTTCTTTTACACTAAAAAAGCGGTTTGTGCATTGTTTCATACGTCTTTTTTCTATATACTATCTGGGTGAATAATAAAACCATCAGAAAGAAGGCTATTTATGACTTTTATCGAATCGATTATTGAGAAAGCCAAGACCGCGGGAAAGACAATTGTTCTGCCCGAAGGAGAAGATCCGAGAACCATCGAGGCAGCAGCAAAACTACTGGCCCGGGGTATCGTGAAGGTAATCCTTATCGGGAACAAAGAAAAACTCATCAGCGGCGCCGGGGAATGGGACATTTCAGGGGCTGTTTTTATTGATCCTGACAATTATCCCGAATACGAGAATTATGTCGAGGCGTTTGCTCAGATGCGCAAAAATAAGTTTCCGAGCATTGAAGAAGCGCGCGAGGCCGGCAAAAAGCTCATGAGAGACGAGCTGTATCTGGGCGTTATGCTCGTTAAAGAAGGCATCGCGGACGGAATGGTTTCCGGCGCCTGCCACAGCACTTCCGATACGCTTCGTCCTTCGCTTCAGATTCTGAAGACGGCACCCGGCACGAAGCTGGTTTCCGGCTTGTTCATGATGGTTGTCCCGAATTGCGAATACGGTTCTGACGGCGTGTTCCTGTTTGCCGATTCCGGCCTTGTAGAGAACCCGAACGCCGAAGAATTGTCTGAGATTGCGATATCCTCCGCGAAAACTTTTAAGCAATTGGTCGGTCGCGAGCCGGTCATTGCCATGCTTTCCTATTCGACCTACGGATCGGCTAAGTCGATCCTTACCGAAAAAGTGATTGAAGCGACACGTCTCGCCAAAGAGAAAGCCCCGGACCTTGTTCTGGACGGCGAATTGCAGCTCGATGCCGCGATTGTTCCTTCCGTCGGCGCAAGTAAGGCCAAAGGAAGCCCGGTCGCCGGCAAGGCGAACGTGTTGGTTTTCCCGGATCTGAATGCCGGAAACATCGGTTACAAGCTGGTCCAGCGTCTGGCAAAAGCGGAGGCCTACGGCCCGATCACACAGGGAATCGCAAAGCCCGTAAACGATCTGTCGAGAGGGTGCACTGCCGATGATATCGTCGGCGTTGCCGCGATTACGGCAGTTCAGGCCATTGACTGATAAAACCATGTGAACGGGCCCGATCATGAGCCGCCCATAGTATATAAGGAGATAGACATGAAAGTTTTAGTCATTAACGCAGGCAGTTCATCACTTAAGTATCAGTTTTTCGAGTCTTCAACCGGAACGGTTCTTGCCAAGGGGAGCGCGGAGCGCATCGGTCTGGATGATTCCACCATTGCACATTGCCGTAACAACGAGGACAAGGTAACCCTTGATATTGATCTTCCGGATCATAAAGAAGCAATGGAACAGGTGCTGGCATTACTCACCAGCCAGAAGCACGGTGTAATTCATTCCATGATGGAAATTGATGCCGTCGGACACCGCGTCGTGCACGGCGGAGAGAAGTTCTCCGGTTCGGCAATCATCACGCCCTCCGTCAAGGCCGCCATCAGAGTTTGCTTCCCGCTGGCACCGCTTCACAACCCGCCGAACATGACCGGTATTGAGGCATGCGAAGCGGCAATGCCGGGTGTGCCGCAGGTTGCCGTTTTTGATACCGCGTTTCACCAGACAATGAAGCCGGAAGCATATATGTACGCATTGCCGTATGAGATTTATGACGAGTACCGGGTCAGAAGATACGGCTTTCACGGCACATCGCATCGTTATGTCGCGGAAAGAGCCGCTGCAATGATCGGCAAGCCTCTCGAAGAACTTCGCATCGTTACCTGCCATCTGGGTAATGGCTCTTCCATCACCGCGGTCAACAAAGGTAAATGCATCGACACATCAATGGGTCTGACTCCTCTGGCGGGCGTCTGTATGGGAACAAGATGCGGAGATATTGATCCGGCGATCGTGACCTTCCTGATGGAAAAAGAAGGCCTGGACATGAAGGGTATTGATTCATTGATGAATAAAAAATCAGGCGTCCTGGGCGTCTCCGGTGTATCTTCCGACTTCAGAGACCTGGAAGCCGCCGCCGATAACGGAAACGAGAGAGCCCGTCTTGCAATGGACATGTTTACCTATCAATGCAAAAAGTACATCGGCGCCTACACGGCGGCGATGGGCGGAATTGACGCGGTCGTATTCACTGCGGGTATCGGAGAGAACAACTGGAAAATCCGTCGCGATATCGTTTCGGATCTCGATTATTTGGGTATTAAGCTTGATCAGAGTAAGAACGAAGGTCTTCGCGGAATCGAGATGGACTTGTCCGCACCCGGCTCGACTGCCAAAGTACTCATTATCCCGACCAATGAAGAACTTGCGATCGCAAAGGAAACCGAGCGCCTCACAAGCCACCGCTGATCCTTTAAATGAAATTGAAGAAAAAGCCGCCCCGGGTTCTCCGCGGCGGCTATTTTTTTTCTGATTGTGCGAATAAAGATGTGTATCAGATACCTGATGCTGAGCGTTCGGAGATCAAAGCCAAGCTCCCGCCAGCGCCTGTACTCCAAGCGAAATTTCTTCGGGGGAAAGGCCCCCGTAACCGAGGAGTACGGTGGCTTCCGACGGAACGACCCGGCCCGGTTCCTTCAGGTAGTACGAAGAAACGCCATACACGCGGACGCCTGCGTTCGCGGCCAGCCGGACCAGATCTTCTTCGGAGAAGTTTTGACGCGCGGTGCACAGTAAATGAAGTCCGGCATCCGAGCCTCCGATGTGAAAGGCGCTGCGAAACGGTGTCAGCTCGCGAAGAAGTTGATCTCTCTTGCGCCGGTAAAGTGTCTTCATCCGGCTGATATGACGCTCGAAAATCCCCGAGTCGAGAAACCGCGCAAGCACCAATTGGTCGGGGACGGAGACAGTGGTGCTGAGGTGAGACATCTTTGATTTGCATATCTTCGCCAGTTCGCCCGGGAGCACCAGATAACTCACGCGAAGGGAAGGGGCGACGGATTTGGAAAAAGTGCCGACGTAAATGACTTTTTCGGCACCGGACATGGCGCACAGCGGCGGAATCGGCCGCCCGGAATAGCGAAATTCGCTGTCGTAGTCATCCTCAATAATGTACCTGTCATCGCTACCGGCGGCCCAGGACAACAAGTCGGCGCGCCGGCCTGCCGGCATAATCATACCCAGCGGAAACTGATGGGAGGGTGTAACGTACGCAATATTGGCATCACAGGCCCTCAGCAGCGCGGTATCCATACCCTCCCGGTCGAGCGGAATCAGGCGGATTTTCCGGCGAAGGCCCGAAAAGATTTGAAACGCCTTGTTGTACATCGGATTTTCCATGGCGATGCTCTCAATATGAACCGCGGCGCTCAGGAGTTGTACCAGAAACTGGAGAATATAGTCGGTGCCCGCACCGACCACGATCCGGTCCGGAGTGCATCGCAAACCGCGTGACTGCCACAGGTATCGGCACAGTGAGCTTCGAAGCGCCGGAGTTCCTTCCGGCTCGCAGGAGCCGAACAATTCCCCGGGCGGATAAGAAAAAACGTCACGGACAATTTTCTTGAGCCCGGTCACCGGCAGCTCGGAAAGATCCACGCCGTTCGGAGAAAAATCAATGACACGCGCGGCATCCGGCGAATCGGCAGGCTGAGCTTCATCGTCTTCAGAGAAGAAATCCCCTGAAAGATGACCGGCTCCTTCGTCTGCGGTTGGTTGCCCGAACGCCGGCGCATCGCTTCCCGCGGACAACTCTCTGACTCGAAAACCGCTTCGCGGGCGGGCTTCGATGTATCCTTCCGATACCAGCTGCTGATAGGCGCTGTCCACCGTGTTTACGCTGATACAAAGCTCCTTGGCAAGGCTCCGGCGCGAAGGGATTTTGGCACCGGAAACAAGCACTCCGCGAAGACAGTCCTCGCGAATCGCCCGATACAGCTGAATATAGATCGGCTCGTTCGAGTCGGTGAAAATCGGATAGGTCATGTAAAGTCACCTAAACTGGTACCATTATAAATATTAAAACTGATACTTCCAATGGTATCAAAAAGGGCATACAATGGCAACACCATTTCAAATGTCGGGGGGACAGAACATGAAAGAAAACAACAAGCCCGTTCAGATGATATCCGCTTCCGGACGTGCGGCCGCGAGTTCAAGACAGAAAGCATTATTCATCGCATTGGCCGGTGTTTTTGCGGCGCTCATTTTTGCGGCTACGGCCTTCACCAAGATACCGACAGGGGTCGGTTACGCCAATCTCGGTGACGGAGTGATCTTAACGTGTGCCTATTTGCTGGGCCCCGTCGCTTTTTTCCCGGCGGCGATCGGATCCGCGCTGGCAGATCTTTTTGCGGGATATGTTCCGTATATACCGGCTACTTTTGTGATCAAAGGAGCGATGGGCTTGCTGGCCGGAGCGATGATGAGAAAAGAATCCGTTACAGTCCCGGTGAAGTTGATTGCACTGGTTCTTTCGGAAATCGTGATGGTTGCCGGATATTTTGCGTTTGAATCGCTGCCTTTCATGTACGGTCCGGCCGTTGCTTCAGCACAGTTGATCCCGAATACACTCCAGGGTGTCGTCGGAATTGCGGTCGCGATCATTTTGACCGGATTACTCAGTACGCTCAAAAAGAGAATGGCAGACAGCAGGAAGAAGGCATAAGAGAGGCCGGGATAAGTAATGCCCGGGGGTGTATTACAGAGAGAAAAGGAAGGGTCCGTCTCAAACGAAGTGCGCGATGCACTCAATTGCCGGGCGAAAATCAAAATCATTAACGAGATCGTTCTCTTTGAGTCCAACGCTGAACTGCACCGTCTAGTAAATACGAGCATTACCAATTCGACAGTATTTTCGTGCCTGTTGGAAAAAATTCACGCCGGAATACCTCCCGAAAAAGCCAAACTTCCAATTTAGGGGGTATTTCCGGCGTGGCGGAGACGAGACAATTGAAAGAATACCTCCCGAATAAGCCAAACTTCCAATTTGGGGGGTATTTCTGGCGTGGCGGAGACGAGACAACTGAAAAAATACCCCCCGAATAAGCCAAACTCGCAATTCGGGGGGTATTTCAGACTTAGCGGAGACGAGACAACTGAAAAAATACCCCCCGAATAAGCCAAACTCCCAATTTAGGGGGTATTTCCGGCGTGGCGGAGACGAGACAACTGAAAAAATACCCCCCGAATAAGCCAAACTCGC
>CAZCTO010000004.1:0-42344 GCA_964501725.1 uncultured Oscillospiraceae bacterium | reverse complement strand
AATAAGCCAAACTCCCAATTTAGGGGGTATTTCCGGCGTGGCGGAGACGAGACAATTGAAAAAATACCCCCCGAATAAGCCAAACTTCCAATTTAGGGGGTATTTCCGAATCGGTGCGCGATGCACTTGCCAGCCCCAATACATTCGGTCCAATCCGGCTCTTTTCGTTGTTCCGGCCGCCCAATATCATTACTTTCTGAGCACAAATGAATTCTGATCAGATTCATTACAGCAATCAACACTTCTATTTTGCACTATTTGCTTTCCGATGCATATAGACATAAAAAGGCTGCCTCGTCGGACTTTTTGCAAGTCTTCCGAGGCAGCCGTCAAATATGACCTTTTGTAAGAATTAAGGCGCTACAGTCGGTGCCGGTGTGGTTGCGGCAGTCGGATCAGTACTTGCGGGAGCACTCGTAAATGCCGGAATGTCCGCGACAGGGATCTCGGTGATATCATAATCGTCTACGTTCGCGGTGACGATATCGTCATATGTGGCTACCTTCGTCGTATTCAGCTCTTCTCCGACATACAAATCGGAATAGGCTACGAAAATATTACCCTCGGCATCCAATTGGACATCAGGCATCCTGGCAAAGATGTAAACATCATAAACGGTTGTTGCATCAATCTCATGGAAGATGACCGGTACCTTGATGATTAAGGCAAGATCATTGACAAGATTTTTGAAAGGAGGCTCGTCCATTTTCTGTGTGAGAAGGTATGCGGAATCAACAGTTATATCACCGCCAAGCTTACCGACATAATAGTTTCCGCCAAACCCGTTTACATCAAACAGATCCAATCCGATATAGAAGGTCTGGGCGTTAGTGCTCAATTGTGCCGTTACATAATCTTGCACTTCTCCGTAAATGTAGGTGAAAAGCTCGGTCTTATCGACCAGCTGAGAGGGCTCCAGCACGTATTCGTAATCGGCTTCCGCAATATATTCTTTCTCGGTTTCCGTAACGATTACGAAGCTGTACTCTTCCGCGTCGTACTCATCATAATCCGCGGTGACGATAACGGTTTCACCCTTGGAATAATACTCTTTATCGGTTTTGAAAGAAACGTAAAGCGCATCTTCGAGCGAGCAATTGAACTCGATATCCACTTCAATAAAAGGAGAAACACCGGTATAAGTGATCGTTACATCGTCAAAGGGGCTGTACTTCGCGGGAACCTTAAGTCCTTCCACCGTGACGTCCTCCAGATCCAGAAAGACGATTTTCAAATCTTCGGCGCGATCCTCATCAAATTCAACGTCATAAGAGAGAGTGTCGCCGTTTGAGAGAGAGGATGTTTTGCTCAGCTTAATTGTGATCGATTCGATCAGGTTTTCGAGCTTGCGGTCTTCTTCCTCAAAGTATTTGCCTTTGTCCGGATCGTCCAATAAGTCCTCCATCAGCAAAACGGAATCAAATGTGATCTTTGCTGTACCCTCGGTATCCCGCCCCTGTATATCAAGCTTGATGTACTTGCTCAGGTCGACCTCGACCTCTTTGGATTTGGCATTTTTGCAGCCCGAGAACCCCACGACACCTGCCAGCAAAACAATAATGACAAGTAAAGAACAAAGTTTGACCGAAGAAAGAAGAGAACGTAATTTTTGCATTTTTCTATCCTTTCCGTAAACAATTATAATTTGACCGAATAGAAATATAACACATCCCCCTAACATTTTCATATGTTCGGCAAAATATTTTTACAAAAACAGCGGTGCCGGATTCGTGCACCGCCATTTACCGGTCGTGATGCAAAAGCGGAAACTTCTTACTTATTCCAGATTTTGAATTGTCTCAATCGCCCATAAAGGTAAATTTATAAGCGGTGCATCAATTCGATATTCGGTCATTGCCGTACGTATTGACAGGACAGGCCGGAATTTTTCGATATATATTTTCAGGCTCTTGGCTTGCAAATTGGCTTCTGATTTGACCTCAATCGGAATGATTGATTTGCCGTTGTCAACGATGAAGTCAACCTCAGCGGTTCCGCGATCATTCGTCCAGTAATAAGGTTCAATATTTTCAAGCCCACTAAGTTGTTGCAGAACATATTGTTCAGTAAGAGCACCCTTAAATTCTCGAAAAACGTTGTTTCCGTAAAGCAGGGTGTCCTGACGCAGGTGCACCATACAAGATAAAAGCCCCACGTCGAGTAGATATAGCTTAAAAGCCTTGAGATCAGTGTATGCCTTGAGTGGAAGACTTGGTGTCGTTACTCGATGGACCTTGCGAACCAATCCGCAGTCAACCAGCCACAGCAGAGCCATTTCATATTCCTTTGCCCGGGAACCTTCCTTAATCAAACCGTAGATGAATTTTTTGTTCTCCTTAGACAGCTGTGAGGGAATGCTGTTCCAAAGCATTCGTATGCGTGGGACAATGTCTATTGGCGAATGTTTAGAAAAATCTTGCTCATACGCATCCAAAATACGTTGCTGAATCACTCTCGCTGCTGAGAAATCCTTATTCTCCGAGAAATTCTTGACTACCTCAGGCATGCCGCCAATATAGTAGTAATACTTTAGGAGATCGATATACTCCTGACGAAAAGTATTTGCCATTGCGAAATCGCCCTTTTGAAGAAGATCAGTAAATGACTCCTTGCCCATTGCGCGCATGAATTCAAAAAAAGTCATCGGACCGAGATCCATAAATTCAACCTTGCCAACGGGAAAAGAAGCACCCCGGTGCAAAGCAACTCCGAGTAGCGAACCCGCGCAAATAATGTGGTATTGCGGTGCGTTTTCGTTGAAGTACTTCAGGGAATTGAGTGCCTGCGGCACTTCTTGCACCTCATCAAAAATAAGGAGTGTCTGATCCGGATCAATCTTCTTGCCGGCATAGATTTCCAACCCGGTGATGATTCGGTCCGTATTGTAATCTGAAGAAAAAAGCTCGGATATGGGCGGATTGTTGTCAAAGTTGATATAGACAACATTCGGATATTGCTCCGATCCGAACTCTTTCATAAGCCACGTTTTGCCAACTTGTCGCGCACCACGGATAATCAGAGGCTTCCGTAGCGGATTCATTTTCCAACGATAGAGCTGTTCCGTCGCTGATCTGTACATAAACTTGTCACCTCGCAATTCTCTTCGAGCCTATTCTACCGCCGTTTTACAAAAAGAGCAACGACATTATGAGTGCATGATACAAAAAGTGCAACGAGTTTGTGTAATCGTCGACAAAATACGGCGAGTTGTGATTTTTACTACGCAGGATAAGGTGCCCAACACCTTTTCATCTCCGAAAAACAAGCGCTCGGGATAAAGCCACAGGATGAAATAATTATGGTATAATCCTAAAGATATATTGATTTAAAAAAGCGACCGCATCGCCAACCGGAGAACTTCCCGCTTTTTTGTTTGGCAGTGGTAAGCGATAACCGTACACAGCGTTCCGTAGTATAGACAGGAGATATTTACAGTTGGACAAGACGTAACCCAAAGTGGACAGGAGCTTTACCATAATAGACACAAGCAGAGAAAGACTGGATCGGACGCAAAACCAAAGATCGTTAATTACATATAATTCCGAGGTTTTACCGCTTTTATATGTAATTTAGATTGTAGGAGCCCTCTGCTAAGGCAAAAATTACATATAATTCCGAGTTTTTTCCGCTTCTATATGTAATTTGGACCGTGGGAGCCCTCTACTAAGGCGAAAATTACATATAATTCCGAGTTTTTTCCGCTTTTATATGTAATTTAGACTTCGCGAACTCTCCGTCGGCGCGAGAGTACGTACTAACCCGGACATTTTTTACTTTTAGGCAGTATTTCCTCTCTCGATCCTGAAAATTGTTTGTTTAACGCGCCCCCCCCCGAAAACAGCCGCTCTCATTACCTGTACGCATCTCGAGTCGTGTCCAATTTCAACCCACTCTATGTCCAGTTTTCTCTTACCACTGCATTTGGCGCAAATGCACACAATATTATTACCGATATGTCATGAATATGTACTATTTCTGTACTTGTAATGGTATATGAAAAGCGTTAGCATAATCACGATATTGTTTACTAATGTCTTGCATTGTGCGTCTTGCAGTGATGCGAATGATGGATAGGCGGAATAAGATGCCAGTGAGTAATGAGTCCATGAAGAATAACGCAGCCGGGGGAGTCATCCGTAAAATAGGAACTCTCCGTCAATGGATGCTTCTGTTGTTTGAGATTGTTTTAGACTGCGTCAGCGTTTTTGTCGCTTATTTCTGTTCGCTTCTTCTCCGCTTTGGCGGCAAGATTTCACAAGAATATATTCATGAGTTTATCACTGCCATTTTCATACTGATCGGTATATACCTTCTGGTGTTCGCGGCGTTTTCGCTCTATCGTACGATGTGGAAGGCCACCGGTATTGATGAGATGATCCGGATCGTCATTGCCTCGATCATTGCGACGGTTTTCGGGTATTCAGTGACGTTGCTTTTGCACATACAACTGCCGGTTACCGTTACCATTGCCGGAGGCGTGCTGGTGATGTTGTTTTGCGGTTGGAGCCGCATCGCGTATCGGGTAGTCCGGCACATTCAGGGCGGCATGGCATTCGGTTCTTCCTGGCGAAGAACCATGGTGGTCGGCGCCGGAGAGACCGGCGCGATGACCATTCGCCAGATGAATGAGATGCCTGAAATGCTGATGCGCCCGATTATCGCGATTGATGACAATCCGGACAAGCGCAGGAAGACTATCCGGGGCGTGCCCGTTGTCGGCGGCCGGGAGGATATTCCCGGCATGGCAATCAAATATGATATTGATATGATCGTACTTTGTCTTCCGACGGCGGAGGAAGCTGACCGGAGAGAGGTTATCCGCCTCTGTTCGCAGACCAACGCGGCCATTAAGACGATTCCGACACTCAAAGAGCTGATCGGAAGCGAAGGCCCGACGAAATTCCGCGACATCGAGATTACAGATCTCTTGTCCCGTCCGGAGCGCGAATCGGATGACGATGAGATCAAGGGATATTTGCAGGGAAGATGCGTCCTGGTTACCGGCGGCGGCGGGTCGATCGGATCGGAGCTGTGCAGGCAGATCGCGCGTTTTAATCCCTCAAAGCTGGTTATTTTTGATGTATATGAGAACTGCGCATACGAGCTTTCGCTTGAACTCAAGCGCCTCTTTCCGGACGTGGATGCCGTGGTTGAAATCGGCTCGGTCCGCGATACGAAGCGACTGGATGATCTTTTCGGGAAATATAAGCCCGCGGTGGTTTTCCACGCGGCGGCGCACAAGCACGTTCCCTTGATGGAGAATAATCCCGCCGAAGCCGTGAAAAACAACGTATTCGGCACATACAATACGGCACTTGCCGCGCTCAATCATCAGGCAAAGCGTTTTATTCTGATCTCCACGGACAAGGCGGTTAACCCATCAAGCGTCATGGGCGCATCCAAGAGAATGGCTGAGTACGTGATACAGTACCTGAATTCACTCGGTAAAACGCGCTATGCCGCCGTCCGGTTCGGCAATGTACTCGGCTCCAGCGGCAGTGTCATTCCGCTTTTCAGGAAGCAGATTGAGGCCGGCGGTCCGGTTACCGTAACCGACAGAAATATCACCCGCTATTTTATGACGATTCCCGAAGCGGCACGACTGGTTCTCATGGCAGGCAATGCGGCTGAGAAGGGTGAAATATTCATCCTGGATATGGGCGAGCCGGTGCGCGTGGATGATATTGCCAGAACACTGATTCGTCTTTCCGGATATCGGCCGGACGTGGACATTAAGATTGAATATACGGGACTGCGCCCGGGCGAGAAGCTTTACGAGGAGCTGTTCCTTGACGAAGAGAAGCCGGATCAGTCCGGGTATCCGGGCATTTATGTGGGCAAGGTGAAGAGTCCGCCGCCGGAGACGATTAAGAAGAATCTTGACTGGCTCCTGGAGCAACTCGACACCGGCGAGGATATGAAAACCTGCTTCACGGCCGTCATCGAGACCTACCATACGAACGAGAATCGGGAGGACTCTTTCATCACGGGCGGGGAACTGATCGAGTGATCCGGGACGGCGTCAGCCGACTCTGCTTGTTTTATGGCCGCGTGTTGTGTAGTATGAAAAAAAGGACATTACTATGGGGGAAACTGAATGACACTTGAACAGTTTTTTGCAATTATTTTCAAGCGTCTGTGGCTGATTATCTTAGTTACGGTTGTGGCGGGCACGATTGCCGGTCTGTTCTCCTGGCTGGTCATGAAAGATGTTTATCAGGCAAGGACCACCATCATTGTCAGCAACAAGATCGTCGACACGACACAGGACCAGCTTACCTACAACGATTACACGCTTAATGTCAAGCTGGTTAACTCCTATAGCGTAATATGCAAGACCAACCGCGTGCTGGATCAAGTCATTGCCGGTCTCGGACTTCCGTTGACCAACAATCAGCTGAGCGAGATGATCACCGTCTCGGCCGCTAAAGATACGGAGATTATTCACATCGCCGTGAACGACGGGAATCCATACCGCGCCCAGGCGATTGCCAATTCCCTCACGGCCGTTTTCCAGAGAGAGGTCAAGGAGATCATGAAGATGGACAATGTCCAGATTATTGATGAGGCACCTCTGCCGTTGACGCCCGTCTCCCCGAACCGTCCGCGCAATCTCGTACTGGGCATTCTGGTCGGATTAATGCTGGGTTTCGGCATTGCCATTTTAATCGAATATTTGGACCGCTCTATTAAGTCAGAAGAGCAGATCACTGAGCTGATCGGGATTCCGGTCTTAGCTTCCGTGCCGAGAATCGCACGGGAACAGAAGTAGGGGGGAACATGGGGGTCAACGAGACAATTCTTTCTTCTTCGGGGCGCAAGTCGGATCTGGCAATCAGTTCGGTTTTCGGAAAGCTGAAGGCGAACATCGATTTCTCCTTTGTCGGCAACGAGCAGAGGACCATTATCATTACGTCTTCACTACCGAATGAAGGGAAAACGACCATTGCCGCCAACATCGCGGTTGCGATGGCGGCATCCGGCAAAAAAACACTGCTTATGGACGCTGACATGCGCAATCCTACCGTTCATCTGCTTTTCAATTACGTAAACTCCCGCGGGCTGAGCGATATCATCAGTCAGAGTTCGGACTGGCGTCCCTTCATTATCAAGATGACCGTGCCGAACCTGTATATCATTACGGCAGGACGGAAGCCCGTCAACGCATCGAAGTTCCTGACCTCCGACCGATTTAAGATCACGATGGAAGATCTTGCCAAGAACTTTGACTATATTGTGCTCGACACGCCCCCCGTGCTTCTGGTTCCGGACTCGCAAATTATCTCTCCGATGGCTGACGGGGTCATTCTGGTCGTTCGCAGTGGCAAGACCACCGGGACAGCGTTGACACACGCCAGTGAAACGCTCAAGAGAGCCAACGCCAACATTATCGGCGCCGTTCTCAACGATGTGAAGGTCAAGGGCGTAAACTACGGATACGGATACGGTTACGGTTACGGTTACGGCACCAACAGTAAAAATGCCAAGCGCGCTACCTCGCACAAAGCACCCAAGCCCGAGGCCCCGAAGATGGAAACTCCGGTGCCTAATCCGCCGAAGCCCGCACAACGGCCCCATAGAAGCGATTCCAGCATCCGCGAAGCAAAGCTGACAGAGAAGAAAGACTAGATTTTCTTACATCATTTGTAGCGACATAAAACGTCATTTTTGTCCATATCAATTTGCAGGGGGCAGGAGATGTACTTCGTTTTTAAGCGCATAATCGATATACTTGCCTCGATTATCGCCCTTATCCTGCTGTCTCCGCTGATCCTGATCATTTGTATTGCGATCAAGCTCGAATCCAAGGGAAGTGTGCTTTTCCGGCAGACAAGAGTGGGAATACACAAGTCGCTTTTCACCATCCTCAAGTTCCGTACGATGCAAAAAGATGCCCCCAAGGATACCGCGACCCATCTGCTCAAGAACCCGAACGGCTACATCACCAAAGTAGGCGGCTTTCTCCGTAAAACCAGTCTCGATGAGATTCCACAGCTCTGGAACATTCTGGTCGGACACATGAGCTTCGTCGGACCGAGACCCGCGCTATGGAATCAGCATGACCTCATCGAGGAACGCGATAAATACGGCGCCAACGACGTCCTTCCCGGCCTCTCGGGCTGGGCCCAGATTAACGGGAGAGACACGCTAACAATCGAAGAAAAAGCACGCCTCGACGGCGAGTATGCCCGAAAAATCGGCGTGCGCATGGACCTTAAATGCTTCTTCTGCACCATCCTTGCCGTTGTCTCGAGTCGAGGCGTTACCGAGGGCGGGGCCTGCGCAACAGAACATCCCGCGGAAGAAAAACCTCATCAAAGGGAAGCACACTCATGAAAAAAATCCTGATCACCGGCGCGAACAGTTATATCGGCACCTCATTTGAAAAATGGGTCGCTCAGTGGCCGGAAGAATACTCCGTCGACACCCTCGACATGATCGGAGACGCTTGGAAAGCCAAAAGCTTCGCCGGCTACGATGCTATATTTCATGTGGCGGGAATTGCGCATGTCTCCTCCGATCCGAAAATGAAGGATCTCTATTTCCGCGTAAACAGGGATATTACAATCGAAACGGCGAAGAAGGCCAAGGCAGAAGGCGTGAAGCAGTTCGTTTTTATGAGCAGCGCGATCGTCTACGGCGACAGCGCCCCTATCGGAAAAGAGAAAATAATTACAAAGGCTACAATTCCTACTCCGTCAAATTTCTACGGGGAGAGCAAACTTCAGGCGGAAGAAGGAGTAAGACTAATGGATTCGGACCCATTCGGGACAGTCATTCTAAGACCGCCGATGATCTACGGGAAGGGCTCGAAGGGTAATTATCCTACACTTGCAAAATACGCCCGAAAACTGCCGATTTTCCCCAATATTCACAACGAGAGAAGCATGCTGCATATCGATAATCTCTGCGAATTTGTTCGCCTAATGATTGCAAACAACGAGAAGGGCGTGTTTTTCCCGCAGAATGCAGAATACGTGAGTACATCCGAAATGGTGGATGCCATCGCTCGCACTCATGGCAGAAAGATCAGATTGACTCGTTTCTTCAATCCTGCGCTTCGACTAACGGGCCACTTCATAGGAATGGTTAATAAGGCATTCGGGAATATGGTTTTCGAAAAAAGCCTTAGCGAGTACAGTTCCAATTATCAAATCCAGAACTTTTATGACTCCATTATTGCCACGGAGAGTGACAAGGAGGAGTTAAACTAATTGGGAAAGCATATTTTGGTTATCTCACAGTATTTTTTCCCGGAGCAATTTCGGATCAACGACATCTGTACCGAATGGGTGAAACGCGGTTATAAAGTGACCGTAATCACCGGGATCCCCAATTATCCCGAAGGAAAGTACTACAAAGGTTACGGCCTATTTAAGAAGAGAAAGGAGACCTATAACGGCGTTGACATTATTCGCATTCCACTCATTCCGAGAGGGAAAAGCAAAATCATGTTGGGGCTCAACTATCTATCTTTTGTCATCTCCGGGTTCTTCTGGAAAACGTTCACACGGATCAAAGCGGACCTCGTATTTATATTCGAAGTTTCCCCCATGACGCAAGCGCTTCCCGGCGTCTGGTACGCGAAAAGAAGGAAGATACCGTGCTATATATATGTTCAAGATCTATGGCCGGAAAACGTGGAAATCGTTGCCGGTATAAAAAACAAATTTATATTAAAAAGAATCGGGAAAATGGTCGACAGAATTTACAGGTGTTGTACGAAAATTTTTGCTACATCCAATAGTTTTGTGAATGCTATTGCAGCGCGCGGCGTCCCACTTGAGAAAATTGAGTGTTGGCCACAATTTGCAGAAGACTTCTATCAACCTCAAAAAGATGCAAGTGTGCCTGAGATTCCTTCTGATGGTGTGTTTAATATTATTTTCGCGGGCAATATCGGCTATGCACAAGGGCTTGACATTCTCCCTAAAACTGCCGAGATTCTTCGAAAACAATCAGAAGCACAGGTACGATTCATCATTGTTGGAGACGGTAGATATAAGGATGAATTCATGAAGTCAATTGGATTAAGACAAATAAATGATTGGTTTCTCTTTATACCCAGGCAAGAAGCAATAAGAATTCCGGAGTTTTTATCAGCATGTGATGCCGCTTTCTTATGTCTGACAGAAAACCCTTTATTCGCCATGACCATACCGGCAAAACTCCAATCATATATGGCTTGTGGCTTACCAATCATTGCGGCGGCGGCGGGGGAAACGAAACGATTAATCGATGACGCGCAAGTTGGATTGTGTAGTAAGCCGGGTGATGCCTCAAAATTGGCGGACCATATCCTCCAAATGTCTGCAATAAGCAAAGATGATCTCAAACAGTTAGGCACTAATGGGATAAAGTATAACGATGCTTTTTTTAGCAAAGAGAAACTTCTGGACACTATGGATATGTATTTAAACCTGCTGGATAAGCACAACAAGTAATGTGATATAGTTTGGGGGAGAAGCGGATTTGAATGACTTTCTGCACGAAACAGGGTATCTGGATACCATTAGCATTAGAGTTGTTTTTGTCAAATCATTTGGTGAAGGACTAGCAGCTTAACCAGCGCAGGAGGACATACAGTTTATGATATCAGACAAGTCGATTATTTGTATTATGAATAAAGAAATAGATCTATCCAATGAACTCGTAGTAAGAGATGCCGTCTTTAGTCTTGGTGCGACGAATGATTTTGGCTTGGTTCTCCCCATCAGGCAACCCCAGAAAGACGATGCAGAAAGATACAAAAAGGGAACCAACGCACGAAAGCTATGTAAGGGGAAATACGCAACGGATATACGCACAAGTCAGTACGTTGAGGTGATTAGTGGAGTGTGGGAGGGGAATAGTGTTTGTCGCTGAACTTAACCAAAACAATCCGCCAGCTGAAGTGAAAAAAATGAAAATACTGCTAATCAATTCTGTCTGCGGCATCCGAAGCACCGGACGAATATGTACAGACATCGCTGATGTCCTATCTGCACAAGGGCACGAATGCAAAATAGCCTACGGCAGAGAAACCGTTCCGGAAAAATATAAAAAATACGCAATAAGGATCGGGGCTGATTTTGATGTTAAAATGCATGGTATACAGTCTCGTTTGTTTGACAATCATGGTTTTGGATCGAAAAGAGCCACAGAAAAGTTTATCAAATGGGTCAAAGTATTTGATCCGGATGTCATTCATCTCCATAACATCCACGGGTATTATATTAATATAGAAGTGCTTTTTCGTTACTTAAAAGATTGCGGTAAAAAAATCATATGGACGCTCCATGATTGTTGGGCGTTTACCGGGCATTGCACACACTTTACTGCGATTAAGTGTGTGCAATGGAAAGTACACTGTACTCGCTGTGTTCAGAAAAAACAATATCCCAAATCGTTGTATAGAGATAATTCCTATTGGAATTTTGAAAAGAAAAAACAATTATTTATCAGTGTACCTAAATTGATGATTGTAACGCCATCATTTTGGCTTTCCAGTTTGTTGAAGGATTCTTTCTTAAAGGATTATCCTGTTGAAGTGATTCACAACGGGATTGATTTGGATGTATTCAAACGTACAGAGAGCGAACTGTGTGAACGATATGGTCTCGAAGGCAAGAAGATAATTCTTGGTGTTGCAAGTGTATGGGATGAGAGGAAAGGCCTTAATGATTTTATAAAACTATCCTCAATGATTGATGAAGTTTATCAAATTGTTCTAATTGGGCTTTCTTCTATACAGATCACGAAACTTCCTCAAAAGATTATTGGAATCAAACGCACGAACAGTGTTACTGAATTAGCTCAGTGGTATTCAACGGCAGACGTTTATTTAAATCTCACATACGAAGATAACTATCCAACAGTTAATTTGGAGGCACAAGCATGTGGAACCCCAGTAGTAACATATAGAACGGGCGGTAGTGTTGAAAGTGTTATTCCGAATAATATTATTGAGGTCGGTGATGTTGAATCTGTAAAAAATATCCTATCAAAAATTGAATGCAAGATGACAGATATAGATTATTCCGCCGAAGCTGCAATCGAGAAATACATTGACGTATACAGAAGGTAGGTCTATGAAAAAGTAAATGTTTAAAATGATAACAATCACCAGAAAAACTCATAACCGGACGAATTTCAACGTGAAACTAACAATGATTATGTATTTATTCAAATGATGCCTGTTGGAAGGGAAAGTATCAATATGGGATGGAGAAAGGCACATCCGGCTATTACTAAATTTAGTTATATAGTAAGTTGTATGATGAATATATTAATTACGCTTTAATGTGTATATCGACAAAATCGAAAATACACTCGGGGAAATGAATCATAAGCGGATTTGTGCAAACAAAATGACATTAAGGTATTCAGAGCACATTTACATAAACTGACTCAAGTTGTTGCAGGTTTCGCTGTGCTTTTTTAGCATTACTGAATTAGTGCACTTTTATTGAACTCTTTATTAGTACATTAACGACTAGTGATTATACAAAGACGGGCAACTTAGTGGACATTTTTCAACCAAAATATAGAAGAAACCTTTGGTATGATGGTACATGAGGCGAAAAATGATCGAAATTCAGTGTATCGTATATAAAAGACCGTTAGTGAGAGAATTGCGAGCATGTATAATAGCATATCTGAACATCAAGAATTAACCAATTATATTGAGCAATAATCTGATTTACAAAAGAAAGAAGATGATTCGAAGATGGTAGGAAATGATGCAATAAAAACAGATACACGACTAGATGTTAGTGTTGCTATGATGACCTATTTTCATGAGAAATACGTTGCACAAGCAATAGAGAGTGTCCTTGCTCAAATAACAGATTATTCTTATGAGATAGTCATAGGTGATGATTGCTCACAAGATAGTACAAGAGATATACTTCTACGGTATCAACAACAGTATCCGGATAAGATTAAGTTATTATTCAATGATAAGAATCTTGGAATATCAGCAAATAACTATAAGATTAGATGCAATTGTATGGGAAGGTATATAGCAACATTATCTGGTGATGATTATTGGTTAAGCGATGAGAAAATTCAAAAGCAAGTCGCTTTTCTTGATGCAAACCCGGATGTTTTTGCCACCGTAACCTCAGTAGAGGGGATATATGATGGTACGGATAGGCCGTTTAAGGTTTACCCTAAAAGGAAATATCGCGGTAAATATATTAATATGAAGATGTATTTAAACGGCGCAAACATAGGAACACATGGAATGTTAATGCGAAATATTTACTTAACGGAGGAAGGGCGACAGTTGTTTTCACTTGTGCCAAAAGCAAGTCCATTTATCGATGATTCAACAGAATGCTTATTGATTCTTCAAAAGTCACCAATATTTTCCATGGACATTAACGGTGTAGCATATAGGGTGCAAAAAAACAAAGTTACAGCGAAGAACTATAATTCAAGTAATAGTGCATTTGAGAAATGCAAAAAAGTTGTTGACTTGTATAATTTTCTAAATGACGAATTTGTGCCGCATGTTGATTTTTTACGTATTTATGTTTCAAAGGTTGCCCAAGCGCTTTTGTGTGTATTGCCTAAGTTAGAAAAAGATCAATTCAAAGCAATTTATTCAACAGTACCGAATGAATACAAACGACGAGGGTTGTTTGTACGAGCAATACTAAGAACATTTTCGATTGGATGTGCAGCGATTTTGCGAAGAATCATCAAGAAACTTTATTGATTTGCTTAAAAAATAGGAGTAACAGAATGCAAAACAAATGGATGAAATTCCCAATTAAGTGGGGAATAATATATTCAATTTTTATCATTGTAATGTATTTATTTGGAGTCTGGACTTACCCCAATACAAATAGATTTATTCTCATTTTACTTCTCATTTTATATAACGCTGCAATGTATTATGGATTTGTTTACGGAACGAAAAAAGTTGTTCGACTCAAGTTGGGAGTGAAGAACCAAATATCTAACAGCTTTAAGGAAGATGCCAGTATAATGGTTTGGAAGTTCTACAAACTATGTTTTTGGGTTGCTGTTGTTTTCTTAGTTCCAAGATTTATTATTTATACAGGTCTATATGAAGGACTGAGTCTTTCTACGATTCTTTCGAAAATACAATTTTCGGTTTCGGATGTTAACCAAGCATACATGTATAGTCATACTGCAGGTAATTCTGTTATAGGTGTATGGCGACTTGTAAATTTGTTCAGTGTGTTAACAAGTGGGTTTTCTTGGTGCTACACACCTATGGTTATTATATTATGGAAAAAACTGAGAAAGAGTCATAGAGTATTTGCGATTTTTTATTGGGTTGTTTACTGTGTTCAGTTCGTAATTACAGCAACAAATTCCGGAATAATCGGACAAATATTTTATTTGGCTGTTTCTTTGGCGTTTGTAACAGCGTATAGAAAACATAAAGCGAATCGAGAAGGTGTTAAGAATGTTAGCGGCAAGCTGAAAACCTTGCTTGTAGCGGTGCTTATAGTACTTATTATCATTGGAATATTTGGATTTGCTATGTCCTCACGTGTTGGCACAGATTATAGTGCAAAATATATTGGTAAAACTAATATTACATATAATGATAATAGTATTTTCAATGTCCTAACCCCTAAATCATTTCACCCGACTCTTGCTGTTGCGGATCATTACTTGACACAAGGATATTGTGCTTTAGAAATGTCAATTTCTCTTCCCTGGAGTCCGACGTTTTTCCTTGGAAATTCTAGATTTGTAATGAGCAATTTTTATGAACTCACGGGAATTAACATGTTCAACGAGACATATCAAATGAGACTATATGAAACTCAAGGTTGGCATTATGACATACAATGGCACACGGCATATTTGTGGCTGGCGAATGATTTCACCTTGTATTTGTTGCCCGTGTTCTTGTTTGTGTTATTTCTTTACTTTGGTTCATGCTGGAGACTATTCCTTCAAGAAAATAACGTTTTTGGGCTTCTTGCAGTAGTGCTTTATGCACAGTTTATGTTTTACATATCAGCTAATAATAACTTGTTTAGTTTATATGATACACTTATTGCGTTTATTTTAGTGGTTTATTTAATAATCAAATCGAGAGACTATAACTGGGAGCATTTTGTTATATGACAAAACAAGGTAGTAAACTGCGTAATTTGGCGAATGTAACATTTTCAAATGTAATAGTATTTATTGGCAATATCATAGTCCATCTCGTTCTACCCTTAACGCTTGCAGTTGAGGAATATTCTTACTGGCAGCTTCACACTCTTTATGTAGGATACTGTGCATTTGCATTATGTGGCCTTAATGATGGAATTCACTTACTGTATTCAAACCTGAATTATGAAAAAGAAAACTATCCGCTATTTCGAAGTTTTAGAAATGCTTCAATTATATTGTCTATGGTAGGCGCTTGTACTTTAGCGATTGTATCCTTAGTTGTATCATCTGGACTTGAACAACTTATTTTGCTGATTGTAGCTATTGAAACACCCGCGGCTTGTTTGAACTCAGTATTTAGTTATATCAACCAAGGAACGATGAGATTTAAACAATATGCAAGAGGTAATAGAATCGAGGGTATATCTTTATTAATCGTCATTATTGCCCTGTTTTTATTGAGAGTTAAAAACATAGAATTTTATATTCTGGGAGCTGCACTTTCAAAATACATCAGATTGGGTTATTTTATTTTTTCGAGTCGAGAAATTGCCTTTGGATCCGCTGATCATTCAATAGAATCTCCTCGCCATATAATTAACACTTGTAGGCAGGGCATAATTCTGATGATAAGTGTGACACTGAACTCATCATTTCTGCTATTTACAAAGCTGATGATAAAAGAATATATGGGAATTACCGAGTATGGCGCGTTTTCATTTGGATTAAATATGCTGTTAGCTGCCAATGTCCTTGTTTTGGCAGTATCCCAAGTCTTCTATCCGATACTCTCAAGGTCATCAAATGATAGATACTGTGATTTGATTAATTCTTTAGACTTTTTTGTATCGATTGTGGGTGCGATAGCGATGGCAGGTTACTTTATTGCTGCCCTCCTAATCAAAGCTATTTATCCGCAATATGAGAGAATATTGCAGTATTTATATATTTTATTCCCGATTTTTGTTTTTACCTGCAAAATAAATCTTGTTACAATGAATACGTTCAAGGTTAAAAAAATGAAAGCTGTTATGTTAATTGCAAATGCTACCGCTGTGGTTGTTAATATAGTCTTGTCGTGGATTGCTGTTACAATTGCCAGCTCATTGTTTTATGCATCAATTGCATCATTAGTCACATATATTGCCTTTTATTATGGTTCACAAGTATGGATAAAGCGGTATGTTGATAATGGCATAAACATTAATATGTTTGACCTTGTTTATATTCTCATGTTTGAATTAGTCATTGTATTTTTGCGTTATGTTTCACTAGGTAACTATATGACTTTACTTTTCGGTTTATCAATATATGGTATAGTAGCGATTAGTTTAATATTAATGAAAAGAGATAAGGTTATGTCTTTGAAAAAAATATTATTTAAATGAAAATGGGTAGAGCAAAATGAATACAGTATTTGTATCGAATTTTTGTAGTAAAATTACATACGAGGCATTGATTCCTAAGGATTTTAGGATGGGGCAACAATATCAGAAGTATTTTCGGTTAATTGCAGAAGGGTTAGCGTGCAATGATTGTGCAGTATCTACTTTAACTGTCCCACCTGTTAACCGTCGCAATAGTACTGCAATTATACTAAGGCCTGACCCCGATGTGGAAAATAATGTCAGTTTCAATTATCTTCATTTGATTAATATACCGGTCATTAAAAACATCTGTGTTTTTTTTAGTTGCTTTTTTTCGGTTGCTAAATTACATCGGAAGAATTCGACAGTGGTACTTGATTTGCTAAATGCAACCATTTGTCTGGCCACTTATATGGGCTCAAGAATATCAAGAGTTAAGATATTGGGCGTCTTAACAGATATGCCGACAGTATACGTTGGAAACGAAAATAGCAAACCTTCTTTTCAACAGAAGTTATCTCAGTTTCTTTGCAGAAATTGCCCGGACGCTTATCTTTTTATTACAAAAGAGATGGGTGCCGTGGTGAATGTACACAGAAAACCGTATCTCGTTGTTGAAGGATTTGCTGATTTGAAAATGAAAGAACATGCGAATGAACTTGTGAATAAATCAAATCCGAAAGTTTGTTTTTATGCAGGAGGCTTGAATAAATTGTACGGAGTGGATATGTTGGTAGACGGTTTTTTAAAAGCAAATATTGATAATTGTATTTTGAAAATGTGCGGAGATGGGTTATATGCTAAAGAACTAAGTGAGATTGCAAAGAATAATGCAAATGTTGAATACTGCGGGGTTCTCAACAATGATGAGGTTATAGATTTGGAAGAGAAAGCAACACTATTAATTAATCCGAGGTATACCTCTTCAGAGTTTAATAAATATAGTTTCCCTTCGAAGAATATGGAGTATATATCAACCGGTACGCCTTTATTAACTACGAGACTACCGGGAATGCCAAATGATTATTATCCACATATTTTTTTGTTGAGTGACGAAACTGTTGATGGAATGTCGTCAGAGTTGATACGAATATTCTCAATACCTGATGAGTCGCTTCATCAAAAAGGAATCGAGGCAAAAAACTGGATACTCGAAAAGAAGAATAACGTTGAATCGACTAAAGCATTGAAAAAACTTATGGAAGATTTATAAGGAGGTCCAAACAGTGAATGTACCATTTGCATCGTTTCTTCTTATGGAGAAAGAACTCAATAACGAACTTCGTGGAGCTTTCACTCGTGTCGTCAACCGTAGCCAGTATATTGGTGGTGTCGAGGATCAGGCGTTTGAAGAAGTTTTTGCAAAATATTGTGGTGCTAACCAATGTGTAGGAGTAGGTAATGGTCTTGATGCATTGATTCTTGTATTGAAGGCGTGCGATATAGGAAAGAGGGATGAAGTAATCATACCCTCCAATACATATATTGCTACTGCGTTAGCAGTAACTTATGTTGGTGCTACACCAGTGTTTGTTGAGCCAGATATCGGAACTTTTAATATAAATCCATCTTTGATCGAAAAAAAGATTACGACTAAAACTAAGGCCATTATTCCGGTTCACCTTTACGGTCAAGCTTGTGATATGGATCCAATCATGGCGGTGGCAAAAAAGCATAACTTAAAAGTAGTAGAAGATTGTGCACAAGCCCATGGAGCTACTTACAACGGGAAAAAGGTTGGTACATTTGGAGACGCAGCAGGTTTTAGCTTTTATCCAGGAAAAAACCTAGGTGCACTTGGAGATGCAGGCGCAGTCGTAACGAATGACGTTGAACTTGCTGATACTGTTCGCTCTTTAGGAAATTATGGCTCCGATTATAAATATCACCATATTTATAAAGGTAGTAATTCAAGACTGGATGAACTACAAGCTGCATTTCTGTCGGCAAAGTTACCTCATTTGGAAAGGATGAATGCTGAGCGAAGAATGATTGCCGCTAAATATTCAGAAGGTATAAAGAATTCGAAGGTTGTTCTCCCTTGTGTTCATGCAAAGTGTGAACCTGTTTGGCATATATATG
Source organism: uncultured Oscillospiraceae bacterium (assembly GCA_964501725.1). Taxonomy (GTDB): domain Bacteria; phylum Bacillota; class Clostridia; order Saccharofermentanales; family Saccharofermentanaceae; genus CAZCTO01. Next base: position 23,763 of record CAZCTO010000004.1, on the reverse strand, counting down.
GCATTCGATGTAATGAACGGTCAGCGCTTGAAAAACATCTCAATGATAAGGGAATAGGAACAAATAAGCACTATCCGATACCAATTCACTTGCAGGATTGCTATGCAGACTTGTGTATTAAACAGGGAGAACTCCCAATAGCAGAGGAAATCAGCGCGACGGAGCTTAGCCTCCCCATGTATTATGGAATGAAAGAAGATGAGATTCAGTATGTAATTGATTCTATTAACGAATTTTGAAGGAGGAGAGATAAATGCATATAAGAAACTTGGAAATTAGTGATGCGCCACTCATTCTTGCTTGGATGCATGATGATAGTGTTGTTCATGATTTAAATACAAATTTCGCATCGAAGTCTCTTGCTGATTGCGAATCCTTCATTCAGACCAGTCAGGTTGTTGCGGATAATATGCATTTAGCTATTGCATCTGATTCGGGTGAATATATGGGTACTGTCAGTTTAAAACACATTGATAGAGATGCTGGAAATGCTGAGTTTGCTATTACAGTTCGTAAAGAGTCAATGGGACATGGATATGCATGGTTTGGCATGAAATCAATCATTAAAAAAGCATTTGATGAGTTAGGGCTATCATGTGTTTATTGGTGTGTTTCCGGAAAGAACACCAGGGCTGTTCGTTTTTATGAGAAACATAATTTCCATGAAACACTAGATATTTCAGAAGATATACTTGAACGATATAGCGGTGTTGAAGAACTTAAATGGTATTCAGTAATTAAGGGGGAAATGCTTGAAGAACAACAAAGCGTTGCTGGGTGTGAGGTTGTTCACATTAAGACAATTCCTACTGCACACTCAGGAGAACTGTCCTTTTTCGAAAGTGATCGTGACATACCGTTCGATATAAAGCGCATTTATTATATTACAAAGGTTCCTGAAGGAGTTTGCAGAGGTCATCATGCACACAAGAAACTGAAGCAAATGCTCTTTTGCCCATACGGGAAAATACTATTAATCCTGGAAAATGCCGATGGACGTGAGAGAATAGAGTTATCAAATTCATCTATCGGAGTTATTATTGACAAGCCGACTTGGAGAGAAATGATATGGTTGCATAATGATTCTGTTCTTTGCGTGGTAGCATCGGATTATTATGATGTTGAGGATTATATATATGATTACACTGAATTCAAAAAATACCTAGGCGGTAACTGATATAAAAACATTATTCGAAAATAACGAACAATTGTTTAAGCTTTAGAGCCAATCAGACAAAAATTTATCTTTTAAATTAAGGAGAAATGCCCCTCCAATGAGGAATTTGCAATATAATAATACCAAGTTTATGTGAGAATGGATGATTGATTCCAAAGTAATAAAATCGTTGATGCTTGACAGTAAGGCTGTTTGAAAAACATCGACCAAGCTAATAGGTCTGTAGAATATGTGATAGCAAGCACTTAATGTACTGCAAACTGGAATGGGCGAGGTCGTAATAAGGAAAATAATGAAATTTAGTTTTCAGAACTGAATTTTATGAATTTACATAAATGGTCCGCAGGTCAATTTTAGAGTCGACAAACATAACAGAAATTTTGGTTTTCGAAGGAGCGTGTTTTTACGGAGTTTAAGTAATAGAGGGACAAATGGCATATTTGTTCTGGCATTATGTCTTTAATAAAAATAACATATGGAGGATACTCAATGAAAGGAATCATCTTAGCAGGCGGAATTGGATCACGTTTATTTCCAATTACAAAAGCGATAAGCAAGCAATTGTTACCGGTATACGACAAGCCAATGATATATTACCCGCTAAGTGTTTTAATGCTCTCGAAAATCAGTGAGGTCCTGATTATTTCAAACCCTGAATATATTAATTTGTACAGAAATTTATTTGGACACGGATCAAGTTTGGGCATGCAATTCACATACTGCACTCAGGACAAACCAAGAGGCATAGCAGACGCATTATTAGTCGGTGAGGACTTTATCGGAAATGACAACGTGTGTCTGATTTTGGGGGATAACCTTTTTTATGGCCAAGGATTTGTTCCGAGACTAGAGCGTGCGTCCAATTTGACTGAAGGTGCATCTATTTTCGGATACTATGTGAATGACCCACATGAGTTTGGAGTTGTTGAATTTGATCCAATCGGGAATGTAGTATCGCTTGAAGAAAAACCAGCAAACCCCAAGACGAATTACGCTGTGCCAGGACTCTATTATTATGATAATAGCGCGGTTGAAAGAGCGAAGAAAATAGAAAAATCCCCAAGAGGAGAACTTGAGATTACGGACCTGAATAGGGATTATTTAAATAGCGGAAACTTGAAGGTTGATTTGCTTGGTCGAGGATTTGCATGGTTGGACACTGGAACTTGTGATGGCCTAGCTAATGCATCTATATTTGTGCAAGCGATTCAGAAAAGGACAGGTTTGTACATTGCTTGTATAGAAGAAATAGCGTACAGAAACCAATGGATTGATAAGAATCAACTTATTCAATTAGGTTGCGCTTGTGGAAATACAGAGTATGGAAAATATATAACGGATATTGCATTGCAATCATAATGTTAGGAGACGAAATGAAAACTATACTAATAACAGGTGGGGCCGGATTTATAGGCAGTAATCTAGTTAAGATTATGCTTCATGAACATCCCCAATACCGGATTATTAATATTGATGCACTCACTTATGCGGGTAATCTGGAAAACCTCGCAGAGGTTGAGAGTCATCCAAATTATACTTTTATTAAAGCGGACATAAGGTATAGAAGCGAAATAGAAAATGTCTTCGAGAAGTATAATATAACCACTGTGATTAACTTAGCGGCAGAATCACATGTCGACCGGAGTATCGAAAACCCGGAAGTATTCATCACCACGAACATATTGGGAACACAAGTCCTACTTGACATTGCTTTAAAACACTGGAGGTTAAATCAACAGGACAAGCATTGCAAGGAATATTTGCCTGGGGTCAAGTTTATTCAAGTTTCTACCGATGAAGTTTACGGAGCCCTGGATGACGAGGGGAAATTTTTCGAGTCCACTCCTTTGATGCCGAATAGTCCATATTCAGCATCAAAGGCGAGTGCTGACTTAATTGTAAGAGCCTATCATCAAACGTATGGACTACCTACGAACATTACGAGATGCAGCAATAATTATGGCCCCAATCAATTTCCGGAGAAACTTATTCCACTCATGATTATCAATTGCTTAAAGAATAAGAAATTGCCGATTTATGGTGATGGGCAGCAGGTGAGAGATTGGATTTATGTCTTCGATCATTGTTCGGCAATTGATAAAGTGCTTCATTTCGGTAAGAGTGGAGAGGAGTATAACATTGGCGGAAACAATGAAAAAGCAAATATTGAAATAGTTAAATTAATAATCAAGGCCCTCAATAAGCAAGAGACTCTGATTGATTATGTTAAGGATCGTCCGGGGCACGATAGACGATATGCAATCGACAATACCAAAATTAAATCAGAACTTGGTTGGGCACCGGTACATACATTTGAACAAGGAATGCAGGAAACGATTCAATGGTATTTAAACCACGAGGAATGGATTGAGAATATCATCACTGGAGAGTACGAAGATTACTACATGAAAATGTATAAATGAAATGTATTTAGCAATCGAGTATGCCACTTGTCTAAACTGTGAAAATAATTTTATACAAGATTGCATTGGTGAATAAAGTTGCGCCATCCGAAAGAAGGAATTTTTCTGATATTCTGATACGACATGTCATGGCGTTCATTATAGAGGAATAAGGTTATTTTAAATGAAAGATCAAATCGAGAAAACAGATTCTGATAATGTTATGCAAAAAGTCCACAAAATTCAGCTCGAATTGGCGCTGGAGGTACGGAGAATTTGCGATAAAAATGGGATTGGGTATGCACTGATTGCAGGAACAATGCTGGGGGCGGTCCGGCACAAAGGATTCATCCCTTGGGATGATGATATGGATATAGGCTTATTGAGACCAGAATTTGAAAGGTTTCTTAAAGCCTGTGAAAGTGACCTTGGACGTGAGTATTTTTTGCAGACTTGGGATACCGATCCGGGTTTTGCATTGCCGTTCGCGAAAATTAGAAAGAACGGAACACTTTATATCGAGCATAATGCCGGAAAATCCGATTTGCATAGCGGCATCTATATTGATGTTTTTCCGTATGACAATGTTCCGATCGGAAAGTTCCGGAAAATGCACCAGAATGCGATGACCTATATTTTGAAACGTATATTGCTTTTGAAAAAAAACTATCAGGTCTGGGAGGATGGAGAAAAAGTTAAAGCATTCACGTACAAAACTTTAGCGTATCTAACAAAGCCGTTCTCAGCTAATAAAATAAAGAACATGCTGTATTGTTGTATAACGCGATATAATTCGATCGAATCAGATACGGTAGTAACATTCGGAGGATCGTATGTATACCCCAAAGAATCCATACGAAAAAAATGGCTGGTGGAGCGGGCCGATATACAATTTGAGGGACATAGTTTCACTGCACCCAAAGATGCGTATGGTTATCTTTCTTATTTCTATGGAGACTACATGACTCCTCCCCCGGAAGAAAAAAGATATAACCGTCATAAAATTATTAAAATAGATGCGGGGGAAAATATCGGAAAAGAAAATTGAGGTGCCGTACTTCAAGTGGTATACTTTAATGCAAAAGCATGAATAATTCTATCGGATTTCTACGGAGAAAAATTAATGAAAATCGCACTGGTCACTGCGTCAACAAAGGGAATCGGTAAGGCCATCGGTATGGCGTTACTTGATAAGGGGTGTTTTGTTTTTTTTAATTACAGCAACGATGAGATAGCAACTAAAGAACTCGAAGAAGAGATCGGAGATGCTGACGGCAGTAGGCATGCGCTGATAAAGGCTGACATGTCATCTGTAGATGGATTGAACGTGTTGGCAGAAGCCATCCTTTCACGTTTTACTAAGATTGATTACTTGATTCTCAATGCCGGGAAAACAGATCGGACAGGGTTCCGTGATATTACACATGAAGAGTGGGATAAGGTCTTGGACACAAATCTGAATGTTCCGTTTTTTACGGTTCAGAAATTTTCACAACATATGAACAACGACGGAAGGATATTGTTTATCGGTTCTTTACTAGGTCGATACCCGCATTCGATGTCCATATCGTATGGTGTTTCGAAGGCCGCGGTGCACTTCCTCACAAGTTGTCTGACAAAGGAATTCAGTGATGAAAGAAGAATTACGGTCAATTGTGTCGCTCCGGGATTCACGGATACGCCATGGCAGGAAGGTAAAACTCCGGATCATAGAAAACGCATTGAAGATAAAATCGCCCTTCACCGTTTTGCAAAGCCGGAGGAAGTCGCACAACTATGTTTGTCTGTTATCGGGAATGATTATATCAACGGTTCTGTAATCAATATTGACGGCGGTTATTCTTATAAGTAGGTGGAAGATGAATAAAGAAGTTTCATTCGAGTATGCATTAGAGAAAGTTCAGAAAATTTATCCGGGTCTCCAAGGGATCGAGATCGATTCAAAGGATTTGATTTTTGAAGAGCGGGTCAAGATGAGTTGCTTCTATTGTGCCCGGTATAACAACAACTGGAAATGCCCACCCAAAATTCCACCAATCGATTATGAGAAGATGCTTGCTGAATATGAACATAGTGCAATGGTCTGGTTGAAAATGCCGGTAACACCCGAGACACTCGAAGATGTGCGAGTTGAATCATCTGTCACTCTCCATAAAGCACTGCTCGAAATGGAACGGTTATTTTTTCACAAAAACAATTCTACCTGTCTTTCCTTTATCGGTGGGTCTTGTAAACTTTGCAAGAATGGCTGTGGCAAGGATCGTTGCAGCAACCCATACAAGGCCAGAAGTCCGGTGGAAGCCATAGGTGTGAATATTATTAAATCAGCACAAAAATACGGGGTTGAAATTGAATTCCCAATTCAGTCTGACTTGATGCGCATCGGTCTATTATTATGGTGAACGGAGGAAAGAACATGACCTATATTTTTCTGGTAGCCGGCAAGGGGACGAGGCTTCATCCGTTAACGCTATCACATCCCAAATCACTTTATAAGTTGGACGGCAAGACAACCATCCTTCAACGGATGGTGTCTCTGATTCAGAAAAACGATCCCGGTGCTGAAATAATTATTGTAGTCGGATACATGCATAGGACTATTGAGGAGCAACTCTCGGGTGTAACCTTTGTGTATAATCCGTTTTATGATGTGACGAACTCCATAGCGTCCCTTTGGTTTGCGCGAGAATATCTGAAAAGACCTAATGTGACGATTATTAACGGCGACATTGTCATGGAAGAGAAACTCATCCAGGCAATTCTATGCAAGCCAACTCTTTTCCCCAAAGTATTGATAGACAGTTCGATTCGCACTGACGGTGATTATAATGTCCAGATCAATGATGACAAAGTCATCGTGATGAGCAAAGACCTGGATGAGTATTACGGTGAATACGCCGGAGTGACTAAACTCGACGAGCGTTCCGCATTGTTATTGCATGATGAAGTCACGGACATGATTGATGCGGGCATGAAGGATCAGTGGTACGAAAATGCTTTGGTTCAGATGATTTTCAGAAATAATTTTGAGTTATTTTATATCGATATTTGTGATTACTCGTGGACAGAGGTGGATAGCGTAAGTGACTTCCTCCAGGCAAAGAAAATTCAGTTGTCCGATTAATATTACTTGTTAATATTGTCGCGGAAATAACGCTAACTATTTATCAGGCGGGCTTCTATTTGTTGTTAACTTTTTGAAAGGCAGGTCTCCCATGTCAAACAAAGCCCTGGTCACCGGCGGTGCCGGATTTATTGGTTCAAACGTAGTACGCTTTCTTTTAGATAAGGGATGGAAGGTTCGCGTGATCGATAACCTTTCGTCCGGGTACAAGATCAATCTGGACGGATTGGATGTGGAGTTTATTGAGGGAGATGTCACCGACGCGCAGGCGACAAGGGATGCCTGCGAGGGCGTCGATGTGGTGTTTCATCTGGCGGCGTGCGTCGGGCGACAGAAGTCGATCGACGATCCGATTCTGGATGCGAGCACGAATGTGCTCGGTGCGGTGAATGTGCTCGAGGGCATGCAGAAGCACGGGGTCAGAAGGATCGTGTATTCATCGTCCGCGGCGATTTTCGGGGAGCTGGAGACGCCTTCCATTGCCGAGGATCATCCGCAGAATGCGGACTCGCCCTATGGCGTGAGCAAGCTCGCGGCGGAGAAGATGATTCTGGCGTATAGCGGCATTTATGATATCACCGGGGTGTGTCTCCGATACTTTAATATTTATGGTGTGAATCAGCGATTTGATTTGTACGGGAATGTGATCCCGATTTTCGCGAAAAGGCTTTTTTCGGGCGAACCGATCACGATCTACGGCGACGGGGAGCAGACGAGGGACTTTGTGAATGTCCGGGATGTCGCGATCGCGAATTACCTGGCGGCGACTTCGGAGGTCGGAACCGGTGTCTATAATTTGGGGAGCGGCGAGAGCATTACCATTAATCGACTGGCGGAGATGATGCGGGAGCTGTCCGGGATCGATACCGGCATTGTCTACGCGCCGCGGCGGCCGGCGGATGTCCTGCACTGTAAGGCGGATACCGGTAAGGTGTATCGCGAGTTGGGCTTTAAGGCCTCGGTCGGACTTCGGGAAGGACTCGGGGAGTATCTGGAGTGGTTTAAGGGGAACTGCTGATGGGCTTAAGGCCTCTGCGTGAAGATTACTGTAAGGTGGAGAAATACCTTACTTCCGTCTTAAATCTGCTCGTTTTATATCCTCAAGCGCTTGCTTGTCGGTGACTTTTCGTGTATTATGAGTAATTGGTTCGTGAGTCATTAACAGACCATGTAACAAATAAAATTCACCATTTTCCCGGCATCGCTTGCTCGAACGGAATCATCATCAGGGTCGGGAAATTGTTGCAGAATCGAAAGAGCAGGATCTTCTTAATGAAGAGAAGAGATATATCATTTTCACCTCCGGACATGTCCGAATTGGAAATTGAAGAGGTCGTCAAGGCGCTGCGGTCCGGATGGATTACGACAGGCCCGAGAACGAAGGCCTTCGAAGAGCAGATCGCTTCTTATATCGGTGTGGCCAAGGCCGTCTGCCTGTCTTCCGCGACCTCCGCGATGGAACTGGTTCTCCGTATTTTGGAGGTCGGACCGGGTGATGAAGTCATTACATCAGCATACACGTATACAGCGTCCGCGGCGGTAATTGACCATGTGGGTGCGAAGATCGTTCTGGCAGACACGGAGAAGGATTCTTTCGAACTGGATTATAAACATCTCGGAAGCCTGATTAACGAACGAACCAAGGCGATTATCCCGGTCGACATCGGCGGAAAGCTTTGCGACTACGATGCGATTTATCGGATAATCGAGGAGAAGAAATCGCTTTTCCGCGCGAACGGATTGCTGCAGAGCAAGCTCGGGCGTATTTGCGTGATTGAGGATGCGGCACATGCATTCGGATCCGTTCGCAAGGGTAAGATGTGCGGAACCATTGCGGACATTACGTGCTTCTCTTTCCATGCCGTGAAGAACCTGACCACCGCTGAAGGCGGCGCGGTCGTATGGAGAAATGACATCGGTATTTCCGACAGCACGATGTATAAGAAGTTTATGCTCTACAGCCTCCACGGGCAGACCAAGGATGCCAGCGAGAAGATGCGCAAGGGCGCCTGGGAGTATGACATTGCTTTCCCCGGCTATAAGTGCAACATGACCGATATTATGGCCGCTCTCGGGACCGCTCAGTTGAGCCGTTTCGACGGACTTCTAAAGAGGCGCACCGAAATTTTTAAGAAATACGATGAGGCGTTACTGCCGCTGGGAATACGCAGGCTGGCGCACTCCGGCAAGAATTTCAAGACGAATGCGCACTTATATATGGTTTGGATTCCGGGCATCAATGAGCAGATCCGCAATGATATCATCGCGAAGATGGCAGCGGCGGGTGTATCAACGAACGTTCATTTCAAGCCGTTGCCGATGTTTACCGGTTACATGGATCTCGGGTTCGATATAAAGGATTATCCCAATGCATACCGCATGTATGCCGGTGAAATCACACTGCCCATGCATACGCTTTTGAGTGACGAGGATATCGAGTACGTTATCGAAACATTCCGGTCGGTTCTGGCGCCTTATCAGGAAGCTATTGCCGCCGGCAACCGTGCGTGATCCTGCAATGTACAGGAATGTGATCAAGCGACTGTTGGACATTCTCTTTTCGCTGATTGCGATCCCTTTTTGGCTTATCCTGTTAGTTGTTGTCGGAGCCTTTATTCTTGTCGAGGATAAAGGCGCTGTCTTTTATAACGCGCCGAGGCTCGGAAGGAACGGCAGGATTTTCAAGATGTATAAATTCCGTTCCATGAAAATGAACGCGCCGGACATCCGGAACAGCGACGGTTCGACATTCAATGCCGGGGATGATCCGAGGCTGACCCGGATCGGTAAATTCATAAGAAAGACCAGTATTGATGAGACGCCGCAGATTCTGAATGTTCTTCGGGGCGATATGAGTATCGTCGGGCCCAGGCCGGATCTGCCGGAGCATCGGGCACTTTATCGGGGCAATGAAGAAAGAAAACTGGAAGTGAAACCGGGAGTTACCGGCTATAGTCAGGCCTATTACCGCAACTCGATGCCCTGGAAAGAGAAAATAGTGAAGGACATCGAATATATTGATAAAATGTCGTTATGGATGGATATTAAGATTATCGGAAAGACCATTGCGACCGTTTTCTCACACGAGAATGTGTATGTTGTACCGGAGAAATCCGAACAGGCAAAAGGGACTCCTGAGAATGAGTGATACTGCGTTAAATCTGCCCTATACTTTTAAAGCTTTGGACTGGGACACAAAGTTCTTTGGTGTCTCCTGCGCCAAGGCGGTTCTGTTGCGGCCGCTTTCGGACACCGAGTGGGAAGCCCTTCTTTCAGGGATGGCCGGGGTCGAATTCGTGTCGATCGAGAACCGGAATTCGGATCCGGTTAACGACCGACGCATCGGGACGCAGACACAGGCTTTTCTCGCCGACGTGAATATCCGGTTCGAAAAGAAGCTGATCGCGGAAGGAGAAATGAATCCTTCGGTTCAAATTATTGAAGCGATGGAGCGGGATGAGCAGGTCCTTGCGATGTCGGTTTTTGAGCATTCGAAGTTTATCGCGGATCCGGAACTTAAGAAAAGAGGCGGAGAGCGGCTTCATCGGGAGTGGCTGATCAATTCGTTCGGGAAGCCCAGTAAGTTTTTCGCGATTGCCGGAAATGAGAAAGATGAGATTACAGGGTATCTCCTGCACTCCTACTCCGATAAGACATGCACCGTCGAACTGATTTCGGTATCCGGCAGCACGCGGCAGTCGGGCGTCGGTTCCGCGCTGATGCGGGCGGTCGAGAGCGATGCGGCGAGGCGCGGTTGTGATATAATTCACGTCGGTACACAAATACGGAATACCGGCGCCGTCAACTTCTATCACAAATGCGGGTTCCGGCAGATCGGGTGTCACCCGGTCTATCATCTTTGGAACTTGCGCAACTCGTAATACCGGTTCAAGGGAGAGATCAATGAAAAGAATCCTCATCGTTGCGGCGTTCACGCAGCTTCCGGGCGAAAAAGGAAGCAATCGGGGCAGGTTTAAGCAAATCGCCGAAATGCTTGCACAAGCGGGGTATGATGTAACCGTTGTGACCAGCCGGTTCAGGGAGCTAGACCGGACATTCCGCAAAGACGAAGAGGTTTTTAAAAGCGCCCCGTATAAAATAGTCCTTCTCGACGAGATCGGATATACCCGAAACATCAGTCTGAGGCGAATCCGGAGCATGTCGTCGTTTACGAAAAGCCTCACCCGTTTTCTCAAAGACACACCCGGGAAATTCGATCTGGTGTATACCTGCGTGCCCGGCCTGGACAGCTCAATTGTCGCCGGCAAATTTGCGGAAAAACATCATGTCCCGTTGGTGATTGATGTGCAGGACCTGTGGCCGGAAGCGATGTACGCGCTTTATCTGGACTTACCGGTGATCAGCAGTCTGCTGTTCCTGCCGATTCAACTTAAAGCGAATAAAGTCTATTCGATGGCGGACGGAATCATGGCCGTATCCAGGACGTATATGGACGTCGCGGCCGGAAAGAACCGGAAAGCCCGGTTCAAGGACTACGTTTTCATCGGCACGGGCGCGGATCGTTTTATCGAGGAGACGGTTTCTCCTGCGGCCGTAATCAGTAAGCCGCAAGGCGAGTTCCGGATTGCGTATATCGGATCCCTCGGACACAGCTATGATATCCTCACACTGCTGGATGCCTGTAAACTTACCGGTGATAAAGGAATCCGTGTGCGCCCGATCATTATCGGAAGCGGCCCGCTCGAAGCCGAAATTAAGGAATATGCAAAGAAAATCAAGAGCAATGCGCTGTTTACGGGTTGGGTCGATCATGCGGTGATGAATCAGTATCTGGCACAATCGGATGCGGTTATTAACGCGATCAAGAGAAAGGCGCCGCAAAGTATCACCAATAAGGTCGGGGATTATTTGGCTTCCGGAAAGCCCATGCTGAACGGGAGTCAGAATCAGGAACTGAAGGATATGCTCGACGAGTATCGCTTTGGCTTGAATTACGAGCCTGAGAACCCGGGAAGCCTTGCGGCGGCAATCGAAGAGATGGCGGGCCTGAGCGAGTCGGAGCGATCGGTGCTCGGGAAGAATGCGAGAAAACTCGCGGAAGAAAAATTCAGCAGAGAAGTGACATATCCGGGAATCATCCGAATGGTCGGGCAATTGCTTGATGAAGGATAATTTAGGTATACTGGTTGTGGTTGCGAAATCAGGAAGGAATTAAGAAATGCTATTTTTGGGCGGCCCGTTCCCTGCGGATATGGAGGCAGACATCCTCAGAAACTCGAAGGGTGCGGTTCATTATGCGGCGAATAAATTTCAGTGGAACTTCATTGACGGATTCCAAAGCATACAGGATTTGAAATTCCAAATCCTGTCCGCGCCGTTCGTCGGCACTTTTCCCAAAGAATTCAAAAAACTCTTTGTGAAGGGACTTCGCAATACGTATAAGAACACGATACCCTGCGAATACGTTCCGTTCTGCAATTTGTGGGGGTATCGGAACTTATCGCGAAAAAGGGCACTGATCAAACGCATTAAAAACTTCGCTTTTGATAAGGAGCCGGAGAAAGTGATTATCGTATACTCGCCGCACACGCCTTTCCTGCAGGCCGCGGTTTACGCGAAGAAGAAAGACCCGTCCGTTCATATCTGCCTGATCGTTCCCGATCTCCCGGAATATATGAATCTGTTTGCCAAAAAATCACTCGCATACAGACTCATGAAGAAGATCGACATCCGAATGTTCGAGAAATGCGCCGCTTATGTCGATTCGTTTGTCCTGTTGACCCGGCAAATGAAGGAAAGACTGGGTGTCGGATCCCGCCCCTATGTTGTTGTGGAAGGAACCGTGAATTTGCCTGAACCCATGTCCGATCCGACATACAACACCTCTGGAGATAAGCAGAGAATCGTTTATGCAGGCACACTAAAGCAGAAGTTCGGCATCATGAATCTGGTGGAAGCAGTCCACAATCTGGAGAACCCGAGTATCGAACTGCTGATCTGCGGCCGCGGGGATGCCGAGGATGAAATCAGGGAGTATGTGAAAAAGGATTCGCGCATTCAGCTGCTGGGGCAGATTTCCGCAGAGGAGTCTGCGGCGTTAATCGCATCAGCTACGCTGCTGATAAATCCTAGGCAACGTGATGACGAGTATACAAAGTACTCGTTCCCGAGTAAAACAATGGAATATCTTTTGTCCGGTGTCCCAGTGATTGCGTATGACCTCGACGGCATGCCAGAGGAGTATAGAGACTATATCTATTTTGTCGGGGATAACTCGATCAACGCTCTTACCGGAAAGATCAACGAAGTGCTGAATCTGCCTGCGCAGCACAGACGTGAATTCGGACTTCGCGCCAGAGAGTTCGTGATGAATACCAAAACCAGCGGTATTGCATGCGAGAAAATTATGAACATGATTTCCGAAGCGAGAAAATGACGGAGGGAAACCGATGAGTGCCGGCGGATCTTTGAAACGTTTTATGAATAAACATCCACGACTCATGTCGGCGTTCTCGCCGGTTATTAACCGGCTGCCGGGCGTGAATAAAGTTCGCGTCAAGGGGAAGGGTAATAAAATCGATACCGGCAGTTCGCTCTTTCTTCGTACCCGAATCTCAATAGCCGGAAATAATAACACGATTTCTTTGGGCAAAGACAGCATCCTCTATCGCTCATCCATCACGATTTGCGGCAATAATAACCGGATCGAAATCGGAGACAATGTCTCCTGTAAGGTCGGGGATTTTTCGTTTGAAGACGATAACGGTTTTATCGGCATCGGCAGTCATACAACCATAAGCGGACACACCCATCTCGCGTGTATCGAAGGCAGAAGCATCCGGATCGGCAAGGATTGTTTGTTTTCAAGTGATATTATTTTCAGGACCGGCGACAGTCACTCCATATTGGACATGAACGGAGAAAGGATCAATCCATCCCGGGATGTCAGTGTGGGCGATCATGTTTGGATCAGTTATAATACTACTTTGACCAAAGGTGCGGCCGTTTCCAATGATTCCATTATCGGAACGGGGGCGATTGTCACAAAGACATTTGGTCAGCCAAATGTTATAATCGCAGGAGTCCCGGCGAACATCATCAAGGAAAACATCAACTGGGATAAGAACCGTATTCCGATCAGGCAGACCGGCAAGGACACAGGTGAAAAATGCTGACCCATTTCGTTTTTGTACTGGCAATTTTCCTGGCCGCCCCTTTCATGAATCGGAAGAGGCACTTTTTCGTGTTTTCTTTTATGCTTCTCTATCTGTTTCTGGCACTGCGTTACAACTTCGGAAATGATTATATAGCATATCGGGAAATGTATGGCTACGTTCACGCAGGCCTATACGTATACGTACCGCATGATATTCTCTACCGGCTGCTAAACCTTTATTCACCGAGTTTCTATGCCCTCGTTGCGATCACCAGTTTGATTTATATCGTTGCCATCTATATGTTAATTAAGAAGAACCTGCCCGTACGTCTTTACTGGATGGCCTTGTTAATACTTCTTCTGAATCCGTATCTGTTCCTGATTCATCTTTCTGCAATGCGACAGACCCTTGCGATCTGCTTTGTTGTCTTTGCAATTCAATTTGCCGTTAAAAGGCAGCCGATCCCGTATATTCTGATGATTCTTGTCGCGACCGGATTTCACAAAAGCGCGATTATTATTTTGCCGCTCTATTTTTTCCTTACCGCATCCAAGATCAAAACGAGATGGCTTGTCATGCTGATTGGCGGTGTCTTTGCGCTTGTCTTTACACCGGCGCTGGACATCATACTGCGCTTTGCTTTCCGGATCTTCCCGCAGTATGAGGTATATTATAAATTCGGTCAGTCCAGCGGCCTTCGTACTGCCTTGATTTCAGGAGTTCTCTTTCTCATTGTGATTTGTAATATCAACAGGCTTGAGGGAAGGGCGATGGTTTACGGAAAACTGGCCCTCGTTGCCGTTTCGATTTCCATGGTCGCCGTCAGGGTTGTGATGATTGCAAGGGTCGGCATGTACTTCGACATTTTTCTCATCGTTGCGCTGCCGTCCATTCTGGAAAAAATGAATTTGAAGGTCAACCGGGAAATTGTATTTTGCATGATTCTGGCCATTTACGGGATGAGGTATCTGTCCTTTTTCCTTAGTCCCGAGTGGAGTCCGTACTATGGCAATTACCAGACCGTTTTCGGCGCGTTGCCGTTCTGATAAGGAGAATTGTTTTGAAAAAGGTGTTGTTCATTAATGTATTCGGCGGGATCGGCGGTGCCGGACAAAGTCTTCTGGATATTGTGGATTCGATGGATCGAACGAAATTCCAGCTGATCGTATATAGTCCTGCCTCGCCGCCTGCGATGGCGGAACTTCTACGGGGAAGAGGCATTGAAGTCATAACGTCCGAGAAGCCCTTGCCGCTCTATAACCACTACAGCGGAGCCAGTGTAACCAAGCTTAATTTGCTCTTCTATATCCGGTCTCTGTCTATACTGACTCGCGGTATCCCCGCGCTC
The DNA here is from genome assembly GCA_964501725.1 of uncultured Oscillospiraceae bacterium. GTDB lineage: Bacteria > Bacillota > Clostridia > Saccharofermentanales > Saccharofermentanaceae > CAZCTO01. The sequence goes on along the minus strand of CAZCTO010000004.1, from coordinate 8,594 downwards.
CGGGAAGTCGTTTCGAAGGTGAAACCGGATTATGTCGCGGTGAATTCCATGACGCATGCATGGACCGGTCCCCGGATCGGGAAGGGAATCGTTAAGATTTGTTTTGTCAGAGAAACCTATCTGAATACACCGCTCAATTTGCGCACCCGCCTTCTCAAGCGCTGGCTCGTCCGGTATTTTGACAAAGTGGTGTTTATCTCGGACTATGACATGAAAAATACCGCGGGGCTTCGCCCGAATCAGGGCGTGGTCATCAAGGACAGCATAAAGACAAGCGACGAGCCTTATGACATGTCGGATGCCAAAGAAAAACTTCACTTGAACCGAACCGATAAGCACATCCTCTTCATGGGCGGTTTTGACCGCATCAAGGGCGGAGACGTACTGATGAGAGCCATGTCCCGAATCGACGACCCCGGCGTCAAGGTGCTTTTCCTTCCGGTAAGGCCGGCTGTATCTTCGCTGACGGTAAAGATAAAAAACCTTCTGGGCCTTAACTACGAGACAAGAATCCGGAACCTGATCGCCAGGCACCATCTCGAAAACAGAGTGACTATGTTCGCGCCTCAGTCGAATATGGGCGATTTTTACAAGGCGGCGGACGCGGTCGTTTTTCCGTCTAAATATCCTCATCAGGCAAGGCCGGTTTTCGAAGCGGGAATGATGCGAAAAACAATCATCATCTCACGTTTCGACGCGACGGACGAGAACATCAGGGATCATTATAACGGGCTGTCTTTTACGCCGGGCGATGAGAGCGATCTCGCAAAGTGCATCGTTCAGGTTCTTACGGATAATGCGCTCCGTAAAAAGCTGGAAGAGAATAATTATAGAGAGGCCATGGAGAATCACAATCTTCTTAATTTCAGCAAAAAGATTGACGCCGTCTTCAATGAATTTTACGATGATACCGGGCGCGCCGATACCCTGCCCGCAAAGGGAGAGTCTTAAAATGATCAGTAACGACAGTTTCCTTCTTTCCATCATTATCCCGACCAAAAACAGGCAGATGTATGCCCTGGATGCGATCCGGCAGATTATGCGCCTGGAGGATCAAAGGGTGCAGGTCGTCATTCAGGATAACAGCGATACGGATATATTACGGGGCATGATTTCGGAGTTCACTTCCGACCCGCGGATGAAGTACATTTACAGACAGGGTGTCATTTCTTTTGTCGATAATTTCAGCCTGGCGGTGAGTCAATCCGACGGGCTTTATGTGTGCATGATCGGAGATGACGACGGCATAACGCCGCTCATTGTCGATGTAGTTAAATGGGCGGCCGAACACAATATTGACGCGATTAAGCCGGAGCTCAACGCCGGATTCTATTGGCCCAATTCGGAAGCGGTCGGCAACTCGATTGATAACGGCTATATGCTGATTTATAAGACGACAGGGAAAGCCAAATGGTTTAGTCCCGCTAAGGCGGTAAGTCGCCTGGTCAGAAACGGTGCCTATCAATACTTGTCGCTGGACATGGTAAAACTCTATCACGGGATTGTAAGGCGCGAATGTCTGGATCTTGTAAAAGAAAAAACCGGTGTCTATTTCGGCGGCCTGTCTCCGGATATGTATATGGCCGTCGCCTTATCGCTCACCGTGAAAAGAGCCGTCGCGATTGACTATCCGCTTACCCTGTCCGGCATGTGCCGCCAGAGCGGATCTGCCGATTCGGCCACGGGGAAACATACCGGAAAGCTGGAGGATGCCCCTCATTTTCGCGGCCATGATTCGTATGAATGGTCCGATCTGGTTCCCCGGTTTTACAGCGTTGAAACCATATGGGCGGATACGGCGCTTGCCGCGCTCAAAGATCTGAAGAGGGATGACTTGATCGAAAAGTTCAATACCGCGGCCATATCCGCTTACTGCAGGCGCAAATTCCCGCAATTCGGGGAAGTCCTCAGCGACTATAACCGGAAGCACAATATCAGCCGGTGGCGCTTGCTGAAAGCCGGTATCGGCCAGCCCGTCGATGATTTTTCGCGAAGAGTCTACCGGAAACTGTTCGTCAAGAACACAAAAGTGAAACGCTTATACGGAATCCAAAGTATATCCGGGGCAGGAAAAGCGGTGGAGCGCAATCTGTCCCGAATCGATGCCGGCAAGATCCTTTCAGAACTGAACAGAATATAATAAATGGCGTATCCCGGATTCGCCGGACGGAGAGAAATGAACATCATAAACAAGTGGACACAACAATTGAAAAGCACGGACAAGCACAGTAAGCAAGTGCTTATTAATGTTTTCGGGTCCTTTCTCGTAAAGGGCGGATCATTAATAGTCACGATGCTGGTCGTCCCTGCGTACTTCCGGTATTTTGAAGACAAAACGATCCTGGGCGTATGGTATACCGCGATTTCCATCATTACCTGGATGCTCAACTTTGATTTGGGGATCGGTAACGGCCTTCGGAATTACATGGTCGGCCCTCTTGTCAAGGGCGATGTAAAAGCCACCAGGCGGTACATTTCCTCCGCGTATCTGATGTCCGTGCTGATATCGGTCATCGCACTCGGGGCGGCCTTCGTTGCGGTTCCGCGTTTTAACTGGAATGTTATTTTCAACGTTTCCAATGATCTTATTTCCAATAAAATACTGGTCGAAATGGTACTGATTATTTTTGTCGGAATCGCGCTGCAACTTGTCCTTAAGCTGATTTCATCGATCCTGTTCGCGATGCAAAAAGCGGCCATCCCCAATTTCCTCGGCTTGATCTCCGGTGTGATGATTCTGCTCTATGTTTTGCTGGCCAAATCGGACAATTTGAGAACCAACATCATTTCACTGGCATGGGTCAATGTCATTGCGGTGAATCTGCCGCTCCTTTTAGCAACGCTGGGCATTTTCTCCACCAAACTGAAACACTGTATTCCCGACATCCGGTTTTTCAGCCGGAAAAACGCCATGGAAGTCTTAAAAACCGGTTGTACATTCCTGTGGCTGCAGATTATGTTCATGCTCATCATCAACTCCAGCGAGTTTCTGATTTCCTTTCTTTCGGTTCCGGAAAATACGACGGACTTCACGGTTTACAACAAAATATTCGCGACCATTGCCACTGTGTTTAATCTGGCGATGGTTCCGATCTGGTCCGCGGTTACCAAAGCCTCCGAAGAGAAAAACTTCCATTGGATTGTAGCTCTTTATAAGAAGCTGAAAATCATTGCGCTGCTGGCCATTTTCTTGCAGCTCGCGATCATTCCGTTCATGCAGATCTTTATCAATCTTTGGCTCGGAGCGGATGCCATTTCGGTGAATATCCTGTATGCGGCTGTTTTTGCGCTGTTCGGAAGCGTCTTTATATGGCACAGTGTTATTGCGACGATTGCGTGCGGGCTCGGACAACTGCGACTCCAATTTATATTCCAAACCGCCGGCGTCCTGATCAAGTTTGCACTTTCCTTCATTCTGATGTATTTTACTCACGATTGGATTGTGATCATACTGGCAAACTTCATTGCGTTACTGCCTTACGGGATCGTTCAAACGGTCTGGTTCCATACGTTTTTCAAGAAGAAACTGATCGAAGAAGACACTTATGCGGAAGAAGGCGCGGCACAGGAAGAGAAAATTTCCGCAGCAATCGATAACCCGGCAGCATCAGACATATCATAAAAGCGAAAAGAGGTTGAGAACATGAAGTTTTTGATTATGGGCGCATCCGGCATGGCAGGTCATACCATTTCCATGTATTTAAACGAGCAGGGACACGATGTGACCGGGTTTGACATGAACCCGGTGAAACACTGCAAATCCATTGTCGGTAATGCGCGGGATACGGAAAGAATCCGCGAAATCATTACGGAAGGGCAGTATGATTCCGTTATCAATTGCATCGGTATACTTAATCAGTTCGCGGAGAGCAATAAAGAACTCGCGACGTTCCTCAACTCGTATTTTCCGCATTTCCTTGCCTCTGTTACCCGTGACATGGATACGCAGATTATTCACATGAGCACGGATTGCGTTTTTTCCGGAAAGCGCGGCGGATATAAGGAAGATGATCTGCGTGACGGGGAGACTTTCTATGACCGCTCCAAGGCGCTCGGAGAATTGGATGACGATAAGAACATCACCCTTAGAAATTCTATCATCGGCCCGGATATCAATCCCAAAGGAATCGGGCTGATGAACTGGTTTATGCAGCAAAGCGGTACGATCAATGGCTTTACCAAAGCGATTTGGACCGGACAGACCACATTGCAGCTCGCTAAAACAATGGAAGCCGCCGCAAGGCAGAAGGCCCACGGACTATATAATACGGTTCCCGAGGAGCCGATCAGTAAATACGATTTACTAAGGCTGCTCAATCATTATTTGCGCGACGACGAGTTGACGATTATCCCTTCCGATGCGGCGGCGGCGGACAAATCACTGCGACGCACGAGGTTTGAATTTGAATATATCATCCCGGATTATGAAACCATGATCCGTGAACTGGCGGAATGGACAAAGTTTCATAAAGACATGTATCCTCATTATATGCCGGCGGATTAACGGAACGCACCGGACCATATGTCATGAAGAGACTGCGGCGTGATGATTTTATTGACATTCCCGCCCGATACTAGCACAATATTGTGGGTATCCAAAGGTGCTGATCAGTCAGCCGACATAACGGAACATGAGCGTTTTCCCGGATAAACGGGATCCATTTCTGGAGGTATAGTTGTGGGAACCACTGTGAAGAAACTTAAGGTCATGACCATATTGGGTACGCGGCCCGAGATCATCCGTCTTTCGGAGGTGATCCGGAAGTTCGATCAGTATTTCGAGCATATTTTGGTTCACACCGGTCAGAACTGGGACTATCAGCTGAACAAGATTTTTTTCGAGGATCTGGGGATACGCGAACCGGATGTGTATCTGGAAGTGGTCGGATGCAATCTCGGCGAAACCATCGGTAACATTATCACAAGAAGTTATAACACGCTTCTGGAGTACATGCCCGACGCACTTCTGGTGCTAGGGGATACCAATTCGGCGCTCTCGGCGATTTCGGCCAAGCGCCTGAAGATTCCGATTTTTCACATGGAAGCGGGAAACCGTTGCTTTGACGAGAATCTTCCGGAGGAAACCAACCGAAGAATTGTCGACCATATCTCGGATGTGAATCTTTGCTACAGCGAACATGCGCGCCGGTATCTGATGATGGAGGGAACGGCCAAGGAGCGGACCTATGTGACCGGTTCCCCGATGGCGGAAGTTCTTTCCGTGAATGTCGATAAAATCAGAAAAAGCGAAATTCTGAAGACGCTCCGTCTTGAAAAAGGCAAATATATTCTTCTTTCCGCTCATCGCGAGGAAAACATCGACATCGAGGGCAATTTTATGGCTTTGATGAATGCCGTCAATGCCATGGCGGAGACCTATGATATGCCGGTGATTTACAGCACTCACCCCAGAAGCGCGAAGTTTATTGAGCAAAGAGACTTCCGCTTTCACCCGAATGTCAGAAGTATGCAGCCTTTCAGTTTTACGGACTACAACCACCTTCAGATCAATGCGTTCTGCGTCGTTTCCGACAGCGGCACGATTCCGGAGGAGGCCTCTTATTTCAAATTCCCCGCTGTGTCGGTTCGCACCAGTACCGAGCGTCCCGAATCACTCGATAAGGGCAATTTCATCATCGGAAGCATCACGACCGAGCAGGTCCTGCAAGCGGTTGATCTGGCGGTTGCCATGCATAGGAACGGTGATCTCGGCGTTCCCACGCCCGATTACGTTGATGAGAACGTAAGCACCAAGGTTGTTAAGATCATTCAGAGTTATACGGGCATTGTGAACCGCAATGTGTGGAGAAAACCGATCGGCAATTAGAATTTTGGAGGAATAGCAATGTTTAACGGAAAAACACTTCTGATCACCGGCGGAACCGGCAGCTTCGGGAACGCGGTACTGGACCGGTTTCTGTCGACGGATATCGGGGAAATTCGCATCTTTTCAAGAGACGAGAAGAAGCAGGACGACATGCGCCGCCACTACAATAATGAGAAGATTCGTTTTTATATCGGTGACGTTCGCGACCTTTCCAGCATCCAGAACGCGATGCACGGTGTGGACTATGTGTTCCACGCGGCGGCGCTGAAGCAGGTGCCTTCGTGCGAGTTTTTTCCGCTGGAAGCCGTGAAGACCAACATTATCGGCACGGATAACGTGCTTACGGCGGCAATTTCCGCGGGCGTGAAGAAGGTAATATGTCTTTCCACCGATAAGGCGGCCTATCCGGTGAACGCGATGGGTACCTCCAAGGCGATGATGGAGAAGGTTTTTGTGGCGAAGTCCCGCAAAATCGAGCCCGAAAAAACGCTGATCTGCGGAACCCGTTACGGCAACGTCCTTTGCTCGAGAGGTTCCGTTATACCGCTTTTTGTGGAGCAGATCAAGAACGGACAGCCGCTGACCATTACCGATCCTGACATGACCCGGTTCATTATGAGCCTGGAAGAAGCCGTGGAACTTGTAATTTTTGCGTTTAAGCATGCAAAAAGCGGCGATATTATGGTGCAGAAGGCTCCCGCATCGACCATTGGCGTGCTTGCGCAGGCCGTAAAGGAACTCTTTAAAGCAGATAACCCGATCAAGATTATCGGAATACGTCACGGTGAAAAGATGCACGAGACTCTTCTTACCGGTGAAGAATGTGTACATGCGGTAGATCTCGGTGATTATTATCGCGTGCCGGCAGACAAGCGCGACCTGAACTACAATAAGTTTTTTACCGACGGTAATAAGGAAGTCAGTGCGGTTACGGAGTTCAACTCGAACAATACCGGGATGCTCAGTGTTGAGGAAGTGAAGCAAAAGCTCCTGACACTGTCCTATATCCAAAGTGAACTGGCTTCGCTATAATGTCTTTCGTAAAAGGCCGGGGACCATACCATGGTACGGAGGGATTTGCTCACCGGAGTAATCCGCTCAAGGAGGAATCAATGAAGCAGCCTGAGAAAACGGTTTCACATGAACTGGATTTAAGAGATCTTGTCCGGGTATTTTTGAAGAGAAAATTTTTTCTGATCATTTTCACGGCGGCGGCCTTGATTCTTGGCATTGTTGTAAGCCTCTTCGTTTTGCCTAAGAAATATGTCGCAACCGCTTCGATCACGGTGTCACCTCAGCCGCTTACCACTGCCGTGCTGACCGAAAAAGTGACCATCAGCGATCCTTTCTTTTATGTGAAGTCACCGACGAAGGCGGAGTACCTGAATCGAATCAAATCAACCGAAGTAATGCAGATGGTGATTGATTCCCTGTCACTTAACACCACCCCCGAGGCGCTTCGGGGCGCCATCATAGTAAATGACGTCCCGTCATCCGAACTCATTAACATCACGGTGATCTATTCGGATGCGGATACAGCCAGACAGATCGCGGGCACACTATGCACCGCGTACAGTCAATATGTCACGAATGTACGCAACGAGCAGTTTGCTAAGGCGAAAGAATTCGCCGACGGAAAGATCGAAGAAGTTAATGCCTCATACAATGAGAAGAAGTCGGCGCTTGACCTGCTTCTGGCCGAGCATGACGCCGAAGCGATTCTGATCGATATCGAGCGGATTACGGAAGACATCGGTGAGAATAAAACAAGAAGAATAGTACTGGAGACTTCCATCGCCGCGGACGCTAATTTCTTGCTGACACTTGAGGATTACTATACTTCTCAGGAAGGAATTTCAGCCGAAGAGTTCGATTTGATCATCGAGACAGCCAAAAGCGAAGGGTTCATCGAATCGGAAGAAGGTTTGCGTCAAAATGAGCCGGCCAACAGCGAGAGCTACGCCGAAACACAGATTGCCTTGAGCCTATCCGCAGACGCGCTGTCGGAGACGATGCTGTCCTATAAATATATTTCCGCACAGCTGAATATGCTTTACGCGTCTTCCGAGTTGGCTGCTCTGGATGCTAAGATTCTTGATCTTGAAGAGAAATTGAAATCACGGAAGAGCGAGTATAACTTGTACAGCACTGACTTTGAATTGTTGAGCAGCGGACTTCTCCGTGATAAGAGTATGATGTTGGCGTATGATCAGAGGAGAACCGAAATCGATACGCTTACATTGAAGGATACATCCTCGGCAATCATTAATATTTCTTCCGAAGCGACCGCAAGCAGTCAACAGGCGAGCCCGAATCTGATTAAGAACGCTCTGATTGCCACCGTTTTCGGACTTGCACTGAGCGGAGCCATCGTCTATTTCAAGGATTTCTGGTGGGTGAATACCGGGGAATTAAAGGAATAATTTGTTTCTTAAAGCAACTTGGAAGGCTGTCTCAAAAGACTTGTACCAAAGTCGGATGAGGCAGTCTTTTTGACTCAAGGCATCGGGAAACGAAGCAATGTGCAATAGAAGTATTGATTATTGCAAAGAATCTGATCAGATTTTATTTATGCTCAGAAAGCAATGAATATTGGGCGGCCGGAACGACAAAAAGAGCCTGATTAGCACATACGTATTTGGGCTGGCAAGTGTACCGCGCACCGATTCGGAAATACCTCCTAAATTGGGAGTTTGGCTTATTTGGGAGGTATATTTTCAGTTATTTCGTCTCCACTAAGTCTGAAATACCTCCTAAATTGGGAGTT